>JANNAQ010000037.1:0-30505 GCA_031384515.1 Bacteroidia bacterium
CTACGATAAGGTCGTTCAATCCATCCCAATTAACATCCGCAACGATAACAGGAATACTGGCCGTTCCTAAATCAAAATCAGCATGAAGTTTCCATGGCTTGGTCTTACGATCGTCAGGAGCTTCGAGCCATCCTGTTGAAATAATAAAATCTTTTCGGCCATCGTTATTGATATCACCAAAGCCCAGGCCGTGACCATGAACTTCAGCTACTAGCGTCCTGGTGAATTGTCCTATAGATTTTCCGTTTTCATCACGCGTTAACGTGTAGTAGGCTAATTGCTTTTTAGGTGTGTTAGGTACTATCTCATCAAACCCATCTCCGTCCACATCCCAAGCGCGAGTGGTTTCAATGTTGCCGGTCTTAACAATATCATGCAGTTTCCACTCTGTGTTATCACCTGGATTTTCACGCCAGCGAAGGGTTTCATCAAACCATCCGCCTGTGATGAAATCTGTTTTTCCGTCACCATTCACATCCATGGGAATGGTTGAGAAATCATCATAATACTCCCCTACTCTTTTTACCTGGCCAATCATGTGACGTTTTAAAAATGCAGGACCTTCATACCAATAACTGCCTGATACGATATCCAGATTCTGATCACCATTCACATCAAACACACCAACTGACTCATTACTTTCAGCAGCAATCATCTGCTTTTTAAATTTCAATTCACCAATAGGTTGAAATGAAAGCGATGGGAATATCACGAAAGCTAGTAGCGAGAAATGATACCTGTTCATTGAATTACCAGTAATTAGCTATATTCTTTATTTCTTCCTCCATGCGTAGTTTTCTTAGGCATAGATACCTCATGTTACAACTCCTTCAACTTGATGTTCTTATACTCAACTTTCATTGGCGGCCCAACATGCACTTGCACGCCAAGCATTCCGTTCATTTTTCGGTTCACTGCATCATCATCTGTTACATCACTCATTAATATACCATTGACGTAATGTTGCAGTCGATTTCCCTTTACTATCAAATGGACTTCATTCCAATCAGAATCTTTAATGAACGTTTTCAAAGAATCCTTATTCCATGATTTCTTGATTTCTACTTTCGTCCATGCATTGTTCTTTACATTGTCTCTCACACTTGCATTAGAATCATCAGTAACTTTAATGGTAGTCCTTTGCCCACGGTAGGCAAGCGTTGTTCGACCGCGTTCCTCATAATTCTGACCAGTGTAGTAATTATTGCCATCAATATCAGCTTGATAACCCTTCAAGGCAAAGGGTACGTCTTTTAATTGTTCACTTCGATAATTAATGCCACTGTTGCCATCCTTTGTAATTCGATATTCCAGTTTTAGTTCGAAATCTTTAGGCTCTCCTCCTTTCCAAATAATAAATGTATTGCTCTTCAGCAATTTATCAGCGGTAATCTCTCCTACTATGCTGCCATCCTCAACTCTCCAATAGTTGGTATCTCCTTCCCATCCATTCAATGTTTTTCCATTAAAAATTTTCTTGAATCCAGCCTCTTTTGTCTGGCCGCTTACAGAAGTTTTGAAGCTAGAGGTCGCCAATACAGTCACAATAAAAAAGATCTGTACCAAAGATGAACCCGATTTTGTTTTCATTTAATTAAATTTTGAGAAGAATATTACACATCACTACCTAACCATAATCTTTATAAACTTTAATTGGAGTTGTGCTTAAATTTTAGTTTTTATCAAGAAATACATTGGGTCATATGGTCTAATAATGTCAATATGATTTGTTATGCCAATTATTTTAAATTCCTTATCAATTGAAATGATATCTCCTAGTTTCAATTTCGCTTTGTTTGCCATAGATTCCGATATAATAACGACATCTGCTCCATGGTCTTTATATTGACTAAAGGGTCGCCCTTCTCTCAACATTATTTCAGAAGGTAGCGTCAAAACATCTTGTGTAAAAAGAAGCACAGGATTATCAAATTGGGATAATTTAACGGTATCAACCTTCTCTGAAATTTTCTTAAATGTTTCTATGACCCTGATGCTAAAGTCAATTTTCCGCATAATTAGCCGATCTTCATGAGTCTTGATCTGCTCCAATAATTCGATATAACTTAGACTTTCTACTAATCTAACCGGAACATCATCAATAGAGTCATATTGGCCCTTTAGTTTTTCATACTTCTTAGAGAATTCAATAATTCTCATTTGATCGGATTTCTCAAATTGATTAATGTCTCTAGTTAAGTTCTCCAAATCGTAAATCTTCTTCGATGTACAGCTAGATAGCATTGTAGCAACGCATAAAATACTCAAGCAGTTTTTGATAGTCATGATTTTTATAAAGAACACTTTACCAAAAATTTGTGTGCGTTCATGAGCCAATCTTACTTTCCCCCCGTATACACTTCATGATCCTTATTCCCACCAGCAACCATATAGGCGATAAGGTCTTTTATCTCTTCATCATTTAACCGGTTAGTTAAACCCGGGAGCATAAGAGAAACTTTTGAAAGTTTAGTGGATAACACTTCGCCTTTTGGCAATTCACGTAATGTTTGTGGAGAAAAGGGATTCTGCGAAACAAAATACTTTCCATCATCTTCGTTAATTAATCTGCCAACGACAGAGCTACCATCTTTCATAGTAAACACAGTGGCAGCATACTGATCAGAAACTTCTTTATTCGGGTCTACTGTGTGTACGAGTATATCCTTGGCAGTAAATCGCGTGCCCACTTGCGTTAGGTCAGGGCCAATATTTCCACCTTCTCCTCGCATGGTATGACAAGAGCTGCAGAGAGAGGCCGCAAACATATTCTTGCCGGTTACAAAGTCTCTGTTAGCAAGTGCCTCTACATCTATCGCTAATGCCTCTTCATTATTACGCCATTTTCCAGGACCTTTTGGTTGAGGAAGATTTGCTAGATCATTTCCGGATTCAGTTAGTAATGCGCCACCCGAAAGCGTGTCGTAGTAACTTACTTTATCAGAAGGTGCATGAGCCAACGCTTTCTTCCTTGCCTTATCGATGAATCCAACATAACTCACTCCACCTTTGTAGGTAAATGCTTTTGCAAACCATTTGAAGTATTGATCTTGAAGAGCAGGAGTCCATCCTGAATTTGCTTCACTAAGGACAGTGGCATAGTATGTCTGTTGCGCTGGTGGAACATTTGAAAGCATTTTAGCGATATCCAATCCATACTGTGGATTTCGCATAATGAGATCAGATGACGCGCTAACTGTCTTTTCCATTGGATCATCTTTGGCATTCGCTAACAAAGTCAATGTCTTTTCAACTGAACCAGGTGCCCCGATAAATACAAGCACTTTGCATAAAACCCGGTTCAGTTCGTTTGACGAAGCAGGGAATTTTGGATCCAGATATGCTACCACTTGGTCTTTCACTGCACCTTCTGGCTTACCCATACGGAAAATAAGAACCTCAAAGGCCCGAACAATATCAAGCTGTTGTGAAGGAGAAAGCTTTTCGTAATCAACTCTTGCCAAGGCCTGGAACATTTTGTTCTTGACTGTTGGTTTGCCCTGGCGCGCCAAAGCAATCATAGCCTCTGTGAGTATAACGGGATCGCTTTCCTTTAAAGCTCTTTCTTGCCAGGTAACTACGGGTTGATGCTCTACAGCGATGCGCGCAGCGTAGCGAACGAAACGATCTTCATGTTTAAGATTAGGCCAAGCGACCTCTACCGCATTCTTGTTTGGCTCATGATACTTTTCCAATGACCTTCTGAGTTTATTTTCTTCGGTGATAAGCGCAGCATCAGAAGCCGCACCCTTATCTTGAGTAGTGGCAGATATCCTATAGAGATCAGACTCCAATCTTCTTCCACCTGTCAGAAAGTACATCGCACCATCCGGACCGATTACACCATCGGTTAATGGTAATGGTGAACCCGAAATAAATTCTTCTGCATGAGCAGTATAAGATGCTCCTTTCGATTCAAGGTGAATTGCATAGATGATTCCAAAGCTCCAGTCAAAAGCAAAAATTGATTTCTTATATTTTTCTGGAAAGGCTGCATTGCTTCCACTGATCAAACTGGTTGGTGAGCCCTGACCTATATTCAATACCGGTGGCAAGTTATCCGGATATAACGGAGACCATTTGCCATTGCCTGTTCGCCATCCGAATTCACTTCCACTGGTTACGTGGCATATTCGGGTTGGCCGGTACCAAGGCATGCCAAAGTCCCACTCCATATCAGAATCATACGTAAACAAATCCCCTGCCTCATTGAAAGCAATATCAAACTCATTCCGAAATCCGGCTCCAACCATTTCCCAATGATTGCCGAGAGAATCCATATGAGCAATCCAACCTCCAGGTGCTTTTCGGTTATTGGCGTGACCTCTTGGATCTTTTATCTGAGGGAACAGATTATCTTCTTGCCACACAGGCGGCAATCTGTACATTTCCATATCTGGAACGTCCACATGATTACCAGCGGAGATATAAATAGATTTTTTATCAGGCGATAAAATAATGCTATGAGGCCCATGCTCTCCAGGCTCACCCGCAAGAGATTTAATTAACGTAATCTTATCAAACTGATCATCGCCATCAGTGTCCTGAAGTCGATACATGCCTGTATTCTTGTCGAAGTCTTTATCGCTGTTATGATTGACCATCACATACAGACTATTGAAGGCATAAAGTAAACCTTGTGCAAAGCCCATTCCTATTTTTAAGGTGGTCGTATCAGTGCTTTTGTCAGCATCTGATCCGATAATCAGTTTTTCTACTTTTGGCTTTGTTGTGTCACCAGCCACTGGCAACTCAAGGCGATACAAAGCACCGTATTGATCTGCCGTAATCATTCGTCCCTTATTATCGAACGTCATAGCCACCCATGAGCCTTGATCATTGTCGGCAGGGCTATATAAGTGCTCCGCTTTAAAACCTTCGGGAAGTTTTAGTTTATCAATTTTAGGATTCCCGTTTTTAGCTTCTTCCTTTTTTTGACATGAGACGGCAAAAACAAGGATTGAAACTGCCAATAGAAAATGATAGAGACGGCTTTTGACTTTAGGCATGTTATAAATTTTTAAAGTTTCTGGTTGGCTTCTTATTAATCGAATTTTAGATGAACTATGAAGTTTAATCATTTCAAACCTCATTTTTAAATTTAATTGATAAATGGCATTTGAGCTATTTGAAGTTACTTTTCTTTGAATTTATTATCAGGCAAATAATTCCATTTCTGCTTTACCGTTGCCGTCCGGAGTCGTATAAAATGGTCGCTTTTCTATTTCATAGTGTGTGTCTGCAGGAATACCCAAGGCATGATAGATGGTTTGATGCAGTTGCGCAATTTTGATTGGCTTCTCTATGGATTTACACGGACGCTCATCTGCCGTTTTACCATAGGCATAACCTTTTTTAATCCCTCCACCAAACATCAAAATAGAACAACCATCTGTAAAATGGCGGTGCATCCCGTAATGTTTTATGTCATTAATGATATCCGGCTGGCTCACTTGCTCTTGTACTTTTGCTCCTGGCCTGCCTTCGGTCATCATGTCACGACTAAACTCGCTAGCCAAAATGATCATGGTCCTATCCAAATGTCCGGTTTGTTTAAGGTCTTTAATTAGTTGTGCGATGGGCGAATCAATCTGCCTTTTCATTTCAGCCAATCGGCTATTCCCATTCTCATGTGTATCCCAACCTTTAAAAGGTTCGTATTCTGTTGTTACGCTGATGAACCTCGCGCCTTGTTCGGTTAGTCTCTTTGCAAGAAGACATCCTAATCCAAACCTGCCCGTATTATATCTATCATAATTTTCACGTGGCTCTAAACTTAAATCAAATGCCTTTGACTCAGGAGATTTCAGTAACATGTATGCTTGCTCCATTGAGCGTTGAAGCGATTCCTTTTGATAGTCACTTCCATATTCGCCAATGGGACTTTTACCGATTAGTTCCTTATAAAGTTGATTTCTCTTTTCAAATCGTTGATAGCTCATCCCCACAGGAGGCTTCACACTATCGAGGCCTGCTGAGGGATCTGGTATAAAGAATGGACCAAATTCGTTGCCGAGAAATCCTGCGGTATGAAATGCTTTCAGTTCTTCTGCCTCTCCAACTGTGAATCGTTGCCCGATATCAATGAATGCAGGTATTACGGGATTCTTTGGACCCAGCTGACTGGCAATCCAAGAACCAATATGAGGTGCCGCAACAGTCTGGGGAGGTTCATAGCAGGTGTGCCAATGGTATTGGTGCCTCGAGTGTAAAATATGACCGAGATCAGCAGCCACATAAGAACGAATTATAGTACCTTCATTCAAGACACTTCCGATCGATTGAAGGCCTTCCGAAAAATGAATTCCGTCTAACGCAGTTGGAACAGAATTGAATGTGCTTAACACAGTATTCGACTGCATTCCCTTTTCATAAGGTGTATATTTCTTTGGGTCAAACGTATCCGTGTGTGCCATGCCACCCGCCATCCAAAGGAGGATTACCGTATCAGCTTTGGCATTGATCTTTGGAGAGGCGCAAGAGCTTAACATAGAAGTTGGCATTCCTGCCGCAAGGGCACCTAAGGTGGCCACGCTTGCTCTTTGCAAAAATTCCCTACGGTTCCAGTTCTTATCCATAATCGTTTTTGAATTAATAAATCAACTGAAATTCTGGCAACAGCAGAATAGCCCACATTAAATCTTGGATATCCTCTTCACTTGGCAATGCGCCTAACTTTTCTACGGCTGGCTTTAGTTCTGCCTTCCCTGGAGGGCGACCCAAACACAACCTGTACAATTCCGTAATAATTTGATCACTGTTAGAGTAACGTTGCAGCAATTTTTTAGACCCTGACTCCAAAACAGTATTGAATGTAAGTCCGTTGGTAAGTTCAAGTGCTTGCAACAGATTTGCTTGAGAGGATCTACTTGTTGAGACGTTCTCCCGATTAGGGCGGCCTAAGGCGGTTAGGAAAATATCGTTTTTGACAAGTGATGCCCTTGCATAACGCAAAGAGATCGATGAATCAGAATTTTTAAACGGGTTGTATTGTCGGATCGTATCAGGATAAACCGGATCAATGGTGGTGCTAACCGCATCTACAAACTGCTCTGCTGATAATCTCCTGCGGTGCATCCCTTTGAAGGTATAGTCTGGATTAACAATATCATTCTCATTTTTGATTCCTACAGATGGCAATTGATAAGTCTTTGATGTTGCAATCAAAAAAATCAGTTGCTTGAGATCGCTCTTGTTCTCCACAAAATCAGATGACAGCCAATCCAGCAGATCTTGACTCCATGGTTCATTATCCATCATATCTACTGGCTCCACTATTCCTCTGCCCATCATTTGTGCCCACACTCTATTGACAATAGTTCGATAAAGCCTACCGTTTTTCGGAGCTGCCAGGTATTCCGCTAATTGCTTAAGCTTTCCTTCAACGCTTAAGGAACTGTCGATTGTGCCAAGCTCAGAAAATATAACTTTTGTTCCAGCCATTTTTCCAATGGGCTTATCACAGCGGTTAATTTCCAATGTGGTATCAGAAAAAATATTCGCAAATGCGTATGCATCAGATAATTTAAGGTCGCTGATGAAACTGTCGTGACAAGAAGCACACTTTAGATTTAAACCCAGGAAAACCTGCGAGATGTTTTGCGCAGCTTGCATTTCTACACGCTGACTTGCATTCACCGTGCCCCGCCATTGTATTCCTCTGATAAATCCTTCTGATTTCTTATCTGGGTTAACGAGTTCTTTGACGAACAAATCATACGGCTTATTACTTTTCAAGGATTCATAGAGCCAGTCCGTAATGGCAAAACGGCCCCCGGTTATATAGCCTGTGCCTGAGTAATCATTTCTCAGTGCATCATTCCAGAAACTCAACCAATGTTGTGCATAGTCATCCTTTCTATCAAGTAGTTCCTTAACAAGTAATTCTCGTTTGGAGGAGTTAGTATCAGCTACAAAATCATCAATTTTTTCAGGAGGGGGCAATAAACCAATGATGTCGAGAAAAACCCTTCGGATGAAAATCTTATCATCAACAACCGAAGGCCATGAGATTTTCTTTTCTACAAAATATGAATTGACAAAGCGGTCAACCGGATTAGTTAATCCTAAATTATCATTTGGAATTAGAGGCTTGCGTGGTGCCAGTTCGGCCACTCTGTAAATGCTTTTCTCATTTGAATTGGCCGGCCACGGTGCGCCTAGCTTTATCCAAAGCTCCAGCGTAGCAATCTCTTGTCGACTAAGGGTCTTTCCTTTAGGAGGCATTGATTCTTTGTCTCCTCGTGGGAGAAGGAGCCTTCTTATCATTTCACTTTTCTCCGGATGGCCTTGGTTAATTACTTCGCCTGATTTGCCGCCTCGCATAACAAGTTCTTTTCTATCCAGTCTCAGTTGGCCTTTTGTTTTCTCAGCACCGTGGCATTTATAACAATTGTGTGCAAAGATTGATCGCACCTCCAGATTAAGAGCATTAATTTGACTGGAATTAAGTTCCCTGTCAGTGGAGTCGTTGGTTAAGCTGGCTAAGTTAAATTCAGGGTTTCCCGAAATGACACTCTCATTATTCCAAGGTAAAACTTCCGTTAAATAATCTGGTCCATGTGTTAATGAAGACCCATAATGTCCAGCAATCGTCACACTCAATACCGTGAACAATAAAAGAGTTCTATAAACAGTTAACAGCTTATTGGTACTTCTCCTTACTGATAGATGAAAAAAGTAAAAAGTGCCGACTGACAATAGTGCAGTAGTAATCCCAGACCATTGGTGAATATCGAGCAAGTTGCCAACGTAATCATCCTGATCTTTGAGCAATAAGCCAAAGGCTGCTGCAGCAATAGCACTCAAAGTGCCAATCAATAATATCACATATTTACCCGATCGAAAGTCCTGATCCTTTTTCTTGCTTGAATAGAATTCAAGAATAAGAGCTACAACTAAAACGCCTATTGGAAAGTGAACAACGAGCGGATGTAGTCTCCCAAGAAATTGCCAGAGCCAGAAATTAGTAAGTAGCAATAATTGAGGCATAACCAAGTTTAAATAATTTAATCCAGTAGGTTGCTATTAGAGGCCATACTTACTACCATTCTGCTTTATAAACTCAAACCCTTTTTCAGCCATATCCCATGGTTTAGAATATTCACGCCAAACATTGATGGCATTTGCGAAGCCAGGATCGTTCCTTGTAAAAGCTTCAATCGTGAGCCAGCCTTGATACTTTATTGATGCCAAGGTTGAAAATGTTTCATCCCAGGATACATGACCATCTCCTGGCGTTCCACGATCATTCTCACTGATATGAACATGTGCAAGTACTGGGGCAATTGTTCTTAAAGCAATAGCAAGTTTTTTTTCTTCAATGTTAGCATGATGCGTATCGAACATAGCTTTTACATTGGGGTGCGATACTTTATCGACTAGCATTTTTAAATGATCCATCGTGTTGCACAAGTAACACTCAAAACGGTTGAGGGCTTCAGGTGTTAAGGTAATACCCGCCTGTGCAGCGTATTCACCAGCTGAGCGTAACACGTCTGCGCTCCATTCATATTCATTTGCTTCAGGCGGTCGCCCAGCAAAGTAGGCAAAAGCTGAATGTATAGGACCACAGATAATTTTTGAATTTATGGCATGCGCACAATCAATGGCATGCTTTAAACGGACTAGAGCCTTATCACGAATCAAAGCGGAATCACTAGCAGGATTTTCTTCAGGACTTAACCCAAGTACACATGTTGCTTCCAACCCAATGCTTTTCAAATGATTCCCAAAGTGCTTATAACTATCTATGTTCGGCTCAGCCATGAAGCATTCTATTCCATCATAACCAATTTTTTTAAGTCGTTCTGAAACAGGAAACATATCTTCCCCGATACCTCCTGACCACGCCAATAAATTGAATCCAATCTTATTCATTACCCATTTATTTTTGAATAGTAATTATTTTTCCATTGGATGTAGCTTTAGCAACTCATCCGGTGAGTAAAAGCCTTTCTTATCTTTCTCCGCTTCCCGAACCGCTTTTACCTTCTCAGGTAAGACGGCAGAAGCCTTATTTCCAAACGCATTTCTAACATAGGTAAGAACCGCTGCTACCTCTTCATCATTAAGCATTCCACCAAAGGGAGTCATTGGAACTTGTCCAGCATACTTGTTTCCATTTACCTCGATTGGACCCATAATTCCCTTTAATACAATTTTTATCAAACGTTCTTCATTTCCCAATACCCAATTAGTACCTATGAGACCAGGGAAGCCGGAGGGAGAAAGTCCTGCTCCATCTGCCTGATGACAAGTTATGCAGTATCCATCTTTAGCATAGATTACCTTTCCTTTGAAGAACAAGTCCCTGTCAATTCCCTTGAGACTTGTAACTACTTCTTCTTCCTTTTTTTCTTTTACTGACATTCCGTTCAGGTGTGCAATAGCTGTTGCATGAGCTTCAATCATCCATCTATCCAGTGGCTTTTTACCTGCTTCAATAACAATTGGCAATCCCACTTCTTTATCTAACCAAGACGCTGCAACAATGGCTTCCAGACGAACACGACTATGCTCATCCTGGGCAGCCTTCATGAGTAATTCTGATTGGTTTTTAATTTGATGTCCGGTATAGCGAAGAACGCGTACGGCAGCAGCTCTTGCATGAAAATCTTTTGATTGGAGAACCTGATGCAATAAACTTTCATCCACTTTATCCAATCCCCAGGTAACCCACAATGCTTCAACGATATGATGAGAATACTTTTCATCTTCTATATTTAGATTTGCCACCCAAGTGGTAACCTTTGGCAACACCTCGCTTGCCTTGTGGCCTCTTAGCTCACGTCTGGAGCGATAGCGGGTTCTGAATTCAGGTAGTTTTAAATTATCAAGTAGTTCTTCAACACTGGCACCAGCAACTTTGGCTGGTGTAACCAATGGTCTCGAAGGATACGTGATTCTGTAAATACGACCATGCACGTGATCGCGAAGGGGATCGCGTGCATTGTGCTGCATGTGACCGATTAATATGTTGTGCCAATCCACCAAATAGAGAGAACCATCGGGAGCAAACTCCATATCAACCGGTCTGAAATTTTTGTCTTCCGATGTTACCAGATCTTGAACATGATGACTCGTAAAGCCAGTAGTATCATCTTTCAGCGTGTGTTGCTTGGTTCCTAAAAAACCAATTGTATTATTGATTAGAAAATCTCCCTGCCCTTCATCAGGAAAATGTCTGCTTGAAACAAATTCAAGCCCTGATGTAGGACGAACTCGATGCTTATCCTCAACAAGGTTAAAGGATTTATGAGTAGCCACTCCATACCTTGGCTTGATTTCGCCTGGTAGCATCCATCGAACATCGGGCCCTGATGTTTCCGCAAAAATATCCTGGCCCCATTCGTCAAATGCAATGCCCCACGGATTAGGAATAGAAAGCTGTGCAACACGCTCTAGATGATGACGCTGTGGACTGTAGCGGTAAAAACCACCGTTAGTAGCTCGCACCGGACCATAAGAGGTTTCCACATTGGTGTGCAGGAATACGCCTTCACCCATGAAAATGGCGCCAGAAGGATCTGCAGCGTAAGCACTGTGTGCATGATGCGTGTCGTGATCATCAAAACCACTAAGGATAATTTCTTTCTTGTCAGCCTTGTCATCACCATCAGTATCGGTGTACAATACTAAGTTAGTTCCTTGCGAAACATAAACTCCCTCCGGAGCAAATTCAAAGCCAACCGGAACATGCAAGCCATCTACAAATGTGGTTTGTTTATCTGCCTTCCCATCGTTATCGGTGTCTTCTAAGATGATGAGTTTATCGTTTGGCTTACTGTCACCTGGCTTGTAATGAGGGTAGCTCGGCATAGTAGCCACCCACAGCCTACCCTTATTATCAAAAGACAACTGAACCGGGTTTGCCAAGTCAGCAAACTCTTTTTCAGAAGCGAAGAGATCGATTTTATATCCAGGGGGTACCTTCAATTTATTAAGAGCATCTTTTCCATATAGGTATTCAAGGCTGGCATTCTTTTCTGGATTATAATTGGTTTCGACTGGCGGTAGGACCGATGTATTCTTATCAGCAGCTGCAAGATCCATCGTCTCCCCTTTGGCTGCCACCCATATCGCTGTATCTCGTATGGCAGTGAGTTCCCTAATCTTGGTAAGTTCAAATGGATAATTATCTGGCCCAAAAGGATCATACCTACGACCAAAAACATGAACACCGTTTGGAATTTTATAATCATTATGCCACATCCAATTTTTTTCCATCACAGCTGCGTGAATAAGTTCTCTGTGCGCTTCTGCCTTCGGCAAGACACGGCCAAAAGCCCCATCAACAAGTAATTCTGAAAATTTTAAATAGCCAGCATCATTAAGTTGAGAACCATCGATGGTCAAGGGTTGCTTACTTTCCTTATACCACTCATTTGTAGGATTAAATGCCTCTATGTAAAGGATGTTATTATTGGCTGCCACTTCCTTCATCGCCTTTGCGTAAAGCGAAAGATTAGCGTTTTCTTTTACACCATTGGGTACATCCAATGAATCTGTAAGGTCTTCGAAAGCAATTGGTGAAACAATAGCCAACTGAGGAATTGATTTTCCATTATACTTTTGAGCCAAAGTATGCTTGATAAAGGCATCCAGTTCTCCTTTATAATTTTCAAGTCCTTTTTCTCCTTCAAACGATTCATTGTAACCAAAAAAAGCAATTATGATGTCCGCCTTCAATCTCGTCAGCCACTGGTCAGGCGTTTCGAAATGGCCTTCACTTCCTGAATTTGTTGCCAGTTCAGTTTGGAATTTTTCGGCACCTGGAAATGCCCAAGGTGACACTCGACCGGAATGTGGTCTGAAACCCGGGGTATCTCCCCCATCGCACATATTACGGATAAAAAGTAAACTATCAGGATAGCGAACTTGCATTTCGGTTTCGAAATAACCGTAGTTCATCATACGTGATCCAAGATTGTTTCCGATCAAAACGATTCGCGAATCTTTTCTAATTTTTAACGGAGCTGAATCGGGTGAGGTACATTGAATTGATGCCGCAGCCAGCATCAACAATGCAAATGCGTTGCTCAACCATTTAGTTCTACTGCTTATCTCTTTTTTCATTTTGACTCATTAAAATTTCTGTATACCGCTTACTACTGATTGATTGTTACCTGATCTGAGCTTGCTTTTTTCTTAAATTATGAATTGTGTTTTGCACCCTGCCCGTCAATTTATTTCCCTTTGTATCAACTACCGAATAAGCTATCGTCATCACATCAACAGGTTGTACATCTGGTATCCTAAGTTTCACAGACCTTCTGTCCTTGCTCATGATAACCTCTATAATTTTCAAAGTTTGAGTATTGTATCGCTCTGATCCATACTTTCTGCTTCTTAGAATACTCCAGGTCTGTACCTCAAAGTTTGAAATATCATTGGACTTTTCATCCAATTCATCAGCAAAACTTAAAGTCATTCCATCATCTTCCGCATTCAATTCAACTGGAAGAGATAATGGTTTACCTGTATAACGAAGTCGGTAAAAATCCCCTCCTCTCATCGTTTGTGATGTTCCCCATGCAGACATACCACATGCATATAGATGACCATCTTGTGGATTGAACCTTCCTCTCATTACACCGCTTCTAAATTTAACTCCCGGCAAGTCAATAACTCCTCCTTGTCTCTGTCCATTTACTTCTTCATTCAATACCAATTGAATTTTCCCAAAGCCGTATGAAAAACTAAGAAGTTTTCCGTTTAAAGGCCCCCACTTTTTACTATCTACCCACAACAGTTCTGAAGGCGAGCGATCAAATTCCATATCAATCCAAACCATTGGGGGCTGCATGCCAGCGTTGGTTGAGTCCTTTGGCGGATTATATCCCCACATATTCCCGTAGAATTTTCCTTTACCTTCAATCCAATTGACACGATTCATGGGATTCCAATAGCCTTGCTGGTCGGTAACAATGAAGCTTCCATCGGGGTTAATGCATACCCCGTTTGCTGCTCTAAACCCTGTTGCAATGATCTCGGTCGCAGATCCATCTTTACTTACTTTCAATAAGGTACCATGTTGAGGTATCAGCGCTTCTCTCGCATGCCTTCCACTTTTGGCATAATATAAATTCCCTTCTTTGTCCGCCTGCAAACCCATGGCAAACTCATGGAAGTGATCCGTTACCTGGTGATCATGATTGAAACTTTCATAATAATCGGTCTCACCATCCCCATTCAAGTCACGCAGCAATACAAGTTGGTCGCGGCACGTGACATAAATTTTTTCATTCAAGACTTTGATCCCTAAAGGTTGAAACAAACCAGAAGCAATTCTCTGCCATTGAAGCTCTCCTTTATCAGTTGTCAACCCCGTAACTCTCCACACGTCACCATCTGTGGTGCACATCACCGCAACATTAGGATCTTTCAAAAAGTCAATACCACTGAATTTCATTCTTGACTTCCAAAGATTATCATAGGGAGCAGTCAACTGATCTACCGCAAATAAATTATCTTCATTGCCTTTGCTTACCTGAGTGGTGATAACTTGAGGATAGTGAGTCTCCCCACCTATCGTATACTGGTCCAGTAATTCCGGAGCTGCTGATTTTTTCGCATACTCAGTAAGGCTATTACTTTTTTTGTCCGAAATGAACAGTTTGATAGCTGTTTTAGACGAACTTGAAATTTCCAAAATCAGATAACCATTTTCTTCCTTCAATGAAGCGCCTTTTCCCGATACTTCTACCTTGGTGCCAGCAAGAGCTACTCTCATTTTAAGAATGTCGCGTGACGGAGAAATGTTTAACGTTCTTGTGAAAACTATTTGCTCATCATTTTTCTCAACTCCTAACTTCTCAAAAATAGCTGAATTGCCAACCGTATAAGAGATTACGATGTTTTGGCCATTTTGATAGAGACCTTTATAGTTGGCCCATTGTTTTGGAACCGGTCCAAACTTTCGTCCATCACGTGCTGTAAATCTGGGATCTTCAAAAGATCCAGAGGTTGGGTTAGCCCATCCAGGTCCTACCGGTGTTTCGAAATGCAATTGACCAATTGTTCTTGGATACGTCTCGTGTTGATCATTAAGCAGAATACCTTCCCAATCAATAAAACCTTCTCCGGTCCAACCGCCAGCCACTCGCATCACATCGTGATCAAAGATCATCCATGCTTTCCCTTTTGAAACACCTCCTGCTCCTTCATCTAACCTAATGGCAATTCCCTTGTAAGCAAAATTGTTTTTTAGATAGTCTTCATCCTTGAATGGCGCTGGTCTAGGTGAATGATAACGTTTGATTCCTGTCTTCTCATCCGCGAGCTCGTAGGTATTAATGAAAAAGTTTCCATAGTCCATGTCCGACCATGGATGATAAGGCTTTGCATCTGGCCCATTAGATGTTCCCTTTGGGAGCTTGGCCAGATAGCCCGGTGTGACTTTAAAATACTGCTCTTGATTAGTCCTCTTGATAAACTTTTCACGGATGTAAACAATCACATCATACTTTTGCTGCGGAGTAAGCGTCATCTGGCCCGGCATAGAGCCATACCCTTTGGTAAGTGTTTGATAAATTGAGAAAGGATCGAATCCAGCTTTGAAGGGCTGAGACCAAAACTTGCGCGACATCGGTATTGAACCCTCAAAGTCCTCATTGCCGTGGCAGGTAATACAATTTGAATTGTAGATAAATTCACCCCGTTCAAATCCATCTAAATTAAACGCATCGACTAAGCCGGAATGATCAATGTTGGTCTCCATTTCTTTTACGTCATCATCCGAAAGAATGTATTTTACTTGTGGAGGAGCATATGCCTGCAATGGTTCAGCAGGTCGCTTAGCCGTCATTGCAAATTCTTTGTTATCAAACAAAACCATTCCATTAAATGTGGCGCCCTGAAAATCTCCCTGAATTTTATACTCCGCTCCACGCATTCTGAAATTGCAGGTCAAGTTATCACCATTAATCATGACATCATGTAATTCAACATCGCCTCGTTCAAACGAAACCAATACTCCAGAGTAAGAAGAATCTTTCTTTAATTTCATCACTCCATTGAATTCTTCATTCGGTAATTGAATAGTGAAATCCCAAGAGCCTTCAATAGAATTTGAATTACAACCACTCATGCATATAGCTACTAACATGACTAGCAGAAGTGCCTGTATACTAGTGATGAGCTTAGATTGAATTAACTTCAAGGGTAGAAAATATTTATAGTTTACTGTATTGAAGAAACCGTCAAATTCTTATCAAGCCAATATTGGTCATCTTTAAAGGAATAAGGACTTGGGTTATAATCACCTATTAAATTGACATCAGCTTTATCCGGTACGTTCAAATCCAGGCACCAGAACACGCTATTAACAAGTAGCCTTCTGGTTCCTTCGGTCAATAAATCAGTAGCCGCACCAATGGTTGATGTAAATGCTTTACCCTTCTGACCACCTGGAATCTGATAACTTTTAGTCCACGCAATCGGCATCATCGGATCGTTGCGATTTATTTTGACTTCTTTACCCTCTTTATCTTTTTCAATTTCTATACCTGCGATGTTATTGTCGGTGAAACGCATGCCAAATAAAGAATCCTGATCATTGTATTCCCCCGCACGATTGGTTACCTGGCCTAAAACAATAGGTTGTGAATCACCCGGCAGTGGTAGCCTCACTCCATACACATCCGTTGAACCCCATATCTCACCTTGAGCAATTCCGTTAAGTATTGGATGCGTTTCCATTCCAGGTGCAGCTACGCCTCGTGTGCTTTGATGCTTATGATTACCGTGATGAGAAATCCATTTCTCTCCTAAGACTAATCGCCCAAATCCATCCTTCCATTCATCTTCGCTATCAAAAGAATTACTATACTTTTTCCATTTAGAGGTTGAATCAATTTTTGAAAAGTTGAATGCGTGGGTGGCTGTTCTCATGCCGATAACTGGTTTGCCACTCATTAAATAATCATCGATGTATTGCATTTGATCTTCAGGCAACGCGCGGAACCGCGTGAAGATCACCATGAGATCCGCTGTTTTGAGACTCTCTAAACCTGGAATGTTCTGCACATAATTTGGATTGATCACCCCAGGCTTTGCAGGATCTTGTGCAAACAATACGGTACAATTAAACCCATGTGTTGTTGACAGAATTTTCGCCAATTGAGGAAGCGCCTCTTCAGATCGATATTCCTCATCACCGGATACCAAGACAATATTTGGCATATCGGCTTTCCCTTCAAACGTGAGCCATTGTTTTACTGAAGTCTCTTCAGAAACCTCAGGTTTTGGTTTGCAACTGTAGGTTCCAACAATGATGATGCAGGCAATTAAGTATTGGAAAGCTTTCATGTTTTACTAATTGAAATAATAATTGATTTAATAACTAACTATCTATGAGTTTACAGTAAGGGCTTGATCTTCGCATTGATATACACACCATCCTTCACAGTTACTCCATCCGGATCGGTCATAGCCTGATCAGCTTCATCCTCCATGACAATCCAACCATCATAATTTGTTTCAATAAGATAAGAGGTGATCTCTTTGAATTGAATTACTCCCTCACCTGTCTGGGCCCACCGTCCATCGGCAAACATATCTTTATAATGAACAAGGTTAACCAGTTCACGATAACGCTTTATGATGGTGAGTGGATCCATACCTGCTTTTGCAATGTGCCCTACATCAGGAGTATAGCCCATATATTTTGGATGTAAGCCATTCAAAAGAATCTCATAATCCTCCTCTGTCCTGAAAACCGAACCCATGGGCGAATTGGGATGATAAGAACATGTTATTCCTTTGTTCGAAGCTCTTTCAGCAAGCGCATTCACGCAACTTAAGAGATTCTTTTGTCGCTCCTGCAAATGTTCACGGTCCTTACCTGGCATTTGAACAGGTAAATAAATAGTTTCTGGAAAATGAGCGAGGTAGTCAATCCATTGTTGTGCTCTTGTTCTTTCTGCTTCCGTTTCCTTCGGATTTCTCCAGTCCTCCACATGCACCAACACAGCAAACTCAAGATTATGCTTGGCTAGGGTTTCTTTCATTTTTATTGGGTCAGCCAAGTCACCAAAAAAACTAGTCTCTGGCTCAATGCCTGCAAAGCCAGCCTTGGATACAATTCCCATAATATGATCCAATTTACCTTTATAAGATTCTCCGGGCATTTGCCAGGTATAGGTTTCGCAGGCTACTTTAATTTTCCCCATTAGACTAATTGTTTATAAAAAATTCTGTTGTGATTCTGTTAAATCGTTCGAGGTCTTCCCAATGATGCACATGACCACCTTCTGGAAATGAAACATAAGTTGAATCCTTAATTCCCTTGTGAAGCACTTTAGAGAATGCCGGAGGAGTAAAGATATCCATGTCACCCACTGTGATTAATGTGGGTACTTTTATTTCAGATAATCTGGAAACTGTATCATGATGGATACATGCATCCAACTGACCCTCAAATCCTTCCTGGGATTGTGGGCTTTTATTATTTGCAGCCGCAGTTTGCCCTGCTTTAAGGTCTTCGAGCCCATTTTGGTAATAAGGGGGAGCAAAAATCCAAAGTTGAAGCAGTTCCATAAAGTCAGCGGGTGTGCTTGTCACTCTCAACTTCTTCAGGTTTTGGTACACGGTTGTAGCGTAATTATCAAATCTTGGCCAGGTACTAATTAATGCCAAACTTCTGACTTTCTCTTTAAAATTAAGAGCCAATTCTTGCGCAATTGCTCCACCCATTGAAATACCGGCAACTCTAGCATTAACTATCCCAGCGTGCTCCATAACGGCTGCCGTATCCGTTGCCATCATTTTTGTGGTATAAGGCCCTTTGGGTTGATCTGAACGACCAACACCCCGATTGTCAATAAGTATACATTTGAAATGCTTCTCATATTCCAACACATGTTTCTCCCATACATTCCCATCCGCACCAAAACCCATCAGAAGAACAAGTGGATCACCTTCCCCTCTGATTTGATAAGATATTTTTACTCCTTTAGAATCAGCGCTGTAGTACATGTTAATTTATCTATCAAATTCATTCCAGTCAAATCAGTATTTCATTAAACTTAGTGATTACTTGAGGTTAAACAATCATGCACTGTCCTGTCGTGCGCAGTTCAATTCTTTAACTTACGATCAAAAAAATCCTTGGCTGTGTTGAATACTTTCGTCCAGCTTTCGTAGCGAAGAAATCCATGTACCTCATCTGGAAGCACAAGCAGCTCTACCGGTACATTTTTTTCTCGTAGTCTTTCAACCAAATCAGTTGTCTGTTGAAAATTGACATTCCGATCGTCATCACCATGAACAAACAAGACGGGTGCCGTCCATTTTGATAAATCTGAATTTGGTGAGGATTTAAATGCAAGGTCAGCTTCACTTTTCTTTAGTCCCCAACTATTCGTGGCATCTTGCGCATCAAACGACCAGTCGTGAACTCCGTGAACATCTACGCCCGCTTTAAAGATCTCCGGATTTCGTGCCAGCCCCATTGCCGTTAAATAACCACCATATGAACCGCCCCAAAGTCCGATTTTATTGGCGTCTACCTCTGCTAATGTTTGTAAATATTTTGCAGCTGCTACCACATCTTGATATTCGCTAGCACCTCTTGGTCCTTGATTCTTTGCACGCCTGAAATTTTTCCCATACCCAATTCCATCTCTGTAATTAACAGATAACACTGCATATCCCTGACTGGCGAGATATTGATTAAAGGCATAACAGTTAATGTAGTACTCACGCGAGTGAAAGCCGAGTAACATTTGCCGAATGGGACCACCGTGCATGAAAACTATTCCTCCGCGTTTACCCGAAATAGTTCTGTTGATGAAAAGTTGTCCATGTATGGAAGTACCATCGACTGCTTTGATCATTACCTGCTCAGGTTTTACAAACAAGGTTGAAGAAAATATTGGGAGCTTTTGAGGGTAGACTTGCGTAGTCGAATTTTTTACTTCATCTATTTTAACCAGCGTCATGGAAGTGTTGCTCGTTGCCCTAAAACCGTAAAGATCTTTTCCCGCAAAGGCTGGAAACATTTCGATCCCCTCTCCAGTAGTAATAGCAACCGGGCTCCCAGAGGTGACACTGGATTTCCAAATATGTCTTCTGTCGATGTCTTCACGATTACCATCAAAGTATATAAATTGACCAGAAGGATCAGATACGAAATTCTCCACCTCTCCATCACCTGGTGTAATATCCTTAACATCACTTCCATCTTGATTCATGGAGAAAATGTGCATCCAACCAGTATGCTCTGAATAAAACAAAATTCGATTCGTGCCAGTCCATGCCAATGGTATTAAAGAATAAGATTGGGCGAAGCCGCCATCATCAGCAGGAGAGTTCCACGCAGTTGCTCCCCTACCTGTTTCAGCATCTGCTACCACAATTGAAAATTTGTACCCACCTGTTATATCAGAAAGCTCATTTAGTTTTGAACCGGGTGTTCTTATAAAGGCTATGTTTTTTCCATCGGGCGACCAGACAGGGTGAATATCTTTTGTCACATCAGGTGAAATCCAACGGATAGTTTTTTTGACCAGGTGATAGACGCCTATAAAGCTGTGATCACCACGATCGCTGGTAAATAACACTTCCTGCCCATTTGGTGAAAATTTTGGGTTACTATTAGTGCCTCTTGCCACAAAAAGCAGTTTGGGAACAGCGTTAATATCCATTGGGGATTCATATATCTGTCCACCTTTTGAAAACAAGAAACGAATCCCATCTTTAAAAATAAGAGGGCTATTTCCTTGAGTGATTTTTGAAGGAGGGGTCTTGGACAGAAGCTCCTTATAATAGATGGCCATTTCCGTTCCCTCCGAAAGGCTAGATGGATTTGGGTTTTGTCCATGTCGATTGGCGGCACCACCCCTAACAAAAAGCAATTTGGTTCCATTGGGTGTAAACGCTAATTGAGATATTTCCTGACCATCGTCTTGCTGGTAATCAGTAAGAAACCTTGGAACATCAAAGCCTGTTTTAATGACTATGTTTCGTTTTCCATGATCATTAATCACCCAGGCAATATTTTTGCCATCGACCGTTGAAGTAAATCCAGATTCTATTGGGTGACTAAGGAATTGCTCAAGATCTGTTTGTGAATAAGCGCTTATTTCGAATAACAGTAACAGAACGGTAGCCAGATTTTTCATATCGTACCAATTTAGTGAAAGTGCATAAAAAAAAGAACCCGAACATTTCTATGTTCGGGCTAATTTAAGATTACTAAACAAATGTTTACGCTTTCTTTTTCTTAACGGCAGGACGGCCTTTTTTCACAACTTTTTTGACGGCTTTCTTAACAGCCTTAACTTGGGCTGTAGGCGATGCGGCTACGGCTGGCACATTCCTTACTGCCTTACGAGATGGCTTGCTCTTGGCTACTGGCTCTTCTTTCTTTTTAGCCGCTCCAAATCGTCCAAATCGCCCTCTCTTTTCTGGGGCATTTGCAGCAAGCGTTACACACTCTTCTAAAGTAAGCTCTGCAGGTTCCTTTCCCTTCGGAATCTTGACGTTTTTCTTCCCTGCTTTTATATACGGTCCAAAGCGACCATTTAATACCTGAATATCTGGATTTTCCTCAAAAGCTTTTATCAGTCTATTTGCATCTAATACCCGTTTTGCCTCTATCAATTCAACAGCCCGTCCTGGAGAAACAGCATAGGGATCTTCCTCTTTAGGAATTGATATGAATTTTTTATCATGTAATACATACGGACCAAACCGACCAATATTAATAACCACAGGTTTTTCTTCAAACAAACCCATATCGCGTGGCATCTTCATCAGCTCAAGAGCATCGGCAAGTGTTATGTTCTCAATAAACTGTCCTTGACGCATGCTTGCAAACTTCGGTTTCTCGCCACCATTATCATCTGGATTTTCGCCTAATTGAATGTATGCCCCATACTTACCAAGCTTGGCATAGACATTCTTTCCAGTCTTTGGATCAACCCCCAACTCTTTGTTCTTATTTTGAACGGATGATCTCTCAACTAATTCGGTCGAAGTTACTGTCTTATGAAAGGGTGTGTAAAACTGCTGAATCATCTTCCCCCACTTCAATTTGCCATTGGCAATTTCATCAAACTCACGTTCAATTTCTGCTGTAAAGGAGTAGTTAGTGATGTTTGGAAAATGATCCACCAAAAAATCATTAACAATCATGGCAATGTTGGTAGGAAAAAGCTTGGCCTTTTCAGCTCCGGTAATTTCGCGCTCTTCTTTAGTAGCTACCTTATTATCCATAAGAGAAAGGACCTTATATCTTCGTTCAACTCCTTCTCTATTTTCCTTTAGCACATATCCTCTTTTCTGAACAGTTGAAATTGTGGGTGCGTAAGTAGATGGCCGGCCGATGCCAAGCTCTTCAAGTTTTTTTACAAGTCCTGCTTCGGCATAGCGTGCCGGGTGGCGTGTAAAAGACTGAGTTGCTGTCAATTCATTTAATACAAGATTCTGACCAACAGATAATGGCGGAAGTACTTTACTATTTTCTTCATCGCCTTCATCGTCATCGCGAGATTCTAGATATACTTTTAGAAAACCTTCAAACTTCACTACCTCACCAGAAGCGCTAAGTTTTTTGTCATTGGTTGATATGTTAATGGACGCATTTGTACGTTCCAATTCCGCATCCGCCATTTGTGAGGCTATGGCACGCTTCCAGATTAACTCGTACAACCTTTGTGCATTTCTATCAGCACCAGCTTCCATTACTGAAAAATCGGTTGGACGAATAGCTTCGTGAGCTTCTTGAGCACTTGATGACTTGGTTTTATATTTCCTAATCTGAACAAACTCTTTACCATAAGCCGAACTGATTTGGTTCACAGCGCCATTCACAGCTTCATCTGAAAGATTAACTGAATCGGTCCGCATGTAAGAAATTTTACCCGCCTCATATAGCTTTTGGGCAACCAACATCGTTTGAGACACAGAGAAGCTTAGCTTCCTTCCAGCCTCTTGCTGAAGTGTTGAAGTAGTAAAAGGTGCAGCTGGTGATTTTTTTGCAGGCTTCTTTTGCAAATCGCCAATTGTAAACTTTGCGCCTTTGCAGGATTCTAAAAACTCTTCCGCCTCTTTCTCCGACCCAAACTTTTCGGGCAGTTCGGCAACTAATTGCTTCCCCTTTTCAAGATCAAATACGGCAGAAATTTTGTAAGATGATTTCGCTTCGAATTTTTCTATCTCACGCTCACGTTCTACTATGAGCCGAACAGCAACTGATTGAACCCGTCCAGCGGAAAGGCCTGTTGATATTTTTTTCCACAGGATAGGAGAAAGTTCAAAACCAACTAATCGATCAAGCACTCTCCTTGCTTGCTGAGCGTCTACCAAATCAATATCAATACCTCGAGGATTCTGAATGGCGTTTTGAATGGCGCTCTTCGTGATTTCTGTAAAGACAATTCTTCGTGTCTTTTTATCGCTAAGGTTCAATACTTCCTTCAAATGCCAAGATATGGCCTCTCCTTCACGGTCTTCGTCACTTGCCAGATAAACGATGTCGGCTTCATCGGCCAGTTCTTTAAGTTTCTTTATAATATCTTTCTTGTCAGGCGATACTTCATAAGTTGGCTTGAACCCATTCTCCACATCAATGGCGCCATTGCCCTTGGCCAAATCACGAATATGTCCCATGCTGGACGAGACTTTGTAATCTTTTCCCAGATAACCTTCTATGGTCTTTGCTTTCGCAGGAGACTCCACAATAACTAAGTTCTTTGACATGTTTTATATACTTGAAAGGGTTCAAAGATCAGTAATTTTTTAAAAAGTCAAACTCAAGTGATAATATTGACCGTGAATTGTCGCTAAACACTTTACATTAATCGTTATCGTAATGTCTTACTTTTTGTATTTGCTTAGACATGCACAAAGTGCTGATAAACAGATCGGTCAGACTGATAAGGAGCGTACAATTACTGCTACTGGTTTATTGGATGCAAAGGATACAGGAAAATTTTTAAAAGAAAGATTCATAATTCCCGATTTAATCGTTGCCAGTTCAGCGGTTAGGGCAATTGCTACTGCTCAAATTGTTGCAGAAACTGCAACCTATAAAACAGGTGACATTCTTATTAAGGACGAATTATATAATGCTGATGTTAATGCGCTATTACAAACCATATCCACCTTTGACGACAATGCGAAAAGAGTGATGATTGTTGGTCACAATCCAGGCCTTTCATTTTTAAGCAGTCAACTATTGAAAGGACTAAGTATAAATCTATCCCCATGTGAACTTGTAATATTTAATCTCGGGATTGCCACTTGGAAGAAATTACCAAGTGCAAAATGTAAGTTGGAAATCCGATACCTAAAAATTTAATGAGCAAAGAATCACTTATAAAGAATTTCGACCCAAATGGGCAAGGTGTAAAAGGAAACATTTTCGGACTCCCGTTTACCACCGACACGTCCGAGATGATCATCATTCCAGTTCCGTGGGAAGTTACTGTTTCTTATCACGATGGAACAGCCCTTGGTCCAAAAGCAATTTTGGAGGCTTCCAACCAAGTTGATCTTTATTTTAAAGGAATTGAAGAAGCGTGGAAACTTGGAATAACTATGTTACCATTTCCTGAAGAGTTATATCAGGAAAACAGAAGCCTAAGAAGTCTTGCACGTAAGCACATTACTTCATTGGAAACGAACTCTCATTCAGAAGAATTCAATAAGGTAATACCTCAAAAAATAAATGAAGCGTGTGAGAACTTGAACATTTATACACGCAACACCTCCTCAAAACTTTTGAGTGAAGGAAAAATGGTAGGCATTTTAGGTGGCGATCATAGCACACCCCTTGGATTTCTTAGAGCATTAAGTGAGCGTTATGACAGGTTTGGAATTCTTCAGATTGATGCACATGCCGATTTACGAAAGGCATATGAAGGATTTACTTACTCGCATGCATCTATCATGTACAATGCTTTAAAGCTTCCGTCTGTACAAAGATTAGTACAAGTGGGCATACGCGATTATTGTGAAGAAGAAGTTTGTGTAATTGATCGGGCAATGGGCCGGGTGCTCACCTTCTTTGACGAAGATATTAAAAGCCAGATGTATTCTGGTAAATCCTGGGAAGAAGTCTGTAAAGATATTATTAAAACGCTTCCACAAAATGTGTACATCAGTTTTGATATTGATGGACTTGACCCAAAACTTTGTCCAGGCACAGGTACACCAGTTCCTGGAGGATTTGAGTTTAACCAGATCACCTATCTCATTAAACAACTCGCGCTTACAGGGAAACGAATTATTGGTTTTGATTTAAATGAAGTTGCCCCGGGATCAACGGATTGGGATGCCAACGTAGGTGCTCGAATACTATATCAACTTTGCAATTGGATGGCCGTAAGTCAGGGTAAGTTAAAAGCCATTTAAGATGGCAAGCTTTGAATGTGAATTGAATTTCCTTTTATTGCAATCTTAATAATCTAAGCTAATGAGTAAACTGATCAGTGATATTGCTACTGGCGTTTGGACGCCCATCCTTTTTCTTTTGATATTCGGTGGGCTTTTCTTTTTCTTTTATTCTCGCTTTATCCATTATCGGTATTTTCTCCATGGCTTTGCTATTCTGAAAGGAAAATTTCATAATCCTAACGACCCTGGCCAAATCAGTCCCTACGAAGCCCTATCTACCGCACTTGCTTCTACAGTTGGTATGGGTAATATAGCAGGAGTGGCATTTGCAATCCATATTGGCGGACCAGGGGCATTGTTCTGGATGTGGGTAACTGCATTCGTGGGCATGTCAACTAATTTCTTTACGAGTACACTCTCGGTTATGTATAGGGGAAAAGATTCTTCGGGTGTGATTCAAGGTGGACCCATGTATGTGATTCGTGAGGCTTTAGGAAAGCCCTGGTACCCGTTGGCAGTTTTGTTTTGTGTTTGCACAATGGTTGGATGCCTCCCAATTTTTCAGGCCAATCAACTTACCCAAGCCATTATTGATATTGGCATTAGCTCTGAAGAAGTAAAAATGATGTCCTTCCATTTCTTAGGAATGGAAATCAATACGTTAAAATTTAGTATTGGAATTGTCCTCATGTTCATATCTGGTGTTGTTATAATTGGAGGTATCCAACGCATCGGAACTTGGGCTGGGAAGATGGTACCTTTAATGATCATTATTTATTTTTTTTCTGTACTGGCCATTCTTGTTATTCATATTGATAAAGTTCCACATTATTTTATGCTCATTGTTACGGATGCCTTCTCCGCTCAAAACTATCATGGAGAACAGGCACTCGGGGGACTTCTAGGCGGACTAATTGTACTTGGTGTAAGACGAGCCTCGTTTTCAAATGAGGCCGGAATAGGAACAGCACCTATGGCGTTGGGTGCTTCTCAAAGTTCAGAGCCAATTCGTGAAGGTTTAGTGTCTATGTTAAGTCCCGCTATTGATACACTGCTTGTCTGTTCACTTACTGCGTTAGCCATTTTGGTAACAGGTGTTTGGCAAAGTTCAGACTCCAACGGAGTAACACTAACGTCAGCGGCCTTTAATTCTTCCATGCCGGGAATTGGAAAATACTTATTACTAATCTGTGCCTTCTTTTTTGCAATCACTTCGCTTTTCTCATACAGCTATTATGGTAGCAAGGCGCTTTCCTTTCTAATAGGAGTGCCGGCAAGTAAATGGTATAACTATTTTTATTTGATCACCATTATCTTCGGTGCAGTGGTTTCGATGGACCTTGTAATTAACATCATTGATGTAGCCTATGCGTTAATGGCAATACCAACAATGGTTTCTGGTTTTATACTGGCACCAAAGGTGATGAAAGAAGCAAAATCCTATTTCAGTAGAATGAAAGCCGAAGGAAAGCTCTAATATCAATTAACAGTAGCAGTGGATTTCTCATTGGGGATCGGATAATCAAAAAGGCCTTGCTCTTTGATTGCTTCTGCCACTTTGTGCGGCACAAATTTTTCCCATCCTTGTTCACCTTTTCGAATCATGGCAAGGACATTGTCTGAAATGATGTTAAGGTTATGCGTATTCGCATCGTGAATATCTTCCAACTTGTTATTGTCCATCACAAACCGAAAAAGACTCTTCAGATTATCGGGCAAAGTACTTTCAAAATCCTTAAGCGTAAAAAGTGAATTATCCTTTCGTAAGGCGGGATAGATATATAGTTTGACATTCGTGCCAAATAGAGATGAAAAACACTCAAGAATCCCGCCACGGATATTTTCGTACGTTTTTTCTTCAAATATTTTCTGAAGGGCATAAATCCCTAGAATGAGACCAATCTTCTTGCCTTTGGTAATCTTGGAAAGGTAATCTATCAAGCGATAGTACTCAAAGTAATTGGAGATCATAACGTTTTGTCCAAGCGAACAAATGATATCAACCCGATGAAGAAAATCGCGCTCGTCTATCTTACCATCAGGGCTAAGGTCACTTAATGTAAGCTCAGTTATCACCATCATTTTGGCTCGGTCAACATCTGGTTCAGCTCTGAACCTTCTTCGAGAGGTAAGAAGCATGTCCGCATTTACATGCGTAACCGGACGAAAGCGACCTCTAAGCACTAATACATTCTTTTTATAGAGAGCTTCAGATGGCTGCATTACATTTCCATCCGGGCCAAACATGGCAGCTTTCGTAAGACCATTCTTGACGAGCTTCAAAGCCATCAGGCGATTATCCACATGTTTGAAGTCTGGACCGTCTAAGCGAAACATATCAATCTCAATCCTTCGAGTTGTTAATCCATCCAGCATGGAAACGATAATCTGCTCTAAATCGTGCATGAACATACACGCATAGAGCATGTTTACTCCAACTATACCTAAGGATAGCTGCTGTTGAAGTGGATCAGTGTCATGCATTTTAACATGCATTACACAATCATTGTACGGGCCTTCTGGTCTAAGTTGAAACCGCAAACCAATCCAGCCGTGACCTTGGTTAGTCCTTTCAAAATTCAACACCTCAACCGTATCCGCGAAAGCGAAGAATCGCGTATCCCTTAATCGATGTGGAAGCCTTTCTGGTAAAAGAACGAATTCATGGTTTAACATCCTGATCAAACGATCTTCGCATACATATCGGTCTCCCTGACCATATATAGCATCGCTAAACTTCATGTCATAGGCCGACATAGTCTTCGCAATAGTACCAGATGCACCTCCTACCTTAAAAAAATTGGCAGCCACTTCCTGCCCTGCTCCTATTTCCGCGAATGATCCGTAGATGGCTTTACTAAGATTAATTCGCAATGCCTTCTCCTGGGTTGTCAGCTTCTTTCCTTCCTCAATCATATCAATCCAACATTAAAAGAATTACACCTCAATTTTAAACAATTTCCGATAGGATAAGTATAGTTCAAAGTTTAAAATTCAAAGTTAGGCAATTAGGGATTTGAATCTCGAATTTTGAATCTTTTGATAATTTTAGTTTAAGGTCTATTTTGCCACTCTAAACAAAAACTAAATGTCGAACCGGGGTAGTTTTTCAGGTAGGATTGGATTCATTTTAGCCGCGGCAGGCTCAGCTGTTGGCCTTGGCAACATTTGGCGTTTCCCTTACCTCGCAGGACAAAACGGTGGAGCAATATTTCTTTTTGTTTACTTACTATGTATTCTTCTTTTATGTTACCCAGTGATGGTTGGGGAAATTGCTATTGGCCGTGCCGCGGGAACTGATGCTTACGGATCGTATTCCAAATTTGGAGGAAAGAAATGGGGTATGCTTGGCCTCTTTGGAATTTTGGTAGGCGTCTTCATCTTATCTTTTTATAATGTTGTTGCTGGTTGGGCTTTTGGCTATTTCCTGCACATATCCTTTGGTAATCTTTTAAATGAACAAGATTTTGGTAGTTTCTTCGGAGCATTTGTAAACGATATTCTGAATTTCAGTAGCGTAAGCGGACTAGCTAGTTCAAATTTTCTTTTTTCATTAATCTTTATGGCAATGACTGCTGTGATTGTTTCACGCGGCATCCAGAAGGGTATTGAGTTGGCCAACAGAATAATGATGCCCGCACTTTATATTATCCTGATTGGCATCATTTTGTATGCCCTTACATTACCCAATGCCATGTCGGGCGTAAAGTTTTATCTGATTCCAGACTTTGGTGAATTGAGAATGCAAACCTTCTTTGATGGATTAAAGCAAGCGTTCTTTTCACTTTCATTAGGTATGGGAACTTTAATGACATACGGGTCTTATTTGAATAAGAAAGAAAATATTCCCTCCTCTGCAGCCATTATAGCTACAGCAGATACATCCGTTGCTTTCCTTGCTGGATTGATGGTATTTCCATTGGTGCATTTCCTTCAATACAAATTGCATGTGGACAGTGTTGCAACAGCTGGCCCACCACTGATTTTTATCGTTCTCCCACAAATTTTTCATGAGATGGGTCCAGCGTTGGGACGCATCGTTGGAGGGGCATTTTTCCTGTTGGTTTGTTTTGCAGCGCTGACATCCACTATATCTTTGATTGAAGTTCCGGTGGCCTATCTGGTCGATACAAAAAAGATGAAGCGCAGCAGAGTGGTGTGGTTAATGGCTCTGATTATTTTTATTGTGGGACTTCCAAGTATGATGAGCCAGGGGATGATTCCTGCATTTAATAAACTATTATTCTATCGAGGTCAGGATTTTCTAACATTCGTGGCGGACATGTGCGACATCAGTTTAACTGTTGGCGGTTGTCTGATGTGTATTTTTATTTCTCGTAAATGGGGAATCGATAATATGGATAAAGAATTGGCTCAGGGAAATGATTCCTTTATGACATCGGCCTGGAGAAAATACCTTCATTTTACTATTCGATGGGTATGCCCTATTTTATTAGGTGTGATGTCCATCCTCATCATTATAGAAAAATTCATTGGCCTAGACAATATTTTTTAAAACATGAGCCTGAACATCAAATCTTTATTACACCATCAAGCTTCCTTGAGGTTCTCTTCCTTCAATATCCGTCTTATTATCTTACCCACATTTGACTTCGGTAGCTCCGTTCTGAAAACAAAGTATTTTGGAACTTTATAGTTGGTTAGATTTTTATAACTAAAATCTTTTAGTTCTTCTTCTGTAAGGCTCTGATCGCGCTTGACTATAAAAGCTTTAATTACCTCGCCAGATTTTTCATCCGGAACTCCTATTGCAGCTACTTCCAATACTTTCGGATGGCTGGCCAAAACATTCTCAATTTCATTAGGAAAAACATTAAATCCAGAAACTTTGATCATATCTTTCTTTCGATCCACAATCTTGAAAAAGCCATCACTATCCATAATTCCAATATCACCTGTGCGGAACCATTCGTTTTTAAAGAATACTCCGGAATTATCCTTTTGCCAATAGCCGCTCATAACTTGAGGGCCTCGTGCACAGATCTCCCCTCTTTCGCCTAATGGCATTTCATTTCCATCATCATCCAAAATTAGGATCTCTGTACTTGGTACCGGAATACCAATCGTGCCCACACGATGTTTACCATCTAAAGGATTGCAACACAACACTGGAGAAGTCTCGCTTAGTCCATATCCCTCC
>JANNAQ010000053.1:0-6711 GCA_031384515.1 Bacteroidia bacterium
TTCCATAGTTGGCCTCAATGCCACCACTTGTCCATGGGCCACGCATGGCCACATCTCTAAACTTTACTACTTGATTGTAGTATAGAAAAGGTTTGCCCGTAGATTTTTCCCAGGCACCCCAGATTTTGCCTCCAATTTCTGGCAGGATCATTACTTTGATAAAATCATTTTCAAGTTATACTACCTTCCATTCTTTTACACTCGGTTTATCTGTATATCCATCAAATCGATAATAAGGATAGATGTTTCCCATTCGTGCGATGGGATCGGGATCAGAGAAGCCGTATGTTTTGAATTCCTTTTTGTATTCTCTTACGACCGATTGATTTTGCTGTGCGTGGACAAAGGGAAAGGAAAGTATCGCAGCTATGGCAATAATAAGCTTCTTCATAAGACTTTGTTTTGAAAATGATTTGGTAATCGAATTGCTAATCTTCTAATAAAAGTATTCCAAACGAAGAGGGAATATGAAAATTTGGTGTAGGTGAATCAGGCCTTATCCAGCTAATCCATTTAATTTTTGAATTATCTTCTGTTATTTCAACACAATCACCGCGATATATGCCAGCTTCAATTTTGTTGCCTTTTATAAGTTCAAGCTGCTTTAATGATTTTTTACTAATAGCTACTTCCACAGTATAGCCATCAGTAACTTTATTTGCTTTGATAACCAGCTGGCCTGTCGGCCATGACCAGGTGGAGGTAAATTTTCTGTGGTATTCCGCTAAATAATCGAATACTCTTCCATGAGGATCCATCTCCAACCCATAGTAGGGTAACATTTGATCATCTTTTCTGAAAAAGATCTCTACGCGGTCTGAAGAAACTACTTCTGATTTTTCATTTGTCTTTACAAGTACATTGATATGATCATCCTTGACCTTGTAAAGAAGATACAACCAATCCTTGCTGTGCAGGGCTTTGAAAGAGGTGAGGGGAGGGGTTTCGTTTTCCCATGGATAGATAAAATCGGTTAGCTCAACGGCTTTTTTCCAACCTTGATCATCACCTATACCTGTAACTACAATTTCCTTACCCTGTAGTTTGTTAACTGAATATGTTTTTACTTCGTCCTTTGTAGTGTTTGATAGTAGTCCAGTTGCCATAGTAATTAAAAGTATAAAGCGAATCATAGGTCAGATTATTTAGTGAGAGGTAAATGTAATACGAGCTGAATAATTTTTACATCAGGCTGAAGCCTTTATGAGTTCTTCTTGAATGCGCTTTGCAACAATCTTTTCCTGACCGGTTTTCAACATAAAGACAGTTATTCGTATGCTATCTTCTTTCTCCCAACCAATAACTTCAATTGATGGGCTTCCAGTTCTTAATCTTTTTGCAAACTCATCGCGGGTAATATTTAACTTGTTTCTATCCCAGGAAATTTCCAATGAAGGTGTATGATTAGCTACGGGAGGCACAATCACTTCTGTTGTAACACCTTTAATTGTTTCCAATGCCGATTTGATCAATTCAATTCGTGCTTCCCATATCTTCCAGTCCTGAGCGTGATCCCTCTTAATATAGCTGTCTAAAGCCACATACATGCCTATCATTTCCTCTTTGTTCACTTTCATTCCACGGCCGATATTTCCACCAGCGGGTGGCCCGTTTAAACGAGCAGCAGCAATCAACTCTTTTTTGCCCATCAGAACTCCAGTGCTTTGTGGTCCACAAATAGCTTTGCCACCAGAAATGCAAACCAGATCAAAGCCCATGACATTGTACTTCCATAAATTTTCTACGGGAGGAACATCAGCCGCCATATCAAGCATATTTGGAAGATGATGTTTTTTTCCTAGCTCAAGCCATTGTTGATGTTGAATTTTGCCAACTGGTGCTTCGCGATTAAGAAACCACAACATAGCCGTCCTTTCATTGATTGCATTTTCTGCTTCTTCCAGTGTTTCCACGGAGATAATTGAAACACCTGTGTTGGTAAGCGCATGATGATAGCCGTTGATATGTGATTTTTGAATGATCACCTCCGACTTCATTCCACTGCCTTCTAACTTTGGAAGTTGAGCCACTTTTTTTGGATCCATTCCAGTTAGAACACCTGCTGTGCCTAGTACTAATGCAGACCAACAACCCGCAGTTACCATGGCCGCTTCAGCTTTGCACAACACAGCAATTTTTTGCCCAACTTTATCATGCACCTCGTCCAGCATGACATATTCTTTTGAAGCACTTTGGATTGCTTCCATCACATCATCGTGCATTAAGGAAGCAGTCATACTAGTATAATTGCCAGCAGCGTTGATGAACGTTCGTAGACCTAGTTCTTTGAACAAATCTCTCTTCGTGGGGAGCGGAACTGCATTTAAAGATTCAAGTGGAGTGCCAACCAGCAAACCAGTGGCAAGTGGTGCCAATGATAACCTTTTTATTATTTCTCTACGATTCATTAGATATCTTATTTACTATTTTGACCGCCATATTGTCTTCCCCTTATGAAACAGAAGCCTGCTGTAATATTTCTTTTACTCGTTTTGCTACAATACGCTCTTCTCCGGGTATCATCTGCCATGTGGTAATATCTACCGATTCGCTACCGCCAACTGTTTCTATGGAAGGATGTCCTTTCCGCAAAGCGTCACGCATTTCATCAGGAGTTATTTTTAATTTTTTAGTATCCCACTTCAGCCGAATGGATGGCACATGGTTTGCAATCTCAGGTACATGATTTTCTGTTACTACACCCGGTATTGACAATGCTGCATCGTTAATTAGTTTTATCTGTTTTACCCACAGCGACCAATCAGCTTGATGATCCCTTGTTAAATAGACTTCAATAGCCACTAACATTCCAAGGATCTCTTCTTTATTTACTTTCATGCCACGCCCAACAGTGCTTCCATTGGGTGGTGCATTTTTGCGGGCTGCTTGAATAAGATCCTTTCTTCCCAATAAAAGGCCTGCGCTTTGAGGACCGCGTAATCCTTTTCCACCTGAAAAACAGACGAGGTCAAAACCCATCTGTGTATATTTCCATAAGTTCTCTGCTGGGGGAACATCTGCTGCACAATCGTTCATGGTTGGAATTTTATATTTCTTACCAATCTCCACAAACTCTGCATCTTTAATCTTTCCATCAGGATTAGCATAATTTAAAAACCACATCATGGCCGTCTTCTCACTGATGGCTGCTTCCAACTCTTTCCTGGTTTCTACCTCAACTATCTTAACACCTGCATTGCGAATGGCGTGATCATATCCTACGCGATGACTTTTCTGTCGGATCACTTCTGTTTTCATCCCAGTCATGTCAGTAGGAATGCGATCTGCTTTTTCAGGATCGCCACCGGTAATGACTCCCGCGGTGCCCAATGTAATTGCAGAGAAAGCGCCAGACGTAACCATAGCACCTTCACATTTGAGAAGTTCTGCTAAGCGCTCACCAACACGATCTTGTAACTCTTCCAATTTTACAAATTGTAATGCTGAGTAGTTAATGGCCTTGATCACTTCTGGATGAGGAAGTGATGCGGTTAATGCAGTATAGGTACCCGCTGCATTGATAAATGTCCGAACACCTAGCTCCTTAAAGTAATCGCGATCATAATCTTTATCTAAAGGAGATTCGGCTAAAGCATCGCGAGATGCAACACCCAATAAGGGTAAGGTCATTAACCCTTTCAGAATATCTCTGCGCTTTGTCATTATCATTTCTTTTTTAGAGCTGCAATACAATCAATTTCAACTAATGAATCGCCTGGTATTCCGCCCGCAGCGGCAATGGTCGTGCGAACAGGAGGATTCTTTCCAAAGCGACCACGGAAAACTTCATTCATCTCCTTGTAGTCTTTCAGGTCATTCAAATACACATTCACTTTAAGAACACGATCCATGGATGAACCTGCCTTTTCAAGTTCAGTTTGCAATTCCTTCAATACATGATCGGTATGCGCTTTGATGTCGCCAGCAAAGTGGGCACCTTTGCCTGCGATATAAACAAGGCCACCATAGACCTGTGAGCCAGAGAACAATGGTACCTCCTGATCATAAACCACATCACCTGTTATGATTTCGTCATCTACTTTCTTGTTATCTGATGCGTTTGCGTTAGCTGCTGATAGCCCAAGTAGGCCAGCAGTACCGAATAAAATTTTTTTGAAAATTGAGCGTCTGTCGGTTTTCATATGTAATGGTTTTATTTAAGTGACTTTAGTAAATGTCTAGTGACTTTTATTTTTCGTTCAGTTTGTTGCGCTGTTTTTCTACTTCCTTGGCTGTTATCTCATCATCAATTTTACCGAAGTTTTTTCTAATGTAGGTCAACACGCCAGCAGCTTCTTCATCCGTAAGAAAAGTATGCTTAGGCATGATACCATTATACCCAACTCCATTGACATTGATGTTACCTTCAAGTCCATTAAGGATAACATTGATAAGTTTTGTCTTATCACCACTCACCCATGAGGCATCAACTAAAGGAGGGAACCTACCTTCGGCTCCTTTTCCATTTTGTTGATGACAAGAAGCGCAATAGGTTTCATAAATTTTTTGTCCCCCTGTTACTTGTCCTTTCCGAAGATTATCATCGATCTCATGTGGTGTTCTGATATGAGGCAGCGTTTTTCTCTGCTCCATCTTTGCTAGATCAGCATCTCCAAATTTCTGTTTGTCTCCTTTGTACATTACCCTCCAGATTTTTCCTTTCACGGTTTCAGATAAGTATAAGGAACCATCCGGGCCCATAGCAATAGCCATTGGCCGATAAGGGGCATCACTCACATCAACCACTGGCCCTTCTCCTACAAAACCATCTGCAAAAACTTCCCACTTGCCAGTTGGTTTTCCATTTTCAAATGGAATAAAGCCAAAGAAATATCCGGCTTGGGGATAAGGAGCGCGATTCGTTGATCCATGAAATGCAATGAAGGCGCCATTTTTATAATGTTCAGGAAATTGATCACCCGTATAAAAGAAAAGATCGTTGGGTGCCCAATGTGCAGGAAAGCCTATTAACGGTTGTGTATAATCTGACCCCTTGCCTTCATTAGTACCATCGCCTCCGTATTCAGGATTTAATACTCTCTTTCCTTTATCTTGATTATAAAAATAATATGGCCAACCTGCATTCGCGCCTTCCTCAATTCGAAGAAATTCTTCAGATGGATAAACAGCACTTTGCCAACGCGTAAATTGATTAGGGTTCCTTGAGTTTAAATCATCGCGACCATGCACTGCCACATACAAGGTATTATCAGCTTTGTTCCAATCCATGGCCACTAAGCTGCGAATCCCTGTTGCATATCGGATCCCACCATTCTTTTGAGTCTGGCCAATTTTGCTGGCACTGAATTTCCAGATGCCGCCATGCTCTTCGAGTTGGGAGCAAGGGTCTTCGCCTGGCTCACCCGGAACACGGTTTAAAACCTGACATACATCACCAGGTGCTCCGAAGGGAACGTATAAATTTCCTGCTTCGTCCAGTGCAATTGGCTTGGCAATATGTTCATAACCGTGCTTGTCGTTTTTATAGTCGTCAATCACAATCGTTTCAAAAGGTCCTTCCGGAATGAGTTGTCCCGGTGTAAGTTTGGTTCTATAGACCTCACCAGCTGTACTGAAATACATATAGCCGTTATGGATACGCATGGCTGTTCCATAATTTCCTTCATCTTCATAATCGCCAAAGTATTTTATTGTGTCTGCCTTCCCATCATTGTTGACATCTCGTAGGGCGACAATGCCTTTTGGTTCACCACCTCTCAATTTGACATAGATATCTCCATTGCTGCTTACAGCCATGTGCCGGGCACTGCCGGTGCTATCTGCCACTACTACCACTTCAAATCCATTAGGAACAACCAAGCCGCCATTGTCCGAATCACCTTTGGGGAGTTCGGGCTTATTTTCGCAGCCACAGATGAAACATAATGCATTTGCTAAGATTATGATTTTGATAATTGAATTTCTCATTCCGGCAATTCCTTATTTATACAAAGGGGCAGCAAGTCCATTTAAGTCCCATACGATTTCACCATTCAGCACTGTAAACTGACACGTCAATTTCTTATCGCCCATTACTTTGTTGCCTCCAACATCTACAAATCCAAAGGTCCCTTTATCCAGACTTAAGATTGCTACATCGGCCAGTGCACCTACTGTCAAATGACCTAACTCCTTTCTGTTGATTTCCTGCGCAGGGTTCCAGGTAGAGCAAGTAATTACTTCGTTTAAACTCAGTCCTATGTTCAATAATTTTGACATCACGTTTGACATATCTTTCATTCCTCCATTCATACTGCCAGTGTGCAGATCAGTACTTATGGAATTAGGTTTGAGGCCTTGTTTTATCGCGGGTATGGCCTGCTCAAACATGAAGCTTCCACCGCCATGGCCGATATCGAAATTAACTCCTCTTTTTTGAGCGGCAGTAGCATAGGCTTGTACCTTACCATTTTCAACAACATGCATCCGTCCTTCCGTTTGCCCATAGCAATGAGTTACGATATCGCCTGGTCTCAATTTTTCCAGCAATAAAGTTTCCCAAGAAAGGACTGGGTTAGCCGCACCAAAATCAATCATAACAGGAATACCTGCAATCCTTCCAGCTTCTACAGCACGATCAGTAGGGCCCCATTCCGAACTGGTATAGTGGGCTAGTTTAATTCCTACAATCAAATCAGGATACTGTTTAGCAACCATGGCCGTAAGTTTAGGATCCATATCTATTAGGTTTTGTTCGTAGGCTCCACCGCT
>JANNAQ010000071.1:0-68051 GCA_031384515.1 Bacteroidia bacterium
GCTTGAGCCGTCTACCACTATAACTTCAAGTTGATCCTTTTTATCATGAGTCGTGAATTGTCTTACCGTAGCTTCAATAAATTGAGCTTCGTTAAAGGTAGGTATAACAATGGAAATCTTAAGATCTGCAGACATCGTTAAAGTTCAATGTTCGAATGATTCCCTTGTCTGTCATCCTGGTTTACCAAGTAAATAGACTTAAGGGTTTCATAAGGAATAGTAAAATTAAGATTTCCATTAGCTTGGAAGCTCAACCCGACTATTTACTTTTTGTGATTCGCATTTGCTAAAATATTCATGCTATTTTTAGCCTGTGATTCTACCTGAAAAAGTAAAAGCTGTTGAAGAACTCTTCAAAAAGTTAGATGATGAGATTTCCTCTTTTCAGGTTAAGTCTACACTTCATTGTAAGATGGGTTGTGGAAAATGTTGCTTCAAGTCTGACATAGAAGCTACTATTTTAGAGTTTCTTCCTTTTGCTTATTATTTGTATAAAGAAGGGAAAGCGGAAGAATGGCTTATAAAGATCAAATCTTCAGAATCATCAATTTGCCAAATACTCAATCCCTCGCAAAATGGAGTAGGCCTATGTTCAGAATATCAGTATCGTGGCCTGATTTGCAGATTGTTTGGATTTTCTGCCCGAACAAATAAGTATGGTAAAAAGGAACTCGTGACGTGCCAGATTATTAAAACAGAGCAAGAAGTAGCTTACCAAAGTTCTGAATCAATGCTTGAGCATGGTTTAGAAGTGCCGGTTATGAATCAATTCTATATGCAGCTTCATGGAATTGATGTTGAACTTACGCGGAATTTTTATCCAATCAACACAGCTATTCAACATGCTATTGAGGAAGTGATGCACTATTATGCTTATCGCGACTGAGGGTTCTTGGCGAAGGCTTTTAAATCTACCCTTTCGATAACTTTTTTAAGGATGACTGTTGGAGAAAGGTGAAAACCTGTCTTCCGTGGAGGTGTAACTTCTCCATTCTTTGATTCTGGACTTTTAGCCTCTGTAAAGACAAGAGTGGTAAGCATAACGATGACAGCAACTAGAATTCCCAGGGCAAGAAGATAATCCTTATGTGACAGTTTAAGCTTCATTTCAAGGGACTAATTTACCAAAGTCAATGCCAGTCTTGAAATCGACCAAAGTGGGGTAATTTCGAATTATTCGTTCTTGACGTTGTTCATTTGCGAACATGTTAGCTGATTTTCCGTACAAATAGTACCGTTTAACAGGTTAATGGTTACAAACCTTCCATTATTACATATAAATGGATTAATTGAACTTGTTTTCTTCTTAAATTTGTTGCCGGTTCGTTCAAAGAATTACTTAGTTATGAAAAAATATTTTGGGTCTTTCATCCTTGTAGGCTTTGGCCTACTTTCATACGCGCAAACTGCGTCTACCAAGACGATCCTCAATGAAGAAAGCCCAGTTAGATGGCTGACCTTCGAACAAGCACTAGAAAAATCTAAAACGGAAAAGAGAAAAATATTTATTGATGTGTTTACAGATTGGTGTGGTTGGTGTAAGGTGATGGACAAGAATACCTTCAGTGAGGAGCAAGTCGCCAAAATTCTTAATGAAAAATTCTACCCAGTTAAATTCAATGCTGAACAAACGGAGGATGTGGTTTTTAGTGGCACCACCTTTAAGTTCGTTCCCTATGGAAATAAAGGTACTCACCAATTAGCTGCGGCTCTCCTTAATAATCAAATGTCATATCCAACTGTTGTATTTTTAGATGAAGAATTCCGTATGATTCAGCCATTGCCAGGATATCAGAAGGCAGAGGAGTTCCATAAAATAATCCAGTTTATTGGAGACGACCATTTCAAAACAAAGAAATGGGATGAATTTCAGACCACTTACAAATCTCCATACCCAGCTAACCCTGGAAACTGAACTGGGAATTATCTAGTCAATAAAAAAGCTCCAAGTTATTCACAAGGAGCTTTTTCAGTTTAGGTTAGATATGTAATAGGTTCTACTTAGGTTCGTTATTATCACCTTTCTTGGTTCTAAGGTAGTCAGTGTATCCCAATGCTGAGGCAAATCCAATAATAACCGCCAGGACAACAACAAAAAGATTGGCTCCGTCTCCTACATTTTGCTCAAACATGGTCTTATTTTTTAGTTGTAACAAATGTAATTTCTTGATACTAAATTCCCAACTCTAAGCGGTTCTTTTTCAAAACTTCGATTATAAAGCTGATATGCTCAGCGAGGTCTACGCCAAGTAATTCTACCCCTTTGTGTACTTCATTCCGGTCTACCTTTGCGGCAAAACCCTTGTCTTTAAGTTTTTTAAGTACGGATTTAGTTTCAAGGCTTGTAATGCCATCGGGTCTTACCTGGCAACAGGCCACAATAAACCCAGTTAGCTCATCGCATGCTAGTAGACCTTTATCAAGTAGGCTATCATAAGAAACATTCCATTTGGTGTAGTGAGCCGAGATGGCATGCGCAATTTTGGCTTCGCCACGTTCAGAAAGTAGTTTGACGATTATCTGGGGGTGCTGTTCGGGATAAACTTCGTAGTCTGCATCATGTAGTAGTCCAGCTATTGCCCATTCCTCTTTGTCTTCGTTTAGCTTTTCGGCATAAGCCTCCATTACTAATTCCAGGGTTCGCATGTGACGAAGCAAACTCTCGCTTTTGGTCAAGGACTCTAGTAGCGTCCGTGCCTCGTTTCTGGTTATCACAACTTCTTGCGTTTTTTCTTTTGCATGAAAAGATTAACTCCAGCAAGCGACACGACAATGGCCAGGACAACAGAAGTGATAATCATTCTCGTATTGTGTAATTGTAATGTTTTTATCTCGTCATCTTTTTTTAGAGCATCGACTTCCTTTTCTTTTTGGTGGATGTCGAGAGCCATTTCCATTTGTGCAATTTTCCGGCTACTCTCTTCTCCGTATATTTTTTCGCGTGAAATATCATATTGAAGCATCGCATCATAGGCTTCTTTCATTTTGTTTTGTTTGGCATAATTACTAGCCATGCTCCTAAGAATTTGTGGTTCGTAGACAAATGCTTGAAGTTCTTTGCTCAATGCCATCGCTTGATCAAGATATACTTGAGCTTCTTTACCTCTGCCTGCTCGGGTATATACTTCTCCCAGATTGGAAATGAGGTTGAGTTCAGAGACCTTATTATTTTCCTTCTTTGCCAATTCAAAGCCCCTTTCATAATACTCCACAGCTCTTTGATAATTCCCTTGACGGTAGTAAAGATTACCGATATTATTCAACGGATCAGAGTAAACTCTGCCACTTTTCTCGCTCAATTGGAAAGCCTGAGAATAATATTTTAAAGCCTGCTCATATAATTGCAAATCGCTATGAAGATTACCCAGGTTATTCATTGATCTGATAATCTTTTCCTGATCACCTAGTTCTAAGAACAGTTTGTGTGAATCTTCAAAGTACTTCATTGCCTGCCCGTAGTCTTTTTTCAAAGAGTAAATTGTTCCTATGTTATTTCGTGTATTGGCAAGGCCAGCTTTGTTGGCCATACTTTCATAAATGCGAAGGGCGATAAGGTAATATTCGAGGGCTTTATCCAGGGCACCATGGCTTTTGTAGGCTACACCAAGGTTATTATACGAAGCAGCCATTCCTTTGCGATCGTCAATTTCAGTAGCTAAGGAAAGCGCCTCTCGGGTATATCCAATGGCTTTAACCGGATCAGAATTAAAATGAAAGCGAAATAGCTCGTTTAAGGTTTTTACTTGTAGATCTCCTTTGGCTGTTTTTAGCACTGTTTCTAGGCTATCCAGATTTTGAGCAGGCAAGGAGGGAATCATCACGTACAAAAAACACAGCAAGAGTAGCAGTCTTCTCATAAACTTGAATTAGCATTCAAAAGTAAAGATTTAAAACCAAAATATAGATACGAGATATTTTACCTTTTCTATAAGCTTAACGCATGGATTTCAGATTAATTTTTGATCTTTAATGATTATGAATATATACAAGAGACAGTCATTATTGACAATTGGCTTTTTAATTATTAATCTTTCACTGATGGGTCAAACTTACTCTGACAAGGAAGAGGTGATGAAGCCAATCAACGACCTTTTTGGTGGGATGAAAAAGGGTGACAGCTCAGCAGTACATGGTGCCTTTGTAAGGACAGTGTCTTTGGCTACTGTTTCAATTGATACGGATGGAAAACCTTCTATTCGACAGGAGTCAACCTTGGATGCTTTTTTGAAAGCGGTGGGTACACCGCATCCAGAAGTCTGGAGTGAAATGATTTGGGATCCCAAAATTGAAGTAGATGGTAACCTTGCACAGGCATGGACTCCTTATGCGTTTTATGTTGGAAAGAAGTTTAGCCATTGTGGAATTGATGCTTTTCAATTATTTAAAGGCCAAGATGGAAACTGGAAAATTTTTCATCTTGCTGATACTCGCCAAAAAGAGGGATGCAACATCCCCAAAGAAATCAGCGACCAGTTCAAATAATTTTTTATTCCTGTAGTTGATTTTGGGAGTCAAATTTCAAAGATCATCTTTTGCCATCTTTTTTGCGACACGACTTCATTTTATCAAATGAAGGAAATTAGGTAAATTCGTTTGTTCAATTTAATGACATGATGCGCACCTTAGGAGTGTCATTCTGCTTGCTTTTCGTTTCTCTGTTATCACTGGCTCAGGTTGAGCAAGGTGAGTTACGCAGAAGTATTTACTTTGGTGGTGGGAGTTATTACATCGATGAAATCCAGATGCAAGAATTGTTCAGTTGGTTAGACTCAATTCCTAAGCTGACAGAGAAATACCAGATTCAATTAATTAGCCATACTGATCCCATCGGAGGAAAGGATTTCAATGAATGGCTTTCTCAAATGAGGAGTGAATCTGTTCATGAGTTGCTCCTCTACAAAAGCATTCCTGAAACAATTATTTACCGCAAAGACTGGGGCCTTGAGAATCCCGTTTATTCAAATGACAATTTCAGAGGGATGATGATGAACAGAAGAGTGGATGTAATCTTGCATCCTATCGTATTCTAAGGTCTAGCCTCTAGCTTCAGGCTACTTGCCTCTAGCTTTCTATTTGAGTCTTATTTACTTTCCGCTTTCAACTTTCCGCTTTCCGCTTTTTGCTTTCCTCTTTCCGCTTTCAACTTTCTGCTTCTTTTATCCGCTTTCGGACACCTATTTTCACAACCGAACGACCAACTACGCAACTATATTGGTTTTTTCACGTCTAAGCCCTATTATGTGTATTGGCATATTATTAGCCATTGAACGACAGCACAGAAAGCGAAATTGAATCTTTTAACCATTTATCCATGATTAAATTACAAAATGTAGACAAGTACATCGATTCACGCTTTCAAAGGACTTTCATTTTAAAGGGTATTGACCTTGAAGTACAGCAGAGCGAATTCTTAACCATCATGGGCCCAAGCGGGGCGGGCAAATCTTCTTTGATGAATATCATTGGTATGCTAGATGAGCCATCAGCAGGGGAGTACTACTTTTTTGATGAGCCAGTTCACAAAATGAAAGAGCGGCAGAAATCTGAGATGCATAAGAATTACATCGGTTTTATCTTTCAGGCCTACCACCTCATTGATGAATTAACTGTGTATGAAAATATTGAAACCCCATTGCTTTATAAGGGTGTAAGTGGAAGCCAACGCAAAAGTATGGTTGCTGAATTATTGGATCGGTTTAACATGGTTGCCAAAAAGGATCTTTTTCCAGAACAACTTTCTGGCGGGCAACAACAATTAGTAGGTATTGCACGAGCCATAGTAGGCCAGCCGAAACTTTTGTTGGCCGATGAACCGACCGGGAATCTTCACTCTGATCAAGGCAAACAAATCATGGATATTTTTCAGAAGCTGAACGAAGAGGGAATAACGATTATTCAAGTTACCCATTCGGAAGAAAATGCAAGACGAGGAAAGCGGATAGTACGAGTTACAGATGGTGCCATTAGTGCTGATGAATTAGTGAATTAGATTTTATAAGAACTATGAAAAGAGTTTTATTAGTAGCGGTTGTTGTTTGTACAAGTCTTTCCCCTGCGTTGTCGCAAAAGAAAATCCTAACCTTTCAGGATGCGATAAAGATTGCAATGGCAAATAGTGTCTTGCTTAATCAGCAGAAAAACAATTTGACATTCAATGAAATGCAGCGGACTGCGGCTTATGCCGGGCTAGGTCCTTCACTTTCTGCAAATGCAGGGGCTACACGAGTAAATGGTAACACATTTAATCAAAATACGGGTGAGGTTGTAAATGGAGTATTTGAACAAGTTTCAGGTTCCCTTAATGCCAACTTAAATATTTTTGGTGGCCTTAGCCAGTTTAATCAAGTAAGGCAGCGTTCAACTCTTTTGGAGGCTCAGGCATACTTTGTTAATCGCACTTCACAAGATGTTATCAACACGGTTTCCGTACAATATCTGACGGTGTTGGTTGATATCGAATTGCTTAGAATTGCACAGGAAAACCATGAGGTATTGAAGCAACAACTTGAACAGGTGCGTACTGTGGTTGAATTAGGAGGTCGTTCTCCGGTGGATGAATATACCCAAGACTCACAAACAAAAGCAGCAGAGATCAGAGCGCTGCAGGCTGAGATTAACTTAATCAACGATAAAGGTGCTCTTACCCAAACCTTGTTATTGGATCCAACAGAACAGTTTGACGTTGCCAAGCCTGAATGGGATGTAAATAGGATTGGGTCGCAGGAGATCGGCTTGGAGCAATTGTATCAAACTGCTTTGCAGAACAGGGGAGATTTCTTACGAGCAAAGAAAAGTGAAGAGGCCGCAAAATATTCCATGAATGTTAGTCGTGGTGCGATGATACCCACGTTGAGCGCTTTTGGTACCCTATACTCTGCCTATAACAGAGTCCAGGGCGATCCAAATGTGCGCCCGTTTCCAGACCAGATTAAGGTAGACAACTTAAGAAAGGTGTATGGGTTACAGCTGTTCATTCCGATCTTTGGTGGAAATCAGGCACTACAAAATCGGACGGCTTACGTTCAGCAAAAGGTTGCTTATTATAATTCTAAAACGATTACTCAAAATGCTGAGATTATGGTAAAGACCGATGTGGTCAGGGCTTTTGAAAATTTCAAGCTCTTTAAAAGAACATTTACTGTTTCAATTGAGCAATTGACAGCAGCAGAAATGGCATTTGAATTGGAAAAAGAGCGATACAATTTGGGTGTAACCAACCTGATCGATTTTATTCAGGCGAATCGCATATTAGTTCAATCTCAAACCGACCGGGCACAGGCTGAATACAGGCTTTTGTTTCAAAAAGTGTTGTTGGACTATGCAACCGGAACACTAAAAGCTGAGGATCTCGAATAAGTACCAATTCGATCCTAAAATCCGATATTTTCAGAATTCTGTTTACATTTGCAGCCCGTTCGATTGAACGGGCTCTTTTTGTTAAAAAAGAGGTCATTTACTAACCAAATTTGCAGCAGATAACCCGTTTGTTGCATGTAAAATCAGGGTGAATCACTATTATGGCAAAAGTACCAAGAGAAAGAACCGAAGAATCGAAAGTGAAAGCCAAGCCAGTTTTGGACGATGCTCCGGTAAAAAAAGCTGTTAAAGGCGCAGCTGCGGAAGAACTTTTCGAAAAAGACGAATTGACAGAGTTTAAGGCAGCCAAGAAAGCAGAGGAAGAAGAAGGCATTACCCGAATGATCCAGGATGTTACCACTCGCAGAGCTGCAACTGGCTCAAGTGCAACACTTGAAAATTTCAATTGGGAAACAATTGATCGCAAGGGCTTTGGCGAAGGCTATACGAACACCGAGCGCCAGCAGATGTTAGACAAATACACAGGCACTGTTTCTACTGTAAACGAAAGTGAAATCGTACAAGGCTCTGTAGTAGGTATCACGGACCGTGATGTTATTTTGAACATTGGATTTAAGTCAGATGGACTTGTGCCATTGGCTGAATTTAAAGATATGCCGAAGTTGAAGATCGGTGACATGGTGGATTTATTTATTGAGGAGCGCGAGAATGCGATGGGTCAATTGATCCTTTCCCGCAGAAAGGCGAAACTTTTGAAAGGATGGGAGTATGTGCAGAAGGCTCTTGATAAAGATGAGATTATTGAAGGCTTCGTGAAGCGTAGAACAAAAGGAGGATTGATTGTAGATGTATTTGGCATCGAAGCGTTCTTACCAGGTTCTCAAATTGATGTGAAGCCAATCCGTGACTTTGATATTTATGTAAATAAGTCAATCGAAGTGAAAGTGGTTAAGATCAACTACACCAACGACAACGTTGTGGTATCTCATAAAGTACTGATTGAAAAAGATCTTGAGCAGCAGAAGGCAGTAATCCTTACCAACCTTGAAAAAGGCCAGGTATTGGAAGGAGTAATTAAGAACATGACCAACTTCGGTGTATTTATCGACTTGGGTGGTGTGGATGGATTACTACACATTACTGATATTTCATGGGGACGTATTAGCCATCCGGAAGAGTTGTTGAAACTTGATCAGGTGGTTAAAGTTGTTGTGCTTGATTTTGACGGAGACAAGAAGCGTATTTCGTTAGGCATGAAGCAACTTACGCCTCATCCTTGGGAATCACTTGCCGCTGATATCATCATTGGATCTAAAGTGAAAGGTAAAATAGTGAACGTTGCTGATTACGGTGCTTTCCTTGAACTTCAGCCTGGCGTTGAAGGGTTGATCCACGTTTCAGAAATGAGCTGGTCACAACACTTGCGCAATCCACAAGACTTTATCAAAGTTGGTGATGAGTTGCAAGGTGTTGTATTGACCATCGATCGTGAAGAGCGCAAGATGTCATTGGGCATTAAACAACTTAGCGAAGATCCTTGGACCAGACAAGATGTATTGAGCAAGTATGCAGTAGGTACTAAGCACAAAGGTATCGTCCGCAACCTGACTAACTTTGGTTTGTTCATTTAATTAGAAGAAGGCATCGATGGACTTGTTCACGTATCTGATTTGTCATGGACGAAAAAGATTAAGCACCCATCTGAATTTACTAAAGTAGGAGATAGCCTGGAAGTGCAAGTACTTGAGTTGGATTCAACCAATCGCAGACTGGCACTTAGTCATAAACATCTTGAAGAAAACCCTTGGGATACTTTTGAAACCATCTTCACAGTGGGATCAGTGCATAAGTGTACGCTTGTCAACAAGAATGACAAAGGAGCTGTGCTTGAGTTACCATATGGAATTGAAGGTTTTTGTTCAGCCAGAAATCTTGTTAAACAAGATGATAGCGTTAAAGCAGAACAAGGTGAGAGTCTTGACTTCAAAGTGCTTGAGTTCTCTAAAGATGACAGACGCATTGTGTTAAGCCACAAAGCAACCTGGTCAACAGAAGAAGACAAGCCGCAAGTAGTGGCTGCTGCTGCAGCTGCACCAAAGAAGAAACCCGCTGCTCCAAAAGGCAAAACAATTGACAACATTAATCAGCAAGCTGAGAAATCAACACTGGGTGATATTGAAGCATTGAGTGCCTTAAAAGAGAAAATGAGCGCTTCTAAAGCTAAGTCGGCTGAAGGAGAAGCCAAATAAATTTTAATACTTAGGCATTTGGGCTTGGGCATTAGGACTTAGGAGTTAACTTTGATTCCGCAGTACTAATGCCTAAGACCTAAGTCCTAAATTGGTCTCGTGGCCGAGTGGCTAGGCTGAGCTCTGCAAAAGCTCCTACAGCGGTTCGAATCCGCTCGAGACCTCAGTGAGTAGTTAGAAACCCCCTACACGTCCAATGTAAGGGGTTTTCTATTTATTACCGCACTATTCTCCTTCCTTATTACCACACTATCCTGAACACTTAGTTGGATAAGGGACAAAACAATGTCACCATGAAAAGCCTGATCAAATTACTTGCTATCCATAAGCTTACCGTGGAAGAATTCTTTAGCACCCTACCCAAAGAGCCTGGAAAGTAAGAGAATTACTAGCCTTTGTAATACTTTTTAGCATGAGATTAACCTCATTTTTTAGGGTTTATGTTATCGCGGAAAATAATGGCAGTGAAGCTTACTTGCCTAATTTTCCATTAAAATTATTATCATCATGGTATTTCCAATACCCAGAATCAATTGTAATTAAAGAAACTTTTTCCAAAGCCTCAAACTCAATTAAAGGCCTATCTTGATGTTATTTCATTATAAAAATGATAATTTTGGTAGTATGAGTACCCAAAAGGATTCAAAATTAAAGAAAATGCTTGACCTGCACCGGCAGGGAACTGTTGCCTTACCAAAGTGGCTGGAGAGCCTGGGTATCTCCCGCGAACTTCAAAAGAGCTATCGCAAAAACGGCTGGCTTGAAACAATGGGGCCGGTGCCTTCAAACGATCTGATGAACAGGTTAGCTGGCAGGGCGGATTGTGCTCTATCCAGCAGCAGGCAAAACTACCCATACATGCAGGGGCACTGACAGCACTTTCACTACAGGGCTTAGCCCATTATTTCAGAATGTCAGAAGAAACTGTTTTTCTCTTTTCTCCACCACAAACAATATTGCCTCGCTGGTTTAAAAATTATGCATGGGGATATCCGGTTCAGCACATATCGAAAAAGAGACTGACCTCCATGACATTCTGATGGATCTGTTAAGAAGAGGTAAGTAGATATCTACCGCCAACAGTACGGTCTACCCACAGTAAGATAAGGGCAAATTCTGCCATCCAAAGTTCTATAGACAGTTCATACGCTTACCAATAGGCTAGCCCTCTCCGCCTGGTGACTCATAAAGAATTATTTCCTTTAATGTTGTTACTTTTTCCAATGTATTTCATCTAAGCTTAAAAATACCTTAGCCATGAAAAAAATGATTTTAACTGTTTCCTTGGGATTGATGTTGAATGCGGCAAGTGCCCAGGCTCATAAACCTGTTCCGGCAGATGTGAAAGAAGGCTTGAATAAGCTTTATCCTCATGCAAAAAAAATTGACTGGACTTATTTTCCGGACGGATACATGGCCTCATTCGAAACACGCAGTAAAAAGTACTATGTTCTGTTTGATTCAAATGAGCACGCTGTTGTTGAAACCACGCAGATTGATAAAATCAAATCTCATAAGATTCGAAAAAGACAAGAAAAGCGTTATGGCGAGTTATTTTTCGAGAAATCTTAAAATCAATTCCCGTAAAATGGAAGGCGTTAATTCGATGTAAGCCCGGCTATCTTATCGCCTTTGGCTGTTATCTAAATTTCGAATATTTTTTCAGTATTTACTTTAGCAAAGGATAATTCTCTTTCGTTTAGAAAGACATTGAAGCTAAATGCCATGCTTTGATTTCCATTTGTCAGCAAGCCATTAAAATCTATGTCATCTTCAAAAAAAGTGGCATCTATTTGACCATTAAGATTTATTGATTTACTTCCTTTAAAGTAGGAGAGGTCTAATTCGCCATCTTTATCATCGTGCAGTGAAGCATTGATCGTAATGATGTTATACCCATAAGCAAATCTTTGCAGGAACTTCAAGTCACTAGAATCACTCATGTACAGGAATGTGTTGACCGGAATTTTGAATTCAAATCTGTCCAGCGCATCATTAAGTCGACCATCCATGTTGTTTGAAACGAATTCATACTCCTTTTGATCAGTCAAAATTCTGAGTTGTATCGTATTCGCACCAGTGAAGTTTTGCCCGTAGGATAAAACGGTTAACAGGCTTAAGAAGGTGAACATCAGGTATCGCTTCATGTTGCATTAGGCTTTAGTATGCTCCTTAACGAAATAGCCAAGGTCTTAGGCTTTTGATGCTCAGTGGTGGGTAAGTCACTACTCCAATATACCAAATGCTTAGTTAAAAACGTTAAATTTGAGTTATCTGAAATAAGTATGGATAAGATAAAGATTTTAATTGCAGACGACCACAAGATCATTCGGGTAGGTCTGCGTGGTATCTTGGAGCGAGAAGCTGATATTGAAGTAGTTGGTGAAGCCGAGGATGGAAATCAGGTGCTTGATATACTTACAAGAACAATCACAGAAGTTGTTCTTATGGATATAGATATGGGCCGCACCAATGGAATTGACACAACCAAAATGGTAAAGGCGTCTCATCCAGACGTGCATATTTTGGCCCTCACGATGCACGAAGAACAGGATCATATTATAAGAATGCTGGAGGCAGGGGCAAGTGGCTATCTTCTCAAAAATGCTGGCCGCGAAGAATTGCTGGCAGCTATCCACGCTGTGGTTAAAGGCGATAGTTATTTCAGCAATACCGTATCGGCAACCCTTCTTAAGGCATTAACTAATCTGAAAGGTAAGCCTGCAATTAAATCAGACAACGGAACGCCATTGTCTGATCGTGAAATTGAAGTGCTACGGCTTATCGCCCAGGAGAACTCAAATGGAGAAATCGCGGAGAAGTTATTCATAAGCATTCGCACCGTTGATACACACCGTAGGAACATTCTCGAAAAACTTCAGGTAAAGAATACAGCTGGGTTGGTCAAATACGCCATAGAGAAGGCACTGATCTAAAAATCATTTTTGTTTACTTAATCCTCTCTACTAGTTTCTAGTAGAGGCCACGCATTTCACCTTTGCGCTAAGCACAATACTGTTTTTTCAAAATACGCCTTTTCGCTCTCAGTTAAAGCCCGAACGCTCACATACTTTTGCGCTTTAATGTTAGAGCAAAACTTAAAGGAATGTGACTTTTAATAAATCCTGCATCTAATGCCTAGAAAACATAGATAAACACATGTTTAGCCAAAGATTACTTTTTAAAATGCACACCAAATTTACTCATTGATATACCTACAAACAGCCCAAAATAAATCGTTATGAAAAGAATGCTCGTGATCATAAGCTTACTTGCCACATGGTGCTTTACCAGCAGTTGTGGATCAAAGCACGAAGAAAAAGAAGAAGAACTAAAATTTCTGGTCACCAGTCCCCTGAAAAGAGATACGGTGGTTACTCGAGAATATGTTTGTCAAATCCACGCCATCCAACATATTGAACTGAGGGCTTTAGAAAGAGGTTATCTACAGAAAATTTATGTCGATGAAGGGCAGTTCATAAAGTCAGGGCAATTGATGTTTCAAATCATGCCAGCACTCTACCAGGCTGAACAGCAAAAAGCAGCGGCCGAAGCCGATTTTGCTGAGATCGAATACCAAAACACAAAGCAGCTTGCCGATAGTAATGTGGTATCCAAAAATGAATTGGCTTTGGCCAAGGCTAAATTTGATAAGGCCAAGGCGGAATTGTCATTGGCTCAAATTCATCTGGGCTTTACGCAAATCAAAGCTCCATTTAGTGGCATCATGGATCGCTTTCAGGTGCGATTGGGCAGTCTTGTGAATGAGGGAGACTTGCTGTCTACTCTTTCCGATAACAGCGAGTTGTGGGTTTACTTCAACGTACCAGAGGCAGAGTATCTGAATTACAAAAGCCATTTGAAAGAAGATAGTTTGATGAAAGTAACGCTTCAGATGGCAAACAATGAGCGGTTCGAGTATCCGGGTTTTGTGAAGGCCATTGAAGCAGACTTTAATAATGAAACAGGAAACATCGCTTTCCGGGCAACCTTTAAAAATCCAAAAGGCTTGTTAAGGCATGGCGAAACAGGTAACATATTGGCATCTGCACCACTCCCAAATGCGTTGATCATTCCCCAAAAAGCAACTTTCGAGATATTGGAAAAAAAGTATGTGTTTGTAGTGGATAAAGATAATGAGATACATCAAAAGGAAATCGTAATCGCAGCGGAAATGCCTGATCTCTATATAGTGAAAGAAGGAGTAACCGAAAGTGATAAAATAATATTGGAAGGCATACGGAAGGTAAAAGATAAAGATAAGATAGGTGAGTACAAATATGTAGATCCAAAGGAAGTGATAGCACATTTGAAAGTGTATGTTGAATAATGAAACCGTCAAAAAAAACGTAAGAAATAATGTTCAGTAAATTCATTCATAGGCCCGTACTTGCCATCGTAATATCCTTGGTGATTCTGTTTGTGGGTAGCTTGGCAATTAAAACATTGCCCACTTCACAATTTCCCGAGGTAGCACCTCCTGTAGTAATGGTGAGTGCATCGTATCCTGGAGCTAGTGCTAAATCGCTGGCCGAATCGGTTATTATTCCGCTAGAGCAATCAATCAATGGTGCGTGGGGCATGAGATATATGACCTCCGATGCCACCAGTGCTGGAGAGGCAAATATTCAAGTGGTATTTAATCCGGGCACCGATATCAACCAAGCATTGGTGCAAGTGTCCAACCGCGTGCAGCAAGTCACCAACAGGTTGCCCATTTTGGTGCAGCGGGAAGGGGTGATAATTACACCCGTAATCCCCAGTATGCTCATGTATGTAAATCTTTACAGCAAGGATAAAAATGCGAATATGAAATTCCTGTTCAACTTCGCTGGTGTCAACATGGTACCCGAGCTGCAACGGATCAATGGCATCGGACAAGTGCGGATATTGGGGAGCCGTCAATATGCTATGCGCGTGTGGTTAAACCCAGACAGGATGCGGGCCTATAAAATTTCGCCTGATGAAGTGATGGCAGCATTGAGCGAGCAAAGTATCATTGGTAAACCTGGAAGGATAGGCCGAGGAGATAGTGAACGTGCCGAAGCGCTCGAATATGTGCTCGCTTATTCCGATAGGTTTAGCAATCCCGATGAATATGAAAATGTGATTATCAAAGCAAACCCCAATGGGGAAATTCTTCGACTGAAAGATATTGCCAAGGTGGTTTTGGGGAGCGAATACTACGATATCTATTCCAACCTGAATGGTTATCCTTCGGCTGCATTGGTATTGAAACAGACGTATGGGAGCAACGCCAGTGAAGTGATCGAAAAAGTGAAGGAAAAATTGGAGGAGCTGAAGAAAACTTTTCCACCCGGTATGGATTATGAAATCAGCTATGACGTTTCCAATTTCTTGGATGCCTCGATTGAAAATGTGATTCATACTTTGAGAGATGCTTTTATTTTGGTGGCCTTGGTAGTGTTTATATTCTTGGGCGACTGGCGTTCTACATTGATCCCAACACTGGCCGTACCGATATCATTGGTAGGGGCCTTTTTCTTTATCCAAATCTTTGGGCTTACTATCAATATGATTACGTTGTTCGCCTTGGTTTTGGCCATTGGTATTGTAGTGGACGATGCCATTGTCGTGGTGGAAGCGGTGCACACCAAGATGGCGGAAGAAAATCTCTCCCCGTATAATGCGGTCAAAAAAGTAATTGGTGAAATCAGTGGTGCTGTTATCGCCATTACGTTGCTCATGGTATCGGTATTTGTTCCAGTGTCATTTATGAGTGGGCCTGTCGGCACATTCTACAGACAATTTTCTATTACCATGGCGTCTTCCATTGTGCTTTCAGGTATCGTGGCACTTACGGTTACACCCGTTCTGTGTGCCATGATCTTAAAGAATACGCACGGAAAACCTAGAAAGAGAACCTGGTTGAACAGATTCCTGGATGGTTTTAATGGCTTATTTGAAAAGCTTACTGGAAAATATGTTTGGTTATTAAGATTGATTGCACACCGTAGAATAATTACAGTAGGGCTATTCATCGTATTTGCCCTAGGTATTTTTGGAATCTCCAACTATTTGCCGACTGGATTTATTCCAAGTGAGGATCAGGGGATGCTTTATGCAATTATTCAAACACCTCCTGGCTCCACGTTAGAAAGGACCAATGATTTATCAAACAAATTAGTAGAAGTTATTAATTCCGTAGAGGGTGTAAAATCTGTTTCTTCCATTGCCGGTTACGAGGTGCTCACAGAAGGTAGGGGATCCAATGCAGGAACTTGCCTTATCAACTTGAAGCCGTGGTCTGATCGTGATCATACTGTAAGCGAAATAATTTTAGAATTGGAAGAAAAGGCAAAGTCTCTTCCCGGTGCCACCATCGAGTTTTTCGATCCACCAGCAGTGCCGGGGTTCGGAGCGGCCGGTGGTTTTGCTTTGCAGTTGTTAGATAAAACCAATAGTGGTGATTACCTGCAACTAGAAAAGGTGACGAATGAATTCATCGGTGAGTTGAAAGAACGTAAAGAGTTAACGGGTTTGTTCACCTTTTTCAGCGCCAACTATCCGCAGTATGAAATTGACATCGATAATGAATTGGCGATGCAAAAAGGAGTTTCCATTGGCAACGCCATGAATACGCTCTCGATTTTTGTAGGAAGTACTTACGAGCTTGGTTTCATCAAGTACCAACGCTTCTTCAAGGTATTCGTACAAGCTGCACCGGAATACAGGAAACTTCCTTCCGATGTGTTGAATCTGTGGGTGAAGAATGATCGTGGTGAGATGGTGCCTTTTTCGGCTTTTATGAAAATCACCAAGAAACAAGGAGCCAATGAGATCAACCGATACAACATGTACAATACGGCAGGCATTAGAGGTGGACCAGCAACAGGCTACAGCAGCGGTGAAGCGATAGATGCGGTAAAGGAAGTAGCAAAAAATCTGCCCAACGGATTTGATATTGACTGGGCTGCACTTTCGTATGATGAAACCAGACGCGGAAACGAAGCCATCTATATTTTTATTATCGTATTAATCTTTGTGTACTTCGTGCTTGCCGCACAGTACGAGAGCTTCATCATACCCTTGGCCGTTGTTCTTTCTCTGCCGCCAGGGATCTTCGGCTCGTTCCTACTGATTAAAAGTTTGGGCCTGGCCAATGATATTTACGCACAGGTGGGGTTGGTCATGTTGGTTGGTTTATTGGGCAAAAATGCCGTGCTGATCGTGGAGTTTGCCGTTCAAAAACATCATCAAGGGGCAACCGTGTTGGAAGCAGCAATAGAAGGAGCCAAAGTCCGTTTCCGTCCAATATTAATGACCTCCTTCGCCTTTATTGCCGGGTTGATTCCCTTGGTGTTCGCCCACGGGGCTGGTGCCATTGGTAATCGTACTATCGGTTCCTCTGCCCTTGGCGGTATGCTGTTTGGAACAATATTCGGTGTCATAATCGTCCCTGGATTGTACTACATCTTTGGCACAATGGCCGAAGGCAGAAAGTTGATCAAAGGTGAAGATGATGAACCATTGACTGAAAACTTAGTTCATCACATAGACAATTTTCCACAACCAAACGAAAGTGACCCCCAATGAACATTAAGATTTTTAAATACACCACACTATTCTTGCTTTCCCTGCTCTTTGCAGCGTGTTCGATTCCATCTTCTATGGTGCCGAGAAGCGAAAGGAAAAATACACCAGAGAGTTTTAAAAATTCATTGGACTCGGTGAACACAGCAAGGGTTAAATGGAAGGATTTTTTTGATGATCCGAACTTAATCGCCCTTATCGATACAGCCCTAGTGAATAATCAGGAGTTGAATATCGTTCTTCAGGAGATTAACATCGCAAAGAATGAAGTAAGAGGTAGAAAAGGAGAATACTTGCCTTTTATCAATCTGCAAGGTATGGCAGGAGTTGAAAAGACTCCGAGGTATACTAGATCAGGAGCGGTGGACAACACAACGGAAATAGAACCAGGAAAAGGAATACCAGATCCGCTCCCTGATTTTCTTTTGGCCGCCAATTTTTCTTGGCAAGTGGATATCTGGAAAAAACTTCGAAATGCAAAAAAAGCAGCAATGTTTAGATTCTTGGCTACCAACGAGGGCAAAAATTTCTTGGTCACTCATCTCATTGCTGAAATTGCCACTTCGTATTATGAATTAATGGCGTTGGATAATCAGTTGGAGATTCTGAAAAAGAATATTGAAATTCAACAAAATGCGCTAGAGATTGTAAAGCAGGAAAAACAAGCAGCAAAGGTTACGGAGTTAGCCGTGCGCAGGTTTGAAGCGGAGGTGCTCAAAAATCAAAGCCGTCAGTTTAACATTCTGCAAGGAATTATTGAAACCGAAAATAGAATTAATTTTCTGGTGGGGAGATTTCCTAAGCCAATCACGAGGAATTCTCAAGCCTTTACGGACTTAGTACCTGCTGCCATCTTTGCGGGCATTCCATCGCAGCTTTTAGCAAATCGTCCTGATATAAGACAGGCCGAGTTTGCTCTCGTGGCAGCAAAGCTGGACGTGAAATCGGCCCGAGCCAATTTTTACCCTTCGTTGAATATTTCGGCTGCCGTTGGCCGCCAGGCATTCAACGTATCCTATCTGCTGAAGAAGCCAGAATCCATTCTCTTCTATGTGGTGGGGAGTTTGACGCAGCCCCTTGTCAATAGAAATGGAATCAAAGCCATTTATTACAGTGCGAATTCAAAACAGTTACAAGCCGTGTTTAACTACGAACGCACAATTTTAAATGCATACATTGAAGTGTCCAATCAATTGGCGAATATCAACAACATGAAAAGCAGCTACGATCTGCGGACGAAACAAGTAGCGGCACTCACTGAATCAATCGATATCTCCACTCGTCTTTTTAGATCTGCCAGGGCCGATTATATGGAAGTATTACTTACTCAACGCGATGCCCTGGAATCAAAGTTTGAATTGGTTGAAACCAAGATGCAGCAAATGCATGCCATGGTAAATGTTTATCAGGCGCTCGGAGGCGGATGGAAATAACATGTAAGTATCGGTGCTGTTGTTGAATACAAACTATCCTATACGCGGCCCCATCGCATCTAATACCATTTTTATAAAACACATAGTCTCTAAGAGTTTCTCGTAGAGACTAGGTGTTTTACACTTTTCTACGCGTAATACCGGTTTTTCAAAATACGTTTTTTCGCTCTTACACAGGGGATTGAGTTCATGCACTTTTACATCATCAAAATCAACCCCTAAAGCCATGAAAAATTTTGAGAAACACACGGATGAAGAATTAATAAAAGAAGTTTTGAATAGCGACCATGATGCACAAGGTGAACTATATAGCAGGTATTACAAAAAAGTATTACAAAAATGCTTATCAATTGTCAAGGATCATGATGAGGCTTTTGATCTGGCCCAGGAAGCCATCATGAAAGCTTTTGATAAGTTGGCCAGCTTTAGGGGGGAATCATCTTTTTCAACCTGGTTATACATAATTACTCACCGTTACTGCCTTGAAGCCTTAAGAAAAAGAAGCAAGCGGGTTGTTGTAAACTCTGATTCTGCTTTAGAAGGAGCAGCAAGCCATTTGTCCGAAACTAGTGACAATTTGAATGATCGAAATGAAATGGAAAACATCATGTTTACACTGATCAATAAGCTACCAGAGACGGAAAAAGAATTACTCGTCATGAAGTACAGCAAGGGAGAATCAATTGACTCCTTGCAAGCTATGTATCATATATCCTCAAGCGCTGTTAAAATGAGATTAAAGCGCTCCAAGGAGAAGTTGAATCAACTCTATATGGTTGCCACTTCAATTGGTTTGGCCGAAGCTTTATCACAATTGAGTGAATTGGCATAGTGGTAAGAGTGACTTTTTGTACTTTGATCCGTCTAAATCAAAAGACGCCTTGTGAGCAAGACTATACTGTACCCGTTTAGAATCGACAAAGACTTTCGTGTTGGGTATGCTTGGTCAGCTGAGTTATCCAGGAGGTTAAAATATAAACATTCTCTTTTTACCACACTTACACCTACTTCCATTGAACCGGTAGCTGATGTCTATCATTCTTTAGCAGAAGCCCAAGGCTACTATGTGAAGAATTTTCAGCTTCTACACTTGGGACTAAAACCCGTTAGGTCTGAAAGAAATTTCGTGGAGGGTGATTTCGTAGAAACGTTTATTGATTTTGCTGACCAAAATCCTCCACACATCATTGTTATGCAATCCGATTTATTTTCAAATGAGGTAATGAAGGAGGTTATTAGTTCAGGTAGAAAAGTGATAGTCCTGTCCCCAAACGAAATTCTAAAATCACCAGCGACCAAGAAAGACAGAGCACAATTATTTCTTACGATGCTTCAAAACGCAGCTCTATACAATATCCCATCTTCATTCTTTAGCACAATCAGTGAAGATGTAAGCCTTTTCAATTACATAGCCTCTTTGTTCAAAGCGCCAAGTATAAATTAACTTTTGACCTCTATTTCTAATGCAAAAAAAACATCTGGTACTGCCCGTGAATCGACTGTCTGTTTCAATGGAGGTATGTCCGATAGTAAAAATAAAGACAGACTAGAAGAATTACTTTTTGGTTACTACAGGCAATCACGATCCCGCGTACACTTATAGAAAAGGTATTATGGATACAGTATAAGTGAAACAGTAACAACACCGGTTATGAATTAAGGATAACAAAGCATCTTGAATGAACTTCTACAAGACTTGACACTAATCAATTGAGCCAGCCTTAATCGTAGTGCCATTATTGTCAAAGAACAAAGTTTTGAACTTCTGACCTTTCTGTAACTCAACATGATATACCTCCTTAACACGGCTTTCGTGAGTGATTATCTTTTCAAGAGAATTGATGATGATCCAGCCCGGATATTGTTGAGCGATTGCTGATGTCACTTTTGATGGTAACTGCGTTTCAATGATGGTGATCTTTGACGATAATAGTTTACCCGATGGATCGTAGACTGCCTTAAAATGCTCTTTTGCATCTTTGAGATTCACTAAGTAAAATTCTGGAATGGTGCCACGTGAATTATCTTCAATGTCAACCAGCCAATGTTCTCCATAAAGCTTGGCAGGCAAAATCTGTAAGTCTTCGACAATCGCTTTTGGAAAGTTGTGATCGATGGCTGTCATAACCTCCTTTGGTTCTTCACCTTTTCTCACAGCCTTTAGGTTGAGTATTTTGGTTTGACCATGAGCAAGCATGTGACCGGCTATCTGAAATGTGCATAAGAGAAGTAGTTTTCTCATGACTGACCTCACTAATAGATGCTTAAGAAATTGATAATAGAAAATATAAAAAACCATCCAGTTGATTCTGGACTGGTTTTCTGTTCTGATTTGATTAACCCTTCGAAGGTTTCTGTTGAACATCCTTCAGCAATTTTCCACTGCCATCAAAGAAAAGGTTCCTGTTCATTTTAGCTTCGTGAATCTGAACGCGGTAGGCTTCTTTCAACACGCCATTTTTGTAAGTAATCTTTTCAGAATCGCTCACTACTTTCCATGAAGGATATTTGATATGAATTGCAGATGTAATTTCGGTGGGCAAAGTTCCATTCTTTATAACCGTCTTAGACGAAAGCATTTTTCCGGTTTTGTCATAAGCGGCTGTAAAGCTTTCATTTTTCTCTTTCAAGCTAACCTGGTAATAGTTAATGGTTGCTCCATTGAGGTTATCATTAAGATTAGCAGACCAGTGCTCTCCATACAATAAGCTCGGCAGGAAATTGAGATCCCCAACTATTGCCTGGGGAAAGTCCTGCTTGATGCCATCCATAACTTCTTTGGGTTCCTCACCTTTTTTTACTGCTTTCAGTACCAAGGTTTCCGATTGGGCCTGTACCAAGGCAATTCCAGCTACAAGGCACAGACATGTTACAATTAATTTTTTCATGATGTTTTTTTGGTTTATAGTGATTAGATGAAATCCACACTACGAAGTCACACGATTTCATAAAAAAAAGTCACTCATTTCTGAGTGACTTTACCCCTCTACCTAAACGCACTAACCTATAACCTTACTTTTTTCTCCCTGAGAATCTTGCCGCTGGCATCAACTGCCAATGCCATTTTTTCTTTTCCTTTTTCAATAACCACTTTATAGTGAATGAAATTGCTTTTCCCTTCTTTGATCGTCTCCAGATCCTTAATGAACGTGTATCCAGGATACTTTGTCACCACCGCATTCCTCACGTTGGCAGGAAGTGCAGTATCTTTAATCACCTCTTTGAAGTGCAACAATTTACCCTCCTTATCATAAACCGCCTCGCCTTTCACATTTTTCCCCTTTATAGTCACTGTGTAAAGTGTGGGTTTCGCTCCATTTAGATTGTCAAAACCGGTAACTACATACTCTTCTCCTATCAAAGCAGCGGGTACAATCATCCACTCCTCATTTGTTGTGCCTTTAAAATCATTTTTGTATGATTCAACCACAACTACTGGTATTTCAGCTTCCCTGGCCTTGATTCTAATTTCTGCATTTTGTGCATGAGCAATAGCCATTACTGTAAAAGCCATTGCTATTGTAGTAATTATCTTTTTCATAGTTTATTTGATTTTTGTCCTTTTGACGAAAGGATGGAACGAAAGTCACAACATTTCATAACTATTATATTATTTGCCTGGCGCACTTGTGACTTTACTAAACGGGCGGCATCTAAAAGGCAAACAAAAAAATTATGAAAACCATTCTTGTGCCCACGGACTTCTCAAAGCAGTCTGAATACGCTCTTCAGGCAGCAGCCGACATTGCAAAGAAAGCGAACGCCCTCGTAATCGTCCTTCACGTAATTGATGAACCAATGAGTGATTCTTTTATTGTCGATGGCGAATACATCCCGGAAGGATATGAAAATCAGCTTTTCACGTTATTGCTCTTAAAAAAGAGGAAGCAACAATTATATGACCTTTCAAACCATGAATTGTTGAAAGGCATTAAAACCAAATTCGAATTGAGGGTGGGTAATGCCTACCACGGAATTACAACTATTATATTAGAGCAGAAGGTGGATCTTGTTGTGATGGGTACTACTGGAAATACCCAGGATGAAGTATTTCTTGGTTCAATAACCAACAAAGTAATTCGCCACTCCAAGTGCCCTGTGCTTACGCTGCATCAAAGACCAGTGACTGATGGTTATAAAAACATTGTCTATGCAACACCGATTCTTCCAAGCGAAGAAGTATTTTCCCGTATTGTTAAAACAGCGCAACAATTGTTTGGCAGCACGGTTCATTTAGTAAGGATTAATACACCTTCTAACTTTTTGCCTGATCAGGAAGCCAAATCAATGCTAAACGATTTTGCAAAACTACATCAGTTCAAGAATTTTACAGTAAATGTATTTAGCGATCTGACGGAAGAAGATGGCATCATTCATTTTGCTGAGGCCGTCAATGCTGACATGATTGCCCTTGCCACGCATGGCCGGTCTGGCTTTATGCAATTTCTTTCAGGTAGTATTTCGAAGGAAGTTATGAATCATTCCAGGAAACCTGTTATGACATTTTTAGTTGAGCAATAGGCGAATTTTATGAAAATAACACTGGTCGTCATATCTATTCTGGTGAGCAGCGTAGTCTTCGCTCAAAACTTTGATGAACTCAAAATCAAGCAAGACAGTTCGTATCAGATTTTGAGGGACAGCATTCTTAGTCAATTTAAGAATGCCTCGCCCGGACAATTCGGCCCATTTGTAAAGGGTGTGGACGAAGATATTATTACGAATGAGAAGATAATGGCTTTGACTTTTGATGCTTGTGGTGGGCCACATGGAAGTGGTTACGATGCGGAGCTAATCAATTTTTTAATTAAAGAAAAAATACCAGCTACGTTATTTCTAAGTGGCCTTTGGATTGATGCACACATTGATAAGGTAAAGGAACTTTCCACCAATCCTTTATTCGAAATTGAAAATCATGGATTGACCCATCATCCATGCGCAATTGCAGGAGAGTCTAAGTATGGTATTCATGGTACTAGCAGTGTAAGCCAGGCGATAGATGAAATTGAATTGAATGCCCGCAAGATTGAATTTATCACAATGCGAAAACCGTTGTATTATCGCTCGGCAACAGCCACTACCGATGAAGCATGCGCAGCGATTGCCAAACATCTTCAGGAAACAATTATCAGCTATGATTTGCTGTCCGGTGACGCAGTGGCGGGTACACCAACAGCGGTCATAAAATCCAACCTGCTAAAGGGAACTAAAGAAGGTGCGATTGTTATCATGCATATGAACCATCCGGAATGGGACGGATATGAGGCCTTGAGAGAGGCTATGATTGAATGGCGAAGAGCTGGTTTCTTCTTCGTGAAACTTGAGCAACATCCCCTTAAAGGGAAGCACTGAATATTAATGGAAAGGGGAGGACTCAACGTAAGGAATTAATTGTCTCTTTTTCCTTTGTCATCTTTGTGCAATACCATCATTACCAAGAGTATAGAATTCTATAGGGCAAAATTTACTATTCACGAAAGCTAATTTGATTTAACTTACCAGATCACACATTTTTAGAGTAGCTTGTCTCCAAGACAAAAGATAAAAAAATGACCATGGAAAAATGCTTTATCACAGGTAAATTGATGAACAAGAGTGAGCTGGTTCTTGCCAGTTCATTGCGAGGAAATCTTACTAATTTCATCAAGAAGGATTTTCCGGACTTTAATGAAAACTCATTTGTGAGCGAGCAGGCGCTGCACACCTATCGAAAGAAATATTTGGAGGATCTGATGGAGAATGAAGTTGGTGAGCTTGACAAAGTAGAACGGGAAGTGGTGAATGCAATTGCAAAGCACGAAATAATTTCCGAAAATGTAAGCACCATTGATGAAGAGAAAATCACGTATGGGCAACGACTTGCCGATGGAGTAGCTACCTTTGGTGGTAGTTGGTTCTTCATTATTATTTTTGGTTTCATCATTCTGATCTGGATAGTAACAAATTCCGATCTCTTGAGTAAAGGTTTTGATCCGTATCCCTACATACTTTTAAATTTGATACTTTCTTGCCTGGCGGCCTTACAAGCACCTGTCATTATGATGAGTCAAAACAGAAAGGAAGCAAAAGACCGCAAACGCTCTGAACATGATTACAAAGTTAATTTGAAAGCAGAACTGGAAATCAGGTTGCTTCATGAAAAGCTTGACCATCTCATGATTGTTCAAACTCAGCGTATTATGGAATCGCAACAAATTCAAATGGATTATTTAGAAGAGCTTTCTGCGAAAGGAAATGGAAAAAGGAATTAGTTAAGCCGTTGAAATTTTAATTCAATATTAAGGATGGAAAGCTATCCCAGAAAAAATCTTTGGAGTCACATTTTTCAATTGGTAACACCTCATAAGAGGCGGTTTATAGTTGTTGTGCTTATCGGATTACTGGGCACAGGAGCAAATCTGGTGGAGCCACTTATTTACAGAGAAGCGATAAATGATGTCGCTGGTTTGTTTGTTAGCCAAGGCATAGAAGGTTCGGATGCATTATTAGATGATGGTGACAGTTCCTCTGCATCTGGTAGCCAAAAGAAAATTTCTCAGGACAAAAAAGAAAAAAAACCTCACCAAAAAGGGCAAGTATCAGTACGAACACCAACGCAAGCGCTGGAGACCCTTCTGTGGGCTGTAGGACTAATCTTTCTAGTCAACGTAACAGGATATGTTCTCGCTTACATTGGTGAAGTAATGAATGTTCGCCTTTCGTGCCTTATCGAACAAACTTTCATTCAAAACACTTTTACCCACGTATTAAAACTCCCTCTTGGATTTTTTGGTAAACGATCAAGTGCCGCCATTTCAAAACAGATCAATCAGTCGGAAGAGGTTTCAGGAATAGTGAATGGATTTTCGCAACAAATCCTTCCTGAACTAATAAGCTTAGTGGGAATTCTTGTCATTATGTTTTCCCAAAATGGCACCCTTACACTAATGGCCGTTGCAGTCATCCCTGTTTATTTGTGGATAGCCTGGAGATCAGCTAATAAATTGGAAACAAGCCTTTCATCCTATTATGACAGATGGGAGGACATCTCAGCCCGCATGCAAGATGCAATTGGAGGTATTAAAACTGTGAAACTTTCAGGAGCCGAAAACAGAGAGGTTGGGAATCTTCAGAAGGTAGCAGGTGGCGCTTATGAAGATTATATCGATCGATCAAAGTTAAGCAACAAATATGTGTTTTGGCAAAATACGTTGACGCAAGTTTCGTCAGCTTTGGTACTTGGCTATGGTGGCTATTTGACATTAGAGCATAAACTAACCCCAGGCGATGTGGTTATGTTCGTATCTTATCTTGATCGCCTTTATTCGCCAATTGATGCCTTAGCTAGTCTGTGGGTGAACCTGCAACAAAATGTTTCCTCTGTGAGCAGGGCTTTCAAATTACTTGATGGCGGCACGGAAGAGAAAGAGGGTGCCGAATTGAAAATCAAAAAGGGCAATGTCGAATTTAAAAATGTTCATTTCGGATATACGCCTGAGCGAGAAGTATTAAAAGGGATTTCATTTAAAGTAGAGTCTGGAAAAGTGACAGCTCTTGTGGGTACTTCCGGAGCGGGTAAAACAACAATCGTTGATTTGTTGTTGAAATTATACGAGCCCAAAAGCGGAGAAATACTTATTGATGGTCAAGATCTATCCAAGCAAGATGCGTCTTCTGTTCGCAGTCAAATTGGTATGGTGGCGGCTGACGGGGCGATATTTCGTGGAACACTTGCTGATAATATTCGATACAAGAGGCCGGATGCAACAGACGAAGAAGTTTTAAAAGCTGCAATAGCGGCTGGCATGGAAGGCACCTTGCAGCGCTTGCCTGATGGATTGAAGACGGGTGTGGGAGAAAGTGGAATAGGCCTTTCTGTAGGTGAGCGCCAACGCATACAGATAGCACGAATATTGGTTTCTAAACCTCGAATTCTTGTACTTGATGAAGCAACAGCCAATCTTGACTTTGCTACCGAGGCCGAAATAAAAAAAACCGTGAATGAAATCCGGAAGGAAAATACGGTAATCGTTATTGCGCACCGATACTCTATGGTTCGTGACGCGGATCATGTGATTGTACTTTCAGCAGGGGGAGTTTTAGAGCAAGGCACCCCGGCTGAATTGATTTCTAAAGGAGGTTGGTTTTCACACTTTGCAACAGCATCTGATGAAGAGGAACCTGAGGATACGGAAAGTACCAATGAAAAGGTCGAAGAAGAGGACGGAGAGGAGGAAGGTGATGGTGCAGAGGAAAACAATGCATGAGTGCATAGGTATTAAGGCTTCAGTGAAGCCTGATTTAAAATTCATGAAAGATGGAAACTAAAATATTTGTAACTAAAAAACTTTGGCCATTTCTGGTAACTGCCTATGGAGGTTTGTTGATGCTTCTTGCCTTTTTTATCCCCTCCATTCAGGATCAATGGGATCGTTATCAGGCAAGACGTATTATTCAGCAGTATGTTGAGATTGGTGATGATTTTGTAATGGAGGAAAACTATAAAATGGCTTTGGAGGCATTCACAAAAGCGTATGAACTCTCGTCTGAGACTCGTCTCGATATTGACGTCAAGCGATTGACGGCAAAGGTGAATCTTATTTATCATGACCCATTATGGGGAAGTGAACCTCCCGAGGGATTGGAACAAGTTGACTTTGAATTTCTGCTTCACATGCAAAAGGGAGCAGAACACGACCATGAGCACGCTGCCATATTAACAAGTTACGGCATCTACCTGGCCAGTGTCGATAAAATAAAGGAGGCGCAAGGAGCCTTCAATGAGGCGATTCAACTAAATCCCGATGAAATATTGGCTCATATTAATTTGGGTAACTTACTGGATCAGCTTGGTAAAAAGAAGGAAGCCGAAAAGTCCTACCGAAAAGCCATCTCCATTGATCCTAAAAACGTGCGAGCGCATTATAATTTGGGATTACTATTCGTTGAGCAGGGAAATTTAATTGAGGCGGAAAAAGAATTTACCATCGCCCTTGAGTTGGATCCAAACGATGCAGATGCTATTGAGCAACGAAACTTAGTGCGCGATGAAATAGAAGAACCCCAAAATGATGACTAGCAAATAATGCTTTGCTTCTTTTTTATAACTTCTTAATGGTTTACTTATGCACGTTGCCCTTATCATTGTTTTTGTTTTAGGTTATGCTGGAATAGCATTAGAATCAACCCTAAAAATTAATAAAACTGCCATTGCCATTCTTACGGGAATAATTTGCTGGATATTATTGATACTGGCCGAACCAACAAGCTCCATTCTGTTGAGTGAAGATTATGCGGCTTTCTTGGGTTTGTTAAAACACAAACTCGCATCCAGTGCATTTAATGATTTATCATCAGTAGAACTTTACAAGCAATTTATTAACTACGAACTATCAGAACACCTATCCGGAATTTCCGAAGTGCTGTTCTTCCTGATTGGATCCATGACCATTGTTGAATTGGTGGACGCTCATCAGGGCTTTCAATTGATCACCAGCCATATTAAAACAAATAAGCTAAGCACCCTACTCTGGACAATTAGTATCATAACCTTTCTGCTTTCCTCTGTACTTAATAATCTTACCACGGCCATTATTATGGTATCACTGGCAAATAAATTAATACAGAATAGAAAATCCAGAATTTATTTTGCCGGAATGATCATCATTGCCTCCAATGCAGGTGGTATTTGGACGCCCATAGGTGACGTTACCTCTACCATGCTTTGGATGGGTGGTCAGGTAACCCCGCTTATTATGATGAAAACCTTGCTGATACCCAGTATCATTTGCACTTTAATTCCGCTCCTCTACTTTACTTCAAAACTTAAGCAAATTGAAGGTCAGACGGAGAAGAATGACATTCCTTTAGTAAAAGGTGAGTCATCAATTTCGTTAAGTGGCCGATGGGTTTTACTAAGTGTTGGTGTATTGGCTTTAATGTCTGCCCCAATTTTTAAAGAGTTTACAGACTTACCTCCTTACACAGGTATGCTATTCGGGCTCGGTGTATTGTGGATTTTATCAGAGGTACTTCATCAACATTGGGGCACTGTAGGGAATAAAGAGTTTAGTGTCATGAGCGCGCTTTCCCGGATTGATATCCCAAACGTGCTCTTCTTCCTGGGAATTCTACTGGCGATTGACTCGTTGGAAACCATGGAGGTACTTACCGTTTTTTCCAATTTTCTGAATACCACGTTTGGAGATCAGCGAATTATCATCACGCTGATTGGCATTTTATCCGCCCTCGTTGATAATGTACCAATGGTTGCTGGCTGTATGGGAATGTATGATATGAATGTTTTCCCAACAGATCATCTCATATGGGAGTATCTTTCTTATTGTGCCGGTAGTGGAGGCAGCCTTCTGATTATTGGTTCTGCAGCCGGAGTAGCGGTTATGGGGATGGAAAAAATATCTTTTATGGAATATGCCCGCAAGATAAGCCTGATCACCCTGGTAGGATATTTGGCTGGATGTGCTTTCTACTTACTGTTTTTTTAACCAGCTTCCTGACTACTTCTTTTTCTTAAAGGATCCTTTCAATAAAAAGCTGTGCTGGGCAGCCTTAAGATCTGAGTCAATATCCCTAGAGCTTTTCCTTAGGTTATTGGCAAACGCAGTATCCGTAAGCAGAAGCCCAACAGCATTGTTTCCATCTTTTGTTCTTTTAAACAACTCTTCAAAATCACCCGTTAACAGTGCGGTGTTCTTTGTCGTTACCGAAAAATTTGAAAGCCCCTGGTGCAACACCCGAGAGAACGTTGAGTCGGTAATCAGTGTGCTGATCAGGCCATGTTTATTAGCTTCAATGTGTTTAATAATGGATGAAATATCACCTGTAACAGTTGCTGAATTTCTACTGGTGACCTCTATGTTCATAACGGCACTCTTAAATTCACCAGCTAGTTGCTTATCCGTGAATAGCGCTCCGATTAGTCCTTCACCTGAATTTGTTTCCTCGATAAGTTTCTTTACATCTTTTGTAATGGTTTCAATATTTTGTCCTGAACCTTTAAGTGATTCAATCAGATCTTTGGTATCGTTGCTAACATTTGCCACGATCAATTGACCGGATTGTACATTCAAACCTGACCTGCCAGGGGAGATTATGATGACAGGATTTCCTACGAGTCCAATTTTTGCAATCTGAGCTGTCGCATCTTCTTTGATATAACTATTATACTTTTTTCTGATCTTCATGGTGACAAGCACTGTGCAATCTCTCACAATATCGACCTCTGTCACAATCCCAATTTTTACTCCAGCAAGCAAAATATTTGAACCTCTGCGTAATCCTAGCGCATCTGGAAATTCAGAATGGAGCCTAATGCTGCGCTGAAAAATTGTCTTGTCACGGCCAACAAGCAGAAGTGCTACTACAAACAATAGCAATCCGACAAAAACAAATGCACCTAGTTTTACATCTTGTTTCATTTTCTTATATTTTTTTTATCACATCAATGCCTATTATTGATAAGCTAAACTTATTCGCTAAGCTGGTTAATGAATTGTACTACTTGTATGAAGATGAAATCAATAATAAACATTGTCACCATAGAATAAACAACCGAAGTGGTAGCAGCCTTGCCGATCCTTGAATCACCGGATGAGTAATATCCTGAATAGGTGCTAACTGTACCAATTCCCAATCCGAAAAAGAACGGCTTTATCAAGGCAGTTATTAGATCGGTGATCGTTATATTGTCGAATACTTCAAGGAAGTACAGGGATATATTAGTATCAGATGTGAAATTGACAAATAGGAAACCTCCAAGCAAACAAATCAGGTCACTAAGGATAACCAGCACGGGTAACATAAGGGCAACTGCTAAAACACGAGTTATTACCACATAATGAAAGGAGTTGTTGTCAATAGTATCATCAGGATTTGTCGATCTTATCGAATCTATTGAACCAAGATCAGACCCGATGGTTGCACCTAGTTTGCCCGCGCAAATCAGTGCAGTAATAAGTGGCCCCAATGAACGTATAATACCAATACCTATAATTCCAGGCAGTAAGGCTTCCTCGCCAAATCTTTCGAGTGCTGGTTCAGAAGCCTTTGCAAATAGAAAGCCTGTGATCACTGAAACAAACCCAAGGGTCCATACGGTGCTATTACCCGCCCAATAACAATGATTAAAAAACTCACGCCAGGCAAAAGGGGCTCGGAATGATCCTTTAAAAACTCTGATAATAAAGGTATATATGTGCGCAAGCTTTGAAAGAAGTGAGACGAATAATTGTTTCATGGCAGCCTTACTTAGAGACCGAGCTTATCACCATCGGAAAGCGCACCAAGTCAAACGCTTGATCATAGATAAGGTATCTGTTTTCCCAGCGAGGTGCGAATTTACTTTTGTAATCAAATAATCCTTTAAGCCTTGAAGCTTGTTTGAAATTCTTTTTATAGAATGTAATTATTTGTTCGTTCAAGTTGTTGTCTTCCATACCTGCCAACGGTGCCAAGCCCAGGTTAAGTGTTTGGTAATCATTGTCCTTAAAATATTCGATCATTTTTACTACAAGATAATCCAATACACCGTTTGGTGAATCACTAGTTTGCCGGATTAGATCGTAAGTCCCTTCACCCTTTTTATAGCTGGGGACAACATTTATAAACGCCAATATTTTAGAATCATTACTCTCGACCGTAAGCACTGCACACTTTTTTAATTCAGATGCATTAAATATGCCTTGAGAAAACCCGGCCTCAGAATGACCACGTTGAGATAGCCAATCATTTGAGACAGCGCTTAATTGTTGGATAAGACCATCTTTCAAGGGAGGGTAATAAGCATTGAAGTGATAACCACCATGCTCAATTTTTCGAATGGCGTTTCTCATTGATTTTTTATCAGAGCCCTCAAGAGAAAATGTTGTTAAATCTACGATGGCTTCCTGACCCAATTTGATGGCCTTCTTTTTCAACGATAGGTATGCCGGTAAGTCATCTTCTGTTACCCGATAATAGAAAGTCCGAAGGCCTCGTTCCGTACAATAGTATTCAAATGACCGAACCAAGCTGGCTTTTGAGTCTGCATCTTTGGCGACCGGGTTTTCTAATACAACGGCATAATGCTTTGATTCAGCATAAGCCAGAAAGGCGTCATGTGTATCGTTAAAAAATAATTGCTTGTCAAGATACAGTTTGAAATAGTCCATAGACGAATTACCATATCGTTCCAATAACGATACTGCTTCTGTTCGATCTTCAACTTCCACAATTTCCTTCTTTGAAGCCATATAGAATAGGAACATTCCGTATAACAGCACAAGTGTAGAGCCAAGTTGGATTGAATAGAGAAAGAAGAGTCCCGTCTTGGTTTGCGGGGCCAGGTTATCGGTCATGAAAGCCATTGTCTTGATTGATGCCTGTAAAGATTCTGTCCAGTTAAAGTCAAAATCTAAGTGCCTCGCATGTAACAAGTAAAACCCAGCTAGAGAATATAATAACAAAGCAGTGAAAATGACGGCAATCTGTTGCGCAGCCTTAACACTAAACGTGAAATCGTACTTTACGAAATAAGCTCTTCGTGTGTACAAGAGAATACCTAGCGTTGCAAGTGCCGCAATGGCCTCTTCGTAATCAAACGCCTTAGTCAGGTGACCCAATAAAGAAAGCAAAGCAATAATCATTGCTACTCGCCAGGCATTGCGAGCCCCGGTTAACAAAAAACCGGAGGACACAATCAGAATTATTCCCATTAATAAAACTGCAATGTTTGAAAGCTCGGTGACCGAAAATGGAATAAAGTCCTCAAGCAATTTCAACCTCTCAGGAAGAGCAGGGGTTAGTGCGGAGATAATATTGACTATTCCTAAGATGAATATAAAAAATGACGGGAAGACCCTCAACAGCAGGTTGCCTTTTCGAATCAAAAATATCAAAGCGCTTGCAACGAATGGCAACCAGAACTCAAAACACCTAAACAAGAGTGTAACTGATGCAGCCAATAAGGGAGGATAGTCGTATAGTGTTAAAACATAGGTAACAGAAACCTCGATAGCCCCCAGCCCGCGAAGAAATGGTGAAATGCTTAAAATGATGATCATGATAACATACCCGATCAGGGAAGCCTCGATCGAGGGCGGAATGCCTAAAGCGGCCAAGGCGATGTATAAGTGAAGAATTCCCACCACCTCGATGCCAACGGAGATCAAACACGTTTTAATAAATACAGGCAGGCTGAAATTCTGGTTGCTCAATTCTGCTATCTGCGATGCGAACCCAGGATTTGTTTTATTAATGACTCTAAAAACAATTCCATTTTGTTTGATCAGACCATACCCAATGTAAATGGTGAGGCCGACAAGGCTCATCAGAAATAAAATACCATAAAGCTCACTAGACCTCAATTGATGGTGAGAGAGAAGTAGGGCGATTGCCGGAATCGCAATCACTACAATGGAAATCATGGAGCTCAGGGCAAACAAGAACGAACCATAATGCACTTGAACTTTCTGTAATTTGTAGGAATCAAGTTCATCTTCAAAAAAAGCAAGGGAGGTAAATGTTCCTGCGGGTAAAAATGTGCCTACAAAATTCCTTTTGAGGAATAACCTAAGAGCACTTTTTAATTGAATGTTTATACCAATGCTTCTAAACGAAAAAACATATAACAATCCCTGAAGGAACAGGTACAGCAACGTACCGGCTACACCAACGATTAACCATGTGGGATTGGCTTGGGCAACGGTTATTTTTATTTGAGTGAGATCGAGGTGTTCATTCCTAATAAAATAGATCAGGAATCCCAGGAACAAAGCCGCAACTACAAGCCGTAAGAACGATCTGTTAAAAAAACTTTTTGAAAGTCTGAACATTCGCTTCATATTCGGGTCTCCGTTAAATTTTCTGTCTGTAAGGTTTTGTTATTCCGCTTTCTTACTATGTAAAAGATAATGAGTGATAACACTACTAATCCGATGATGATAGGCAACTCGAAATGTCTGATTTTATCAAAGTTTGCTTCCAGGAAGGCTCCAAAATAATAGCCCAGTGTAGCATAACAAGTTACCCACATAGCTGTGCCGATGGAGCTTAGAATTCCAAAGCGGATGGCATTGTAAGAGCTTAATCCAAATGCAATGACAAGAGGAATGCGAACTCCGTACATAAATCGATAAAAAAGCATTAAGAGAATAGGATGCTTTTCAATCCACCCGGTAAGCCTATTGAGTTTGCTTTCCAGTTTAGGCCGCTTGTGCAGAAATTTTTTTCCATGTCTTCTTCCAATGTAAAAGTAAACCCAGTCGATGCCCTGTGCGGCAACAAATGTAATGACAACCACCTTTGACATTATAAAATAGCCGCGATGGACAAGGAAGGTCCCGGTTATCAGTGAAGTTTCGCCCTCCATTAGGCTTCCCAGGAAAAGAGCCAGGTATCCGATGTGATCCATAAAGTAATTTTACTATGATTTAGATGTTCCTTTATATTAAAGGTCACTCAACATTGAATATGAAGTGACTTTCTTTAATAAAAGAGTCAAAAGACTAGATGTTATCCAGAATCAATTGTATTCGGAACTTACTTATCATTGATTCAGTCAACCGTAAAGTCAAACTATAATCCGGTTTGCCTCAATTCGCAGTTATTTATGCACCTCTATAAAAATTATATGTTGATAAGATACCTATTAGAAGTGACTTTTTACAAATATTTCCTCTAAAGGGAAGACACTAGTATTATTTTAACCCAAATCAGAATATTATGAACGGTACAATGAGTTTTAAAAGCAAATATGCACGAAGACCATCCACGATGGATTGGTTTTTTCGTGGAATGTTAATGATGCTTTTATTGATCGCATCAAAGTCGCTAATTTTTGGACAAACAAACCAAGGGCAATCTAATCAACTTGAAACCGACAAGGGCATTGCAGCTTCCATTGCTCCTTATGATGCAGATGTGCGCCAAGCCATTTTGCAAGCAAGTCAGCATCCTGAAATTTTAATTCAACTTCAAAAAAGTCAGGAGCAAACAGTAGCCTCATTTCAAAAAATGATTGGCGGTTTCAATCAGAAAAAGCAGGGTTGGTTTTATACGCTTACCCGGTATCCTGATTTGACACACACATTGGCAACTCTTCCAGCTAAACAAAGCAAAGAAGCTGTTTATAAGCTATTGCCCAATCAAGATCAGGATTTGCAGGAAGCGGCCTGGAAGTTGTATAAAGCTGAGAAAAAAGACTTAGTAAAAGTAGATGATATTAAAGTAGCTGCCCAACTAGGTTTCGAACAAAGCATACAAGGCTTGGATGCACCCTCAAAATCAGCCTTTCAAAAATTAGTTACAATGCCTGATGTCTTAACTTTAATGACTAATAACATTGAGCTTACCGCTCGATTAGCCGACCACTATAAAAGTAATCCTACGCAACTCAGTAATCATCTAACAGCCTTACACGACAGCATAAATGTGCAGAACCAATATGAGATTGCAACATTCAAAAAGCAACTGGAAAGTGACCCACAGGCATTGAAAGAGTATGAGCAAGCCGCGAAGGACTATGCTAAATCAAATGGTTATAATCTGCCAAACCAACAGAGTTATGCAAATAACCCTAATTACTATAACGCTGGTTATTACGGCAACCCCTATTCCTATTGGTATGGATATCCTTACTGGTATACCTCACCTATGTGGTATCCCGGAGCATTCGGTTTCAACTCTGGCTTTTATCTTGGTATGGGTGGTTTTGGTTTCTATGGATTTCCATCTTATGGTTTCTCAACCTGGTTTTTCGGTGGAGGTTATTATAATCGTTACCCACACTTGTACACTCAATTCGGAAATTATTATCATGGCAACATGGGAGAGCATAGAGTTATGGGCTCGGTCAATCATGGGTTCATGGGCGTTGCCAATAATCACTTTAATGCTAATGGTGGCACCCGGTTAAATACAATAACTTCACTATCCTCTTATAGAAGACCAGCCGGTCAAACCTATCGGACAGGAGTATATACGACTCATCCTAATGCCAATACTTATCACTCTCAATCATGGGGTTCTTATGGAGGTAGGAATAATTCAATAAGTGGTGGTTTTCATGGTGGCGGCCATGTTGGTAGTGGTCATGGACATCGTTAATAAAGCAGTTGCATTAATAAACTCTTCGTATTCTGTTATCGGATGCGAAGAGTTTTTTTTAAGGTGCTGTTGAAAAATTATGAACCATTACTCTTTTTAATCAAAGTCAAAAATGAAATTCTAACGATAAACCCAAGTTGTTTTTTAACGTTAGTTTTTGATTTCAAAGTTGTTGACCTTACAATTCTCCTCGAAATCTCTAAGCAGCAGTTTACTTGAAATGAAAAAGACTTTACCTGTTACTATCATATTAGCTGCTATTTCTTGTTTCATTGCTTGTGCAGGAGATTTTATTGTCACATTTACATTAGGCGCCTTTTATCCTGGCTATAATTTTATCGACCAATCGCAAAGTTCCCTTGGAACTGCTGATAGTCCTGTAGCTTTTTACATCAACACGTGGGGTGTTGTGTTTTGTCTGCTACTGGTCACCTTTGCGTGGGGTTTAAGGAAATCGATTTTTAGTGAAGGAAAATGGCAGACCGTTGTTGTTTGGAGTATTATGCTTTATGGTGTTGGCGAAGGTGCAGGTTCAGGCTTGTTTCCCTACGATCATATTAAAAATGCCCTGACGTTCTCCGGAGAATTGCATAGCTTTTTTGCCGCAGTGGGTGGAGTGGCCATTGCGCTAATTCCTTTCGCCTGTTCAAAAATATTTCCTAAAGATGAATATCCAATCATGAATGTATATTGCTGGTTCACATTTTTTAGTGGGCTAATCTGCATAACACTCTTTCTTCTATCCAAAGGTGGCTTTATTCCTTACAAGGGTTTACTACAGAGAGTCTTCATCTTTGATTATCATTTGTTTCTAACCGTGTTGGCACTCCTAATGCTGGCTGAAATAAGAGTACCTTTCATGACCTTAACGAAGACCTTAAATGAAATCCAAGGACAGCCAAACCGAAACTGAAAATACTTTTTGGATTCTTTCTGCGGAAGAGGCAATTGCCAGAGTTAATAGTACTGATAAGGGATTAACTGGAAACGTTGCTCAGAAGAAACTTGTGCAATACGGCCTTAATACATTGAAGGGAGGCTCAAAAGCATCAGGTCTCATTTTATTTCTTCTTCAGTTTAAAAGCCCAATCACCTTGTTGTTAATCGGTGCAGCCGGATTGTCGATTGCATTACAAGACCCAACCGATGCCATCATTATTCTTTCTATCGTGCTGGTAAGTTGCGTGTTGGGTTGGTGGCAGGAGAAAGGTGCTGCCAATGCCGTTGAGCAACTCATGAAGATGGTGCAGATCAAATGCCATGTTTTCCGTGATGCAATGGAGAAAGAAATTCCTGTTGAAGAAATTGTACCCGGAGATGTTGTTCTTCTTACCGCTGGAGATGTTATACCGGGTGATAGCATTTTATTAGAGTCGAAAGAGCTATTTGTTGACGAGGCTGCCTTTACCGGTGAAACTTATCCTGTTGAGAAAAATGTAGGGGTTTTGCCTGTAGACTCTCCCTTGTCGAAAAGAAGCAATACACTCTTCATGGGATCGCATGTTATCAGCGGCAAGGCAAAGGCACTTGTCATGAAGACTGCAAGGCAGACTGAGTTTGGTAAAATATCAGATCGACTCAGGTTAAAAGCACCCGAAACAGACTTTGAAAGAGGCATCCGCAGGTTTGGATATATGTTGATGGAGATCACACTTGTGTTGGTTGTGATCATTTTTGCCATCAATGTGCTTTTGCATAAGCCAATGCTGGATTCTTTCTTGTTTTCACTAGCTCTTGCTGTGGGCCTCACGCCTCAATTGCTTCCAGCTATCATTACTGTCAATTTAGCCAGTGGTGCTCGTGCTATGGCTAAGCAACAGGTAATTGTAAAAAAACTTTCTTCTATTGAGAACTTTGGAAGCATGAACATACTTTGCTCTGATAAAACAGGAACCATTACGGAGGGGAAGGTTAAGTTGAACAGTGCATTATCTTCTTCAGGCAAAGTATCAGATAAAGTATTGAAATATGCATGGCTAAATGCATCCTTACAACAAGGTTTTCGAAACCCAATTGATGAAGCTATTGTAAGTGCTCATCCTAATAGTGCAATTGATTATGCCGTGCAGAGTGAAGTTCCTTATGATTTTATCAGAAAGCGTTTAACTATTCAAGTACACAACGCAACGGAAAACATTGCCATTACAAAAGGTGCTCTAAACCAAATATTGGAAGTCTGCAATCAGGTAGAAATTGAAAATGGTTCGTTACTTCCATTGGAGGAAAAAAGAACTCTGATAGTTGAACAATATTCGCGATTAAGCGCAGAAGGATATCGCACGCTTGGCGTTGCCTATAAACCAGCAAATATTCTGAAAGATTTCACAAGGCAGGACGAAAACACAATGATCTTCCTGGGCTTCATCACTTTATTTGACCCACCAAAACCACAAGTAAAAGAAACGATCTTAAATCTGAGAAGACTTGGTGTAGAGTTAAAAATAATCACAGGTGACAACGCTTTAGTGGCCGATAGCCTTGCGCGACAAATCGGTATAGAAAAGCCGGTGATCCTTACGGGGCCAGACATTCGTAAGATGAGCGATGCTGCTTTGATACATCAAGCCATGCTGACAACTATTTTTGCGGAAGTAGAGCCCAACCAAAAAGAGCGCATCATTCTCTCATTAAAGAAAGGTGGTAATGTGGTGGGTTTTATGGGCGATGGCATCAACGATGCCTCCGCGCTTCACAGTGCAGACGTGGGTATCTCAGTAGACTCAGCAGTGGATGTAGCAAAAGAAGCTGCCGACATTGTACTCCTAAACCAGGATTTAAAAGTACTTGAACAAGGTATTATAGAAGGAAGGAAAACGTTTGCCAATACTATGAAATATGTATTCATGGCCACCAGTGCAAACTTTGGAAACATGTTTAGCATGGCTGGGGCTTCTCTCTTTCTTCCCTTTCTGCCGTTACTTCCCAAACAAATATTGCTCACCAATCTGCTTACCGATTTTCCGGAAACAACTATTGCAACTGACAAGGTTGACGCTATTAATATTGATAAACCTCACCGATGGGATATTCATTTCATAAAACGATTTATGATCACGTTTGGGATTCTTAGCTCTTTATTTGATTGTCTCACATTCCTTGTTTTACTGTATTACCTAAAAGCTGATGAAAAAATTTTCCAGACAGGTTGGTTTGTTGAGTCTGTAATCTCGGCTTCCCTCATTGTGTTGGTGATCCGCACTCGTTTGCCATTCTTCAAAAGTTTACCGGGCAGGTATCTCACGATAGCAACCTTACTTGTAGTAGTAGTTGTGCTGGCACTTCCTTATACATCCCTTGATTCGGTTTTTGGATTTGTTAAATTACCAATGGCATTTTACGGCTGGATGTTATTGATTGTAACACTCTACATCTTCGCAGCTGAAATTACTAAGCGATGGTTTTATAAGAAATGGATGGTAAATCATTTGGATTAAGAAGAATGAAAGCATTGGTAATTTCTGGAGGAGGTAGCAAGGGTGCTTTTGCAGGTGGTCTTGCCGAATACCTGATAACGGTACAAAAGAAGGAGTACAAAATATTTATAGGCAGCTCAACAGGGAGTTTATTAGTGCCATTGATGGCAATTGGAAAAATAGAAAAACTAAAAACAGTTTTTACCTCGGTCACTCAGAATGACATTTTCAACAATTGTCCTTTTCTTGTGAAGAAGATAAATGGTACCTACAAGACAAGCATCAACCACTGGGGGATTCTAAAAATGTTCCTCAAAAAGAAAAAGACGTTTGGGGAGAGTAAGAACCTACTCAACCTTATTTCCTATGCCATTACAGAAAGTGATTTTGAGGAGATTCAAAATTTGCAACATGAAGTGATCGTGGCAGTATCAAACTTAACTACCATGGCGGTGGAGTATAAAGATTCAAAAGAAAGCACGTATACCGATTTTGTGATTGGATTTGGGCATCCACTTCGGTAGTGCCCTTCATGAGTCTTATCGAAAAGAACGGATTCGAATATGCTGACGGAGGATTAGGTGATTTAATACCAATTTATCATGCTATCCAAATGGGAGCTACGGAAATTGATGTCATCGTGCTAAAACCCAAAGGCGCGCTTAAGCCAAGGAATCCGGTTCGCAATGCACTGGACTTGACGAGTAGGGTTTTTGATTTTATGCTCAAGCAGATTAGCAGAGATGATATTACCATCGGCCAATTGGAGGGGTTAAGTAAAAATGTTAAGGTCAACCTTTTTTATCCTCCTGAAGATTTAACAACCAATTCGCTCATTTTTGATCCGGAGCAAATGAAACAATGGTGGGATTATGGTTTTGAGGTAGGTAAAGAAAATAACCCTGATTCCAAGGTCATTTGAATATTTTCCTGTAAGCCACCAAACTTAGAGAGCCATTTAGGGTGACTTTTTAGTTAAATTCGATCAAAAGATAAAATCTAAATCGCAATGCAAAGAGTTCGTTTCAGTTGCCTGTTCATTTCGATGGTCTGCCTGTCCATTCAAGTGTTGGCACAGCAAGAGCTGACCTTAAAGGCATCGCTTCAGCTTGCTAAAAAGCAAAACCCTGATTTGAAGGTATTAAATTATAACATTAATGCAGCTCAAGCAGATGTCACATCTGCTAAAATAAGACCCAACCTTAATTTCAATGTCCAAAGCCTGCACTTAACCAATGCCGGTAACAGAATTGATGGTACCTCCTGGTCAAACCCTGTGAATAATCAATATTGGTATCAGTTGACAAAACCTTTTCAAGTGGCTTCACAACGTTCCAATAAAATTGATTTTTCAAACAAGTTGGTTACTCAATCAAAATTAGATGTTAACGAATCGGGTCGCTCTATATATTTCAATACAGCCAATAAGTGGCTGGATGTATGGGCCGCTAACATTAACTTAAATATTTTACGAAAGGGAAAAGCAAATATCGATAGCCTGGTTGCGATTAACGAATTGAGATTAAAAGACAAAGTTATTACTACAACCGACCTTGAGCGTACCCAACTACTGCAACAGCAATATCAACGAAATATTGTAACTGCTTTGCAAACGTATGTTAATGAAATTCAGAATTTAAAATATCTGATTGGTTCACCAGATAGTATTTCAATTGATCTGCAGGATAATACCTTTAGTTCGATTCGTATGGTAGGCGACAGTCTCATTCAAATAGGCACGCACAGTCGTTCCGATATTTTGTCAGCCAAAAATGCAATTGATGTTAGTGACGTAAATATCAAACTACAAAAGTCCTTTGCTTACCCCCACCCCGAGGCGGGGATGATGTACAATCCACAAAACAATGTGCCATACCTTGGCCTCTATGGCACCATCAGTATTCCAATCTTCGATCGCAACCAGGGTCAGCGCGAAAAAGCAGAGGTCATAAAACATCAGGCAGATCAAAACTTATGGGCCACTGAACGTCAGGCTGAAACAGAAATAAACACGGCCTATCGAAGCTATACCGTTCAACAAAAGAACCTTGCTGACTATGAAAAGAATTTGATTCAGGCAGAAAATATTTTAAGTAGCGTTCGCTACGCTTACCTTAAGGGTGGCACCACAATCATTGATCTCTTAGAGGCGCAGCGCTCATGGTTGGATACACAGCAAGCATATTACAGCACCATGTTGGACTTTCGCAGAAACTACGTTCAACTACTTTTTGTCACAGGAATTATCAACCAATTAGCGGAATAAAATATGAAGAAGTGGAGTATTGTGTTTATTAGTCTATGCATCATTTCATGCAATGGCAAAAAAGCATCCGAACAGGTTAAACAAGTATCTCAACCCACAGTGGAAGATAATGGTAAGAAAATAATTCTTCCGGATGATCCTGAAGAATTGAAATTCTTCGGAATCGAAAAGGCACGAGTTGAAAATATTGCCGCACAGTATAAAGCTCCTGCCTCTGTTGCTGTGTCAATCGTTCAATCCAGTGAAAGAAGCGGGCGCAATACTGTATTATTTGATGACACTGATTTGAATGCTGCATACACGCAATTTCTTCAGCACATTATTAATATCAATCAGTATAAAGTTAACCTTGTGCGTGTAAAGGATTTAGCCGAGCACGGAGCAGCAACCGGCAAGGAAGTATTGGATGCGGAAACCCAATTGGCCAATGAAGAAGCGGCAATCACTGAACAAGAGGGAAGACTTAAACTTGCTGCACTTGACCCTACTAAACTGCGAGATCCAAAAAGTCGGGAAGCCTGGCTTATCTGCGAAATACCGGAAAGCCAGATTGCACAGGTAAAAACGGGAATGCATTGCAATGTAACTTTTACAGCTTTTGGGGAAGAACAGTATCAAGCTATTGTTGACGGACTTGGAGCGGGGGTAGATAAAGTTACAAGAATGATTAAGGTGCGGGTAATACTGGGCAATACATCAAACCAGTTACAAGTTGGCATGTTTGCCAATGTCTCATTTCTCTTAAGGGAAGGAAATACAATCTCCGTTCCAGTGTCTGCCGTTGTAAATGTGCAAGGCAAGGATTATGTCTTTGTAAAAACTTCAATCACTACGTTTGAACGGAGAGAAATATTAGTGGGCCAACAATTAGATAACCGTGCAGTAGTGCTTCATGGGTTGGCTGTAAACGAGGAGGTTGTGATTAAAGGGACGATGCAAATGAAAGGAATCTCATTCGGATACTAAAAAATTGAATATGCTACAAGGACAAATCTTTATAGACATGGATGAACTCAAAGACAGTCGTCCGCTTCACGATTATATCATGCACTTTTTAGCAGAGTATGGAATTTTAGGTGCAACCTCATTTAAAGGTCATACAGGTTTTGGCAAAAACCATCAGATTAAAAGACCTAATGAATTATTTTCATTCGATGAACCCCCGATGCTCATTACATTTATCGATGAAGAAAAAAAAGTGCGTGATATTATTGCCGCACTTAGAAAAGAAGTAACGAATGCCTTCATTACAGTTCATAACGTTGAAAAACTATAACCATGATCAGAAGGCTATTAATCACTGCACTTACCAATCGTACAGCCGTAATCATTTCATCGTTGGTGTTAATGATTATTGGCCTTATCTGTTTTAAATTACTAAAGATTGAAGCTTATCCGGATATAGCCGATACTAATGTTATTATTATCGCTAAATATCCTGGTCGTGCTGCCGAAGAAGTAGAGCAGCAGGTTACTATTCCGTTGGAAAGAGCACTGAACAACATTCCAAAAGTAATAGCCCGCAGGTCACGCACTGTTTTTGGCTTGACTCAAATTCAATTATCGTTTGAGGACAAGACAGATGATTATTTTGCAAGGCAACAGGTCATAGAAAAACTCGGCAGTGCCGATCTCCCTAATGGTGTCACTCCTGAATTAGGCCCACTCACAACTGCGGTAGGTGAAATTTATCGGTATGTGCTGGAAGCAACATCACATACTACTCCAACAGAACTTCGCGACCTGCAAGATTGGGTCATCGTTCCGGCACTGCTTGCAGTACCCGGAATTGCTGACGTAGTAACCTTTGGCGGGCCTGTCAAAGAGTTCCACGTTTTTACTTCGCCTGAAAAATTAAGAAAGTATGAACTAACACTTCCTGAGGTAATGAATTCAATTCAGGAAAATAATCTCAACACGGGCGGAAATATTGTGGAACGAGGTGGTCAGGGATTTGCAGTTAGGGGGATAGGCGCTATTCGCACCGAAGAAGACTTATTAAGTATTGTCGTGACAAGTTATAAGGGGGTTCCTGTATTTGTTCGCAATGTGGCATCAGTGGAAATAGGTCCGCCACAACCCTCAGGTATTTTAGGCTATGCCATTTTTCATGACAATAAGGAAGTCAACTCAGGTATAGAAGGTATTGTCTCCATGCGTAGGGGAGGAAATCCTTCAGATGCATTACAAGCCTTAAAAGAAAAAATGGCCGACTTGCAAGCCAATGAATTTCCGCAGGGCGTAAAGTTTACAACGATTTATGATCGCACATCATTGGTAGATAATACGTTGGAAACAGTTTCGCATACGTTGTTGGAAGGTGTTTCAATTGTGATCATCGTTCTGGTATTGTTCCTGGGAAATTTACGTTCGGCACTTGTGGTTGCCTTCACCATTCCTTTCTCATTATTGTTTGCCTTTATATTAATGAAACTAAATGGCATCCCTGCCAATCTGCTTTCATTAGGCGCAATTGATTTTGGAATTATTGTGGATGGTGCTTGCGTAATGGCTGCTCATTTAGTTCATAAATTTAAAACGGCCACAGCAGAAGAACGTAAAGAAGGCATCATTAAACTTACCTTAACAGCTTCCCAGGAAGTAGGTCGTGAAATATTTTTTGCTGTCACCATTATCGTATTGGCGTATATGCCAATACTCACTATGCAGCGCGTTGAGGGAAAACTATTTTCACCGATGGCGCTTACTTTAGCATTTGCCGTAATTGGTGCGATGCTTTGTGCGTTAACGGTAATCCCCGTCCTTATTTCTTTTGTTTATAGCAAATACTTGAAGGATGAAATAAAGGAAGAGCTTCCTGCCTGGAGAAATAAGATTGATTTGTTAAGTTGGATTGAACGCAAATATGAAGTCCTGCTTGAAAAAGTCCTGAGATTTCATAAGCAAGTAGTTGTCACTGGCTTTGTTATTGTCCTTATCTTAATTTCATTCATTACTCGGCTGGGTTCAGAATTTTTACCTCCTCTAGACGAGGGGTCAATTTGGATGAGGGCTTTCCTGCCAGCAGGAACAGCAATCACCGAAACTCAAAAAATAGCGCCAGTGATTCGAAAGGTTGCTTCACGTCATCGCCAGATAAAAAGCGTTGTAACACAATCTGGTAGGAATGATGATGGCACCGATCCATTTCCTTCCAACAGGACGGAGGTAATGATGAATCTCAATGATTACAAAACCTGGGCATCAGACACCAGTAAAACCGAACTTATCAACACACTGCGCAAAGAAATACATCGCGAATTGCCATCCACTTTTGTATCCTTTGGTCAACCCATTATTGACAACGTAATGGAAAGCGTTACCGGTTCGGCTGCCGACCTGGCTATAAATATTCAGGGTTATGATGTGAATAGGATGCGGACCATAGCAGACACTATACGGATAATTGTAAAAGGAATGCAAGGGGCAACAGATGTGGGTTCTGAACAAGAAGGACCGCAAGCCCAGTTAAACATCCAAATAAACAGGAAAGAGACAGCACGGTATGGAATCAACGTAGCCGATATTCAAAGCATAATCGAAGCCGCCATTGGGGGAAAATCGATTGGATCAATTTACGACCGTGATAGAAGATACGATATAGTCATTCGCTATGTGACCGAAGAACGTAACAGTATAGACGTTATTAAATCAATTCAGGTACCAGCTGCATCTGGGGTGCTTATTCCGTTGGATCAATTGGCTACGATCCAAATGTTGGATGGGGAAACTAATTTATATCGTGCAGATGGAAAGCGTTTGCTCATTGTGAAAACGAATGTACAAGGACGTGATCAGGGAGGATTTGTGGCGGAGGCACAAGCGAAGATTTCTAAAGCAATCAAGCTACCTCAAGGTTATACAATTGATTATGGAGGCCAATTTGAAAATTTGGAACGTGCAGGTAAACAACTTACAATAGCCATTCCTCTTACTGTTGTTATGGTACTTGTTGTTCTTTTTCTTCTTTATAAAAATTTGAAGTATGCTATGATGACAATAGTGTGCGTGCTCTTCGCCCTGGCCGGTGGAATTATGGCTCTTTATTTCAGGGGTTATCACTTTAACGTGTCAGCAGGGGTTGGATTTGTTTCCTTGTTTGGCTTGTCTGTGATGGCTGGTGTTTTGTTGATCTCCGCTATCAACCGGGAGCGAACCCTTGATAATACCAATTTAAAATTCACGATAAGTAAGGCTGCCTCAGGTCAACTGCGCTCTATCATGATGATGTTGATTGTTGCCATCATTGGATTAATCCCTGCCGCAAAATCTTCAGGCATTGGCTCTGACATTCAGCGTCCATTAGCTACCGTGATCATTGGTGGTCTCACGTCCACACTCATTTTTACACCATTCTTATTGACGGCATTGTATTACTGGATTGAAAAGAAAAAGGACAAAGTGTAATGAGATGGATTGTAAGTGTGATCTTTATTTTTTCCCACTTTGGAATATTTGGGCAAGCCGAAAAAAGTAAATTTCATTTAAAGTTAGGGAAGGAGGGCCGCTACGTAATATTTCCGCTCCTTGTAAAATCACCTGAATTCAAATGGGGTGGAGGTGCTGGAGGAATAGTCTATTTTAAACCAAAGAATGATTCCGTTACACGGACTTCCAATATAAAAGCGGTATCGTTCTATACATTACGCAAACAAGTTGTGTTTGCAAGCGAAGGAAATATTTATCTCCCTGATGATCGCTATATCATTCACACCATACTTTCATTTAGCCACTTCCCGGATAAGTTTTGGGGACTAGGTAATGATACGCAAAATGATGCTGTGGAGAATTATTCGATCACCCAGTATGATATCTCTCCACAGCTATTAAGAAAGGTATTCTCACACGTTTACACGGGCGTGTATTATGAGTTTCAGCATGTGTTTAACTTTAGTTATAATAAAGACGGGCAAAGTCTCTTTGATAACGAAAATATAATTGGCCGTGATGGAGGAAAAATTTCAGGACTCGGTTACATCCTAACTTGGGACAACCGCAATAATGCCTTTAGTCCCTCGAAAGGATTCTATGTCCAATACATGGTTGGGCAATATGATCAAATTTTAGGAGGCGATTTTAACTTTGTCATTCATAACTTGGACATTCGTAAATATTTTTCTTTAAAAAAGGAACGAGTATTAGCTTTGCAATTTAACTTAATATCCGCCAGTGCTGGAGCTCCCATTCGTAATCTTGCCAACATAGGTTCAAGTTCCTTCATGCGCGGTTATTACGAAGGACGCTATACAGATAATCATATGGCTGCTTTGCAGGCAGAGTTTCGTACACCTTTGTATAAGAAGATCGGAGGTGTAATTTTTGCAGGTGCTGGTCGAGTAGGTAGCAATATTTCGCAAGTGTTTCAGTTTTCAAACTTAAAATCCTGTGTAGGTGTTGGATTGCGATACGCCATTAATCAAAAAGAAAAATTAAACTTGCGTTTGGATGGAGGATTCGGTAAAAAATCTCATGGCTCTTATCTCAATATGGGCGAAGCGTTTTGAGTCTCCTTCAACCCGAGATATCACATCCTCTTGCTTATCTAACCTCTAAAGCGACAATAATGAAAATGTATAAGCCGTTTAAATTTCTCACTAACAACATTTACGTTCTATTGGTTTTGTCAGTGCTACTGGTAATAACAAGTGCATTTATTACGTATTATAATACCCGAGAGAAGAAGCAGTCTACACAAACAGTTATTCGAAGATATCAGTCGATAGGATCTTCGATTCAATTGCTTTCACTATTGAAAGATATGGAAACTGGTCAGAGAGGCTATATCATCACGGGAGATAGTGAATTTCTGGAACCATACAACACGGCAAAATCTAAAATTAAAGCAGAGACCGACTCGTTAAACAAGCTGATCAATGACAACGAACCTCAAATGAACTTGCTGGAGGGCAGGATACTGGCTGCAATCCATAATAAGTCAACGGATCTTGAGAGTACTATAAACATTGTGAATACATTTGGCCGTGACAGTGCCGCTAGGAGGGTTGACACAAAAATTGGGAAGGCTCACATGGATACTCTTCGTATTCTTGTTGAGGATTTGATACAACGAGAAAGAGCTCTTTTATCACAACAGAATCAAAAATTGGACCGGAACACCAGACTGGAGGATACCATAAGGTTTTTTGCTTTTACACTCATCGGTCTGACTTCAATGATGGCTTTGATCATGCTTATACAAAAGCAGAGGAGCATTAATGAATTGATAGATAGCTTAAAGAAATCTAATGAAGAACTGGAACAGAGGGTTAAAGACCGAACCAAACAATTAGTCGAGGCCAATCATGCAAAGGATCATTTTTTGGGAATAGCCTCCCATGATTTGAAAGTCCCTATCTCTGGGGTGCTTGGACTTATAGAGTTAATGAATTTAGAAAATAAGAACAGACCGGAAAAAGAAGCGGAATACCTGAGCTATATGCAGGACTCTTGTAACAATATGCAACGATTAATTTCAAACCTACTCGATGTTAATCGTATTGAAAGAGGAGCCACTAACATTAAGAAGCGGGACGTTAATTTGAAAAAACTTCTAACGAAGCTTGAAAGGGAATTCTCGCATCAGGCTAAAAAGAAGAAAATTGAATTAGTGATCAATAGCATTGATGAAGTGATTTCTACTGATTTGGACGCGCTGTCCAGAATCCTGGAAAACCTATTATCCAATGCAATAAAATTTTCTGCGGGTGATAGCAGAATACATTTGCGCACAACAAATATTGGTGATAGCATCAAATTTGAGATTATTGATCAAGGCCCTGGCATCCCATCAGAAGATATTCCAAAACTATTCGACAAATTTCAAAAGCTTACCAATCAACCTACTGGAGGGGAGGGCTCAACTGGGTTAGGCCTTTCAATTGTAAAGGAGTTGACTAATCTACTAGGTGGGGAAATTGCTGTAACAAGTAAAGTTGGTGAAGGGACAATTTTTACGGTAGTTATTACTGCGAAGTAATAACTATAACTATTTTATTTGAGAATTCGAGAACAAATATCGCTCCCATTCTTGAGTATAAGTAAAGATGTTGCCGGAACAGTGTCAAATAGGTTGGATGAATTACAATTTCAGGGAACAACCTCTTTGACACAGTTCCTTAAATTCAAAATCACAGAAGACAATATTCTTAGTAGCAAAGCCCTTGTCGAAAGTATGATTGGTTATCACTTAAGTTAAGGGAATCATGCTTTCGACAAAAGCTTTGCAGGATTCCGGATTAAATCAAGGTCACTCAAATAGAAACTTGAGGACACCATTTCACCGTCAAGCCAAAGGTATGCCCGTTGCGAAAAATTTGTCAAGGGCATGGCAAGTGCCGATGATATTTTATTTTTATTTTGTTGGAATCGTCACCCTTGACAAAAGTTTCGCAACAAGCTCATTGGCGGCTTATCGGTAAGAATGGTGGGATGAATTCATCTCTTAAAAGGAAAGTTTAAAGCCACCGTTGAATATGAATCCATCTATTGGTGAATATATTTCTCTGAATTGCGGAATTCGAATTGTTCCGGAATAGATGGGTTCAAACCTTGTCTGTCTGGAATCCAAAAAATTCTCTCCATTTACAAAGAGACTGAAGTGCTCAAACTTCCTCTCTACTGAAAGCCCCATCACCCAATAGTCACGGGTCAATTCTCCATTGGACAAGTATTGCCTTCCGATATAAAAGGCCTCATAGGCAATGCGAAGTTTGTCTTCAATCTCGTACATGACATTCGTATTGATCCTGTGCTTGGCAGTAAGAGGGTTAAATGAACTGACACTGTTAAAGTTTCGGTCGGCCTCTATGTAAGTATAACCGATATAGGTAGACAAGTCTTCCACGCTTAGCTTAACATTTGTCTCAAATCCCTTTGAGGTTAGTCTACCATTGACATTATCAAATGAATAATTCCCGTTTGGAAGCGGTGCGGTATTTAGAATCAATGGATCATTCAATGCAGTATAAAAGAATAATTGATTTATTGAAATGTCGACTTCGTCAGAAAGCGCTGTTTTGTAATTGATATCTAAATTTCCACCAATTGATCTTTCGGCCTTTACCGAATTAAGATCAAGAGGTTGTATGTTTCGGAAGCTCTTGGACTCAGCTTCTTCTGAAAAGAGTGTTGGAGCTTTGTAACCCAATCCACCACCAACCCTAGATGTGAGCTTGTCAGTAAACTTGTACATTAATGAAATACGGGGGAGCAGAAATAGATCATGTTGATTGTTGTAATCTATCCTGAGCCCTGTTTCCAATACCGTTTTCTGCGCGGCCTTATAATTATTTTGCACAAAAATACCTCCAGTGGTTAGTTGATAATCCAGTGGAAATGTCAAGGGTTGGGTTTGAGTGAAACGATCTGTCCATAAATTAACACCCATGACCCACTCACTTCGTACGTTAGGTATTAAATAACTGACTTCAGAGTAACTCGATTGCTGATTTCCGGAAAAGTTAAAATCTGATAATCTGATATTCCGCGAAAAATACCCAAGACTATTTTTTGCAGTGAGAATAGAACTGTTTTCAAACTTCCTTTCTAATTTAAATTGCGTGGAGTAGCGGTTTGATTTATTAGTTTCAAAATAAGTATGGGTAGCATCTCCGGTTCCTCCAATTACTTTCATATCGCCTCCGGTGCGATCTTCAAAGCTTGTGTTCACTCCGAAACTTAAAGTTGTTTTATTCGAATAATAAAACAGGCGCGGGTTAATAGTGTACCTGGTAAATTCTGGAATATCTGAAAAATCATCATCATTGCGATCGAAAGCTGCTTGCGAATTACGTGCAGTAAAAATTGTGATTCCCCATTTTTTAAATTTCTCAGAGTAATACCCGCTCAGGTCCAAAGCCTTTGTCTGATTGGCATTTGCAAGAAAAGATATTTCTCGTTTCTCTGTTGGTACCTTAGTGACCAGATTAATAAGTCCGGCAATGGCACCGCCTCCGTACAAGGTAGAAGCCGAGCCTTTGATTACTTCTACGCGCTTCAAGTCAAGTGGTGGTATTTGCAAAATGCTGAGACCAGAAGAAAAGCCCGAGTAGATCGGAAACCCGTCTCTTAGTAGTTGCGTGTATTTTCCATCAAGCCCTTGTATGCGAATGCTAGAGCTGGCGGAAGTCGCAGATGTTTGCTGTGTTTGAATGCCAGTGCTTTCCGTTAAGAGCATTTTTATATTCCCAGGCTGCATACTTACTTTTTCGTCAAGTTCACCGGCCGATATAGTTTCGATACGGGTGGGTATGTCGTCAATTGACCTGCTGCTGCGGGTAGCTGAAACTATCACCTCTCCAAGATTTGTTTGTTCAGGCACCAGGTCAATCTCGATGATGGCGATAAAGCGCAAGGGAAATAAAAACGTTTTCTCAGTTGTTCTATAGCCTACAAAACTGAATTCAATAATTTGATTTCCATCGGGGATATTCCTTACTTCAAGGATACCACTTTCATCTGAGCTTGACCCAATAGATGTTCCTTTAACACGTCCGGTGGCACCAATCAATACTTCTTTTGTTTCTTCATCAATCATCTTTGCTTTGAAGATATTCTGAGCAGAAGCAGCCGATGTAATAAGGAATAATAGTAATGAATATAAAGGCTTCATAATCCTGATTTATTAGTGAATTTCAAAATTAGTTTACCAAGGCACTATGACCAGTGCCTCAATAAGTAATCGTTGAAAAAATCAGATAAGCAAAGAGGACTTGATCAAAAACAATTTGGGCCTGTAGAAAAAACTCGATGAGCGAGGTTCTTTCGGAAAGGGGACTGCAACAATATGGGAATCGTAGCACTGCCGGAGAACAATCACAAGAGAGGCAGATCTGTCAAACTCAACATTGATGATTTTCTGAGTTACCTTACTATCAATCTTAACATACGAATCATAGATATCGAAAAAAGTGTTGTCGTAGTCAACTATGTCAATCTCCAGCGTTGCGACAGAGAAGAAAAAACCTAAAAAGGTGACTATAACTATTTTCGAAGTCTTTGACATTGGATCTTATTCAAAGATAGTCTAAAAGAGTTTTTTTGCAACAAGCTCATTGGCGGCTTGTCGGTAAGAATGGTGGGGTGTAATCATTCATTAAATCTTCAGTGTGAACACTAGAGGAATTAACTAGTAAAAGTTGAATAGGTCGTTACTCAATCTCTTGGCTCAAATAATCGTGGTCAATTGACAAAATCTCTCCCAAGGTTTTGCCGTTGATAAATTCAGGTTCATAGGCACCCCTTTCGTTTACTTTGTATGAATTTTGATCAACATCTAATAGGTTGGTAATAAGAGGATAGGTAGCCCATGGGTTATGCCAAAGACCCATTCTTACAGCATGCAAATTCCAAGGCACAAGCCCTTTTAAAATCAAGATAGCAGCAACACTTGTGTTTTGAGGTTTCCCTGAATGTATCAGGAATCCAGCTTCATTAGATTGAAGACTGATTTCACCAGATGTACCGAACAAGGTTTGCATAATTGATATGTCGTCTAAGTAAAAATCAAACGAATTGATACAAATAATGTAGGGCATTTGTTGTGAGCCATAGTTCCGACCTCTCTTTCTATCCAGAGCAGTCCTTAAGGGTCTTTCAGAGTTGATTATTTGAGCAGCTCCATGGGTGGTTGCTCCAAGAGTTCTTGTGCTACTTGATGATTTAAAAAACAATGAAAAATTTATCCGCCAGCCAGATTCCTGCAATGTCCACTCCCTACGATCAAATACTGAAACATTTTTGTCTTGGCCCTCATTAATTACGTTTTCTAAAAATTTTATAAGCTTCCTCTTTGGAATGGTTGCCTGACTCGACTTTTCGAAATCGATATTTATGAAGTAGTTGGGGCAAGGAATGGATTCAACAATATCAGTTATTTGTTTTTCATGCTTTTCAGTGCCAGCATCATTACCGGGCAGGGCAGACAAAGTGCACTCTGAAATAAATATTTTTGATCCGTTTTTTGACAGGGTAAAATCTGGACGCCTTCCGGAACCAGGTACGGCAATTCCCTGAAATTCTACATCTAAATTCTGTTGCTTAAGCCATTGAAACATAACTAGCTCAAAGAAGGCTGCATTGTGTTCTTTGTTATTCGCTGAAGTAAATCTGGCAATGAAATCTTTGTCAAGAGGAAAATCCAGCACCCATTCATTCAACTTATTTCTTACATATGTTGCGGCTTTCCATGCTGAAACATTAAGGAAGTCATATTGTGATGAATCGTGATTTGCCCGACCAGCATGAATCCTTGTAAAATCTTCAAATAATGTAGGGCCGTTGTTGATTCCTTTCATTTAAGGGAATATCTCTCATTAATCATTGGTACAAATTTAGGCTTATGCCTGAATATGCTGGCAAGGAACTACGGCATAAACGGTTTCCCCCTTCCAGTTGTGCCTCCTTCCAGGCCTGTCTGCCGAAATCCATTTTCAGTTGTGCAGGCAGGAACCCCCATTTATTCCGTTCCTCCTTGCGCAAATTCCGTCATAAGCCTGTGGGCGCACCATAATTAAATCAAACAATTATGGAAAACACAAATGAAAAAAGACAATTTGAGGTAGCTGAGATTCAGCTTTCCTACAAGACAAACGTGAAGCCCTCGTTACGTCCCAAGATCAACAGTTCAGTTGATACGCACAACATCTTACTCAAGAGTTGGGATGATTCGAAGATTGAATTTGTAGAACAGTTCAAGGTGTTGTTGTTGAACCGGGCTAACAAGGTGCTGGGAATCCTTGATGTATCAACGGGAGGCGTTAGCGGAACGGTGGCAGATCCGAAAGTAATCTTCGTGGCAGCGATCAAAACCAATGCTTGCGCGATTATTATGGCTCACAATCATCCCTCGGGTAATCTACGACCAAGTCAGGCAGACATTGATCTAACACGAAGGATGAAAGAAGGCGGGAAACTTTTGGAAATCCAGTTGCTTGATCATGTTATTGTTACAACTGAGGGATATTATTCCTTCGCAGATGAAGGGCTGGTTTAGGCCCTTAAAACTTAGGAAATAATTCAAATGATTTTGAACCCTTTTGAGTCATTTCCTTCAAACCATTCTATTGAAAATTCTAATCTTGTTAAAAGAATTGGTTATGGGCTTAAATTCGCCAATTTCGTTAGATCTTTTAAGAAATGGTTCGAAAATTGTATCGTTGAGACCTCAGTGAGTAGTTAGAAGCCCCTTGCGCATCCAATGTAAGGGGTTTTCTTTTTATTACCACTCTATCTCCTTCCTTATTACCACACTATCCTGAACACTTGGTTGGAGAAGGGACAAACCAATGTCACCATGAAAGCATGATCAAATTACTGGCCATTCATAAACTTACGGTGGAAGAATTCTTTGGCAACCTGCCAAAATAGGCTAAGAAGTAATTGAGCTATAAACTTCTTTGCAGCCTCATTTTACCTTTTAGAGTGAGATAAATCCCATTTTTTTAGGGGTTATAGTATCGCGAAAAGTAATGGCCGTGAAGCTATACTTACCTCATGTTCCATTAAAATTATCATCATCCGGGTATTGCCAATACCCAGAATCAATTATAACTAAAGAATCGTTTCCAAAATAACCACCAACAGTTCCGGCCTAATTCTGCTATTTAACATTAAAAAAATGTTAATTTTGGTATTATGAGTACCCAAAAGGAGTCAAAATTAAAGAAGATGCTTGACCAGCACAGGCAGGGAACCGTTGCCTTACCAAAGTGGCTGGAGAGCCTGGGTATCTCTCGTGAACTTCAAAAGAGCTATCGCAAAAACGGCTGGCTTGAAACAATGGGGGCCGGTGCATTCAAACGATCTGGTGAACAGGTTAGCTGGCAGGGCGGATTGTACGCTATACAGCAACAGGCCAAACTACCCATACATGCAGGGGCGTTGACAGCACTTTCACTTCAAGGCTTAGCCCATTATTTCAGAATGTCAGAAGAAACTGTTTTTCTCTTTTCTCCACCACAAACAATATTGCCCCGCTGGTTTAAAAATTATGCATGGGGATATCCGGTTCAGCACATAAAAACGTCTCTGCTGCCGGAAGAACTTGGCCTTACACCACATGAAGAAAAAAATTTCTCTATCGCTATATCGACTCCCGAACGCGCCATATTGGAATGTTTGTACCTGGCTCCCGGCAAACTCGATTTGGTAGAATGTTATCATTTGATGGAAGGACTTTCAAACTTGCGTCCAAAGCTTATACAGGAATTGTTGGAGCAGTGCACTTCTGTAAAAGTGAAGAGACTGTTTCTTTACATGGCCAACAAAGCGCAACACCAATGGCTTAGTTTTGTGGATCAGAAAAAAATTGATGTGGGCAAAGGAGATAGGAGCATTGTAAAGGGTGGTTTATATAATTCCGACTTTCACATCAGCATTCCCAAAGAACTAGCTTAACATGATACTCGCCAAATACCGCGCTCAGGTAGATCTTCTATTGAACATATTGCCACACGTGGCCAAAGAAAATAGCCTTGCCTTAAAGGGAGGCACTGCCATTAATCTTTTTGTGCGCGATATGCCCAGGCTCTCAGTAGATATTGACCTTACATATCTGAACTGGGAAGATGATCGTGCAACGGCATTGCAAAATATATCCGATGCACTCGGCCGCATAGAAGAGCGCATTAAAGCATCCATCCCTGACATATCGATAACAAGAGTTCCGGTAGGACAAGGGCAGGATGTAAAACTAAATTGCCAGACAAAACAAGCCCATGTAAAAATTGAAGTGAACACGACAACCCGCGGAATTATTTTTCCTGTGCGAATGATGCAGGTAGTGGATACCGTTCAAAATGATTTCAAAAAGTTTGCAGCGATCAATGTGGTATCGCACGGAGAACTGTTTGGAGGAAAAATATGCGCAGCGCTAGACCGGCAACACCCGCGCGACCTGTTTGATGTGTATCACCTGTTAATGAACGAAGGAATTTCGGATGAGGTCAAATTGGGTTTTATCACCTTCCTGTTAAGCCATGCCCGGCCAATGGGTGAACTTATTCGCCCGCATTTACTAGATCAACAAGAGGCTTTTGATAACCAGTTTGCTGGAATGACAGCATCGCCATTTTTTTATAACACCTACGAGGCAGTAAGAGAACGATTGGTTGCCGAAATCCACGAATCCCTCACAGCTGATGACCGGAATTTTCTTGTGAGTTTTAAAAAAGGAGAGCCTCTGTGGAGCCTCATACCGATTGATAATCTCCAACACCTTCCCGCAGTGAAATGGAAACTGTTGAATATTCAGAATCTTATAAACACCAACCCAACTAAGCATACGGAGATGTTAAAGGTGTTAGAGAAGAAGTTGTGGCAAATAGCCTAAAAATACGATAGATCAGTTTTGTCGGAGTATGAAGCGGTGACGGAGACTTTAATACTACTAATTAGATATCGATTATTAATTTCAACCAGGAGAACGAAAAGAGAAAAACCAAACAGGAACCTTCTAAAGCTCCATAGAAAAAGGAGACTGTTAAAAAAGGAGTGAATGAAGAGGAAGACGATTCCACCACTCAAAAAAAAAGACCTAAAAGAAGGGGAGTAGGGGTTTAAGGTTGAATCGTGCTTTAAATTTAAGACCTGTCTGAATAAGGCAGGTCTTTTTTGTTTGCCCAAATAAGGCAGGTAATAATAGTTTCTTCCAAACCATCTGATAAAAATTACCCCCTGAGGAAACTAATATCATTTAGTTCTTTTCACCTTACCATCATCTTTGAATTGAAGTTAACTCATGTTGCTCGTATGGATAAGTATGAGATTCCCAAAACAGGATTTGGCGCAAACGAGTGAAGCTTCGGTTTTAACCATATTATTGTTAATAGTTGCATATTCTATACTTTATGGTTCAAATTCATATTGCTTATGTAGATTTGTATCAGTATTAGTATTATACATGTATAAAAAACAACCATAAATATTCAAAATATGAAAAACTTATTAGGTACAAGTTTTGGTTTCGCGATCGTAGCAATTATTGCCTTTTCGAATCAGCTTATTGCTCAGGATAATTATAAGCATCCGCAACTTAATTCATCAGGACATGTATTGGACTCAGCTGGAACGAAATTAGGCTGGATCAAAGATGGTGTTGTCTATAATGCAAAGGGAGAAAAGGTGGCATCAATCGAAAAGCAACAATTACTTGACTCAAAGGGTCATAAACTAGGTAGCATAGGTAAGGATGGATCGTTCACCGACCCTAAGGGAACCTTAGTATTTACCATCGAACCGAATAGCAAAGGTGAAAAATGTAAAATATTTGATCCACAAGGAAAAGTTATAGCGACAGTTCATGAAAGCTATAAAAATCAAGCCTGTGCTATCCACTGCCTTTACAAAAAGATGCCTGTACATTAAGATGGTTAACGATTTAATATAGAGTAAAACATATCTTAGCTTGTTCATTTCTTTCTATCCCAAGAGCAAATAAATAAGTAATTCTTGCTTAAATTATTCAATGGCAGCCAAGTGGCTGCCATTTTTTTTGAACTCTCTCGAAAATATGGATCTCAAAATGACTTATGAAATTGATAAGTCGCAATCAATGCAGGTGTGATGGATGTAGAGCAACGTAAATAATTGGGGAGTTTCCTCTACATTGTCTCTTCGATCATTATGTCCTAAGGCGCTTTGCATCGGTCTAGGCATTTCTGAATTTATTCTTCTATCCAACCAGCACGATACTGCCACTTATAAATATTCCCATTCCACATCCTCAAAAAGGCTTATAGCAGTTTGAAGGAAGGTGATATCATAACGATGTGATAAAAATCATCTTCTCTCTTGACCATAGTCATTCTACAGGTATGCACCTATCTGCAATTTGGCATACTTATTTCGCTACAAATGGTAATGCCAAACACAAAATCAAAAACGGATTGGAATGATCTTGCTGAAGCATTGAAATCGGCAGCTCATCCAGAACGGATTGCTATTCTTCATTTGATTAGCAATTGCGGTTACGATCAAATGATGGTGAAGAACATCTATGAACAGCTTCAACTTGAACAATCCATCGCTTCTCGTCATCTCGGTATCATGAAAAAGAGTGGATTGCTAAAAAGAGAAATTAAAGACGGTAAAACACTTTATCGATTCAATAAAGATAATCCAACCGCTCAATGTATTCGTAAACTTTTAACAGAGTAAAGAATGATTGAAAGAATTATTTCCTGGTCAATGCACAATCGCTTCTTTGTTTGGTTAGGCATACTCCTGATCATAATAGGCGGAGTGTTTGCTGTGCTCACCACGCCAGTAGATGCCATCCCCGATCTTTCCGAAAACCAAGTAATCATTTATACGGAGTGGATGGGTCGTAATCCCAAAATCATAGAAGATCAGGTTACTTATCCGTTGGTTTCTAATCTTCAAGGTTTACCAGAAATCAAAAGTATCCGGGCAGCTTCAATGTTTGGGATGAGTTTCGTCTTTGTCATTTTTAATGATGATGTCGACATCTACTGGGCTCGTTCGCGCGTGCTTGAAAGGCTTAACTACGCGCAAAAGTTTTTACCTCCAGGATTGACTCCCTCGCTGGGCCCTGATGGTACCGGAGTAGGGCACGTTTTCTGGTACACGCTTGATGCCCCCGGTTATAATCTTGGAGAGTTACGCGCGTTACAGGATTGGTATGTCAAGTTCGCGCTGCAAAAAGTAGAAGGAGTTAGTGAGGTCGCTTCGTTTGGTGGCTTCCAGAAACAGTACCAGGTCACCATCGATCCATACAAGCTGGTGTATTTCAATGTTCCAATGATGGATGTGACTAGGGCAATCACTGGAAATAACCGTGATGTAGGAGGCAGTGTTTTCGAAATGAACTCCACCAGTTATATGATCAGGGGTTTAGGATACATCACCAGCATTGACGATATCAAAAATATTTCATTAGGCACCTACAAATCCATTCCCATAAAAATTTCAGATGTCGCCACTGTCCAAATGAGCAGTGACTTACGATTAGGCATTACAGAGCAGAATGGTGATGGAGAAGTTGTGGGAGGTATTGTAGTGATGCGTTATGGCGAGAACGCTAAAGAGGTTATTGACAGAATAAAAGAACGCATAGTTGATGTTGAAACCGGGTTGCCTTCTGGAGTAAAGTTTAAAGTTGCTTACGATAGAAGTGATCTGATCGAAGCAGCGGTTGGAACGCTTAAGGAAGCATTGCTGGAGGAAATAATCATTGTGTCACTAGTTGTCATGATTTTCATTTTTCATTTTCGGAGCGCACTGGTAGCAATTGTTACCATTCCTCTTTCCATTCTCATTGCTTTTGTAATTATTCGATTTGCTGGCATAAGTCTCAACATCATGTCACTTGGTGGTGTTGCATTGGCAATAGGCGACCTGGTCGATGCGGGTATTGTGATGACGGAAAATGCATACCGCCAACTTACGCAGGCAGTTGTTAAACCTCAACCTGATTAGCGATGGAAAAGGAACGCATTGGCAATACCAGCGAGCTGCCGGAGGAACAACGGATCAGCATTATCGAAAAGTCTTCGCGTATGATCGGCAGAGCCGTGTTCTACTCTATACTCATTACGCTGATTTCGTTTTTTCCGATTTTATTCCTTACAGGTCAGGAGCAGAAATTATTCTCGCCACTTGTTCTCACCAAAACCTTTACCATGATCGGTTCAGCGATTGTTGCACTCTTTATAGTGCCGATGTTGCTGCGAACATTGATGAAAGGAAAGCTGAGGCCGGAAAGTCGTAATGTGATTTCCAATTTCTTTATTCGATTGTACAGTCCAGTGCTTCGCGCGTGTCTCAATTGGAAGAAGACCGTAATAGTCATCGCCTTTATAGTAAGTCTTGGCTGCATTCCCCTCTTGTTACGGATGGGTTCTGAATTTATGCCACCATTGGACGAGGGGTCACTTCTTTTTATGCCTGTTACACTTCCTGATGCTTCCAATTCCGAAATCAAACGCATCCTTCAGCTACAAGACCGGCTTATAAAAGAATTTCCTGAAGTAGTCAACGTGCTTGGCAAAGCAGGGAGAGCATACACGGCTACCGATAACGCTCCTTTAAGCATGATCGAAACAATCATCATTTTAAAACCAAAAGATGAATGGCGGGAAGGTATGACGAAGGAAAAACTCATCGCTGAGCTGAATAAAAAAGTACAGATACCGGGAGTGACAAGTGGTTGGACTCAGCCTATAATCAATCGGATCAATATGCTTTCCACGGGTATTCGCACGGATGTGGGTATAAAGGTTTATGGACAAAATATTGATAGTATATATAATATTTCTTTGGGTATCGAAAAGGCACTCAAAGGGACTGATGGTCTTGCTGACCTATATGTAGAACAACTTACTGGAGGGAAATACCTCGACATTAAAATCAACCGTGAAGAACTTGCGCGGTATGGTCTGAGTACTGACGAAGTAAGCATGCTGATTGAAACCGCTATTGGTGGTATGAACCTTACCAATACTGTTGAAGGAAGAGAACGGTTTACGGTAAGCCTGCGTCTTGGTCAAGATTACCGCAATGACCTTTCGGAAATTAAACGCATTCCAATCCAAACTCCAAGTTTCGGCACTATTCCTCTTTCTTCCATAGTTGACATTACAATCTCAGAAGGGCCGCCTATGATCAGTTCTGAAAATGCTATGCTTAGGGGTACTGTCCTATTCAATATACGGGGTAAAGACATGGGCAGTGTAGTCAAGGATGCGAAAAAAAGAATTGAGGATGAATTTAAAAAATTACCAAAGGGATACTTTATTGAATGGAGTGGACAGTATGAAAATCAGGTACGCGCCCAAAACCGATTGATGATCATCATTCCTATTACATTGCTGATCATCTCCTTTGTATTGTATTTCACTTTTAAGTCGGTAAAAGAAATGCTGATCGTGCTTTCTAGTTTACCGGTGGCGCTTGTCGGTGGGGTCTATTCCATGTATTTCTTTGATGTTAATTTTTCTGTGGCAGTGGCAGTTGGTTTCATTGCTTTGTTTGGAGTGGCGGTGGAGACAGGGGTTCTTATGATTGTCTACATGAACGAGTCCATCCAAAAGCTTACAACAACAAAAGGTAATTCTTCTGATAAAATTCAGAGTGACGATATAAAAGACGCAGTATTTGAAGGCGCAGTGTTGCGAGTAAGACCAAAACTCATGACGGTCATGGCAGATATGGTTGGTCTGCTTCCTATATTATTAGCCACCGGAACAGGTAGCGATGTAATGAAGCCCATCACCATTCCATTCGTGTTTGGTCTTATTACCTCTACGCTATTTGTACTTATTGTATTGCCTGTGGTTTATGAAATTGTCAAGGAGCGTGAGTTAAAAAAGAACGGTAAACTTCAATACATGGAAATTAAAGATTGACCATGAAAGCAGTTATAAAATATATTATTCCAAGTCTCCTCGCCCTAATTGGTACACTAAGCCTGCGTGCCCAGGACACTGTCCGGTTAAGTCTTGAAGAAATTATTACTAAGGTCGAAGCAGAATATCCTCTTGTATTGCAATACAATTCGCGTATCAAGTCTTTACAAGCTAAAGCAGATGGCAGTTCAAGCTGGATGCCACCAACGTTTTCCTTTGGGTTGAATTCATTTCCTTATCAATTGGAGATGATCAAACGAAAAGACGATCCGATGAATTGGGCTGCACTCATGTTTTCTGCCGAACAGATGATCCCCAACTCAGCCAAACTACACGCCAAAGGAGGCTACTACTCTTCACTGAAACAGGTGCAGCAAAATAATGTGGAGTGGACAAAAAATATTTTACGTACCCAGGTTCGAATACTATACTATCAGCGAATAGTTGCTGAGCATAAGATAGGTCTTATTGCAGAAAACCGGGAGTTGCTGAAGTTATTTATTAGTATTTCAGAATCCCAATACACGTATAACCAGACTGATCTCAGCACCATTTTTAAAGCCAAAGCAAAGTTGAAGGAACTTAGTAATATGGGGACGATGGAAAAGGCCAAGGTTACCGAAAGTAATATTGGTTTGAACACATTATTGAACCGGCCAACAGAAACCCCCTTTACAATTGACACCCTTGTGGTGTTGAAAAACTATGATTCAATAATGCTGGTACAAGATACTGCTTCTGTTCAGCGCAGCGATATAACCAGTATGACCAGCAGCATACGCTCGATGGAATTAAACCGGAGTTGGATGGCAACCGGTAGTAAACCAGACTTCGGCTTACGGGTCAGTCACATGAACATGCTAGGTATGCCCAATCAATTCTCCGTAATGGGCATGGTGACTATCCCCATCGTTCCCTGGTCATCAAAAATGTATAAAACTGAGGTTCAATCAATGACGTATGAAATTCAGGCCATGAATTTGGAGAAGGAAAACATGAAGCTTATGGCTACACGGATGATCAACGAAAAGCTCGCCATGTTAAAATATGAAAGACAACAATTTGACAATTATCAAAAAGACATCAATCCTTTATACAGAAAAAACATGGAGGCGAATCTTTTAGCCTACAAACAAAACACAGGAAACTTTTTTGTGCTGCTCGATGCCTGGGATATGCTGTTCATGAAACAGTTGGAGCAACTTGATAAGCTTGGCCTTTTGCTGCTACTACAGGCAGAGTATGAATACGAGACAGAGAGAAAGGAATAATCAAAAAGCGTTTACATATTGTATGGTTCATAATTTTTGCGACAGCCTGTGGAAAGCATGCATCGGAAGATCACATAAATCATACCGGTCATGATAGCACGAAAGTCAATGAATCTATCCGGATGATTTCCCGACCTGCCAATCAGGTTGTACTTTCGTCACAGAAAACCATAAAATTATCTCAAAACGGTTCGCGGCAAACAGTAACCGCCAGTGGATACATTGCATTTGATGAGCGCAGGAATAATAAAGTAGCGGTCAGAACTTCAGGAAGAATAGAAAAGCTTTATATAAAATACAATTACCAGTTTGTAAAAAAAGGAGAACGGATCGCAGACCTCTATAGTCCCGAACTCAACACGTTTCAGGAGGAGTATTTGTTTCTGTTAAAATCCGGAGAAGACAGTCTCGCTGTAAAAGCAAAACAGAAATTAAAATTGCTTGGACTGTTGGAAAGTCAAATCCAGCAAGTCGAAAAATCGAATACTATAACACATGCGGTCACCATTACTTCACCCATTGATGGATTCATCAGATTCTCAATAGAACCCGTTTCTTCTGGAGAGATGAAACCAACTTCTTCAGTGGGAATGGATGCGATGGGTGTTCCTTCTTCCTCAAATACCGATGCTAAAGGAACTTCATCGGGACAGATTAGGGAAGGTATGTATATCAACAAAGGGCAAACACTATTTGTTGTCAACGATTGTCGCCAAGTGTGGGCAATTCTTTCGGTCAACATTTCATCTCAGGTTCAACTTAAAAAGGGTGTGCCAGTAACTTTGTATTCTGAAGTGCAGACAGACTCGATCAATGCAAACATAGATCTTGTGGAGCCTGTCTATCAGGATAAGCAACGTTTCGCTCAGGCAAGAATCTATTTGGATAATCCGAGCCGAATCTTCAAGATCAATTCATTTATAAAAGGTAAAATTTCAATCCAGGCTCAAGCACTCACCGTTCCATCGTCTGCTGTTTACGATTTGGGTTCACGCAAAATTGTTTGGGTCAAAACAGGAATGACATCGGATGGGATTAGCCTATTCGAGGCGCGTATAGTGTTTACAGGAATGACCTCAGTTAAAGTGATTGAGATTGTCAGTGGTTTGAAAGGAGATGAAGAGATTGCTCTGGATGCGGGCTATATGCTGGATAGCGAAAGTATTTTAAATGAGAAGCAATGAGACGGTACTATAGCATATTGATCATTTTCATTTTAGTGGTTGGGTACTCCTGCAAAAAAGAAGAGCGTCAACATGCAGCGGAAGAGTATTATACCTGTCCCATGCATACTTCTGTACGCTCCGATAAACCAGGAGCCTGTCCGGTGTGTGGCATGGGACTTTTAAAGGTTAAGAAAAGTGAAAGCACTGAAGGAATGGACTCAACCATGTTGACACTTGATGACGAACAGCAAATGCTCGCCAATATCATTATCGACACCGTGCGATTCACAATCATTAACGCCCAAACCACGTTGACGGGAACAATATCAGCAGATGAAAATAAACTAACTACTATTTCGGCACAGGTAAAAGGAAGAATTGATCGTCTCTTCGTTCGACAGGAAGGTGAGCATATTGTAAAAGGACAAGCTCTTTACAGTATGTACAGCGAAGAATTGCTGGCCGATCAAAATGATTACCTGTCTGCACTTCAACAGCGCACCAAGTTTCCCGGACAACAATCAACAGTGGATGGATTGATTCAAGGCAGCAGAAAAAAATTATTGTTATGGGGAATGGCAGAATCGCAGATTAAACATCTTGAAGCGAATCACCAACCCTCAGCTCTACTAACCTACTATAGCGCTAATAAAGGTTTCGTAGTAAAACAGTTGGTCAATGAAGGAGAGTACACAGAAATTGGTAAACCACTTTTTCTGATTGCAGACCTTAGTTCTCTTTGGGTGGAGACACAGGTGTATAGTAATGAAATAAACTATTTCAATCAGAGAACAGAGGCCTATATTAGTATTGAAGCATTTCCGCAAAAAATATTCAAGGCAAAGATGGTGTTTGAAAACCCCGCCATAGAAGAAAACTCAAAAATAAACCTTATACGCTTTCGAATAGATAACAATGACAATTTGATAAAGCCGGGTATGATGGCTCGTGTTACAATCAATCATCATCCTAAACAAACACTTGTCATCCCTAAAACAGCTTTATTAATCGGTCGTATGACGATGGTTTGGATTGAGGTAATGCCAGGTATGTTTGAAAGCCGAACTGTTCAAACGGGAATAGAGAACAAGCAATTTGTTGAAATACTTTCAGGAGTAGAGGAAGGCGAGCGAGTGGTAATCTCTGGTGCTTATCTTCTTAATAGCGCATTCATTTTGAGAAAAGGAGCTAACTCCTCTATGGGTGGCATGAAGATGTAGTTTATTCAATGAAAAACAATTAACAAATACACAAGACAAACGATCCTGAATACTTTTAAAATCTAATGAAACATATCTGGTTATTAAATCAAACTAACTAACAAAGGTCATGAAAAAGATAAAAGGAGTCATCATTCTGATGTTAATCGCTTCGATAGTGATAGCGCAGGACAACTTTCCAGCGAAACTGAGAGTTGGAGTATATGCCAATGGAGGGACAAGTTCTCTGGTACAGGGCATGGGCATGAATATGAACATGTATAGCAGCGGCTATGGAGGTATGTACGGGAGCAACATGACGATGTATAATTATGCGGGCTCAGCAGGAGGCGGTGTGAGTTTTACTGTACCGTTGCATCCACACTGGTCTTTCGTAGGGAACCTGGGTTACATGAACCGCGGAGCCAACTATGGTGATATAAACTCTTCATCTTACAATTCAAGCTACCGCCTTTCATACATTGATGTATGGGCATTGACGCAATACAACAACATACCTAAAGGGCCTGTCAGGTTTACTGCCTCTTTTGGTCTTACTGAAAGCACACTCATCTCAGCCCGCGATGAAACTTCAACAGGCAATACAAACATGATGGACAATGTGAGTCGTGTGGACATAGGAATGGTTTTAGGTCCGGGATTAGAGTTTGCATTGAAGAAAAAGGGAGCTATTCAGACAAGGCTGCTTTATACCTATGGCTTCAGAACTGCTTTCACGGGTATGTACTATGATAACGGGATGCGCTCTAACCATGCTGCCCTTCTGTTGCAGGTAGGCTATCTGTTTAACTAAACAGTAGGAATTGTCAATTTTTAAGATTTCTAAACAATGATAAAATGAAAACTTATTTGTTATTCCTTATTTTATTCATTACTACTCAGCAGCTATTTGCTCAAAATGACTCAACAAAAACACAAGCAGTTGATAGCGTAATCTATACGTGTCCGATGCATCCTGAAATCACATCAGATAAGCCGGGAAAATGTCCCAAGTGCGGGATGGAGTTGATTCAAAAGAATTCCCCACCTGAGAATAAGATGGATATGATGATGTGCCCGATGCACGGAATGGTAGATATGAACCACAAACACGATGAACAGAAAAAAGATAATAAGAAAATGATGGTGGGAGTGGGTATTGGAATGGGAGTGATGATGGTATTGATGCTGATAATCCTTATTACAAATTAAAGGGTCGATAGAATTAGACCCATTGCTCTAATACCCATTGCCGAAAAACAAAAAATTTAGCTCCCCGGATTGCAGTGAAAAATTTTATTGATTTCATAATAGCAAGAATTATACTTTTCTAAAACCGGAAAACAATGAGTGTTATCATAACTAAAGCTTCAGGCGAAAAAGAGCCATTTAAAAAAGTAAGTTCTATCAATTGTTGCGGGCCTTTTATTTCCCGTAAACCCATTCTAATATCAGTCAAAGATTTGTTTGTTGGAAGAAAAAGAAGGCAAGATTTTAATGAGGCGCCAGTATAGAAAACTTACGCTGCAAATGTTAAAGATGCTTTAGAATTATTATTAATGCCATGCTTGAAAGTTTTAAAAATAAATAATTTCAGAATATATGATTGACCTTACACCCAAACTTTTTCTCACTCCTATAATAGTTTTATTTGTTGTTATTGTTAGTTGTTTCTTTCTGTCTAAGCGGACTACGAATGGATTTTTTATAAAATTCATTTTTATCCTAGCAATAATAGGATTTGTGTTAAATTTTATTTGGGAGATACTTCATAGCCCTTTGTATTTGGGATACATCAACAATACACACCATGTCTTGATAAGTGCTCTCGCTTCGGTAGCAGATGCTTTGATGAGTATTTTGTTATATATCGGTTTTGCATTTATACTGAAAGATCCGTACTGGATAAAACTGCTTACAATTAAACGAGCTGTATTAGTAGGTACAGTTGGTGGTGTAGGTGCTATGGTGTCAGAGGTGTTGCATGTATCTGGGGGTGATTGGGCGTATGAGTCCACTATGCCTATTATACCTATTTTAAATGTGGGGCTTTCTCCGGTTTTACAATTCATCACATTACCGCTTTCTTCATATGCTTTTGGTTTTTGGCTATTAAAAGAAAGGAACTTCACACATTAAACTTAGAATACCTGTAGAAATCATGATCAATACTGAAATATTAAAACAATTTGTCCACAGCAAATCTCAGGAGGACATCATCCGCGAATATCAGTCCGATCCTGAAAAAGGATTGACTCCGGAAGAGGCTGCATTAAGATTGGAAGCACTTGGAAGAAACGTCATCAGTGAAGATAAGAAGAAAAATCTGTGGCTTATTTTTCTAAGCCAATTTACGAATCTGCTCGTGTACCTGTTGATTGTTGCTGCCGGGTTGTCTTTTTTCTTTAAGGAGTGGCTCGATGGCGGAGCAATACTGGCCGTGATTTTAATTAATGCGATTATTGGCTTTTATATGGAATACCAGGCCGAACGTTCTATGGAGGCCTTGAAAAAGTTATCGATACTCCCGGCTAAAGTTATTCGCAATGGCACAACAACGGAAATAAACGCAGAGGAACTTGTTCCTGGGGATTTGATATTTCTCGAAGCCGGTGACATGGTTCCTGCTGATGGTATGATTTTCAGGTCTTCACAACTTCAGTTGGATGAGTCAGCGTTGACAGGTGAATCTCTTCCTGTAGAAAAGAAAGAAGGACAGATAGATAAAGGAACTACTCTTGCCGAACGAACCAACATGTTATACAAGGGTACTTTCGTTACGAAAGGAAATACACGCGCTATTATTACGGGCACAGGTATGAGCACCGAGCTCGGTAAAATTGCCAGCCTGGTTCAATCGGCAGAGCAGGCTGCAACACCGCTGGAGAAAAAGCTGGAGCAGTTTAGTAAAAAGCTGATCATCGTAACGGTAGTTTTGGTCGGTATCATATTTTTTGTAGGTCTTTTAAACGGAAAAGAAATTCTTGAAATGATGGAAACAGCTATTGCCCTGGCCGTTGCTGCTGTTCCTGAAGGGTTGCCCATTGTAGCCACATTAGCCTTGGCTCAAGGCATGCTTAAAATGGCTAAGCATAATGTGATTGTAAAAAGACTTTCTGCTGTTGAAACATTAGGCGGAACCGATGTGATTTGTACGGATAAAACAGGAACATTAACACATAACAAAATTGAGGTAAACCTGATTGTAACACCCACTGGAGAATTTGATACAAGCAATTCAAAAAAAGGCGATAGTAAAGATGTTTCCTTTCAATACATCGTAAACTCATCCGTGTTGTGTAACACCGCTTCTCTTGGCAGCCATGATAAGGAGACCGGTGATCCGTTGGAAATAGGCTTACTGAAATTTGCTCAGCAACAAGGGTCAATAATCGAAACGCTGCGGAAGGAAAATCCCTTGATAAAAGAAGAACCTTTCTCTTCCGATACAAAGATCATGGCTACGCTGCATCGCACCAGCGATGGGCATCGGGCCTATGCAAAAGGAGCCACGGAAGAAATCGTTAATCATTGCACACGGATAATCGATCAGACAGGTGAGCACGAATTTGACACAGCGCTCAAAGCAAGCTGGTTAGCAAAGTCTGAAACGTTGTCTGCATCAGGACTTCGCGTACTTGCTGCCGCCACTAAAACTTCTTCTGCGGACGAAAAAATCCTGTCAGAAAATTTAGTATTCATTGGCCTTATCTGCATGATCGATCCGCTACGCGAAG
>JANNAQ010000096.1:0-1739 GCA_031384515.1 Bacteroidia bacterium
GCTTTTCAGGAGTTTGGAATATAGGGTACCCCATTGGCCAATCAGGTTTTTCGGTTGATTATACAGGAAATTTATACGGCCCAATGCGACTCCCTTTGCTAAGCGAACTGGATAATCGGGCAGCATACTCCCCTTGGTGGAGTGTACAAAATATTCAAATTACAAAGAGGTTTAATAAAGGATGGGAAGTATATGGAGGGGTAAAAAATCTTTTAAACTATACACCTCCTGCAAACAGCATTGCAAGGCCCTTCGACCCGTTCGACAAAAAAGTTCTACTGGATAACAATGGAAAAGTTATTCCTACAGCTGATAATCCGTATGCACTTACGTTTGATCCATCCTATGTATTCGCACCCAATCAAGGCACTCGGATATTTCTGGGTTTGCGTTTCATGATAAATAAGTAAGTTCAAAAATGTCCTTAATCATCTTTTTGCTTTGACTTTAATGTTGATTGGCTACAAACGGTCTCTTGAGTTTAGATTGCTTTCCCAAAAAATAGAAGGAGGCTACCCATAGCCAATTAGTTTTTCAATTTTGCCATCTTTGTGGAAGTATTATCAAGATCCGCTAAAAAGTATGAATCAACTGAGAATTATATTTATGGGTACGCCAGAATTTGCCGTGCCTAGTTTAGAAATACTCGTTGAGAATAAATTTAACGTGGTGGCAGTTATCACGGCACCTGACAAACCGCAAGGTCGCGGACTAAAGATGATTCCGTCTCCTGTAAAAGAATGTGCATTAAAATACAATCTGCCAGTCCTTCAACCAACTAATCTTAAATCACCTGAATTTATTGAAGAACTAAAAAGTTATCAAGGCAACCTACAGGTGGTGGTAGCTTTTAGAATGTTACCTGAAGTAGTTTGGTCAATGCCAGCATTGGGAACATTTAATCTTCACGCTTCCCTCCTTCCTCAATATCGAGGTGCCGCTCCTATCAACTGGGCCATCATAAATGGGGAAAAAGAAACTGGAGCAACTACATTTTTTCTAAAGCATGAAATTGATACAGGCAGTATCATCTTTCAGGAAAAAGAACCCATTCTGGATACTGATAATGTTGGCGTTCTTTATGATCGGCTGATGAACAAAGGAGCGCAGTTAGTTTTGAAGACGGTTCGGGCTATCGAGACCGGTGATTATCCTTCCATTGTTCAGCAATCGAATGTAGAAATCAAACATGCGCCAAAGATTTTTAAAGAGACATGTGAAATCAATTTCAATCAATCAAGCGAATTCGTAAGAAATTTTGTAAGAGGGTTAAGCCCCTATCCTGGTGCGTGGTCAAACTTGAATGGAAAGGTGTTTAAGATACTAAAGTGTCAAGTCTTGTTGTCGACAGTCGACAGTCGACAGTCGATAGTTGGTGATGTGCGGTCAGATGACAAAACTTACCTTTACGTTCGTGCTTCCGATGGATGGATTTCAATTGAAGAACTTCAGCCCGAAGGAAAAAAGAAAATGAATATTCAGGAATTTTTAAGAGGAAATAAAATCTAATTCTCAATGCTCAATTTGCCAATGTAAAAATTTAGGCTTGAGATAATTGGCTAATTTGCACATTGAACATCGAACATTTAATGATTATATCACTCATCGCAGCCGTATCCAAAAACCGAGTCATCGGTAAAGACAATGACCTCCCCTGGCATTTACCTGATGATATGAAATACTTCATGCAGACTACAACGGATCATCACGTGCTCATGGGAAGAAAAAATTATGATTCG
>JANNAQ010000074.1:0-20882 GCA_031384515.1 Bacteroidia bacterium
CTGATCGAGAGCGGAAAGGACTAGTGATTAAATTTATGTGAAATAGAATTATGAAAACACTTTTAAGAATTGCAATTCAAAAATCAGGCCGTCTGCAAGAGGAGTCACTTGCCCTTTTAAAAGAAACAGGATTGTCATTCAGCAATGGCAAAGACCAATTGATAGCTCAGGCAGGGAATTTTCCAGTCGAAATCCTTTTTCTACGTGACGATGATATCCCTCAATATGTGGAGGATCATGTTGCCGATGTAGGCATTGTAGGAGAAAACATTTTTGTTGAAAAACAGAAAAAAAATATGCTGGTCAAACGCCTTGACTTTGCTAAGTGTCGGTTATCTATAGCAGTGCCACGGTCTGATACATATGAAGGTGCCAAATCATTGGAAGGGAAAAACATTGCCACTTCTTACCCTGTTATCACTCAGACATTCCTTAAGAAGAATAATATTTCAGCTGGAATACACGAGATCAGTGGCTCGGTGGAAATTGCCCCAGGCATAGGGCTAGCCGATGCTATTTGTGATATTGTAAGCACGGGCAGTACGCTGCTAAGCAATGGGCTAAGGGAAGTAGAAGTGGTGATGCAATCAGAAGCTGTCATCATTTCAAACGATGAACTCTCTGTGGAGAAGAAAGATATTCTCGCTAAGCTATTATTCAGAATCGAAGCTGTTAAGTCTGCTAAAAACAATAAGTATATTCTTTTGAATTGCCCGAATGAAGCTATACCCAAAATCATCAGCATGATACCCGGCATGAACAGCCCAACAATTATGCCACTGGCAAAATCAGGATGGTCATCATTACATTCCGTTGTAAATGAAAATGATTTCTGGGAGAAGATTGATTTGTTGAAATCTTTCGGTGCTCAAGGCATCCTCGTTATTCCAATTGAAAAAATGATCGCTTAAAAGCCTCACCCCATCCGAGTCGAGAATGAAATGTAATTTTAAAGTAAAATGAAAATCGTCAATAATCCCCCAAAACAGGAATGGCCATCTCTTTGCCAGAGGCCACAGATGGAACTCGACTTTCTTGAGAGTACCGTAAAAAACGTTTTAGTGCGGGTCAAAAACTCAGGGGATCAGGCCTTAAAGGAAATCACCGCACAATTCGATAAAGTTAACTTAAGTGAAATAGAAGTATCCGCTATTGAAATTGAAAACGCAATAAAAACTGTACCTGAAAACCTTAAAGAAGCGATTCAAATAGCAGCCCGTAACATAGAGAAATTTCACATCGCCCAAAAAAGAGAAGTAACTCGTATTGAAACAATGCCCGGGGTAACATGCTGGAGAAAAGGAGTTCCAATTGAAAAGGTAGGTATCTATATTCCGGGTGGGTCCGCTCCCCTATTTTCAACGGTTCTTATGTTAGGTATACCCGCAAGGTTGGCTGGCTGTAGTGAGGTGATTTTATGTTCTCCCCCAGGGAAAGATGGTGAACTAAACGCAGCCATTCTATTTGCTGCCCAGCTTGTGGGAATTAGAAAAATATTTAAAGTAGGAGGCGCCCAAGCAATTGGTGCAATGGCTTATGGAACAGCAACCATACCTTCGGTACATAAAATTTTTGGTCCAGGAAATCAATATGTAACAAAAGCAAAGCAAATTGTCAATCAGGAAGGTATTGCAATTGATATGCCTGCAGGGCCATCAGAGGTAATGGTAATTGCAGATGTAAATGCCAGTGAATCGTTTGTGGCAGCAGATTTATTGTCACAAGCAGAACACGGACAAGACAGCCAAGTTGTGTTAGTTACCACGAGCGAAGAATTTGTCACTAAAGTCTTCAACGAAATCGCTATACAGGTTGAAAAACTTCCTAGAAAAGAGATTGCAAAAGAAGCCTTGAAAAACAGCATGGCTGTTATTTTAAGCCCAAATGACATAATTTCATTTACCAATGAATACGCTCCTGAACATTTGATTATTAACACACTTGACTGTGATTCATCGGCTGAGAAAATTATAAATGCTGGATCCATTTTTCTCGGTCCATATTCACCAGAGTCTGCAGGTGACTATGCGTCTGGCACAAATCACACACTGCCAACTAATGGCTTTGCAAAAGCATATTCTGGGGTTTCACTTGAGAGCTTCATGAAATACATCACGTTTCAAAAAATATCAAAAGAAGGCATAGAGCTCATAGGTCCATCAGTTGAAATAATGGCTGAAGCTGAGCAACTAAGTGGTCATGCTGAGGCAGTTAGAATACGAAGAAAAAAATAAATTAACGGCTATTATTAAGAAGCAGATGTCGATAGATATAAATAAGTTGGTTAGAAAAAATGTTTTAAGACTCAAGCCTTATTCGTCTGCACGAGATGAATTTCAAGGTAATGCCTCAGTTTTTTTGGATGCCAACGAAAACCCCTACCCGTCCTTATACAATCGCTATCCAGATCCTCATCAGCTCACCTTAAAGAAAAAGATTGCTGAGATAAAGAAAGTTAGTCCTGAACAAATTTTTCTTGGAAACGGAAGTGATGAACCAATTGATTTATTGATTCGTGCGTTTTGTGAGCCGGGAATTGATAATGTGTTGATTCCCCAGCCAACTTACGGCATGTATAGTGTAAGTGCCGAAATTAATGCAGTTGAGATCAAGACAATAAAGCTTACTCCTGAATTTGATATTGATCTAACAGCGACAGAAAAACGCTGGAATGAAAAAACGAAGCTCTTGTTTCTATGTAGTCCAAACAATCCTTCAGGCAATTTACTAAGCAAAGAGAAAATTGAAACGTTACTTGTCAGGTTTAGTGGGTTGGTAATTGTTGATGAGGCATACATCGATTTTACGAATTACGATGGATTTCTTCCATTGATTAATCACTACAATAATCTTGTTGTGTTGCAAACGCTATCCAAAGCCTGGGGCCTGGCGGGTATACGGCTAGGCATGTGCTTTTCCAATATTGAAGTTATTAAAGTACTAAATAAAATAAAGCCTCCTTACAATATTAACATACTTACTCAAGGCGTAGCAGAGCAATCATTAAAGGAAATTCATAAGATCGAAAGCTGGGTCAAAGAAATAAAGAAGCAAAGAGAACTACTTAAAAGCGAACTATCTCAACTAAAGATGGTGGAAAAAGTTTATCCCTCAGATGCCAATTTTCTTTTGACAAAAGTAAAAGATGCAAAGACAACGTATCAACAATTAGTAGCAAAGGGAATCATCACAAGAGATCGCTCCAATGTAGTGCTCTGCGAAAATTGCTTACGAATTACTGTTGGTACACCTCAGGAAAATAAGATTTTATTGGCTGAATTAAAAAATCTATGAAAAAAGTACTCTTCATTGACCGAGATGGCACCATAATAATTGAACCAGCGGAAGATCCTCAAATTGACAGTCTGGAAAAATTAGATTTTATTCCTGGTGTCTTTACCTGGCTTGGAAAAATTGTAAAGGCCACCGATTATGAATTAGTAATGGTAACCAACCAAGATGGGCTTGGAACAGCAAGCTTTCCGCAAGAAACCTTTTGGCCAGTTCAAAATAAAATAATCAAGACACTTGAAGGCGAAGGAATTCATTTCTCAGCTATCCATATTGATCGCTCATTACCTCATGAGAACAAGCCAACCCGAAAACCTGGTATTGGAATGCTCACCTCATATTTTTCAACAGAATATGATCTTAAAAATTCATTTGTTATTGGTGATCGTGTAACTGACGTTGAACTCGCAAAAAACCTTGGAGCAAAAGCTGTTTTAATAAATGATGGTAGTTTACAAGAAATGGTTGTAGCCGAAGGGCTTGATTCTATCTGCAGCCTTACAAAATCCTGGAAAGAAATTTATGAGATTATCTTGCCGAAAAGAAGTGCCCACGTAAGACGGACCACCAAAGAAACAGATATCCAAATAACAGTCAATCTTGATGGCACTGGCAAATCTAAAATAGAAACTGGTCTTGGATTTTTTGACCACATGCTTGATCAACTTGCACGCCATGGGCTGCTCGATCTTGAAATTCATTTGAAAGGTGACTTGCACATTGATGAGCATCATAGCATTGAAGATACTGCACTCGCACTTGGAGAGGCTATTTTAATTGCCTTGGGCAACAAACGGGGAATTGAACGTTATGGATTTTGCCTGCCAATGGACGATTGCCTTGCTCAAGTGGCCCTGGACTTTGGAGGAAGACCATGGATTGTATGGGAAACAGAATTTAAAAGAGAGAAGATTGGCGAAATGCCAACGGAAATGTTCTTTCATTTTTTTAAGTCTTTTAGCGATGCTGCGAAATGCAATTTAAATGTGAAGGCTGAAGGCACAAACGAACATCACAAGATTGAAGCTATTTTTAAATCATTCGCCAAGGCTGTGAAAATGGCTGTAAAAAAGGATGAGAACAATAATCAATTACCAACTACAAAGGGAACACTCTAAGTTATACCAAGAAGGATTAAAAGTAAAAACCAGGGACAATGAAGGTTGCGGTGATTAAATATAATGCCGGAAATATTAGGTCAGTTTCATTCGCTTTGGAGAGACTGAATATTAATTTTTCGATTACAGATGACACAAATGAAATTCAAACTGCAGACAAAGTGATTTTTCCTGGTGTAGGCGAAGCAAGCACCACCATGAAATACTTACGAGAGCGAAAATTAGACCAGGTAATTATTAATCTTAGGCAACCTGTTCTCGGCATTTGCCTGGGTATGCAATTGATGTGCACGTATTCGGAGGAAAACAATACCACCTGCCTTGGAATCTTTAATGAATCAGTGAAGCTATTCAAACCCACATTGGACATGAAAGTACCACACATGGGGTGGAACCAGCTTAACTCAGTCAACAACTGGCTAGATGCTACTCTTGAACATCAGAATGCTTATTTCGTTCATAGCTATTATATCCCAGTCAATGCATACACTTCAGCAAAGACGGATTATGTGAATCCTTTCAGCGCAGCTATGAGACAGAATAATTTCTATGCCGTTCAGTTTCATCCAGAAAAATCTGCTGACGTTGGTGTAAAAGTCCTAACTTCTTTTCTAAGCCAAAAATGAGGCATAGTCTTAAACAATTAACAACTCGGTACAAATGAAGATAATTCCTGCTATCGATATTATTGACGGAAAATGTGTTCGGCTTACCCAAGGTGATTTCAAAAAAAAGAAAGTATACAGAGAAGATCCCGTTGAAGTAGCACTTGAATTTCAAAATGCTGATCTGGAATACCTACACCTTGTTGATTTGGATGGTGCAAAAAAGGGGCAAGTTGTCAATTGGAAAGTTATTGAAGAGATACAGGAAAAAACCGTGCTGAATGTCGACTTTGGAGGCGGGGTTAAAACGGAGGGAGAAGTTGAGCGACTAATTGATTTGGGCATAAGTCAAATCAATGTAGGAAGCCTTGCGGTAAAAGAGCCGAAAAAATTCATTGGCTGGTTGAAAAAATATGGTGGTGAAAATTTTGTGCTGAGTGCAGACATAAAAAATGATGATGTTCTTATCAATGGTTGGCTGGAAGCCACTGGCTTGAGGTTATTTGATCTTGTTGATCAATTCTTAAAGGAAGGATTAGAGTATCTTACCTGTACCGACATAAGCACAGATGGAATGTTAAAGGGACCCAATTTTGATCTATATAAAAAAATTAAGTCACGGTTCAAAGACCTAAAAGTTATTGCGAGTGGAGGAGTAAGTTCGATGGATGATTTGATTGAACTCAAAAAAATAAAAGTCCATGGCGTAATTATAGGCAAGGCGATTTATGAAGGGAGAATTAAATTGGAAGAATTTAAGACATTAAACGACTAATAAATAGTGTGTTAACCAAACGAATCATACCCTGCCTTGACATTAAAGATGGTCGCACCGTAAAAGGTATAAACTTTATAAATATTCGAGATGCTGGGGATCCTATTGAACTAGCAGCTCAATACGCAAAAGAAGGGGCAGATGAATTGGTGTTTCTGGACATTTCAGCAACCGATGAAAAGCGGAAGACGTTTGCCAAATTGGTAAAAGAAATTGCGAGACATATTAATATTCCATTCACGGTAGGTGGTGGAATCAATAGAATAGAAGATGTTGCACCCTTATTAGATGCCGGAGCAGATAAAGTAAGCGTAAATTCCGCAGCTGTTAAGAGACCTGAGCTTCTCAATGAACTTTCTACCGCATTTGGTTCACAGTGTATTGTGTTGGCTGTTGATGCCAGAAAAATCGACAATCAATGGATTGTTCATACACATGGAGGAAAGAATCCCAGCGAGAAGAAGCTATTCACTTGGTCGCATGAAGGTCAGGAAAGGGGCGCAGGTGAAATACTATTTACGAGTATGGATCACGATGGTACTAAAAATGGTTTTGCCATTGATCCTCTAAGCAAGCTTCATGAATTGCTACAGATACCCATTATTGCATCCGGGGGGGCAGGATCCATGGGGCATTTCATGGACGCCTATTTATTAGGAAAAGCTGATGCCGCTCTTGCTGCAAGCATCTTTCACTTTGGTGAAATTAAGATTCTAGATTTAAAAGACTTTTTAAAAAAACGAAACATACCCATACGCCTTTAACTAAAGAATATGAATCTCAATTTTTCTAAACTGAATGGACTAATACCTTGTATAGTACAAGATTCAAAAACGGCAAAGGTGCTCATGTTGGGCTTTATGAATGAAGAAGCATTAGAAAAGACACAACAGGAAAAACTTGTAACATTTTATAGTCGTTCTAAAAAAAGGTTGTGGACCAAAGGTGAATCATCAGGCAATTACTTAGAAGTTGTTGAGATCTTGGAGGATTGTGATAACGACACATTACTTATTAAAGCAAGTCCGAAAGGGGCAGTATGCCATACCGGTGCAGATACATGTTTCAATGAGAAAAATGAAAGTCTGGATATTCAATTCCTTGAGCAAATTATACTAGACAGAAAGAATAGCCCTAAGTCGGGCTCTTACACCACTTCTCTCTTTGAATCTGGCATCAATAAAATTGCACAAAAGGTTGGAGAAGAGGCTGTAGAATTGGTGATCGAAGCGAAGGACAACGATAAAAATCTATTCTTAAACGAGGCTGCTGATTTAATGTACCACTATTTAGTACTGCTTATTGCCAAGGGTCATTCTTTTGATGAGGTAAAAGCCGTGCTTCGGCAACGACATGCAAAGTAAGGTGTGGTGATTTGAATTTCCTTATTTAGGAATTGAATTGACAGGGCTCCTTATAAGAAATGACGTTTTTGGGAATTTGTAATTACCTACCTACTTTAAGGAATGAATAAGAGGAAAACAATCGATGGCCATCCATTTATAGAATATCATCACCCGGGATATTCAGAAAATGAAATGCTCCAACGTAGCCAGGACTTTTACCTGTGGATGAATGAAAGAAGAACCGTTCGTGATTTTTCGAGTCACCCCATCCCAATAGAAGTTATTCACAACATCATCCTGACAGCATCAACAGCTCCATCAGGTGCACATAAACAACCGTGGACTTTCTGTGTTGTAAGTGACCCAACCTTAAAGAAGGAAATTCGCATGGCGGCAGAAAAGGAAGAAAAGGAAAGCTATGATAGTAGAATGAATGCTGACTGGTTGAATGATCTCAAGCCTTTGCAAACTGATTGGCAAAAGCCATTTCTTGAAACAGCGCCTTTCTTGATTGTTGTGTTCAAACTGGCCTATGATATTTTGTCGGACGGAACCAAGAGGAATAATTATTATGTGAATGAATCAGTTGGGATAGCCTGTGGCTTCTTACTGGCTGCCATTCATCATGCAGGCTTGGTTGCGCTAACACATACGCCAAGCCCAATGAATTTTCTTACCAAAATTCTACAGCGACCAGAGAATGAAAGACCCTATCTTCTCATACCGGTTGGCTACGAGGCGTCAGAAACCTACGTTCCAGATCTTACACGAAAGAAACTTAAAAATGTGTACAGACACTATTAAAAAATGATAGTCATCTGTAAGCCAGATCATTTTGAAGAGTGGCATAATTGCGAATTTCCGAAAATGAAATCAAAATCGATTTTGGTTAAAATTTACTCAAACGACAAGAGGTATTATCTATTGGCAAATGACAGACAGGAAATTATCGCCACCTTCACCCTTGTAAGATATTTAGGAATCTCCTTTGGATAATTTTGTATACCATTCAAATCCTCTCTTTCTGTTATATTGATAAGCCTAATCGCGTCTGTCACGTCTCTGGAAATTTGCTCGCCTTGCTGAGCCGAAACAATTAACAATTCCACCTTTATTTCCCTTACGACTTTAGCAAAAAACGGAATTGATTTATAGGTTAAATCACCATGACTTTCTACTTCATTAAGAAGTTTTTTCAATTTGAGATATGACATTACTTGGCTTTATGTTAGTTGAATAAGTGGGGGCAGTTCCTAATCATTAAAGACCTCGAAAATTCAGTATAAAAAATAACGTACTTGATAACAGGTTAACTATCGAATTCCTATAGCCCGCGCAAACCGTTTGCCTTAAGTAATCCGCTAACCGTATTTAATAACTCAACTGAAGCCTCTATTTCCACTTTTCTAATAGCTACGCTTTCAATGTTGAAGCCAAAAGGGATGGATCTTTCTGTACAGTACTGAATAAGATCTTTTGCGATTGCTACAGCTATTTCAACTGAGCGCGTGACAGGATTCTCACTTGTATTGAGGTCTTCCTTTATTTTCTCTGGAACGTGAATACCCAACCACTCCATAAAAAGAAGTGTTTTAGCAGAACCACAAACTGTCAGCGTAAAAATAATAGTTGGCACGTCTTGATTCCTCTTTTTGCAGGCTCTTACAAGGTCCTCCAAAATCTGCTTTGTATAGCCAACATTGAAGATACATTGCGAAATAAAGTAGGACACTCCTGAATCTACCTTATCGAGAATCCTAACTTCCTCATCCTTCAAAATAGCATGGCGCTCAGGAATGGTAATAGCTCCAATTACAGAACTGGCCTCATTTTCTCGCCAAATATTATAGGCTTCTTTGAGACTGGTTTTAACAACGTAATCAGGTGTTGGTAAACCCACAAATATGGGATAAAATCCATGAGACTTTAGACTATTAAGCCATTGCCTTAATTCATCGCTTGTAAACTTACCAGCCGGCCTATAAATTATCTTAGGAACCGAAAGTCGTTGTAAATAATTACTAGCAAAGTCCAAAGGATCAAGTGAACTAGAAAATGGAAACGGTCTTTCTTCTGTTGTTCTTGCGGATTCATCCTGAACATCATAAACGATCAGCGCATCAATATCCAGCATACAAAGAGTAGTCAAGGTTTTGTCCGCTATCTCTTTGACCTTTTCTTCGGCCGTTGTTGCCTTAGGTGGTGTGATTCCGTAAAGTAATATTCCTGATTTCTTTTCCTTAATCTTCGATAAAAACATGCAATTCAGTTTTGAATAAACCGCTAAATTAAGAAATATTAGAATAACTAATTTTTCGGGAATAGTTTCAAGTAAGTTAGCTTATAAGTTATGGTGAATGCGCCATCATTCTCGGTGCGCACGCCATCGAGAATATCGTGGGTTTTGTCATATGTGAACGTATAAGAAATTGATTTCCCTCTGGGTTCAAAATGCTTGTACACCAAAATGTTTCCATCTGTCATTTCGGTGAACTCGCCACGTATAGAATAAGAAGGAACATATTCCTTGTCAAGAGGGACTTCAAGATAATCTCGCCCGCTTGTATTATTGTCTCGTATAATGGCTACTTCGGAGTAGTTTTCTTTGCGATCTACAACCTTCTCCTTCTCAGTAGAAGACAATGCACCTCGTCCTTTTTTAGTGACAAGGCTAGTTACTGAATATATTCCTTCAATGGTGCCAACACTGGTTTTGTCTTTCGCGAAATAGAGCTTAACTATTGTATTGTAGTTCATCTGCTCGTAAGGACTTACCATACGACTTTGATTTATTTTGTAAAGTCTGTCGATAGAGCAAGACCCCAAAACTAAAAACGGGATTAACCAAATAAACCTCATCTTAACAATCATACTATTACTTAAAAAACGATATCCTCATACTTACCCTTGGAATACTTACGACAGGTAAGTCTTCCAGCCAAGGCAGCCGGTTTAAAAAGCGATTTTCCCAAAAACATGCGAACGCACTCTTGTATTCCTTCTGTAATACTAGGATGAGGATGAACACACTCAGCCAATTCTTCAATGCCTTTGTCCATCGAAATCAAAACTGCAACAGCTTGGATAGCACTGCTGGCATGATTACCTACTACCTTCATGCCCAATATTTTCATGTGGTCATCACACGTTACCAATAGCTTAATAAACCCCTGAGTATTTCGTTTCGCAATTGCACGAGGAATCGTACTAAACTCGAGTGTTACTACCTTATAGTCTATTCCCTTCTCCTGTGCTTGAGTTTCGTTTAAACCCACTCCAGCCACTTCAGGACTCAAGAACATTATGGTACTGATATTTTCATACACTAATTTACGGTCAGGCTTACCAAAAATTCTTTCTACTGCATATCGTCCTTCAAGCTCTCCTACGTTGACTAGAGAAATATCAGCTGTAAGGTCCCCTACTGCATAAATATTTGAAATACTGGTTTGAGTATCGTCATTATCAATTCCTCTCTTATTCATCTTGATCCCTACTTTATCATCCCACAAATCCTCAAGATTTGCCACGCGACCTACAGATACCAGCGCCTTCTCAACATTAAAAATTTCGCGGCTGCCATCCGTATACTCAAGTTCATACTCTACCCTACCGTTTATAATTTTCATCATCACCAGGCGGGAGTTTCTGTGAACCAGCACGCCATTGTTCTCCATGTTACGTTCAACTATTCTTACTACGTCCTCGTCCTCAAACGGAAGAATTCGATCGCCTTTATCAATGAGGTGAACCTTGGTTCTTCCAAAACCACTAAAAATTGTTGCGTATTCACAACCAATAACCCCAGCCCCTACAATCACCATGCTCTCGGGGAAGTCAGTCATTCCCTCAATCCCCTCACTTGTCATCACAATTTTCTCATCAATTGGCAATTCAGGTAAGTTTCTCGGACGGCTACCCGTAGCCAGGATTATATTCTCAGCATAGACAACTTCTTTTTTAGCCCCATTCACAATCTCTACTTCATGTTGACTAAGAAGTTTGGCCTCACCCACTTTGAATTCTAGCAGGTTAGAATAAGGTGTGTTCCTAAGTTCTAGCATATGCTCCTCCAGCATTCCTTTGCGCTCTGCAACTGCCTTTTGAACTTCAGACTGTATCTCTTTATAGCTTATGCTGGGAACTTGAATATTGTAACGCTTAAGACTTTTTCTAAAGGCAGATGCCTCCCTGGAAAGTTCCCACCAAGTTTTGGACGACAATGCACCGTTCGTTATGCCTGCTCCCCCAACCCTATTCCTTTCAATGAGCATTACTTTCTTTTTGAAATCGAGGGCTCGCATAGCCGCAGCATAGCCAGCAGGGCCGGCTCCAATAACAACAAGATCAAAATGTTTCATAAGAACTGGTAGCTTAAATTCAGTTATTAGATTTAGAAAATAGACACTTAAAAGTAACTAAACTATTATTCAGACAATGGCCTATTTAAAACTTTTTCGCACTCAATTTTTACATAAGAGCGTTCAGGTAATGTTTATTAACTTTGAGACTGAAGATTAAACTTCAGTATCTCTTTTTTTATGGAAAAGATAATTGATCTGGATAAAGACCTGTTCCTTTTTTTAAATAGCTTTCATACCGACTCGTTGGATCCTATCATGCTCTTAATTACCAAGACGCAGTTCTGGACACCTCTTTATCTCCTTCTTATTTATCTTATCTTCAAGAAATATAACAACGAGGGTTGGCTCATCTTGGCCGGTGCAGCTTTGGGGATTCTGTTGGCGGATCAAATAACTTCTAGCCTAATGAAACCTTTTTTCGAGAGATTAAGGCCATCGCAGGAACCTTCTCTACAAACAATGGTACACTTGGTTGATGGTTACAAAGGAGGACTTTATGGTTTCGCTTCTGGGCATGCTGCCAATACATTTGCAACAGGCTTTTTTATCTGGCTACTTTTCAAAAATCAGTATAAATGGATCTGGTTGATCTTTATATGGGCTTCTCTAATGACGTACACACGGATTTACCTTGGCGTTCATTATCCCGGAGATATCTTAGTCGGTGGACTAATTGGATTGTTGTGTGGCTTTTGCGGATTTCGCTTCTATCTTTGGATCAATTCAAAAGTGGGCAAAAAAAATGCTCCTTCAAAAATTGTATGAAGGGAGCAATTCAAAACTGAAGCTTCTTTACTTCTTACCAAACATACCGCTTAGCATACCACCCAATCCAGCAGCTGGATTTTTTCCACCCCCAGCAACCTGGCTAAGAATACTGGCAACATCAAGATTACTATTCCCAGAAACTCCTTTCATGATGTTGGTAAGATCAAATGAAGTGTCTTTCGGATCATTTGTCTTCGTGACCAATTGATTCATAACCGTTGGCAAAAGGCTCGAAGCCATACTTTGAGCAGCTTGTGGTGAAACACCAAATTTCGAAGCAACACCGCCAGCTACAGAGGTAATAAGTTGTGTGACTATTGGATTACTTGAAATATTCTTTGAGTTACCTTGAAAAAGGCCTGCAATCTGAGTAAGATTACCCTGTGAGGCTTGGCTTTGCAAGCCACTAAAAATTTGTTGGGCTACGGTTTGTATAGCCGCATTATTATGCTGATCCGGAATTGCTTTATTCTTCACAATGGCATCTCCCGCATTTTGCTCTACGAGCTTCATAAGTTGTTCTAGCATGATTGAAAGGTTAAGTTAGTTTAGGATACAATTTTTAAAATATTCCTTTTTAAGAGACATCTATTTTCCCAACAATCTCTTTACGTATTTACCAATAACATCAAATTCCAGATTGACGCTATCTCCTATGGCAAGATGTCTAAAATTAGTGTGGCTATAGGTATACGGAATAATGGCAACTGTAAAAGCAGTGTCACTTGAATTAAAGCAGGTGAGGCTGACTCCGTTGATGCAAATAGATCCCTTCTCAACAGTCACATTCCCAAAAGAAAAGTCATATTGAAAATCAAATAACCAACTGCCACCAACTTCTTTTATTGATGTACAAATACCAACTTGGTCAACATGCCCTTGCACAATGTGTCCATCAAATCTGCCATTAGCAACCATACATCTTTCCAGATTGATTTGATCGCCAATGTTCAAGCTTCCTAGATTTGATTTTTGGATGGTTTCGTCAACAGCTGTTACCCAATACTGTTTACCATTTACTTTTGTCACAGTAAGGCAAACACCGTTATGGGAAATACTTTGGTCAACCTTCAATTCCCGGCTGATACCGCTTTCGATGCAGAAGTTTTTATTAGTACCGTCTATATCAATTTTTATAACCGAACCTATTGCCTCAATTATACCTGTGAACATGCAGTAAAGATAGTGCTTTGTAATTATTCCTTGATAATCGTGTTGTCAAATGATTACCTCTAAATTTATTATTTAAGCCGGATCAATACATTTTATTGCCGTGAGCCGATTGTTTTGGAATTTGCTGGATCGCATCCCAATGCTCAATTATTTTACCATCTTCAGTGAACCTAAAAAAGTCCATTGTAATGTACTCATCATTCCCGGGCCAAATCTGATGAGTATGCAAAGCAACCAAGTCACCTTCAGCAATTGCCCGGACAAATTCAATGGATTTATCCGGATACTCTCTTTTCATTTGGTCGAAATATTCAATAAAGGATTGAATACCATCCCCAACCGAAGGATTATGCTGAATATATTTCGAACCAACATAGAGCTCTGTCGCTCTGCTTGGAGCACCTTCATACGCCATCTTGTAAAAAGCGATGGCATTTTCCTTATTCTCTTTTAAGTTCATTGATTCTTATGCGATGGGCTTTAACTACTTCACTCCTCTCTCCAATTCTTTCTTCACAGCTTCCATCTGATCTTCCCTTACCGTTGGATAAACAATACCCAATTGTTCGAGATAGTTCTTATACTTCACCGGATTATAATAATACTTTGAAAGCTCCGGCTTGAACTTAGTCATGATCTCCTTGTTCAGAAATATCGCTGGATTGTCCTTTGGTCCAATTAGCGGTATATACTGAATGTCTTTTGTCTGTTCATTCTTATAATAATCCCATGAAGCAGTAATCAATTCTGGTTTTAAGAGCAAATCAATTAGAGTTAGTGCTTCCGCCTTAGCTCCAGAAATAATTCCTTTATGGGCAATCGGTGTTGCCATGGCAATTGCATCTGCCCAATGATGACCAGGAAGATTGGGAATGTTTGACGGATACGTAAGTACAATAGTAGGTAAGGACCAGGAGATATCTGCAATGTCATCCGATCCTCCTTTTAGTGAATACAACTGCGACCCTCCCATCATTACTGGTTTAATACTATTTGGCATATTAATCGTGTCTAATTTGATGGCAAGGCCTTGCACCTTTTTTGATTTCATCTCAATCTGTGTTGCCTTTGCCAGTAACTGATCATCATCTGTCCATTTAGGTAGACCAACAGCCTTGATATTCTCATACATGGCAGCAGCCAATGGCTTATTAAAATGACCGGGCCAGGCTGAACCTAATATTTCATAGGTGAATTTAGTATCTGTCATTAGTGCTGCGCCCTCGGCTGTTTTCTTTCCCTTGTCAAATAACTTTACAATATCAGGATACGTCCGTTCTCTGAAATAATACCACACAGATGCCTTAGATGGTACCACGTTGGGTTGATCTCCGCCATCTGAAATTACATAATGAGACCGTTGAGTCAACTCTAAATGCTCTCGTCTGAAATTCCAACCAATGTTCATAAGTTCTACAGCATCCAAGGCACTCCTACCCCTCCATGGAGCGCCCGCTGCATGAGCCGCTTGTCCTTCGAAGGTAAACTTTACGGATACCATCCCCTGATACCCATCATCACCATAACCAACTCCAAGATTACTTGCCACGTGGGTGAAAATACATGCATCCACATTTTTGAAAACCCCTTCACGGATATAATACGCCTTAGTACCAAGTTGCTCTTCGGCTATTCCGGGCCACAGCATAAGTGTACCCGAAATTTTCTCCCGTTCCATAATTTTTTTAATGGTAAGGGCGGTGACAATGTTTAAGGCTTGCCCCGAGTTATGGCCTTCGCCATGACCTGGTGCTCCAACAATGATTGGATCCTGATAGGCCACACCTGGCTTCTGCGAAGCCTTAGGGATGCAATCCACATCCGAGCCTAGTGCAATAAAAGGCTTGCCTGAACCCCATGTAGCAGTCCAGGCGGTTGGAATACCCGCAATACCTCTTTGAATCTTAAATCCATTCTTCTCCAGAATTGAAGTTAAATAGGCTGATGTCTCTACCTCTTGAAAACCCAGCTCCGCAAAGCTGAATAGCATATCATTTATTTGTTGGGCCAAGACATACTGTTTTTCAACTTCAACAGCGGCTTCAGACTTAAGCCTATTTATTCTATCGTCTGTGATTTGGCCGAAGACAATTGCATGTAGAAATAGTAAAGCACTTAAAAGAAAAAGTTTTGATGGATGCATAAGAAACTAGATTTTGAGTGAAAAGGTATTAAACTTCCCTGTAAATAATACGATTGGTTTTATGAACGGAAAAAAGAAAACTCTTACACGGAATGGCTTAAGACTATTGATTTCTTTTAAATACAGATCGCGAGGTTCCCTTATAATCATAAACGAGTATCTCACTCACATTATTCGGTATCGTTATTCTTCTACTAGACTGCGATAAGTATCCATTTCCATAATAAAATTCGGTGCGTTGCCTTTCGCCATTGGAATAAATGAATTCAGCCCAGCTATCCAGAACCAGAGGTGTGAAAATCTCACTTGACTCAGCAAAATTGCTTTCAAAAACCTTAAGGCTGTCTTTGTTCTGAGTAGCTATAAAAATTTCTTTGTTATTAATTGGAATCTTAGCCAAGGCTTTTGCATCTCCACTCACATAGAAGCCACTTTTATGGGAGGGTATAACTTCAAAGAACCCTTTTCCATCTCCTGATAACACAAGCCCGGTAAAGCCATCATAGCGACCTGCAAACACTTCGTTTCCGTAATCGTTACCAATCATGACAATGTCTAAATTGCCATCGGCATTTACATCTTCGGAAACCATGCCATTAACGGGACCTACCTGCACGGAAGTTGGCAAACTCCTCAATTGAAATTTACCACCACCCATATTTTCAACATAGCTTGACGCCATATGATTTGCTTTAAGTATCAGAGCACCTTCTAAATCAGCTTTTGTAAATAGTGTCTCTAATGTGGCCTCTCCATATTTTTTATAGCTGGAATAGTTTCTTCTAAATTTAGTGCTCTGTGAGTTTATCTCATCCCAGAAGTGAACAGGGTATAGTTTTTTAACATCACTGGTCATTGATTCCCGCATGTAACAAGCAAGAATGGGATCAATGCTTCCATTTCCATCGAAGTCCTTAGCATATACGGAAATTGGATATTTCTCTGAAACCTGATAATTATTGTTTAGGCCAAGATTACCTCCTATATAATCTGTGTCACCGTCTTTATCAAAGTCCCCTGACGAAATACTATTCCACCACCCGATAAATTGTTCAATTCCAGTTGATGAATGTTTATTGAATTTTATTCCCTCATTTTTGAAAAAGCTAAATGGCATAAATTCTCCCACCAGAATAAGATCCACTTTTCCATCATTATCAAAATCGGACCAAATAGCATCTGTAACCATACCTGGGGCTCTTAGGTCAGGGCACATTTGATCAGTGACATCAATGAATGTTCCACCATTATTCTTCAGAATATAACTCTTAGCAGCGAGTGGATAACTCGCGGGAACCACCCTTCCGCCAACAAATAAGTCAAGATCCCCGTCTGCATCGAAATCGGCTGCCCTAACGCACGAGCCGCTGGCTGTGATTTCCGGAAGTGCAGCTACATCTAATGTAAAATTTCCTCTACCATCATTTTTGTAAAGTCTGTCCTGAAATACCTTAACGTCTGTATCTTCAAGACTTCCGCTTACAATGTACAAGTCAAGATCGTTGTCGTTGTCAGCATCAAACAATAACAGGCCTTCGTCCTCTTCCTTCTTGCCATCGTCTTTATCATCCAATGCTACTGGTGACTTATCCTTCATTACAGAAAAAGTCCCATCTGCCTTTTGCAAAAAGGAAACAAACCGATAGTTAGACGAACCTCCAATAAGTATATCTTCCAATCCATCGTTATTGATATCACCTATACAAATACCAGGACCTGCCTGGGAAAACTTATGAGGCATAGTCCGTTGCAGGTTGAAATCAATCTTGTCGTCCTCAATATGTTTAAACAATACTCCTGTTTCCTTGCTGGCCTCCTTAAAAAGAGGAAGATTATTTTCAGCGGCTTGAATTATAGTACTGCTGAGAACAGCAGACTTATAATCAATTGATACCACTTGATTGGTCTTTATATTTTCAACCTTCTGTACCTTACCATCTGGCCACTCAACCAAAATAGAGTCGACCATCATACTGGCTCCAACACCAAAGTGTGAAATATTTTCAACGGTCGATAAAAAACCCCTGTAAATAGATTGCTCATTGTACTGCATTTTTCCGCTGTCATAATAGAGGGTGATTTTACTTCCAATGCCAGAGTTGTTATCGTTGTTACCGGTTAAACTAACTCTTAAAAAATTATTCGTTGCGTGATCCGGCTTGGCGACAAGCGGATCAAGGGTATTTCGATAAACTAGCGCAACTTCATTTATGTTATTTACTACATAATCAAGATCCCCATCATTATCAAAATCGGCAAAAGCCGCCCCGTTCGAAAAGGAAGGGTTATCCAAGCCCCATGATTTCGTAACGTCACTAAACACAAGGTCCCCCTCATTCCTATAGGCATAATTTGAAATTTTAACAACAGGTATTGAATCCAACAGATAACGGGCTCCTGCAATGTTCTCTTTATCAGCTCGGAAAAGTGCAAAATCTTTGTCTGTGATATCCCGAGGAAAACCATTCGTGATGAAGAGGTCTTTTTTTCCATCGTTATCGAAATCAGCAAATAAGGGAGACCAACTCCACTCTGTCTGATATACACCAGACAATTGCCCTACTTCACTAAATTTTATTTCCTTATCGAGCCCGTTGTTCAGATGAAGCATGTTTCGGACATACTGATACTCGTAACCAAACTCTTTATTATTTATATAATTTTGATAGGTCTTATTGCCAATAGTTGTCTTTTTTCGAATACTGATTTCCGGTAACATATCCAGAGTAATGATCTCCGGCATCCCATCATTGTTAATGTCTGCTGCATCGTTGCCCATTGAAAACTGACTTTGATGCCCGATGTAATCTGCAATGCGATTCTTAAAAGTGCCATCCTTTTGGTTGATGTATAAAATATCATTAGAGAGGTAGTCATTCGACACGTAAATATCGGGCCATCCATCCTTATTGAAATCAGAAATAGCAAGCCCTAAGCCAAATCCTTCAATAGAAATGCCCGTTTCATTAGAAACATTAGAAAATGTTCCGTTTCCATTATTCCTATATAATCTGTCCGTGTTGGGCGAGGATCCATCTATAATTTTAGCGCGATAATTGGTTGGATAGTTAGTTAGCTTTTCATTGGTAAGTACATACACATCCAAATCTCCGTCTCTGTCATAATCAAAGAAAGCCGCATTTACACTGAACCCCATATCGTCCAGGTTATAGTCGGCCGCCTTTTCAGAGAAAGTTGGCAAGCCCTTTTCATTCAATCCATTGTTGATGAAAAGCATATTTCTGCGATCGAGGGAGTCTGTCTTCATAGTGGCACATATGTAAACATCCTTCCACCCGTCATTATTAATGTCTACAATTGCAACACCGGAATTCCACCTGCCCGGCACATTAACATTTGCTTCTTCGGTGATGTCTTTAAATTTAAAATCACCTTCGTTGATATAGAGTTTATTACCTACCTGATTGCCTGTAAAAAAAATATCCTGTTTGCCATCATTATTAAAATCCGAAACACCTACTCCTCCTCCATTGTAGATGTATTCGTAACTAAGTATGTTGAAGCTATCAGTCTCCTCTATTGCGTTTATGAAATCAATGCCTGTTTCATCGGCTGGTAAAAGTTCAAAGAGAGTTTCGGGCTTGTGTTTGCAGCCTAAAAAAAACAAGGACAGGAAACAGCAACCAACAAGGGCAATTACACTTTTCATAAATGACATTGTATTAAAAAAAATAATAACGTCTTGGCGAGCACCAGTGTGAGGTTTGCGTAATGGGGCAATGCAATCTCCCGATTGGTGGATTGCTTCGTCCCTGCCCACCCCCATCACGGGTACTCGCAATGACGTCAAATTGTTAAGTTTGGCAAAACAGTTCGGTGATGCAATATTGTAGTGGGGATTCAAATACATAGAAATTACCTACTTATGAAGAAAATCACTTACGCCAGAGGCGTAGCCTGTTTGTAGAAATCTGTTTATAATTAAAAAATTGCCCCAGAGGGGCAACCTGTTTAATCGCATATCTTAATCATAAAATTCAAAGAGATATTCATCTTTAAAGTCAATCTCAAATAATTTTAACAGATTTATATATTCATCTTTAAATGAAAGTTTTGCATGATGTGTCTTTTGATTTAAAACGTATTTGCATACTTGGTCAATTTGCGATTTTCCGTAGGAAAATGCCCCATATCCGCTCTGCCATTCAAATTTTCCTTTTGTAAACCCTTTCTTATTGATCCAATTGTTACCGGCTCTTTTTATGTCTTTCACCAAATCGGAAATTGAAAATGCCGGATTTAAACCTAAGAAGATATGTATGTGATCTGGCATACCATTGATGGCAAGCATTTTATGTCTGTCATTTTGCAATACAGCCGTTATGTATTTATACAACTCCTCCTCCCAGGCATTTTGTATAAAATTACTCCTGCCCTTTACGGCAAAAACCAACTGGATATATAACTGTGTGTATGTATCACCCATAATCTGACAGTTGAACAGGTTGCCCATCCGGGGCAAAAATCAACTCAATATATTAACCTCTACAAAGAGACTGCCCCGCTGGGGCATGGCTCCCACTTTACAATCTTTACCATATCTCAAATCCGCTTGATCCGAGAGATTAACCATTCAAAATAAGTTTTATAACTCTCTTTATAAAAGGAATTTGAACCGATTGTTAATGCCCAATTGGTAACTCATTTTTGGCTTTCTCTAGCTTTTTAAGATATCCATATAAAAACAAAGGCCAATTTACATTGGCCTTTGTTTAAGTAAAAAAATCAGGAGTAATTAATTAAATCCTGGGTTTTGTTTTAATACATCCGCTCCCAATAAGTCAATTTGATCTTGTGGAATAGGAAGCAATTCGTCTCTACCAGCATCAAACTTTGAATCAGCATAAGTGATAGGTAAGAACTTCTTCTCATAGGCTAGGAATACATCAGCTTCTGACTTAGCAATGCCCCAACGCACGTTATCGAAAAAGCGATGACCCTCACCTGAAAGCTCAAGTTTGCGTTCCATTCTTACTCTGTCAATCATTTCAGCTTTGGTACCCACAGCTGCATACTGATTGATAACATAGTTAGCAGCAGGTAATGCAGCGTTTACGACAGGCTTCAGGTTATCGCCACCAGCGCCAGGGCCAGTTACTAATCCCATCACAAAACCTGCAGGGTTTGCAGCTCTTGCACGCACCTGATTGATATAACCATGAGCCGTTGCAAGACTTCCTGCTTCAATCTCAGCTTCAGCAGCCATCAACAACACATCCGCAAAGCGAATGATGGTATAGTTAACTGCGGTATAACCAGGAGTCCAGGTACTGTTATC
>JANNAQ010000004.1:0-90710 GCA_031384515.1 Bacteroidia bacterium
TTGATCATTCAGTCGTATGTGGATGGAGTTAATGCTTACATCGAAGAAATAAAAAAAGACACCAAACAACTTCCGTTGGAATTTAGATTGCTCGGAATTGTACCTGAAAAATGGACTCCTGCTGTTGTCATATCACGTCATCAAGGATTATTGTCAAACTTAAGCACTGAAATTGAAATCAGCAGAGCTGTGGCTACGCTTGGCGCGGATCGCGTAAAAGATCTTATTGACTTTGAGCCTGGCTCCCCCGATCTTACGATTGATCCTGCTATCAATCCCCATCTTCTTTTTGATAGTGTAATTCAGCTATATCAAATCTATCGCAAACCCATTGTCTTCTCACCAAAAGATTTAGTAGCAAGTGCAAATCCTAACATGAAAGAATATCAACATCTGGCTGATTTAGATGAAGAGGCAAGAAATGAATTTATGGACAAAGAAAAATTCAACATCGGTAGCAACAATTGGATTGTTGATTGCAAACATTCTCAAAGCAAATTTCCATTATTAGCCAATGATCCTCATCGCTCCATTGCTGCGCCATCGCTTCGTTACATGGTTCACTTGAATGCGCCCGGCTGGAATGTGGTGGGCGGTGGAGAACCGGAAATACCTGGCATTTCAATTGGGCACAACGATCATGCTGCCTGGGGGCTCACCATTTTTGGAATTGATGCTGAAGACTTATATGTGTATGAACTCAATCCTCAAAACCAAAATCAATATAGGTATCAGGGAAGTTGGGAAGATATGAAATCAATAAAAGACACCATCCATGTTAAAGGTGCCCCCGATGTTTTTGTAGAACACAAGTACACGCGACATGGCCCTGTTACGTACATCGATTCAAAAAATAGTAAAGCATATGCCGTTCGTTGTGGGTGGCTTGAGCCTGGAGGCGCCCCCTATCTGGCCAGTTTACGTATGAACCAAGCTACTTCCTGGAATGAGTTTCGCGAGGCATGCAGCTATAGCCACATCCCAGCTGAAAATATGATTTGGGCAGATCGCAAAGGAAATATTGGATGGCAGTCTGTTGGCATTGCACCGATCAGAAAAAACTGGAGTGGTCTTCTTGCTGTTCCTGGCGATGGCCGGTATGAATGGTCGGGATATCTTCCTGTGCAATCACTTCCTAATATTTATAACCCGCAAAAAGGATATTGGGCCACTGCCAATGAAAACCTTGTGCCAAATAATTATGAACACCGAAATGCCGTTGGCTGGGAATGGGCCGACAGCTTCCGTGCTGATCGCATAAACGAAGTATTGGCTTCAGAAAAAAAACACTCTCTGACGGATATGATGCGCTTACAGTTTGATTATTTGTCAATTCCAGCCAGAACTTTGGTGCCTTTTTTAAAAGAAATAAAATCACCAGATGCAAAAATTGAAAAAGCTCGTACTCTATTATTGAATTGGAATTTTACAATGGATAAAAATTCAGTTGAAGCAGGCATTTATGCAGCTTGGGAGAAAAGAATTTATGAAAATATGTTGCAGCTACTCGTTCCTGAAACGGTGAGTAAACAAATTCGCTCACTTGAGATGACCAAAACAATTTCATGGATAGTAAACCCTCGTCCTGAATTTGGAAATAATCCTGTTGCAGGAAGAGATAAATTTCTCTTATCGAGTTTGAAAGAAGCAGTTGACGACCTCACAATTAAACTTGGATTAGACATGAGTAAATGGAATTACGGACAAGAGAAATACCATCATGTGTCGATCAAGCATCCGTTGAGTAATGCGGTTGACGAAGCTACACGCAAAAAACTGGAACTAGGCCCTCTGCCACGCGGTGGCAATAGTTCAACCGCTGGTATGACAACCAATACAGACAATCAATTGGCTGGAGCTTCATTTAGAATGGCCGTTGACACAAAAGATTGGGATACCGCAATGTTTACCAATTCACCTGGGCAAAGTGGAGACCCAGATAGCCCCTTCTATAAAAATTTGTTTGAAGGTTGGGCAAACGATAAACATTTTCCGGTTTACTTCAGCAGGCCTTTAATTGAAAAAGTAGCCGCTGAGCGATTAGTCATTCAACCGAAGTAGAATAATCAACTTCCAAAAAACGTTACGCATTAAACCAATTGGGGAAACTCCAGACCATCCAGCCATAGGCAGCAAAGCGAACGATGCGCGTTATGCAAATCAAAAGGAAATCTTTAAAGTTGAGATTTACAGACCCTGCCAACATGCACGTTGCCGAAAATGGAACGGGTGTTACTGCCCCAACAAAAACTAGATAACCTCCAAACGTTTTAAGCTTTCCTTCGTATTGTTTTAAATACTTCTCTCTAATCTTCTCTTGATACAATTTGGTTTTTGAGAATGTCTTCCCAATGTAGTATCCGAGTATACCTGCTCCATAGGAGATAACAGTGAGTATTCCAAGGTTGATGATAAATCCTTCTACATGGATGTCATCGAGTATCCAAATCATCATGAAAAGTTCTGGCGGCAGAATACCAAATACTATTTCCGATAAAGTATAAATTCCATAAAGTATTGCTGGGTTATCGCGAATTATATCAATATGAGATTTAAAATTTGTCTGGATGTATTCCTCCATCAAAATGAAAACGGTAATGATAAAAGCAAACCAGATCAGGCCCTTGAGCAGATTTTTCAATAAAAAGGATGACTTTGATTCTTCTTGTTCTTCCATGGTTAGTTTAAAATCGGATGACGCTTAAAGGGCTTTGTCTCATCAAACAGTTTCCGATACGTAATATGCGTTTTAGAAATGAAAGCCCCAACTTGTTCAACCACATTAATCATTTTTGGATTAAAATCTCCTATCCAATTCATTTCATACTCATCATACCTATGGTATTGGTCCTGCAAAACGTATTTCGCTGCCAGAACCATAGCCCCATCACAACCTTTACCTTGGTGAGCAGGAACAACACCAAATAAAATCCCAAATGCTTTTCGATTTGTCTTTCGCCACGTGTGCCAAATAAATTTCAATTTTCCAATCACATCCAGTTTACCGCTTACGTATTTAAATATTTGGTTAATCTCTGGAAGGGAAAGAAAGAATGAAATCGGTTCCCCATTATAAAAACCAAAGTATAAAAGTCTTTCATCCATGATGGGCTTCATTTGCTTTACAATCTGCTTAGCCTGCATCAGATTAAGTTCCGGATTCTCCGCCCGATTAGCCCATGCTTTGTTATACACTGTCATTAGGTACTCAGGTAGTTTTTCAATTTCCTGTTTTTTAAGATGACGAAATTCATAATCCGGATCTTTCTTCATCATTTCCGCTTTTTCATATAATCGAGGCGCAAGAGGTTCCGACACCATTCGGGAAAATGTGAACTGATTAAAATAGATTTGAAAACCGTACGCCTCAAAAAATTCTTTATAGTAAGGAAAATTATAATTACACTGATAATTAGGATCGCGATCAAATCCATCCACTAACAAACCCCACCAACGGTCTCGGTTACCAAAATTAATCGGCCCATCCATTGCCTCCATACCTTTTGATTGAAGCCATTGTTTGCACGTATCGAACAACAGAAAAGCGGCCTCTTTGTTTTCAATGCACTCAAAAAAACCCATTCCTCCTGTGGGCTGGTCATTTCCTTTTTTTGAATTCTTTTCGTTGATAAAAGCCGCAACTCGCCCAATCGTTTTATTCTGATTATCTATCAAAATCCATCGAGCACAATCACCATGTCGAAAGGTTTTATTCTTATCTCGATCAAAAACAGATTCAACATCCTTGTCCAAAGGGCGAATCCAATGTGGTGTGCTTTGATATAGACGCACAGGCAACGCTGTGAACTCCTTAATATCGGAGACCGTACCTACCTCTTTTATTCTCATAGCCAAAAATAGCTCGTTAAGATAACTTTTTATTCGGAAGCCCTTGATCTAGACGCCAAGATTTAACATCAGAAATACCAATCAATGTCGACCAGTGATGTACTTCACCTGACTGAGTTCCCAATCAATAACCAAACCCAAAGCAATTCCATCGGCAGCCTTTTTGCCATATAATAATTCTACCAGGAACAATGAAGGATCATAAGATTTTGCTCCACCTGCTGAAGTAATTGCCTTTCCGTCATAGACAAAACTAACATTTTCATGCACTGAAAGCTGAGGGAAGGCTTTTCGAAATCGCTCTACATCCCCCGGAAATGTAGTGCATTCATACGTATCCAATAAACCAGCAGTTGCAAGCACAAATGCTCCATCGCATAATGACATAACATAAGAAGATGCTTTACCTGTTTTCCTTACAAAATCGATCAAAGTCCTATTTTCTAAATCCGAGTCCATGCTGTGCTTGGCGCTTGGCACAACCAGAATATCAATGCGAGGCAACGAATCCGTTGAAAATGCATAATCAGGAATTAGTCGTAGACCTTCAAAAGTTGTAATCGTGTCATGGTTTTCCGCAATCGTAAAGACCTTTATTCCTTTGTCATGATGAAAAACGGTATGGTGCAAAACATCCATAGGTGCAACGAGTTCTGAATTATACACTCCATCAACTACTAAAAAAGCAGCATTGAGTTGTTGTGTGGGCATAACAGGGACCATTTGGCTTGAAGTCATTTGGTGTCCGCTGTCTTCAGATTTACATGACCAAAGGTTTGCGACAAAATATAAGAGTAAGAAACGGCTCATTTGAATTTAGCTTGATTATGGAAAGCTAATCTACAAAAGTTAAAATAGACTAAATACCGATCGGTAATTATTTACGTTTTGTGAATTGCTCAGAGAATGTACACAAGCGGAAATAGAAAAATTATGTCTCCAGTAAACCGTTGGCGATCTTCAGATTGAAATTTCCCCGGAAATAAGAATAAAATCAGCAAAGGCAAATTCATCGCTATCAACACAACTACTTCTTTTTGATATATAGAAATTAACATTAATCCTGTCAGTAAAGTGAACTGAAGTATGAAAAGTAAAACTAGGATTTTCTTAGTCAAGCTTCTGCCTAAACAGGTCACAAGTGATGAGTGATTATCAGTAAGATCATGCATCCAATCATACCAGGAAAAAATAACAAGATTAATCATGGCTGTAAGCGTAAACGAGCCAAATAGCAATAATTCATTATTTGAAAGTGAAGTGGTCTTTAAAGACAAGGAGGGAATAAGTACTCCAGCGGAATACAATAAGGCTACCGCTATTTCCTTAAAGGGTCCAAGACTTTGCTGTAACGTCAAATACAACATGACCATCCCTGACAGTATAATCCCGCATGTAATTACAGCTGGGTGCAGATAAAACATTAATAGAAAATCAATCAAACTTACAGAGGCTAATAAGATCACTACTAATCGAAAATTCCTTTGATGGAAAAGATGGCGTTGTGATGATGCTTCGCCCTTCTGTCTTCTGGCATCAAGCAAATGATCTGTTGTGTATATAATCCAAACTGAAAACCCCAAGGATGCCAGGCTGGAGAACTGGAGCGGAATATCTAATACCTGCCCAAAAAATACCGCGCTAACCACTGCTCCAAAAGCAACATCAACGCTCAGATAGCTACAGTACCGATATAGGCGAATTATCTCTTTCACGAAACAAAAAAAGCTCACCCCGTAGGGGATGAGCTTCACGTAATTTCCAGTATTACTAAGCCGACTTTAACGCTTCGGCACCAGCTACAATCTCCAAAATCTCTTTGGTGATGGCTGCTTGGCGTGTTCTATTGTATGTCAGCTTCAATTCCTTCAACATCTCGCCCGCGTTTTCAGTTGCCTTATCCATAGCCGTCATACGGGCACCATTCTCTGCCGCATTGCTATCCAGAAGCGCTTTAAAAAGTTGAACTTTTAATGATCGTGGTATTAATCCAGTGATTATTTCTTCCTTATCAGGCTGATAGATATATTCGGTATCAACTGTTTTTTCTGCTTTTGGTGAAATCACTGGCAGGAACTCTTCATTTCTAAGGACCTGGGTGGCAACATTTTTGAATTCGTTATAAACGATTTCAATTTTATCATATTCACCTTTCTTGAAAGAATTTATTAAGTAACCAGCCGCTTCAGAGGCCTTCTCAAACGAAAGTGCTGACATTAATGTTGAATACTCTCCATGGATTTTGTAAGAACGCTTACCAAAAAACTCAAATGCTTTTTTTCCGATTGGCAATATAGTTACATGGCCCTGACTGAATTGTGTTTTGTATTTTTCCTGGGTCAGCTTAACAATAGCTTTTATAACAGTACTGTTGAATGATCCACAAAGTCCGCGATCAGAACTGATGGCTACGATAAGAATTTTCTTTTCCTCACGTACCACATTGTACCAACTCTGTCCTTCATTACCAGAAGCAGAAAGATTTTGTAGGAGTGAAGAAAACTTCTTTGCAAATGGACGCATCTGCATGATCTTCTCCTGTGATCTTCTCAGCTTTGCAGCCGCCACCATTTTCATGGCTTTGGTGATCTGTTGGGTTGAGATAACCGATGTGATGCGACTTTTTACTTCTTTTAAACTGGCCATATTCTAAATCCCAATTTGGCTAATTAATATTTTGCAGCCTCCTCGAGTGCCACCTTCTTAATCGTATTGGCATCTGCATCGTCAAACTTACCCGCACGGAAATTGATAAGTACTTGATTATATTGAGCACGCAATAATCCAATAAAATTCTTTTCAAACTCACCAATTTTATTTACAGGCACCTTATCGGTGTATCCCTTTGTTGAAGCAAGAATCATTGCTACTTGCTCCTCTACAGGTACCGGTGCATACTGTGGTTGTTTCAACACTTCCGTGTTTCTGCGACCACGCTCAATGATAAGTTTTGTTGATGCATCCAAATCAGAACCAAATTTTGCAAAGGCTTCTAATTCGCGGAACTGTGCCTGATCCAACTTAAGGGTACCAGCCACTTTCTTCATCGACTTGATCTGTGCAGAACCTCCTACACGAGATACTGAGATACCCACATTGATTGCAGGACGGATACCAGAGTTGAATAAGTTGGTCTCCAAAAATATCTGACCATCAGTAATTGAAATAACGTTTGTCGGGATATACGCGGAAACATCATTTGCCTGCGTCTCAATAATAGGAAGTGCAGTTAATGATCCACCACCTTTTACCAAATGCTTAATGGAATCTGGGAGGTCATTCATTTGCCTGGCAATGGCATCGTTATTAATAACTTTTGCGGCACGCTCCAGCAAACGAGAGTGAAGGTAAAATACATCACCAGGATAAGCTTCACGTCCAGGTGGCCTTCTGAGCAATAGGGAAACTTCTCTGTAGGCAACGGCTTGTTTGGACAAGTCATCATAAATAACCAACGCAGGGCGACCTGTATCACGGAAGAATTCTCCTATCGCTGCACCCGTAAATGGGGCAAAGAATTGCATAGGTGCTGGATCAGCAGCAGAAGCACAGACAATAACCGAGTAGGGCATTGCACCTGCTTTTTCAAGAGTGGCCGCTACAGTAGCAACTGTAGATGCTTTCTGCCCAATGGCTACATAAATACAATAAACAGGCTCTCCCTTTTCGTAAAACTCTTTCTGATTAATAATGGTGTCAATCGCCACAGCAGTCTTACCAGTCTGGCGGTCACCAATTATCAACTCACGTTGTCCGCGGCCAATCGGAATCATTGAGTCGATTGCTTTAATACCAGTTTGCAATGGCTCATTAACTGGTTGGCGATAAATTACGCCAGGCGCTTTACGCTCAAGTGGCATCTCGTATAAATCACCTTTGAGTGGACCTTTACCATCGATGGGCGAAGCCAACGTATCAACGACACGACCCAGAACGCCATCACCAACTTTTACTGATGCGATCAAGCCAGTGCGCTTCACTGTATCTCCTTCGTGTACTTCCTTCGACTCACCTAATAATACTGCTCCAACGTTGTCCTCTTCAAGGTTCAACACAAGGGCTCGTAATCCGTTTTCAAACACGAGCAACTCACCCGCCTGAGCTTTAGTAAGCCCATAAATACGGGCAACACCATCACCAACAGTAAGCACAGTGCCCACCTCTTCTAATTGTGCATCAGTGCGCGACTGAGAAAGCTGCTCTCTTAATATCGCTGAAACTTCTTCTGGTCTTATTTCTGCCATGACATTATTTTTTTATTCGTTAATCACGCCTACCAGCAGGCAGGCTTTACTAGTTATTATAATTTAAAATCCCTTTACATAAGGGTTCTCACTAAAACTCACTTTCAGAGTCTTTAATTTACTCTTAATCGATGCGTCAATTTGCTTGTCTCCTACATTCAGAATAAAGCCGCCTATCAACTCAGGGTCTATTTTTTCTTGAAGCTCAATTTTATCTGAACCACTCAACTTTTTCACTATCCTCTCAAGTTCACCTCTTAATTGGGCATCCACAGCAATGGTGGTAGTAACTGACGCTTTCGTGATCCCTTTGTATTCGTTGTAGGCGGCATGAAACTCTTTTGCAATCGCAGGCAACAGCGGCTCTCTGTTCTTTTCCGTCAAAATATCTATTATCGCAAAAGAAAGTTTGTGGACTTTATTCTTGAATATCTTTTCAAGAATTTCCTTTTTCTTGTCGTGCTTGATGATTGGGCTGCGAAGCATCATAACCAAATCAAAATTGCTATTACAAATCTTGTCAAACAGTTGCATGTCCCCATTAACTTGTTCCAGCACACCTTGTTCAACAGCAAGCCCAAGGAGAGATTTTACGTACCGCGTTGCTACTCTTGACTCCGCCATGGATTAGTTCAACTTAAGATCTTTGATTAACGTATCGGCCAAGTCCTTCTGAGCCTTGTCATTTGATAAGTTCTTTTTCATAAGGCGTTCAGCAATTTCAATAGAGAACAAAGCAACCTGTGCCTTTACCTCAAGTAATGCTGCTGCTTTTTCCGTGTTAATTACGGCTTTCGCATCCTCGATTATTTTATCAGCGTTCTTTTTTGCATCGGCCTGAGCCTGATCATGCAAACGACTTCCAGCCTCGCGTGCACCACGCAAAATCTTATCACGTTCATCTCGAGCTTCCTTCATCAACTGTTCATTATCTGATTTTAAAGAAGCCATTTCGAGCTTGGCTTTCTCAGCAGAATCTAATGCTTGCTGAATAGAAGTTTCTCTTTCCTTTAATGAATTGAGAATTGGTTTCCATGCCATTTTCGAAAGTAGAATGAACAGAAGGATGAATACAACCAACTGCCAAACAATGAGACCGGTACCGGGGCTTAATAAATCCATAGTATCAAATTTTAAAACCTTACTTCAAAAAGAGAAACCTGCCCGGCCCATCGCCTGAGGCAAGTTTCAATTTACTTTTTACGCTTTCAAACCTGAGATGATAAAGCAAATTACCAACGCAAAAAGCGCAGCCACTTCTACAAGTGCGGCAATGATCAACATCGTAGTCTGAAGACGGTTAGCTGCTTCAGGCTGACGTGCCATTGCTTCCATTGCAGAGCCACCAATACGGCCGATACCAATTCCAGCGCCAATTGCAGCCAGACCAGCACCAATTCCAGCACCCATGATAGCGAAGCTGATGTCTAATAAAATAGCGAATGACATAAAATAAAAAATTAAGTTAAACACGTCCGGGACTCTCCCGGATTATCTTTAATCTCCTTGCCTTTTATAACAGGAGACAATTACTTTTTAATGATGTTCATGTTCCTCTGTTGCCAAACCAATGTATAGAGATGTAAACATCGTAAATACGTAGGCCTGAATACCAGCCACCAAAAGCTCAATCAAGGAGATTACCACCACAAATACCGATGACACAACTCCAACGATATAGCTATGAAACATAAACGTTAAACCCAGCAAACTCAATAACACAATGTGACCTGCCGTGATAGCCGCAAACAAACGAATCATCAATGAAAATGGCTTTGTGAAAATTCCTATTAGCTCGACAGGTAAAATGATAATACGCAATGGAAGGGGTACACCTGGCGTCCAGAAAATATGAGACCAATAATTTTTGTTTGCACTAAGGTTTGTAATAAGGAAGGTAAGAACGGCCAGCGTAAGAGTAATAGCAATGTTACCAGTCAGGTTTCCAGCACCTGGCAAAAGACCCAAAAGATTTCCGAAAAGGATAAAGAAAAAAAGTGTGAGTAAGTACGGTAGGTACTTTTCGTAATGATGGCCTATGTTTGGCTTAACAATTTCATCTCTGACAAAAACAACAATTGGCTCCATGAAAGACTGAATTCCTTTAGGAGCCTTGCCCTGATTTTTCTTGTAGGCATTTGCCACTGATAGAAAGACCAACAACAGTAGAGTCGCATTGATCAATAGCATAGCCACGTTCTTGGTAATGCTTAAATCAAATACGGCCTTGCCCGATTCGGCAAGAATGATATGGTTGTGTTCAAGCTTATAGCCATTGAACTCAACTTCCTCATGATGCTCATTGAAGAAATTAGAGGACGAAAAAAAATCTAGACCTTTTTCGGAGGAGTAAACGATAATAGGAAGGGGTAATACAAGATGATCAGTGAAGTGCCATTGGTGGTCATCCATTACGTGGTGGATGATCACATCGCTCATATTTATTTCTTCGCTCTTAGCGCTATCTTCGCTTGCTTTTAAAAGGTTAAAAAAACCTGCAAAAACAACAAAAAGAAGGGTCAAAAATGCTGTTTTTGTTATCCAAAAGGGCTTTTTCATTTCTCTCTAGCGTTGGCTTTTTTAACCGACTGCAAAAGTATCAATTATCCCTTCCTAAAAAAATGTTTGCGTAAAATTTTGAGGTCTCCGATAGCTCATTTTTAGGTTATCGGTTTAACCTTCAACAAGAAGAAAATCTCAATGCCGGTAAGGGAAAAATAATAGAGAATGAATAGCAATGCATTACCGAATGCTCCTTCTCGATCCATAAAAATTATGATCAGGATCAGGAGACATCCCAAAATCATTTTCACAGTAATAGACAGGAGGTATGACTGAATAAACTTTTGCGGATTCCCCATCTTAATTCTTCGCAAGAAGAAAAAAATTAAAGAAGTGGTAATGGCCAGCAGGAGAATTATTTCAATAGCATAAGACGGCACCAACTCGGACCAACCTTGACCACGGGCAACTAACGGAAAAAAAATAAAAACAAGGGAAGTAAACAGGACGGTGCCGACAAACTTTAACAGTAATCGATTCATTCTTTATTCAGCGATCGATATAATAAATACATAGCACCACCAAATGCGGTAAAAACGAAAAGTAGTAAGAACGCAGGAAACTTTAGGTTAAAATACGTGTCTAGCTTCACCCCAAGCCATGCCGCCACTCCAATAGATACCAATAGCTGTAGTCCAAGCCCACTAAACTTTAAAAATGAATTGGTGGGTTGTTTTTCCTTCACTTCAGCCAAAAAAAACGATAACAAACCCGCAAGGATCCCGCGGTCAGATTCACCTCTAATTAATTATCAATTAACTCTGGCTTCTTCCGTTCGCAAGCTGCGAGTTACGTCCATTCCTTTAATGTCTTTGATAGCTGCCCCCATTTTGCAACTTCCATTAAATACTGCTCCTGGCTCAACAACTAGTTTGCTAGTTATAATATCACCATGAACTACTGAAGTAGATTTAAGAACTAGCATTTCACTAATCTCCAGCTTGCCTTTTACTTCTCCTTCAATGTCCGCATTTTGTGCTGAAATATTTCCTTCTACATGGCTGGAGTTGCCCAACGCTATCTTGGATTTAGACTTGATATTGCCTATGACTTTGCCTTCTATCCGAATGTTGCCAAACGTCTCAATATTACCTTCCAATACGGTACCCTTTCCGATAACGTTACTTGAGTTACTAATTTCTTCAGCTACTCGTTTTTGCTCTTTAGAGGTTAACATAATTAAGTTTTTAAAATGTTACAAATTCTTCCGGGTTAAGGGAGTTGCCATTGTACCATAATTCAAAATGCAAATGAGGGCCATCGGTCATTTCTCCACTGTTGCCAACTATGGAGATAATATCACCTGCGGTTACAAAAGTACCAACTTTTTTTAAGAGTACAGCATTGTGCTTATACATGGAAATAAGGTTGTTACTGTGTTGTACTGCTATTACATAGCCAGAATCCTGTGTCCAGGATGAAAATAATACCGTTCCATCTGCTATGCATTTTACGGGTTCATTGGTCTTAGCCACAATGTCTGTACCGAAATGTCCGGTTTTCAAACTATATCGGTCAGAAATAAAACCAGTAATAGGTGAAAAGAAAAATGTCTCTTGTAACTCCCGATATTTTCCGCTGGTGATTGTAATTAGCGAAAGCTCAGTTTGTTCAAACTCCTTACGAAACTGAGAATCAGAAGGGGCGAGTTTCATATTCCCAACCGCCTTAATTGGCATTTCTTTTTCACCCAATTGAGATACCGGATCTTCAAATCCATTAGAGGTATCACCGCTGAGTATATGTTGAAAACTAGAAATGAATTTATCTTTCCTATCAACATCTTGCGCCAAAGAATCAACTTTCAAGGCTAACTCATATAGTTTCTTGTTTGCCTCCATTTGCGCGTGACGTGGGTCAAACCATTTGGCCAAAAGTGTTTTTGAAAGAAATAAACTGCCAACAAAAACCAACATAAAAAGAATAACAAAAACCACCAGAACTTTGGCATATGTAAACCCAATTGTGGATTTTTCTGCCAGGTTCTCTTCATTGCGAATAACCAACTGATACTTGGTGGTGAGCCGCTCCGAAAGGGTTTTCTTTGGTTTCACTTCAAAATTTTAGCCTAAATTTAGATATTCTGACTGATTATAATATTGAATATCTGTTTTTTACGTTTGTAGTGGAGTTGGCTGTTTAAATAAAATCAACTGGGTAAGCTAAATGGTTTTCATACTCTCGAAAAAATGCAGTGGCTGAAGTTTAACTGAATTCATTTTCCGCGTGACATATAGGTATCACCGTTTGTTAATTATTCTTTTCATAGCCACCGTTCTGGTGGGCTGCGCTATTGAACAAAATAATGTTACCAGTAATGTTTATCATAACATAACCGCTCATTTCAATGGCTATTATTATGCACTTGAGAAAACTCACGAGGTTGAAGCTGTTATACTAAAAAGTTTGGATGATGACCACAATCTGGTCTTGCGGCTATTTCCAAAACTTGATACAACACTCGCTAAGAGTTACGAAAAGGATACCGAGGAGATTATCAAAATGGCCTCGATCTCCATTCAACGCCACCCAAACAGTAAATGGGTGGATGACAATTACATTCAAGTTGGTTTAGCACGCCTTTATAATTGTGATTTCCAAAATGCCACCCAAACTTTTAAATATGTAAATACAAAAAGTAGCAATAAAGATGTAAGACACGTTGCTCTCCTTCACTTGGCCAGAACATTCACTGAAAATACCGAGTTTGACAAAGCTGAAGAGGCCTTTCGGTTTTTGGAAAAAGAGGAATTAAACAAAGTCAATCGGAAAAATTTCTACTTAGAGAAAGCATATCACTATCAAGTGCGCGATGATTATGATAATATGGTTCGCAACCTAACTCTTGCAGATTCGCTGCTAGTCCGCTCTGATCGCAAAGGAAGAATTTATTTCATTGTAGGTCAGGTGTATCAAAAATTAGGATTCGGATCGGAAGCATATAACTACTATAGAAAATGCTTAGGTACCAATCCTGAGTATGAAATTGATTTCTATGCACGACTTAACATGGCTCAGGTTGCACGTTTGGATGACTTACAAGATATCAAAGTCGTACGAAAGCAATTCGCCAAGTTGTTAGCAGACGACAAAAACCTGGAATTTTTAGATAAAATTTATTTTGAATTCGGAGAGTTTGAAAGGAAGCAAGGTCACCTAAACGAAGCCATTGATAATTACAAACAAGCAACTCATGCAGGAAAAAATAAACGCATTCAGGGTAACTCTTTTTTGCGATTAGGAGAAATTAACTTCGATTCTCTTAAGAAATATAGCCTGGCCAAAGCCTACTATGATAGCGCAATTGGTGCCCTGCCTAAGGAATTTGAAAATTACAGCAACATCAAAAAAAGGCAAGAAGTATTAGGTGAGTTTGTAACCTATACGGAGGCTATTCAATTGCAAGACAGTCTGCTTTACCTATCCACCTTAGATTCTATAAGTGTTCGTAACAAATTAGACTCGGCTCTCGCCTTAAAGGCAAAAAAAGCAGAAGCAGGAAAAAAGAAAAAGAAGAGAAATGCCAGTTATGTCAATAATAGCAATCAAAATAATCCATTCTTCCAAACTGAAACCACCACAACATCCGATTGGTATTTTGGAAATCCATCTGCTGTAGCCTTAGGAGAATCGGAGTTTCAGAGGATATGGGGTAACATTGAATTGGCTGATAATTGGCGTAGATCAAATAAGTCAGCATCAATTACAGAAGCAAGTGATCAAACTTTGACTCCTGAAACTACCGTTGTCGGCAATAAGACTTCCGAGAAAGTTGAAGAAGTTGACGAGGTGGCGAAAATATTTCAATTGTTGCCAACGACCGATAAACAAAAGAAAGAAGCATTGACCAAAATTGAAGAGGCGTATTTTAAACTTGGTGATTTATATTTTCTGAAATTAGATGAGCGTGAAAACGCATTTACCTCCTACGAAAAACTACTCGAACGATTTCCAGATACTGAATACGGAGCGGAAGTTTTGTACAAGCTCTATCTCATTAGTCGTGAAAAAAATGATGGAAAAGCTGATGGCTTTGTAAGTCAGCTGAAAACCAAATATCCAAACTCAACTTATACAAAAGTTTTGATCAATCCGGATTATCTTAAAGAGACAAGTGTAGCAGCAGAAAAACAGAAACTAATTTACAAGTATGCATATGCTTCGTATCAGTCAAACAATCTGAGGGAATCTCAGGAAAAAATTACACAAGCTTTGAGTTTAGGAGAAACTGGGTTCACTTCACAACTTGAACTTCTAAAAATTCTCATCACGGGTAAAACAGAGGACATTACGAAATACCAGTTTGAGCTAAGCGAGTTTTTAAAAAAATATCCGGAAGGGCCTCTAAAACCTTATGCTGAAAATCTATTGGCTTCCTCAAAAGGATTTCAGGAAAAGGTGGAGAGAGCTAGGGGCATCCGCTTCACTAATGTACCAGCTGAACCCCACCGTTTTGTATTAGTATACAAGAATATTAATAAATCAAGTGACAAGATATCGGAGGCACTTGAAGCATTTAACAAGTCTTCATTTCGTGATAAAAAACTGAATACAACTAACCTGGTCTTTCATGATGATTATGTTCTAACAATTGTCACTGATTTCCCTGATCGACTATCAGCTGTCGATTATTTCGATAAATTCACTAGTCACATAGGCGGCAATAAGACGTTTACATCCCATAAATTCGATACTTTTGTTATAACGAAAAACAACTTCGATCTTTTCTACCGAACTAAAGCATTGGATGAGTACCTCACATTCTTTGATAGAAACTATAAAAAAGAAAATCAGTAATCTCCTGGACCTCAAAAAACCTTGGTTCGCCAAGGTTATTAAATACACTTGGATAGCATTCTTCTGCTTCTTTCTGGGGTTACCGCTATACCTCTATACGGTAAGCATAGATCTATTTGGACTCTATGGTGGAATGCCTAGCTTAATCGAAGTTGAAAATCCTGAGAATGATCTTTCATCAGAAATCATTTCGGCCGATGGAGTATCGCTTGGAAGATATTTCCGCTACAATCGCAGTCAAGTGCAATTTTCAGAATTGTCGGAAGATTTGGTGAACACCTTGGTTATTTCTGAAGACCATAGATTTTATAATCATGCAGGGCTGGATTTTCCAGCCTACCTCCGTGTTTTTTATGGTTTATTAACCTTCAATCCTCAAGGGGGTGGTAGTACGATCACCCAACAACTTGCAAAAAATCTCTACACCATGAATCCGGACCTGAGCTTAGACGGTGGTCTAAGCAAACTAGGTAAGATTCCAAGACGAGTAATTCAAAAGACGAAAGAGTGGATTATTTCTATCAACCTTGAAAAGAATTTCACAAAGGAAGAAATCATTGCGATGTATTTAAACACAGCAACCTTTAGTAGCAATACGTTTGGAATAAAAGTAGCTGCCGAAACATATTTCAATAAACGACAGGATAGTCTGAATATTCAGGAGTCGGCAGTACTTGTAGGTATGCTACAGGCGGCAACATTTTTTGATCCCCATCGCAATCCCGAAAACTCACTTCGAAAACGCAATGAAGTATTGTATAAACTTTATAAACAAGGCTACAAGATAAAAACCCGCGAACAATACGATTCTATTAAGGCTCTTCCGATCAAGTTGTCGTACAACGTGCAAAATCAAAATGAAGGTTTAGCTCCATATTTCCGCACCGTTGCAGGAAACTACCTAATGAGCTATTGCAAAGCCAAGGGCATTGACTTGTGGAATTCTGGCCTAAAAATTTACACAACTATAGACAGTAGGATACAAAAGTATGCAGAAGAGGCGGTTGCCGAACATATGGCAAAGCTTCAGAAAGGATTTGTTGAAGAATGGAAAAAAAGAGGACGCAATCCATGGGTGAATGATGAGACCCATGCCGAGATTCCCAATTTTTTAAAGCTCCGCATCAAGAAATCAGATACCTATAAAAACCTTGTAGAAAAATACGGAGAAGATAATGACTCTATTAAGATCCTCTTGAATTTGAAAAAGTCGATGACCGTTTTCTCATGGGGAGGTGAACGCGACACTATTTTTAGCTCCATGGACTCTCTCAATTACTATGAACGATTCCTTCAAACTGGCATGATGGCAATGGATCCTATAACTGGGGACATAAAAGCATGGGTAGGTGGAATTAACCACAAACATTTTAAATACGACCATGTTAAACAAGGTACCCGTCAACCAGGCTCCACTTTCAAACCGTTTGTTTACGGCTTAGCAATGGAGTCTGGATATTCTCCGTGTGAAAAGCGAGATGACATCACTCCAAGTTTTAAAATACCTGGAGGAACTTACTACCCCGAAAATGCGGATGGCTCGCGGGGCACAGGTGCAGAAATGACACTGCGGCAAGCAATGGCTCGTTCTGTAAACTCAATTACTGCCCAGGTCATGCAAGAACTAGGGGCTGAAAATGTTGTCGAGTTTGCTCATCGACTTGGCATAGAAAGTCCGCTTGATGCGGTTCCTTCACTTTGCCTTGGTGTAAGCGATGTATCCGTCTTCGAAATGGTAGGCGCATACGGCACATTTGTAAATAGTGGTATTCACATAAAGCCGTTATTTATAACACGAATAGAAGATAAGAATGGGAATGTCATTGAGAATTTTGTGCCAAAAACTCATCAGGCAATTAATGAACAGACCGCCTTCAAAATGATTTACATGCTTAGAGGAGGTATTGAAGAAGAAGGTGGAACATCACGTGGGTTGCCTAAAGAGCTAAAGATCGATAATGAAATTGGTGGCAAAACAGGTACTACCAATAATGCATCCGATGGATGGTACATGGGAATAACCCACAACCTGGTCACGGGTGTTTGGGTAGGGGGAGATGAGCGAAGCATACACTTCCCCTCATGGGAGTTCGGATCTGGAACCAAATCAGCGCGTCCAATTTGGTCACTATTTATGACTAAGCTTTATGCTGACTCAACTACTAACATAACAAAAGGACAATTCAAGCGGCCAGCATCTGGTCTTGACATTTCATTTGATTGTGGAAGATTTGAGGAGGAATCCGACTCTATCATAGTAGATGAAGAGCCAATGGACATTAACAATTAGTCTATCTTCTGAATGACCGATGTTCTTAAAGAACAAGTTTCTTCATTGCCTGACTCCCCAGGCGTCTATCGATTCTATAACCAGGAAAAGATTCTCGTCTACGTTGGTAAAGCCAAAAGTCTAAAAAAACGGGTTGGAAGCTATTTCAACAAGCAATCACAATACAATCGTAAAACGGAGAAGCTTGTTTCGGAAATTGATGCGATAGAGTACACACTTGCTCCTTCAGAGTTCGATGCCTTGCTTCTTGAAAATAACCTTATCAAACAGAACCAGCCAAAATACAACATCCTATTAAAGGACGATAAGACATTCCCATACTTATGCATTCTTAAGGAACGCTTTCCAAGAGTAATTTCCACCAGAAAGTACATTCCTAAACAAGGTGAGTATTTTGGACCCTACACTAGTGTAGTCTCAATGAACAGCGTGTTAGAGCTGATTCGCCAACTCTATTCAATCCGGACCTGCAATCTTTTATTAAGCAATGAGAACATCCTACAAAAGAAATTTAAGGTTTGCCTTGAATATCAAATAGGGAATTGCAAGGGTCCTTGTGAAGGATTACAAGCTGAAGAGAGCTATCTGGATGAGATAAGTCAGGCAAGAAACATTATTAAAGGAAATTTAAGTGTGGTCGAGAATTATCTGTCGGGTCACATGAAAAAGTTCGCATCACTTCTCGAATTTGAAAAAGCAGAGCTATATAAAAACAAGTTGGAATTGCTTGAGAAGTTCCAGTCTAAATCTCAAGTTGTCAATAGAAATCTAACCGACATAGATGTAGTAACAATTAGCAGCAACGAAAAGGATGCCTTTATAAACTACATGCAGGTAAAAGAAGGGGCAATTATTTTCAGCAAGAACCTTGAGGTAAAAAAGAAGTTAAATGAATCAGATGAGGATATTCTAAGCCTTGCAATCCAAGAGATGAGGCACTTATATGGAAATTCCAATAAAATTATCTTCAGCAACGTTCCTATTCTTGTAAACCCCGTTGAGGAAAACATCACTCCACAAATTGGAGACAAAAGAAAACTTGTAGCTGTCTCTTTAACTAATGCGCTTCACAGCCGACATAAGAAAGAAAGTGAAACAACCGAGAAAAAATCAAAAGGGTCTGAGGTGTTGTCCATTCTCCAAAAAGAGTTGCGACTTTTAGAATACCCCAAAATAATCGAGTGCTTCGATAATTCAAATCTTCAGGGCACAACTCCTGTGGCATCTATGGTACGATTTGTAGATGGTAAAGCCGACAAGGCTGGTTACAGGCATTTCAATATTAAAACAGTTGTGGGTGCAGATGACTTTGCCTCCATGAAAGAAATTGTTGGCCGGAGATATAAGCGAATTATAGACGAGAATGCATCAATGCCAAGCTTAATCATCGTAGATGGAGGCAAAGGGCAATTGAGCAGTGCTTGCGAAGCCCTTAAGGAGCTAGGCGTTTATGAAAGAGTACCCATTATTGGTATTGCCAAAAAACTAGAAGAAATTTATTACCCAGATGATCCACTGCCACTTCATCTAAATAAAAAATCTGCAGGTTTGTTACTCATCCAGCGAATACGCGATGAAGCACACCGATTTGCAATAACATTCCACAGACAAAAAAGAAGTAAATCCACTATGGTTTCAGATATCGAATCCCTTGCTGGCATAGGAAAGAAAACAGCCGATCAACTCTTAGGAAAATACAAATCATGGAAAAAGATTAAGGAAGCCCCTCTACAAGAGTTGACAGAACTAGTTGGGGCTAAAAGGGCAACTTTAATCAAGGAGCAGTAAACAAAAAATGGGGCCGTAACCCCACTTAAATTCATTGCAGTCAAGTCTTTTAATATTCCCAGAGATTGTGCTCACGCTCCATCATTTTCATTTCCTCCCACTCTGTAGCCCACACACCTTCTTTGCGTGAATTAGGATAAATGTCAAAGATTCTATTGTCATCAGGATTCTCCACTTTGTCAATAGTGCCGTGGAATAATCTCAACAAAAACGCATCTGCATAGTTCTTGTTCTCTGCAGTATTGTATCGGTTAAACCAAATTGCCTCATCTGGGTGGTTACGGAATACCTTTTCAATGTCCATATACTTAAACCAACCAATTGGCTTAAATGTGGAAGTGTTATCATCAAAAGCTTCAAGTTTGACAGCAATCATATCATAATATAATCTCGATCTTCTTTTATCAAAAATGACATCTTCAACCAAAGTCATCTGGTAAATCTGATCTGCTAAGAATGTTGTGGCTTGTCCTGCCGTTGTCACCTGCCATTCATCCGGTGATGTTTCAGGATTTTTTCCCTTGCTATCAGCAAGAGCGGTGTAATTCTTCCCATTGAAAGTAACATTGTCACCAGAATATTTATCAGCTGCTGGATCCCAATTGTCGAAAGTTGCGCCTTGTTGAGATACAAGACCTTTTATGAAGACATCCTTAGACATCTTGGTAGTAAGAGAGTCTTTTTCATAAATGTCGGCTATCTCCCCAGATTTTACCGCATTCACAATAAGGCCAGAAACTTCATTTCCTTTAGCAAAAAAACCCTTATTCTGCTTTTCTCTAAGGTCAATAGACCTCCATACTCTTGCCTTGTACAGTTGCTCATACTTTGGGATCCTTAGCAATGAGTTCGGGTTGAACTGACCGTCAGTTTCCTGAGCAAAAACTTGAACTGAAATAAAAGCCAACAACAACAATAAAAAATTCCTATTTCTCATATCAATTAGTAATCTTATTGAATCGGTATAGTAAATACACCCCCCACAATATCAACCTTCTCCTCTTGTCCTTGAAAAGTTCTGCGAGTAACAGTTTTAATATCTACTACAATCCTGTCACCAGGTCTAAACTGAGATCTCCATGCGCTAATATCAGGGAGCTCAGAAGTTGCATTAATCGTTGCAACTCTAGCAGTACCCCTCGCCAAAATGACCTCCATGCTCTTTATTCTATATGTTGCGTCCTTAGGCACTTCTGTCTTGAAATTTTCATCGGCATCAGCAGAGACCCTAAGACCTGTTAAGCTTGAGCCCTTTACGCCATTCTTCATATCAATTTCCTTACCGCTGTTATCTCTTGGAACATATCGAGGTTTAGGCACTGGTTTAACATCAAACGGTTCTGTACCAAGTGTTGCTCCACCATTCATAACCGTTATGAAAACCTTCCTTTCCTTGGGTATGATTGTTACTTTACCAATTTTCTCCCCTTTTACAATTTCGGCACCTTTGCCACTAAACGTTGGGTTATAATTTGTTCCTAATGCAGGAACTTCAATGTTCACTGTGTTTCCACAGTTCATATAAAGTGTTGGTGCGTTGCCAGTAGTCACACGGATAATTGGCTTAGCAACGATGTATTCAATTGTTCTTGCGTAAGTGGAGTCTCCATAGCCCTTAATTTCTGTCTTGAAGGTCTGCTTTGATTGCCCATTAGCGTCATAATTTGAAGCTGAAGCAAGGAATTCAATTTTTCCCATTTGAATACCCGTTTCTGCATCCGCTGCGATTGTCAGAGGTTGACCGTTTCTAAACATCGTTGGTGTTACTCCTTCTGCAGCTGCTGCCACAAACAATTGAGCCTCATACTTATCTCCTGCTGCAACAATAGAAGCCTTAGGCTTAACCATAGGAACAATTGTTGTAAATTTTACCGTTCCTGCATCTGCAAGTTTTGCTAATACATCCAGCGCCTTCGATTCATAATCCAAAATTTCTGTTTGCATCTGTGTTACGGACGCCAACGCGGCAATGGGAGGTGTGTTCTCAAATGTAAACGTTAAGAAGTCCTTCTTATTATGGTCTGGATCATTGGCAAAAAATTCAATATCCTTGGGAGCCTTTGCAAGAGGTCCAAATTTTTCTCCAGAGAGATCAGAAATTTCTTTTACATAATCATTTAGAGATTTCTCAAGAGCCACACCGTGAGGAGATTTTGGATCCATCATCATAACAGCAACTGCTGAACCGTGGTCATTTATGAAGGCCCCATCTACTTTGTCCGTATGCGAAAGCGCCATCATCTTGATCTTCAAATCCTCAATATGTTTCATTGCCTTAGAGGTAGCTTCTCTTACCTTCTGAGCATCTGCGACCGCTTTTACAACTTTGGGGTTTGTCTTCTTTGATCCCGCATCAACTATAGTGCCCAAGATAAGAGCATTCTTTCTATCACCTGCGTCCTTTAATTCATTGAGAGTAACGTTGATAATGGCAAATTTTTCGAGAACGGCACTACTAACCTGAAGTGCCAGCAAAGCTGTTAGCACCAGGTACATCATACCGATCATCTTTTGCCTTCCAGTTTCCTTGCCGCCTGACATAGTCTATACTATTTAGGGTTATATCTAATTAAAATTATTTTCCTGTTCCTTTCATTGCTGAAAGCATGCTACCGTAGACATTGTTCAACGATGTCAGGTTATCAGTCAATTTAGTAAGTTCACCAGTAAACTTAGCGGTGTTATTGCCGACTTGAGATAAGCCAGACATTGCGCCAGTAAGGCTCTCATAGAACTTGTTCATATTCTTTACATGCGAATCGGCATCTTTCAATTCCATTTCATAAACCGTATTCAACATTTGCAAATTCTTAGTTACTGATTGCATTTGCTTATGATATTCACCTGTATCCTTAGAAGCATCGGCCATTGCGCCAACTGCCTTCATTGCACTACCATACGACTTATTCATTTCTACCAAAGAAGCAGCAGCCGATGTTACATTTTTGGCGTATTCATTAGTTGCAACAGCTGCATTTGAAAGACTGCTCATCTGCGATGCAGAAGTCGCCAGGTTATTTAAACCTTTTCCAAGATTGTCCAAAAGATTCTGATCAACCTTTGCTGTTTTAAGCATCTCGTCTATTTTAAGAAGAGCAGAATCACCTCCTGCAGCAGGGCGGTTGCTAATACGGGTTGGTTGGGCAGGACCTTCAAAGTCTTCTGCTAATTCCGGGTATACCTTTGACCAATCTGGTTCAGGATGAGGTGGTTCAAAGGCACTGAGGAAGAAGATAGCTGCTTCCACAGAAAGACCTATCATAAGCATTTGATCTGCTCCTGTTAGGTGTAGGATTTTAAACAATGCACCAATGATTACTACTGCTGCACCAATACCATAAACCTTTGGCATGATGGTCTTGTATAGTAAATCCATGAATCCGCCTTTTTTCTTGCTCATTGTAGTAGAGTTTTAAGTTATTGCCAATTAGTTTTTAAATATAACGAGAGTTTTCAATTATTAAAATTCAGCTCCTGAAGACCTTCCCAAATGTGTCATAGCACAACGGAATCCGAGATAGGCACGTGAAGAGTCTTTGTATTCAAAAGTCCTTGTTCCTGTTTCCAAATAATAGGCTACATCTTTCCAAGAACCACCTCTAACGACCTTCCTGGGTGCAATTTTAGCATTAAATTTTTTGCTTTCCGGATCAGTTCTGGGATCAATAAACTGGGGATTCAAATCCCAGACAGTTGGAACAGAAGCAGGATTAAAATCATCTAGACACCATTCTGAAACGTTTCCTGATGTATCAAAAATTCCGTAGTCATTTGGGAAGTAAGAATAAACTGGCGATGTATAAGCGAATCCATCATCAAAGAAATTACCACGTCCAGGTTTAAAGTTGGCAAGCATACATCCTTTTGAGTTACGGATGTATGGGTTGCCCCAAGGATACTTTGCCATATCGCGACCACCACGGGCTGCATATTCCCATTCTGCCTCAGATGGAAGACGGAATTCAGGCATAGGAAACTCTCCTACTGTTTTTCTGTAATCGTTCAAATAGGCAGTTCTCCATTTTCCAAAGAAAGTTGCTGCATCCCAGTTGATACCTACAACTGGATACATATCATAGCCTGGATGCCAATAATAGTAATCTTGAATAGGGTCACCCATATGGTGAGCAAAATCTCTCATCCATGAAGTAGTATCTGGGTAATACTTCTGACGGAACTCTTCTGCGCTAACAGTCGGAAAACCTTCAAGTGTTGCATTATCAACCAAGAAAAAATTGGTGAATTGACGGTACTCATTATTTGTAATCTCCGAATCATCCATGTAGAACGGCCCGATAGTCACCTGCTTGTTGAAGTTGATTTGAGTCGATGCAGGATCTTCATCTGCTTGGCCCATGTGAAACGTACCGGCTGGAATTGGCACCATTCCGTAAGGGAGGGTCATCACCCAACCTTCACGATTTGGCACTCCTACCAATTCACCTGCATCCCCATCTTTTTTGCCGCCTATCCCAAGGAGACTGCAGCTTGCAGAAATGAATAGTAAACCAAACAAAGCCAGATAACTTAAACTTTTTGCAGAGATCATTTTATTCATATTCAATTTTTTATGCACTCTTTATTCAAAAATCTTATCCCTTTCAGGACGGAAAGTTAGGCTTTAGCCATCTATTTCAAAAAAAGTATTACAAATTCAGTAAAATCCCCAAATAAGCAAAATTATTTTCGGTTTAATGTCTGTATCTAGGGGTTCTAACCACTTTTTTTCCGCTCCCCGGATTAACTGGCAATTCATAGGTTAGCATAAATTCATGAGAAGTCGGCTGTTTGGCTTGTCGATCCTTTATGATTACATCCAATGCATAACCTAATTTCAAGGACTTATCCTTAAGTAAGCTATATCCTAAAATAATGATTGCTGCGTCTGATTGACGAAAGGACAGCCCGCCCCACATCGTGTTCTTATAATAAGCTAAACCACCAACGTCAAAAGTGGTTTTTGTGAAATCTGATTTGACAAGACCTGTAAATTGAAATCGGAGATCAAAATTTAATTCGTAAAAATATCCACCTGTTAAATATAAATGGGGTTGCAATTCACTTCTCTGTCCTGTTCCAAAGTCAAAGGTTGATTTGATCAAGTGATTGAAGCTTACACCGGCAAAATATTTCTCTTTCCTAAAGAAAACGCCAATGGCAAGGTCCGGTCTTACCTGAGAATCCTTACCTTCTTTCAATAATGGGTCACTTGTATCGGTTGGGGTATATTGATCAAAGTCTATTGTTTGAGAATAAAGACCAGCGCGCACACCAAAGCTTAGCTTGCTCTCCTTGATCCCAAGGTGGTAAGCATAAGAAGCCTGGGCTTCGAGATTGTTTTGAGGCCCCAATTTATCATTCAATATGTAGGCACCAAAACCACTATTAATCTTAAAAAGTGGGGCCGTCATACTTACAATTTGGGTTATAGGCGCTCCACCACCGCCTACTGTCGGTTGATAGCCAGTCCATTGACTTCGGTGCATTGCAGTCAACTTCGTCACTCCATCAACACCGGCAAATCCAGGATTGTAATACAACGTGTTAAACATGTATTGCGAAAACTGAGGGTCTTGCTGTGCAAATAGCCCCAAAGCCGACATCATGAAAAGTGATATGATTACTACCTTCCTCAATATTATTCTTCAAAAATGAATCTTAAATATACGGCAATTCATTTGACACTTTCAAATGGATGTAATTAAAGTGTAATAAAATATAAGCCCGTGTAAGAACGTACCAGTGAACGAGTTATTTTATTCCGTTGGCTCTCTTTATATAGAGTTCCAAAGCTCCTGTCATAGAAGGGGCATTGGGCAATGGTGCTTCTATATCCAAAATTAGACCAGCATCATGAACTGCCTTGGAAGTAGTTGGCCCAAAGGCCGCTAGTCTCGTATTATTTTGTACAAAGTCAGGGAAATTAACTAGTAACGAGTTTATTCCTGAAGGGCTAAAAAATGCCAAGATATCGTAGTAAACATTTTTAAGGTCAGTGAGATTTGCCGCGACCGTATGGTAGATAATAGCCTCTGTAAAACTATAGCCATTCTCCTTCAGAAAATCCGGAATGTCATTCTTGCGTATGTCAGAACAAGGAAACAAGAATTTTTCATTCTTATGTTTCTTAACTATTTCCAATAGATCACGAGTATCCTTCAACCCGGTGAAAATCTTCCTTTTTCGGATGACAATATATTTCTGAAGGTAATTAGATGTCTGATCCGAAATACAAAAGTATTTCATGTCGGCAGGCATCTCTATCTTAAGTTCCTGACAGATAATAAAAAAATGATCAACAGCATTCCTGCTCGTGAAAATAATGGCTGTATGATTTAGAATATCAATTTTTTGCTTCCTGAACTCCTTGGCTGGTACAGGCTCAACCTGAATAAAAGGTCTGAAGTCTATCTTAAGATTATACTTTTCACCAAGTTTAAGGTAAGGAGAGTTTGGGTCGGTGGGTGCTTCCTGAGTCACCAGAATGCTTTTCACTTTGCGCATCCTGCCGTTAGCAGTTTCAGTCATATCAACACGGATCGGGTTCAGCTTAATAAAATACGACCTTTAAAAGAATCACTAACGGAATAAATTCCGATGCACAAAGGTAAAAAAATAAATGAAAAAAATGGAAGTGTACGCGCGCCAATAATTTAAAAAAAATAACAATTTCCCAGATAATAAATATAGTAGCCATAAAATAAAAAAGGTTATAGTACCAGGCTGCATCGATGACCTTAGTTATAAAATAGAAAATCAACACAAGTGAAATGATTCCAAATGTGAAAATTAGTAGCCGGATAAAGTTGAAAAATTGTAGGGCTGCAAATTCTGTTGATTTGAATAAATATGAGAGGGAAGTAGTCAAGATTAGCTTGGCAAACAAAATGCCCAAAATGATAGCGCTCAATCCAACCCATTGATAAAAGGTTTCCTTCAACGAGTTGCCTTGAAACATATTTGCCATGCCCGATTGCGATGGCACAAAGTGGAAAACAATCATCAACTGCAGAGCCGATAGTAAACTTGCAAATGTATAGTAGAGCAGGTTAGCTCTGGACCTAATACGTAATATCATTACATTCTCCTCATGTTCCTGCCTGGAGAACAACCTCGCAAAGTTTAAGTAATCAAAAGTTAATTTCGGATTGATTCTTAACAGGACAACAAAGAAAATCAAGAGAAAAATAAAGGCAAGTATTGTGAAATCAAGGAAAAATAATCCCTTTCTAAAAAAGAGATCGGCACCTTCAGCTCCATTATTTTTGATTACCAATTTCGTGGACAATGTTACATTTTGCCTCCGTATGCTAACGTTTAAAGGATTTGAATATAAAGAAGCTAGACTATCAATACTATAAAGCTGAACTCCCTTTGTATGAGATTCGATCAATTTGCCGTTAATGAAAACCGAAAAAAACTTTTCGCTTTCAATTCGTAGTGAAGTGCCCCCAAATAGATTAGGATCAATATTAAAATAAATTGTAGATATAAAAGTGGATTGATCGTACTCCAAATATTGGTTATCGGACAATACCTTCCATTCAGGCTTCAAATCCTTAATAACCACATTCACATCAGGTTGAGCGCCCAACTTTTGAGAAAAGAACAGGAGAGCTACAACAACAATTAATCTCATCTTGTTTAAAATCTCAAAACTATCAATAAACAACAAGTATACGATACCTAAGGGGCTAGATTAATTAACATGAGGATTGCCTTACCTTTGTCCTTAACTCACTTCGATGGCTGGAATTTATATTCATGTACCTTTTTGTAAACAAGCGTGTCATTATTGTGATTTTCATTTTTCTACCAATCTGGAGTTGACCCATCAACTAAGTAAAGCCATAGAAAAGGAGTTGCAGCATCAAAAAGATTATTTGAAGGGCGAGCTAGTTAAAACTATTTACTTTGGAGGTGGTACGCCTTCATTATTGCCATGTGAAGACCTTGACACAATTCTTGCTACCGTCTCCAAAAATTTCAATATTGATGAGAGCCCAGAAATTACTATTGAGGCAAATCCCGATGACCTCACGGCAACAAAGCTTTTGGATCTTTTCCAATTAGGAGTCAACAGATTGAGTATCGGGATTCAATCTTTTGATCCCGAAGTTCTTAGATTTCTGAACAGGGCGCATGATGCTAACTCAGCCTTGACGTGTGTTTCACTAGCAAGGGAGGCTGGATTTGACAACTTAAGTATCGACCTTATCTACTCCATTCCAGGTCAGAGTAATACGGCTTGGAAAAAAAATCTTGAACAAGCCATTGAACTTTCGCCTGAGCACATTTCTTCATATTCATTAAGTATTGAAGAAAAAACAACATTTGGCCACTGGCAACGAACCGGTAAATTAAAAGCGACAGAGGAAGAACTTGCCGCTCAACAATTTGAACTTTTAATGGAGGAATTAGAGCTGGCTGGCTATGAACAATACGAGATTTCTAATTTCTGCAAACCCGGATATCATTCCCGGCACAACAGCAGTTACTGGGAGGAAGAAAGTTACCTTGGTGTTGGTCCCAGCGCGCATTCTTACAATGGAGCCAGCCGACAATTTAATATTCAGAATAATCACCATTATATAAAATCTCTGGCAGAGGACAAAATCCCATTTGAACTTGAGGTGCTTACTCCCACCAACAAAATCAATGAATACATTTTTACTACGCTTCGCACCAGCAGGGGGTGTGATCTCCAGAAGTTGAAGCGTGAACACGGATATCATATTGAGATCAAAAACCCTGGCTACCTAAACAAAATTATTGAAGGCAGGCTTGCCATCCTTGAAAATGATATTCTACGACTTACCCGGTCGGGCAAGCTTCTGGCTGATAAAATTGCTTCTGATCTTTTTGCAGATGAGATTCAAAATTGAGTTTATTGCGCACCATAATCTAGAAATGCTTATTTTGAACTGCTTATTAGTAGTATGACTGAACAAGAAAAACGAGTTAATATGTTGCTAAAAGCTGTGATTTATCATTATCATGGCTTAGATGAGATGGAGAAAATTGATCTGGAAGAAACTGCAGTCAGGTTAAATGCAAAAGAAGAATTAAAGTGGGCGCTAGAATTTGTAGATAAAGATTACCTTACTTCCTTCGACAGGGCTCGGGTTTACCTAAATGAGATCATAAGAGATTATGTAAAAGAAAAACGCATTGAGTTTATCAAAATGGTATGGCAATCCAACAACCTCAAAGGTTATGTCACCGAAATGGAAGCCACGGCAATGCTTAAGCTGGCCAAAGACTGGAACGTGGAAAAGGAGTTGATTGAAATGGTGCTGAGGTAGTACTTTACTATTTTATAAGCTCATCATATCCTTAAACTTGGCAGCTTGCCTTCTGCTTACCTCCACTTTATCTCCACCCTTTAATTTCACCATCAAACCTCCATTAAACCAGGGTTCTATGGCTTCTACCCAGCTAAGATTTACAATGTGCTTGCGGCTAGCACGAAAGAAAGAACGCTCATCTAATTTTTCGTCCAGGGCATTAAGTGATTTATGAATCATCGGTCGATTGGTATCAAAATATACTTTTATATAATTACCATCTGATTCAAACAGACGAATGTTGGACAAGCTTACAAACCAGCATCGTTCGCCATCTTTCACAAATACCTGATCGCCTAGGCCAAGTTTGCTTTCACGCGCACGCCCTGCTTTTACTCTTTCCTTTTCCAATATCTTATGTACGGCCTCCGAAAGGCGGTCTGAAGTAATCGGCTTAAGTAAATAATCTAATGCATTAACAGCAAAAGCCTTTAAGGCAAACTCATCATAGGCTGTTGTGAAAACCACCAATGGGGCTGAATCCAAGGACTCAAGCAACTGAAAACCAGTTCGTCCAGGCATTTGTATATCCAGAAAAAGAAGTTCAGGATTAAGTTCTTCAATCATCTTTTCAGCCTCATCTGCGTTCGCGGCTTCTCCGACAACTTCAATAGATGGGTGTTCTTCTAATAGCTTCATCAACTCCTTGCGCGCCAGGCGTTCATCGTCCACGATCAATGCTTTCATATCTTATATAAGTGAGGTATTACTATTTCTGTCAAAACAAAAGTATTGCTTTCTGTTAATATTCTAAAAGAAGCTTCATCGCCATAAATAAGCTTAAGACGTTGACGAGTATTTTCAAGTCCCATGCCACCAGATGTTTTCTTAGCTCCATTCATTTGAAAATGCCCGCTATTGCGAATATGGATTTTCAAACGATCATTATCTACCTTGGTCTTAATCTGGATTACTCCTCCGTCCTTCAGTTTAGATATACCATGTTTGATTCCGTTTTCAACTAACGTTTGAATCATCAAAGGCGGAACCATAAAATCTAAAGAAGCTGAATCAATATCTAGTTCGGTTTTCAGTCGCTCTTCGAAACGGATACCTTCAAGACCTAAATAGTCTTTTACCATTTTTAATTCATCCTCAAATTTAGTAAGGCCACGTTTTTCTGTAACTAATGAATTCCGTAAAATATTGGAAAGTTGATTAATGGCTAATTTTGACTTGGACGGATTCTCATCCACCAATGCTCGGATGCTATTTAAGGCATTAAAAATAAAATGAGGATTAAGTTGCGCCTTTAGGTTGTTCAATTCAATTTCTTTTATTGAAGCCTCTAGTTTCAACGACTTATTATACCGTTCGAAATAATTGTATATAAAATACAACACCGACCAGAGAAAAAAGAAAAAGGCGTAGACGAAAGACAAGCCCAATAGCACTATGGGATCAAGCGCCACATTTTTATTGAAAAGTCCAAGCGGAATTGACACAGGTATGCGTAGGAAATACATAATGACCCCCATTATGAACACACTGAATAATACCCTTGGGATTAATCTGGGCATAGTAAGATTAAGCCACTTCCATCTATTTATTAAGTTTCGGTAAATGTGTGAAACGGAAAGACCTAGAGAGGCTTCATATAAAAGAAAGATGATTCGTTGGTTGCTCAAAGTACCTTCGTCCAGCTCTAGCACTGCTACTATTTGCACTATCGCATAAATGGCCCAACCACCTATTTGCAAACTCCAGTAAAGCCTTGCCTTATTCACCATTACCCGGCAAATCTAGTAAATGAAAAGGTTCGGAAGATTTTCTTACACAAACGGGAGATCCTCAATCAGTGGGGCCTAAATGGGAATAAGCTGCGCAGGAAGTACTTATTTTTTATGAGCTTGATCAACACGTTGCAATTCTACTCTGGTCACTTCTTTTTGCATCCTTAGTTCCTCCAAAGCAGTTTCTAGTGTTTCCCTCTGCTGGAACACTTCTCTTTCGCTTTCAAGGAGAAGCTCGCTGAGTTGTTTAGCTTTTATTTGTTGGGTAAGTGCAAACAAGAAAAGAAAAAGTGAAAGAAGTGCCAGTACTCCAATGATCACATTTTTTATCATTCCTATTTATTTTTCTTTTTGGATTTTTTATTGGTACTCTTTTCCGCTTCATCTTGAGCCTTTTGAACTGCCTCGTTAGCCATCTTTAGATGTGCTTCACTGTATTCCATCGCCTTACGGGCTTGTTGCTCTGCCATAAGTGCTCTCTGGTTAGCAACAGCTATATCATTCCTATATGTATCATCCACATTATGATTGAGTTTGTACTTCAGGTTCATAATTCTCTTAAATGATTCATCAATTCTTGCTTTACTTATCTCTCCGCTTTCCACAAATTTGCGAATGATTTCGTGGACTTTAGTTACCGTGCGTTGTTCGCTGCCAGAGATATTATTGGAGAAGCACATAATGTCAACACCGGCATTTATAGCAAGCTTTATTGTTTCTTCGAGTCCATAATTTTTGGCAATGGCATGCATCTGCATGTCATCCGAGAAAACTACTCCATTAAATCCAAGTTTCTTCCTTAATATCCCATCCAGAATGTCTTTGGAAAGTGTCCCTGGCAAACCCGCTTTGTCAAGCGTCTTGTTTACTATGTGTGAAGTCATCACCGCATCAACATAACCAGAATCGATTATTATTTTATAGGGTTTCAATTCTCTTTCATTCCATGTAGTTGTTACATCGGCTACACCAAAGTGAGTATCCTCTTTTGAACTACCATGGCCAGGGAAATGTTTAAGTGTAGTGATCACACCTACCTTCCTGTGTTGCTTAATATATTCTATCGCCATAATGGCGACAGAATCTTCATTCGAAGAAAATGCTCTTTCTGGTTTTACAATCACTGTGTTCTCAGGATTGACTGCCAGATCCACACAAGGCGCGAAGTTTACATTAATACCAAGGCCAGCCAGATTAGCGGCAATGGAGCCCGCATAAAACCGTACAGAGTCTAACATCTTGTCCTTGCCCATTGCTTTGGCCGTAATTGATCTTGGGAACCCGTATTTCTCTTTCAACCGGTTAACTTTTCCGCCCTCCTGATCAATCGAAATAAAAAGTGGAATAGGTGAGGCATTCTGATATGTCCACGACATTTTCTTGAACTCTGCAAATGAATTAGTCTTAGGAATATTTTTTTCAAAGTAGATGATAGAGCCAGCCTTCCCCTGCCTGACTTCTTCCAGAACAACAGGATCAACCTCAGCTTTTGGCATGCCTATTAGAATCATTTGACCAATCTTTATACTTAGGCTATCGGGGGTTTGGGCTGCAAGCTTTGTCAGGCAACTTAAAAATGCAATAAAAATAAAAACGAGTTTCTTCATGAACCTAAAGCTAAAATTAGTTTGAAAATTACAAAATAATAAGCGGCATCAATTATAGATTACTCGCATTTTAATATTTATCCCGAATTGTCACTAATATTTTCTCCATGCTTTTACGAACCTCAGATGTTGGCTTTACATAGTTGGCACTCATGCAACTGAATATAAGTGTTTTTCCTTTCTTCGTTAGAATGAATCCACTCAGAGAATGATTGTTGCTTAGTGTGCCTGTCTTACCATATATATAAGGTACATCAGCTTTGTATGAGTTTTTTATAGTTCCGCTTTGACCTCCTACAGCCAACAGCTTAAAAAGTCTTTCCCTAGGTATTTGATTACCAATCTTCTCCCAGAGTGCTACTATACTGCGCGGTGTAAAAAGATTAAAACGTGATAAACCGGAGCCATCTACCCACATCAGTTTATCAGGCGAATCTGCTAAAAAATTATTCGTCATGTAATCAATTGCTATTTCCGGTTTAAGGGTATCGCTCAGCATGGCAGCACTCATCAAGAGGATTTGCTCGGCAACAAAGTTATTGCTGTCTTGCATCATTATTCGATACAAGCTATCGGTTGGTAAACTTCTAAGAAGTAAAGCATCAACTGGTATTGGTTTATTGATTTTTACTACGCTTCTTTTTAGTGTGTCACTTAATAATTTAGCAGTCAATTCGTCATCTATATGAAAAGGAATTGCTAGCGTATCTCTTATTCTTTTTTGATCGCCAGCGAAAAATGTAAGTTGATTTGACCCCACATCACGAATGACCTCGCTCTCCTGCTTTTTCTGAGGTGCATTCACAACGAGATTGCGAAAATATTCTGGTGTAACCGAAAGCTTTTTTTGGTCGCTTTCTGAGACAGATACGAGGTTACCATAAATGGGAAAGGATGACCGCTCAGGTGAATAGTCATAGTTGTAATCATCCCAAGCCCACCCAAGGCCAAAACGTTCTGTCTGAAAATTTATTCCGGAAAAAAATAAAGATTTACTACTGCTCTTAAGGAAGGAAAGAACCCGATTGTTTTGAAACACATTTTTATATAAGAGGGAAGGGTCACCCAATCCCCAGAAGATAAGTGAGTCATCCTTTATCTGATAATGTATAGCGGGCACTGAATCACCCAATAATTTTAGGCCGGCATAAAAGGTAAAAATTTTAGTGTTCGATGCCGGGGTAAAGTACTGTGCCGATTTATGTTCGACTAACGTTTTCTTCGAAACAGGGTCGTAAAGCATAAAGCCCATGTGATCCTGCAACCTTTCTTCCGTACTTGAAATTTCCTTCTCTATAAAAACAGCCGGAGAGCAGGCCGTCAGTGAAAAAACAATACCGAAGAAGTAAAATATAAATCTCCTCATTCCTACTTCTCCTTCAGATAACGTTCCGTTAGAATTTTACAATGATGGGTCTCATGCCCGGCAATAACAAAGCCAAGCACCGCAACTGACATTTCGTTATTGTTTGCTATCCCTTTTCTAGTCAACATTTCTGGAGAGAAACTCTCAAACATATCAATAGTGGAAGTTCTTAAATGCCCCATTTCATCGGCAAGTTTTTTCAAACTTCTGCCTGCAACATTCATATGTGGAGCGTAAGCGTTTTCATCCCACCCAGACAATGGCGTTTTATCATTGCGTGCAAAACGCAAGGCTCGATAAGCAAAAATCCATTCCGCATCAATCATGTGACAGAACAATTCACGAATGGTCCACTTACTATCAGCATACCGGTAATCCGTCTTATCCGGATGTATCGAGTGAATTAATTCTTGTGTTCGATGTCCTGAAATTCTTAACGCCTGAAGAATGTCTCCTTCATCTATCAACTTCACATAGTTTTTGTAAAAATGTGGAACTGTTTCGAGGTTGAGTAACATAGGTAACTAGTTTAGTGCTTTCTTCTATTGTTAATTCCATTAACTACTGAAAACTAAAATTCCGTAAAAACTTTATCGTCTAATACCTCGTCCACCTTCACATTTTTTGGGCCACCATTATCGGAACGGTCTGCGGAGAGTAAAATAGATCCGTACTTCTGGTAATTATCCCAAGGCCTTGTCCAATTAGCAGAGTCCAATGAAGCATTGGAATAGAATGACCAATACTTAATTAGTTTCTCATCGATACCTACATATAATTTGTATTTATTATCCGGGGTATCACCCACTTGCTTAAAGGTTAGCTGCATGACATTGTAAAGTTCTTTGCCTTTAAGTGTGTCTTCACCCAGATATTTTAGAGTAACTCCGGAATCCTTTAATTTAAATGGCATGACGAGCCAATACGAGTCATTAATCCAAATGCTCTTTGCCTTCTTAAGCATCTTGCTTAATGAATCTGGCTCCGTAAGTTCTACTCCTTTGATCTGGACTCGTCCCTGATCGGTATTTATATTAGTCAAGTAGATAATACTATCGCCTGGATTTTCTATCCGGACACGGCCATTATGTTTATCCCAAATCAAGTTGCGCCTTCCAAAGAAATTCCAGGAAATGAACCGAGTTTTGTCCCAACTTTCCCTGCCTCCCATTACATGCATAATGCTATCCGCCAGTTCAAGCGCGGCTGGATCTGAATTTTCGAGGTCAAAGCCCTCTGCCGGAGGATTTTGTTCGGATAAGGTTTTCTCCTTTTTGGTGCATGACCATAAAATCAACGATAGAGAAAGTACGATTGCTATTTTTTTCATAAGAACAGCTGTTAAAAAGTTAATTTAAGAAAGTTAGGAATTGCAATTGCATTCCAAAACAATAATTCATTATGATCTACCAACTAGTTTGCTCAGGCTAAATTTTCCATCAGCTGCCATGTCCATTATTTTTCTCAAACTGAACTCGAGCGGTAACACTAGAAGGGCAATACTGACCTGAATAAAAAAATCTACTACGGGGGTACTGGTGATGTTAATCAACGAATAAACTGAGGTTTGAATAAGTTGAATAAGTAATATTATAGTTAACAAAGAAAGCAGCTTGCTAATAAAACGATACCGGTCATTCATAACGCTGAGCCGAATTGAAAGCATAACCAGAAAACTGAAAATAGCCACTTCGGCCGCATAGAACCATGCCCGTTTCCAGTAGGGCGGAACAACTTCAAAATTAACAGGTTCTATTTCTGCTACTTGCCCAAAAAGATTTTTCGATTGAATTAAAATTTTATATGAACCTACTGGTATATAAGGAAAGTTTAACTCATTGTTTACAACTGACCAGGGGCTCCAATCCTTTTGAAGGCCCTTTACCCAATACCGATATTCAGTGGTCTGCAAGCCTGAATATTCCGGCTGAATAAATTCAAAAGTTACGGCACCCAATTCCTGACTCAATTCAACCTTTTGTGAACTAAAAGAGAGCTTCGCCTGCTGGTTCCTCACGTCTTTTAGAAATAGAGGATACCTATATACATCGGCTAGCACGCTGTCACTTGTAAATTTGTAAAGCTCATTTGATGTTGTGATTACCCACAAGCTTTCATTTTTATCATCCGGGGAGATGAAGCGCAGTTCAGGGAACAAGTTGAGCCACTTCAGATTGAATTTCTGTCCCAGCTTTTGATCCGGAGAACTCCAATTGTGTCCATCGAAATACCAAAACCGATTGCCCGATACCAAGCTTTTGCCAGAAGCGCCTAAGGAGTCATAGGTAATAAATTTTTGGGTGATTAAGTCAAATCGCAAAAACTTACCAGCGATGACCACCACCACGTCTGAGCCAGCTGCCATTCCAAATGTTTCAGCCATGGAAGGATTTGAGAAGGGTATTTCCACGATATCTACTAATTCACCTTCATCTATCTCAGCTTTATAAATGGCGTTAAGTCCACAAAGCCAGATATTTTGTTGCTTGTCTTCAAAGAGAAAACTAACAAATGTGTGAAGGGTATCTAACAAATTTGTTTGACTCCACTCTTTGCCCGTGGATGAGAACGTTTTGACTTCATCGTCATACGTGGAAGCCACTAAGGTCAATCTATCTTTGGTAACTGTAAATGAACGAATAGGGTCATCCGAAATCACTTTTGCCAATTCCCCCTTTACTTCATACAGGCCGCTCGGCCCTGCCGCAAGAAGTTTCCCATCAAGGTTCCATAATTGAGTTACCTTTCCTTCTATTCCATTGATCTTTTGATAGGCATAGCTGACTGACCGCAAGACTTTCCCTGTCCTTCTCTCACGCTTCATTACTTCAGAAGAACCGGCAACATTGGAGGGAGAATTTAATGCTATGGGCTGACCGGACGAAGCCTTATCCAAGTTTTCACTTTTCTGTTTTTCCTTTTTTAAAAACCCAAATAGTCCTCGTTTGGCCCGTTGCCTTTCTTCGGGTTTAGTTTGTTCAACCACTACCTGTGTCTCCTGAGTTTTTTTTACGCGTTTACTTTTCACAGTCACGTAATAAACTTCCTCGTCATAAACTTCCTGTTGCGTAAGTATGAAAAGCCCTACTGAGGTGCCTGCATAAAGTTTTCCATTAATAGATTGTACGCAAAGTAGTTTACCACTAAGGCCGTTGTAATGAGAAAATGAACGAAAAGGAATATTGGTGGCAATGCGCGTATACCCATAACTATGAGCTACCCATATGCCTTGACGCTTATCACAAAGAAGAGCGAAGACCTCATTATCCGGAAGGCCGGTATCATAGTCAATAATTTCCTCGGTATTTCCAGAATGCAAGTTGATAAACATTACTCCTCCCCTTAGGGTACCAACTGCTATCACCTGCTCATTTAACCAAACTCCATCGGACAAGACATGGCTGTTTAAATAGGCCTGATCTTTTACCTTAATCTCAGACAACCCTTTAGCACCTGCATACAGAAAGAGCTGATTTGAGGCAGTGCCGATCAGATAGTTTTCAGAGTCACTGAATTTTTCGGCAAATAAGATTTGGTTATCAGCGATTGAAACAGTTGAAGGGACGAGCTCATTCTTTTCCAAAACAAACAACCCACTGTCAATAGAGACAATGTAAACCTTACCCAGGAGCTCAAATATTCCAGATAGTTCAATGCCCTCTCGTGCGCTAATCGCGGTTGTTGTAACCGGACTAGTTGGTGAGAGAATGAATAGTTTACTTTCATTAATCAAATACACAGAATCTTTAAGGGAAAGGCTACCGAAAATATTTTTGGCGATTGGCTCTTGCGATAGAGCCTTGTAAATCCAACCTTTTTTTGGGTCTTCAATAACCTGACCAAATCCATCAATTCCACCAACTACAATGCTACTTGATGTCTTCGTCAGTGTGTAAGCAACTCCTGGCGTCCGAATAAGACGCCATCTTCTGCCATCAAATTCTCCCACTCCTTCCTTGCCCGCTATATAGATGATTCCACGCTCGTCTTGTTTAAGATCGAAACTCAGATAATCTGACCTTTCCTGTGCTGGGCTAAAATGGGAAAGCGAGTAACTGCCTTTTTGAGCTATCGATTCTGTAGCATACGCAACGAGTAAAATAAAAATATAACGCACCTTCATAAGCTTGGGATGGATTCAAGGTAGCAAATTCCATGGATTGTAGGGGTGCTAAAATGGCTGTTCCACATCTTTTGCTGAGGCTTAACTAATCCTACTCCAATTGACAGCTGTCTTCTTAATCGAATCCACCTGGGTGCGAATGGTTTTGTTTTCCGCAAGGTTAAGCTCCGGATCTTTTTCGAGAATATGAATAGCTTCTTCCCTGGCTTTTTGAAGGATCTCCTGGTCTTTACTTAAGTCCGCAATGGCCAGATCCAGCAGCCCGCTTTGTTGAGTGCCAATTAAATCGCCCGGCCCACGAAGTTTAAGATCGGTTTCAGCAATTTCAAAACCGTTGTTGGTGCGCACCATGGTTTCAATGCGCACTTTGGATTCGGCACTGATTTTATAATCAGTTATTAAAATACAATAGGATTGTTCCGCACCACGGCCAACCCTACCTCGCAATTGATGAAGTTGTGATAACCCAAAACGCTCAGCACTTTCAATGATCATAACCGATGCATTAGGTACATCCACGCCAACTTCAATCACCGTGGTGGCCACCATGATTTTCGTTTCGCCTCTTACAAAACGTCCCATCTCAAAATCTTTTGCCTCTGGTTTCATCTTGCCATGCAAAATGCTAATCGGCAAATCGGGGAAGGCACGCGATACACTTTCATAACCATCCATTAAATGTTTGAGATCAAGTTTCTCACTTTCATCTATCAAGGGATAAACAATATAAACTTGTCGTCCTTCCTCCACCTGTAATTTTATAAAACCATTTACTTGCAAACGGTGCGAGTCATACCGATGAGAAGTTTTAATGGGCTTTCTTCCTTTTGGCAATTCATCGATTACGGAGATTTCCAGATCGCCATACAAGGTCATGGCCAGCGTGCGCGGAATAGGAGTGGCGGTCATCACCAACACATGTGGATGCAGTCCAGAATTTTTTTGCCACAACTTTGACCGCTGAGCTACACCAAACCGATGTTGCTCATCTATTACAGAAAGACCGAGGTTATGAAACTGAACTTCGTCTTCGATTAGTGCATGTGTGCCTACTAAGATTTTTAATTCACCGCTTTGTAGTTGTTCATGCAAAATCTTTCGTGCGCTTTTTTTAGTGGAGCCTGTGAGCAGCCCGATGGAAACACCTACACGGTCGGCATATTTTTTTAAGCTACTATAATGTTGTTGTGCGAGAATTTCGGTTGGCGCCATCAAGGCAGCCTGCGCATCGCTGCCAATCACCAGCAACATGCAGATGAAAGCCACAATGGTCTTTCCACTGCCTACATCGCCCTGCAAAAGGCGGTTCATTTGTTTGCCCGACTTCATATCCGAATAAATTTCCCTGATTACGCGCTTTTGAGCTTCGGTAAGGGGGAATGGCAAATGATCTTTATAGAAAGACGTAAGGATAGCTATATCTGAAAAAATCTGTCCTTTAAACTTTTCCTGCCTCACAATTTTTAGTTTCAGCAGTTGCAGTTGAATGAAAAACAACTCTTCAAACTTCAGTCGATGTTGAGCTTGCGCCAATAGTTCAAGGCTTTGAGGAAAGTGTATGTGTAACAGTGCCGCTTTCTTTGTCAGGAAGATATTTTTTCTCAAAAGACTATCCGGCAATGTTTCGCGAATGTGTGGCTGTGCTGCCCGTAAAATTTCCTGTTGAAGTTTTGAAATAAATTTACTGTCGATGTGCCGAGTCTTTAGTTTTTCAGTGAGTGAATAAACAGGTTGCAAAAATCCACCCTTCTCACTTTTGGTGCTTATCAAATCAATCTCCGGATGTGCGATTGAAAGTGATTTACCAAAACGATTAGGCTTTCCAAAAATAACATATTCAATACCTGGCTTTATTTTTTCCAGCGTCCAGTTGATGCCTTGAAACCAGACCAGTTCAAGTTCGCCAGTGCCATCTGTAAAAGATGCTACAAGTCGTTTTTTAAAACCACCTCCCACAATTCCCATGTTGGTGATTTTGCCTTTTATCTGTACGAAAGGCATTAACTCATTTACTTCTTTAACCGTGTAAAACTTAGTGCGATCTTCATGACGGAAGGGATAGTATTGGATGAGATCTCCAAACGTAAAGAGCTTTAACTCCTTCTGGAGTAATGCCACCCGTTGTGGGCCAACGCCTTTAAGAAATTCGATTGAGGTGTCGAAGAAAGCCATCGATTAGGTGAATTATTCTTCGAATAAAGGATTATTCGAAAGCAACTTGCTTCTGTGATGAACTGTTAAAATATCAATTTTGCTTGATGAGATGATTTGATAAATGATCCTATAATTTCCTTCAAGGAGTTGTCGGATAGATGTTGTACCCAACTCAGGGACAATTTTTCCGAAGCCAGGATGGCTCTCTAATATTTTTACTCTTTCGAAGAACCTTTCAGTTTGAATAAAGGCGTATTGCTCAGAATCTTTGGCGATGAAGCTGGCTATGTTTTCAATATCTTCGAGAGATAGGGTTGTCCACTTTACTTCAACAGCCATTTTTTAAGTTTCTCCCGCGCCTCTTGAGTTGTATGTACTTGTCCGGATTTTGACTGCTCCATTCCTATTTCAATCTTTTGCAAAAGAATAATCCGTTCGAATAGATCGTCAACCGAAAATGAATCGGGTAGCTCGCGAATGGTTTGAATTAATTTTTCTTTAGAGAGCATGAATTTTTTGGTTTGTCAATCAAAGTTAATAAAAATGGCAATGCAAAATTTGGCCTAATGATCTCTCCTTATTTTACTTTTTCTGTCCGGTAATGAGTAGTTGCGTCCTGTCCATTTTCGATCATCCCACAAAGCTTTTAAAACTCCTAAGACAATGAACAGTAAAAAAGCTCCTGAAAACCAATATAATCCCGCCCCAACTCCTTGCGTACTATCATATGGCATGGTTAGGCCACCTCTGCTGCGACCTCCAGCTTGTAAAATAATACATAGTGTTAGCATGGATTTCTATCGAAAAGATTCAATCGCTCTAAGTAATTTTCAATTACCAAATTATCAAATCAGTTTTTCCACTCCAACGTATTGATCATCCGCATCATGTCTTTTTTTACGTATTCAATGGCCGGCTGCAGTGAATCATTCTGGACTTTTGTATCAAAATAGAGCGCGCCCCTCAAAAAATTTTTGGTGGAATCTGTCATGGTAAATTGAAATTGGCTGGGTACTTCGCCATCCAACTCCGCAATCACAGCAGTTTTGCCACTGGGTGTGCGCGTGTATGTTTCATCAATAGCATAGGCTTTAATCTGATGTTTTGCTGTAAGTGTATAGGCATCATTCAAAAATTCCTTCAACAACTGTTGATTGTTGTTGATGGGTTTGTAGGTAACGTGAATGTTTGCTTTAATTTCGGGATAATGAATTTGAATCCAAAAGCGATCGCTGTAAGCAGATGTATCTTTCAGCAATTTGGTATGGGTGGAGTATTCAAAACGGTAGGGGAAAGTATCAGGCAGCAGTTGGTAGCTAGGCTCTGGTAAGTTAAATCTGTTGTACCCCTTCGGCTTTGGCTGATATGATTTAGAGCAGGAGGCAACCGCTAACAAAATCACAACAAGGCTCACACCAATAATAAGTTTGAATGATGAATATCCCTTCCATAAAAAATTCATCACTCAAAAATTGAAGTTAGAATGGAAGATCATCTGGAGACGGATCTGGAGACGGGCGGTCGGAACCACCTCCTGATTGCTGTGTTGAAGACGGGCGATACTCAGAATTTCCACCAGTTCCACCCGGCTTACTGCTTAGCATAGTCATATTGTCTCCGATTATTTCGGTAGTATAACGGGTAACTCCTTCTTTTTCCCATGAACGAGTGCGCAGTTTGCCTTCAATGTACACCATGTCTCCCTTATGCAAATATTTGGCAGCAACATCTGCGAGACCTCGCCACAAAGAAATGTTGTGCCATTCCGTGACCTCCTTTTTATCACCTGTAGTTTTGTCTTTATAGGTTTCGGAGGTGGCTAAACTAAAGTTTGCTACTGTTACCCCATTTTCCAGATTGCGCACTTCAGGATCTTTTCCTAAACGGCCTACTAGTATTACTTTGTTTACGCCCGACATATACTTAGTGATTTAATGATTTCTTGATATTAATGATACACAAAAATATCAAAAATGAAATGAATTAACCCACGAAGATCACAAAGCTTGCACAGAGGGCACAAAAATTTCTTTCTGGTAAATTGAGTAAGGCTTCTATTCTACAATCCCCTCGTCTTTCAGGTATTGAAGTATTAGAACTGGCTTTGGTAATTTTCTTATCTCACTTGGTGAATAATACTTAAAACCTTTTTTCAGTTGTTCGGCTGATAACTCAAACGAATTAACCGAAACAAAACGCGTCATCAGGTGCTGATGGGACAATACATGCTTATAGGTTTTGCTTACCTTCCCTAAATTAATTTTTTTTAAAGCTATGTGTTCAGCCAATACATTATCAATGTTCATTGGTTTAGTGAATTCCATCAGATAAAAATCAAATAATCCTTGCCAGATGTCGTTTCCGCCTCTCTTTCGCATCAGTATTTTTTTTCCTTGGCGGAAGACGAAGTAATAAAAATAGCGCTTCCTTATTTTTTGCTTTTTTGTTTTAATCGGAAGAATCGTTTGTAAATCACTTGCCTTCGCCAGGCATTGGTTCTTAAACATACATTCAGAGCATAGCGGGTTTTTAGGCAAGCAATGCGTTGCGCCAAACTCCATGATAGCCTGATTGAATTCATCGGGATGATCCTTGGAAATCAGTTTATTGGCTAATTCAAAAAAGAAATCCTTTGTCTTTGGATGAGAGATGTCTTTATCGATGCCAAACACTCTTGATAACACGCGAAACACATTACCGTCCACCACGGCAACCGTTTCGAGAAAAGAAATGGAGGCGATTGCTGCTGCTGTATACGATCCAATACCACGCAACTTCTTTAAATCATGAAAATTATCTGGGAACTTACCTTGAAATCCCCGCACAACTTCTTTTGCACAGTGATGCAAGTTTCGGGCACGAGAATAATAACCTAGCCCTTGCCAAAGGCGTAAGACTTCCTGTTCTTGAGCTTTCGCTAAAGAAAAAACAGTTGGAAATCGTTCAACAAACTTCAGATAATAAGGTAGGCCCTGGGCAACTCTTGTTTGCTGTAAAATAATTTCAGAAAGCCAAATCTTGTAAGGGTCCTTTGTGGTGCGCCAGGGAAGGCTCCGTTTGTTTTCGTTGTACCAAAAAAGAAGTTTCTGAGAAAATTTCTTTTCAACCGAGGGGTTCACTTTATAATTATCATCCTTGTTTATAGAATGTTGAAATTCTCTTTTTTTATTTTTGGTCAAGCCTTCAGAATTTTTTTGTTAAACAAACCTACAATTTCCCGTCAATTAATGGTTTTATAATATTTATGTCGATCGTGTCCAACTTTGACAACCAATATTATTGCCACTTTAATGGGTAAAATTTTGATTATCAAAGATTTCATTTTGCGTTTGACGGTTCTGCTCTTAAATTTGCCGACCTGAATTTAATATCCTTAAAACGAAATCACCGTGACTAAAGCAGACGTTATCAACCAAATCGCTGACAAAACAGGCATTGACAAAGCCGATGTTTCCGCTTCTGTAGAAGCTTTTTTTAGCATCATCAAATCCTCTATGGCGAGTGGCCAAAACATTTATGTAAGAGGATTTGGAAGTTTTATTAATAAAAAAAGAAAAAAGAAAATTGCCCGAAACATATCCCGCAACACAGCTATTGTAATTGAGGAGCATTACATTCCTAGTTTCAAGCCGGCCAAAGTTTTCATCAACAAAATCAAGAACAGCGAGAAGGTAAAACAGCTTGCTGAAAAAAATTAGCCGATTCCTCCAATCGACTTATTAGCTAATTGATGTTAAAGACCCGAATCATTCTAATTGTTGCCTGCGCCATCATCATTTGGCTCATCTTTTTATTGCCAAAAGCTGTGGTGGAAAATGACAGCCAATTAGCGACTGAGTCTTCTGCAACTTCCTCCGAAAACTCGACCACACCACACGCTTCAGCCTCTGAGGATATCCTCAAAAGCATCAAAGAGTTGAGGGCTCAGTATGTAAGTAATTCACCAAATCAAAAAAATACTATCTTTGCCGACTCTTTGGCAAGCCTGTACACCCGTGCTGGTCAATTTGATAGCGCTGCTTGGTTTGCCGAAGAGGCAGCAACGTTCTTTAACACTCAGGAAAGTTTTATGAAGGCTGGCAACAGCTATTATGAAGCGTATACGTTTGCCATGGAGCCCAAAAAGCGTGAAGCACTAGCAAAGAAAACTCGCGATTTTTTTGGTAAGGTTCTTGAAAAAGACCCGAAGAATCATGACGTAAAAGCTAAAGTGGCCATGACCTACTTAAGTTCTGGCTCTCCTATGCAAGGGATCATGATGTTGCGTGAAATACTGGCTGAAGATCCTAAAAACGAAGCGGCTTTATTTAATATGGGTATGTTGTCTATTCAATCAGGGCAATATGATAAGGCCATTGAAAGATTATTGGAGTTGGGGGCCGTAAATCCAAATCATGTACAGGGACAACTTCTATTAGGAGTTGCTTATATGAACACGGGAGATATAGCGAGAGCGAAAGCTCAATTCGAGAAAGTAAAAAAGTTGGATAACGATCCTTCTGTACAAGCTACAGCAGACTCTTATCTGAAAGATTTAAAATAAATTGTTCAACCATCCCTTGTCCTTGCGGACAACTCCCTGGCAGGAGAATAAAGGGAAAAACTAAAAAATTATGCCAAGCGGAAAGAAAAGAAAGAAACACAAAATGGCTACTCACAAACGCAAAAAGCGTTTGAGAAAAAACAGACATAAGAAGAAGTAGGGTATTTGTGGAGACGCAAGATTTTGCGTCTTTACTACACTCTCATTAAAGTAAGGCGCATAATGCGTCTCAACATTTTATCCAAATTCACCTTGAGTAACGAACTTATAATAAGCGCTACAGAGGAAGGAAGTCGGATAGCTCTTCTCAAGGACAAATCACTTGTAGAATTTCACCAGGAGGCGGAAGGAAGCAAGTTTGTAGTTGGTGACATTTATCTGGGCACTGTTAAAAAAGTGGTTCAGGGGCTGAATGCAGCTTTTATCGACATTGGGTATGAAAAGGATGCATTCCTTCATTACCTCGATCTCGGCCCGCAGTTCAGCTCGTTGCAAAAATTCACCAAGCTTGTTCGCGCGAAAAAGATCACCGGAGGAAAGTTGGATAAATTCCAACTTGAAAAAGACATCGATAAGCATGGCAAGATTGGCCAACAGCTTACACGGGGTCAGATTCTCCCGGTACAGGTTGTAAAAGAACCGATCTCCACAAAAGGGCCACGACTATCCTGCGACCTTTCCATACCAGGCCGATACCTGGTGTTGGTTCCGTTCGCTACGTCCGTCAACGTATCCAAAAAGATTACGAGCAATGAAGAACGCAAGAGACTACTGCGTCTTATTCAGTCCATCAAGCCCGAAAACTTCGGTGTGATCATTCGCACTGTTGCAGAAGGTAAGGAAGTAGCCGAACTGGACAAAGATCTTCGCAACCTAGTTAGCACCTGGGAAGAAGGAATGACCCGGTTGGTCAATGCAAACCCACGTGACAAGGTTATTGGAGAACTTAGTAAAACATCATCCATTCTTCGCGATGTGCTCAATGAATCATACGACAATATTCATGTCGATGACAAAAAGATTTACGATGAGATTCGGGCTTACATACAGAACATCGCACCTGAGAAAGAAAAAATAGTAAAGTTATATACCGGAAAAGCTAAAATCTTTGAACACTATGGTATAGAGAAGCAGATCAAATCTGTTTTTGGCCAGACCGTGAGTTTAAAAGGTGGAGGCTATCTCATCATTGAACATACCGAAGCACTTCACGTGATTGACGTGAACAGCGGTAACAAATCCAATCGCGAAGAAAATCAGGAGACGACCGCCATGTCTGTGAACGTGGAAGCCGCCAAAGAAGTGGCCCGGCAACTTCGCCTGAGGGATATGGGTGGCATTATTGTGATCGACTTCATTGACATGAGAAGTGCGGAGAACAAAAAGGCCATCTTCAAAATTATCAAAGATGAGATGGACGCAAATGACCGTGCCAAACACACGGTATTGCCGCTATCAAAATTTGGATTGATGCAGGTGACCCGCGAGCGTGTGCGCCCGCAGATGAACATTGCTACTAAAGAAGCTTGTCCAACGTGCAATGGAACAGGAAAAATTACTGCCTCTATTCTAGTATCTGATCAAGTAGAAACTCATATCGATCATTTACTTGTTAAGCAAAATGAAAAAGACTTAGTGCTAGCGCTTCATCCTTTTCTGCATGCCTTCTTTACAGCAGGCTTGATTTCAAAACGAATGCGGTGGTATTTTAAATACAAGCGGTGGGTCACATTGATAAAAGATACGTCTTTGGCGATAACAGAATTTAAGTTTCTTAATCGCGATGGCGAAGAGATAGAAGTGGCTCAGGAGAAAAGCGCACCGGCATTGGCTGGGGATTGATGTCTAAACTATTTTCTCAGAATAACTTTAAGTCCCCGCCCTTTGCTGTGATCTTTGTTACAGACAGATGAATCGATTGGAACATGTGCTGATGCCCAGAATATTTTCTACTGTCACCGTTTTGAAACTTTAACCAGGAGCACCACACTAAATTCTCTTTGATAAAGAGAGATTGTTCCAGATGATGGCGCCTTTGTATGGGAGAACTCATAAAATCCTTCTAAAGCAGGGCTAAAGTGGTAGGAATATTCAAGCCCTACCGAGAACAGTCTATTTAATCTCATTTGTGTTGAAATTTTTCCGAATCCAATCAGCTTACTACCTGCCCCATTCATCTCTGAATAAAACACTCTTTTTAATGAATTACTATTTGCTTGCGAAATACCGTAGGAAGTGCCGGCAAACAAACTGAGGTAATAAGAGGCTCCCGCACCTATTCCAATAATTATTTTTTTCTTCTGAATGGAAATTTCTCTACCCACCAAGCCGTTGAAGCTTCCATACAAAGTGGTGTAGTCTAAAAATACAGAGGCTTCTGGAGCCGCCAACGTATCCATAGATACTATTTTGAAATTATATGCCAAAGAGCCTAAACCTATACTGTATTGTAAAACCCAATTGTTTTTCATTTTATATTGGCCATTCAATATGATGCTGCCTGAAATCGATATAGGTGTTTTAAGTCCTACGGAACCAGGGGTGAAGCGCATTTGATTTCCGAAGTTGGCCGATAGGCCAAGAAATGTTTGAGCATTTGAGCCATCCGAAAAAACAAGTGCTGAAAAAAAAAGAACTAGCCTAAAAAATCTCATTTGCTTTAAATTTTGAAAACTGTTCTATTGAAAAAAATCCTCCCTTCAGGTCTGTCTACAACAAGATTAAAAGACACCACCGGCACAACAAACCGGTGGCGTATCTATTTGATACCCTATCTAACTATTTACCAAGTTAGTGATGCTGTTAGGGAGCCTACTTTTTCGTGCCAGTGGTAGGATGATATTCCGCCTGATATTGCTTTTGCTCCTGTTACTGAAACTTTTGATTTAACTTTTTTCCTTCTCTTCGATTCATACGCACCTTGAACATTTGTTCCACCGGTGCAATCTCCTGCGACAACATTGCCGTAGACCTGAGCCGCAACCCAGGAAATATGTTTCCTCCATCGCCCATTCTTTTTTCTATATGATTTGGTGATTGCTTTGGCATTACCAGGTCCGGCAAATGGGCCATCAAAAATCGATACCCTATATTTAAGTCTCCACGTCCTGTCTGCATTATATATAAAATCCTTTTTACTTGCAATTGCCCGACAGTCGGATGCTAATAATGCAGCGTTTACATGCTTTACACCTACCGGAAGTGGTTGGCTTGGTTGAAGATTTTGGAGTGCTGCAACTTGAAAGGGGCCGCCAGAGACATAGTACGATCCATCGCTGTTAAACATCTGACAGGGGCATTCATTACAAAAACCAAGAAATGGACGCAGAGCTTCTGACATCCTGTCACTTACACCATTTTGGAACAACTTTTGAAATCCCTGCGTTGTGCAGGGATTTTCGTTTATATCCCTCCTTAATATCGTTAAACCAGAAAAAATTACAACATATGGCAGTCGTTAAAGAAAAAGGATCTATCTCTATCCACACCGAGAACATCTTCCCAATCATTAAAAAATTCCTGTATTCTGATCATGAAATTTTCTTGAGAGAACTTGTGAGCAATGCGGTAGATGCCACTCAAAAGCTAAAGAAACTTGCCTCGATGGGCGAATTTCAGGGCGAACTTGGCGATACCAAAATCGAAGTGAGCTTCGATAAAAAGAAAAAGACCATTACCGTTAGTGATAAGGGTGTTGGGATGACAGGTGAGGAGATCAAAAAATACATCAACCAAATTGCGTTTTCAGGAGCCACCGAGTTTGTCGAAAAATTCAAAGACAAAATGGATGGCAAAGACATCATTGGAAAATTTGGATTAGGTTTTTATTCAGCCTTCATGATTGCTTCCAATGTAGAAGTGATCTCCAAATCTTTTGCAGAAGGAAGTGAGGCCGCCAAGTGGGAGTGCGATGGATCTACTGAATTCGAATTATCTGCTGGTAAAAAAGAAACACGTGGAACGGATGTAATACTTCATGTTAACGAAGACTCTGAAGAATTTTTAGAAGAGTTTCGTTTGAAGGGCATTCTTGAAAAATACTGCAAGTTTCTTCCGGTAGAAATTAAATTTGGTACCAAAGAAGAGCAGGTAGAAGATGGTGTTGATAAGGATGACAAACCTAAATACAAGTCTAACACGGTTGATCGCATCATAAACAACACCGAGCCACTTTGGACCAAATCACCAAAAGAACTTACTGACGAAGATTACCTTAAGTTCTATAAAGAGCTTTATCCTTTCACTGAAGATCCTCTATTCTGGATTCACCTGAATGTTGATTATCCGTTTAGTCTTACCGGAATTCTCTACTTTCCGAAAGTGAAGAATGACTTTGAAGTACAGAAAAATAAAATTCAGCTTTACTCTCGTCAAGTCTTTATCACGGATGAGGTAAAAGACGTTGTGCCTGATTTCTTAATGCTGTTACATGGAGTGCTGGACTCTCCAGATATTCCACTCAACGTTTCGCGTAGCTATCTGCAAAGCGATTCCAATGTGAAAAAGATCAGTCAGCACATCACCAAAAAAGTCGCTGATAAACTCCAGGACATGTTTAAGAAGGATCGTCCCGATTTTGAAAAGAAATGGGATGACATTGGGATCTTTGTGAAGTATGGCATCATCAGCGATGAAAAGTTTAATGAAAAAGCAAAAGATTTTGCCTTGCTGAAGAATACAGAATCTCAATACTTCACCCTTGATGAATACAAGGAGAAAGTAAAAGCAACTCAAACGGACAAAGACAAGCAGTTGGTGTATGTGTACACTACTGATGCTGGAAAGCAAGACTCATTCATTCAATCCGCTAAGACCAAAGGATATGATGTATTGCTCATGAATGGAGTTTTGGACAGCCACTTCATTGGTAATTTAGAACAGAAGTTGGAGACAACTCAACTAAAGCGGGTAGATAGCGAAACCATTGATAAGCTGATTGTGAAAGATGAAAAGATGGAGAGCATTCTCAGCAAAGAGGAAGAGGAAAGTGTTAAATCTGTTTTTGAAAAGGCTATCAACAATAAAGCAATGACACTGGCAATTGAGCCTCTTTCGCCAGATGATCTTCCAGTTACCATTACTATGAGTGAGTGGATGCGAAGAATGAAAGACATGGCGCGCACAGGCGGTGGTGGTGGTATGGCCTTCATGGGTAATATGCCTGATAACTACAATGTGGCGATCAATGGCAACCATCCGATTGTACAAAAAATTATCAAAGCTGAAACAGATGAACAAAAAGGCAAACTGGCAAAACAAGCCTATGACCTGGCATTACTTTCTCAAAATATGTTAACCGGTGCAGATTTGACAAGCTTCATTAGAAGAAGTGTTGAGTTGGTAGGTTAATCTTTTGGGTTCAAAAGTTTTGGGTCGCGTTCCTTCTAAAGAGGGGCGCGATTTTTATTTACCAACACCTCATATTCTTCAATGAATTTTTCCGTCAATGGGTCCGAAAATTCAAAATAGCTAGTGAACCAAGACATCACCGATTCAATTTCCTTTGGATCGGTAATCTTATAAAAAATTTCCTCATGATCTTTCAAGCCTTCAAGGGTACAGCTGCCTGAGCCGACAAATGCAACAGACTTTCTGTAGGGCAGGTCGAACACATAAACATTAGCATGTAGGACATTTCTGGAATAGAAGCAGAGGTTTATCCGTCCTTGATAATGCTTCCATATTCTCTTAAGCAATTCAGGAGACGTGTTACTGGTTGTTCCTGTAACAATATCCATTTTGGTTTTTGTAGGGATCCTGCTTCTTATAAAGTCAAATCCTTCTTCAGACATGTTAGCCGTGGCAATGTAGCAATGCTCTGCCTGCTGAAGTAGCTTATCGTTAATAAGGGGCGCGGCCAGTTTTTTAATGATCATTGCCTATTCGTTCTGTCTAGTTAAACTTGGCTGCGAATAACCACAAGTTCTTTGACTGACGCAACTAGTGTTGTAAAAAGTCGTGTGAAGTTCATCTCTAAATCACACGACTCTTTAATTGGATTTACAAAACAGTAGGCATATCATTCACCATTTTCCAATTTCCTGTTTTGTCCTGTATTAAATGAATGAGCGAAACAAACGTCATCTTTGAACCTTTGAACGATGCTGTAGCGCTGGCATTTTTTCCTACTACAACCACTTGGTCTATCGTCACTTCACGTTTTTCACCACCAAATTCTTTCTTCTTAATTTTATCCAAATACATTTGCTTGGTCATGATCATAGCCTCTACGCTTCCAAACATTTGATTCATTACCAATCGAAAATTATCGTCTAATAAAAGAGCCAACGATTGATCGTCTTGACGGTCGGCTAACTCTCCAAATCTTCTAATGGCAGATTCAACTGCTGCTTTTTCTTTTGGTGTCTGCGAATAGCCAATACTACAAAGCAATGCAAAGATCAATGTGATTAAATTGCTTTTCATAAAATTTGAGTTAAGGGTTATAATTTAAGTTTAATTGTTGTTCTCATGATCGAATGATGTTTAAAATCATCTTCCCGGCTAAAGGCCAGCAGCACATAATATTCTACTCCTTGTATCAGATTATGATGAAATTTGTCATTAGCTAATTGGGGAAGCGAAAATGAAATGGTGGTAATCCCGTCTTCCTCTTTCCCGCCCCGCTTGGTTAGCCCCTCCGATCCACCAAGTTGAATAACACTTCTGTGATCACCCGGTTTCACAATGTACTGGTCATCCATTTTCAAAAACTCCTGTTCAATTGCGCCCATGATTAGGTTTGTTCCACGCAACTCATTCTGTGTATTAAATCCAACCGCCACCCAGCCTGTAGTTGGCGCAGAAGCCTCACAACGTAATAACCCACCATTAAACATCCATAGAAAGGTCATTCCATTCACTTCAATTGACTTGAAAGGAGCCACGGTTGATAGTGCTGGTTGCGGATGGGAATAAGTGGCCATTAAGTTAACAAGCATGATAAATGCTATTTTAATTGATATATCAATCATTAGTATAAATTTTTTTCTATTCCAGATTCCTAATCATTCTTATGAGCAGTCGCTTGATTTGTTCCCTTTCCACTTCGTTAAAATCGTAAACACCTTGAATACGCATCGCTCGTACCAGCGGAAGCAATTGCTTATAGAATTGTTCGCCCTTACTTGTAAGGCTTAATAATAAATTTCTCCTGTCACTTTCTTTGAACTCCTTCCTAACGAGCTTCTTCTTAGCTAACAACTGAAGAATTCTGGTAATGGATGCTGTGTCTTTAAAAAGTGAAGCTGCTAGTTCTACCTGATTAATTTGTTCAGTGTCTGCTATCTTCTTTAAGACGAGCCATTGGTCAACAGTGACATCAAAGCCAGCTTTTACAAATGCATCTTGAGAATACTTTCGTGCCACCTTATTGGTCTTATCAATTAGGTAATACAAAACATCTTCTAGTTTTTCGTCAGTGGCCATATTAATTGATATATCAACGATCAAAATTAAGTAAAGTTTTGACAAGTCAAAATATTTTTTGCCTAATTTCGTTTTATCTCTACATGAAAAAATACCTTTCTCTCATTTGTTTCTTAGCTCCTGCCCTGCTTTTGGCCCAAGGCGTTGAGCCGAGAATTCAGGAAGGTCAATTTACATTTGACACGGATAAGCCGTTTAGTCTGCTTGAACTAGACGAGAAAATCGATGAGCCTATAGTATCCAAAAAAAAGAAGCCAAAAAAGAAAGTTTACTATGGTATCAAAACGAAAAAGGGTTTTACGAGAAAAGGTTATGGAGATAGAATCACAGTTGAACTTTTTTACTATTTAAGAAAGCCAGATAAGCCCAGCAGCTTTGCACGTGATATTTATTGGTATGATTTTACCCGAAGAGAAATACGCAGAACATCCTCCTTCGACCCTGCCAAAGGTGTTCTGCTGCATGGTCCCTATAAAAAGATGCAGGGTGAAACTCTTCTAGAAGAAGGAATCTATTACAAAGGCACCAAACATGGTCGGTGGATGAAGTATGATCGCCAGGATTTAGTGGAAGACAAAGAGAAGTATTACAAAGGCTGGCCAAAGGAATCACTTGTCACATATTATGATCCTGTCGAACGCAAGAAAGCAAAAGAGATCATACCTATTGAATATGGCGAACGCGAGGGATACTATTATCTACTTCATGAAAACGGAACAGTCGCGGTGCAAGGAGAATATAAATGGGATCAAAAAGTGAATGATTGGATTGAAAACTATCCCAATGGTAAGCGCAAGAAAATCATTAGCTATCCCAAAGAACCTTACGACAAGGAATTGAAGCCATTCATCCGGAAAGAGTGGAATGAAAAGGGGAAAGAGTTATACACAGTAAGATAGAGTCTTTAGTTGGCCTAATTGATTCAATAGAAAGCATCTTCAATATGCTTGATTTCCAATTGACCCTGAATGTTGCGGATGGCTATAATATCATATCGCACGTTGCCCTGCCAATTTTTATCGAAGGTATATTGCTCAGCTCCGTCCACAATATTTTTTGACTTTTTATAGTCCACAAAATCCTCAGGGTATCCAAAGGCATCGGAGGTCCGAAACTTTACTTCGACAAAAATGAGCCAGTTGTTTTTCTTTACGATTAAATCAATCTCTGATCGCTTATGGCGATAATTTCGTTCAAGTACCTCATATCCCTTTTCAACTAAATAATTAGCCGCGAACTCTTCTCCCTCCTTTCCTTTTTTTATTTTATCGCTCATAAGAATGTGGTACTTTTAAGCTGAGATTTATTTACCTGTTTGTGATGACTTTATCTGAACTGACAAAGAGAATGCTCCACCCAAGATATTTAATTTAGCACAATGAAGAAACTGATTGAAGGCTTTACCTTACACCTGGCGCACGCCCTTAAGTTAGGGCAATCTGTCGATTTAGTACGCCCGGGAAGCGACATCCGCAATATCTTGATCACAGGCATGGGCGGATCGGGCATCGGAGCAAATCTGGTTGAATCGCTAACCTTCGGCAGAGTACCTATCCCGATTTCTGTTTCTAAAGGATACAACATTCCGCAGTTTGTAAGTCCGCATACACTTTTTATTGCATGCTCGTTTGGGGGTAATAGTGAAGAAACGCTGTCGACCATCCAAAAGGCCATGTTAAAACGTGCCCACATTATTTGCATTACCTCCGGTGGTAAAATGCTAGAGTTGGCGAAAGAATATAATTTGTTTTACATTCAAATACCTGCAGCAGCTAAGAGCCCACGAGCCATGTTAGGATACATGATGGTATCCCTGCTATATGCGCTCTATCACACGAATTTGATTGGGGCCGCATTCATCAAGGAAACAGAAAATGCAATTGAATATCTGGATCGCGGAGAAAAGGCCATTCAGGCGGAAGCTGAATTGATCGCCAAAAAATTAAAAGGGAAATTGCCTATCATTTATTGTGACGGAAGATTGCATCCGATGGCTACTCGTTTCCAAAATCAATTGAATGAGAATGCTAAACAAATGGCTCACGTAAATACCTTCCCAGAATTGAATCACAATGAGATTGAGGGATGGCGCTTTCCAGAAAATATTCTAGGACAAGCCCAGGTAGTCTATTTGTATTCGGACCATGATCATGAACGCGTTGAAAAGCGAATGGAAATTTGCCGGGAACATTTTGAAAAACGATCTCATCCCATCATTGATATTGTTGCAGAGGGCGCATCACTCCTTGAGCAATACTATTATCTCATTCATCTGACAGATTGGATCTCCTATTACCTCGCGAAAGAAAATCAGGTGGACCCAGACCTAGAAGAAGCTGTTGATCATGTGAAAGAAGAATTTGAAAAAACAAAATAATTGAGACCAAACTTGAGATGAACTTTAAACAAAATAAAGACACAAAGTTCATTGATCTAGGTTTAATCGATTACCAAAAAGCCTGGGACTATCAGACTGATCTATTTAATCAAGTTCTTACTGTCAAAGCGGAAAACAGAAGTCTTCCGAATGACGAACAACAGTTAACGCACAACTATCTCATTTTCTGTGAACATCCGCATGTCTATACATTAGGTAAAAGTGGAGACGAGGATAATCTGTTAATCAAGAAAGAAGAACTCCACACTATCCAAGCAAACTATTACCAGATCAACAGAGGTGGTGACATAACATATCATGGCCCAGGACAGATTGTTGTATATCCGATTCTTGACCTAGAAAATTTTTTTACCGATATTCATCAATACATGAGGCTCTTGGAAGAGGCTGTTATTCAAACGCTCAAAGAATTTAATGTTGAGTCGATAAGAATAAAAGGATTGACAGGAGTGTGGATTGGCGATGAGGATTTACATACGTCAAGAAAAATTTGTGCGCTAGGTGTCAAAATGAGTCGATGGGTATCGTTGCATGGATTGGCCTTTAATGTGAATGTAGATCTAAGCTATTTCAAGCACATTGTTCCTTGTGGGATTGATGACAAAGAAGTTACTTCCCTAGAAAAAGAGTTAGGCGCTAGACAAGACATGAATGCAGTAAAGCTTGTTTTGAAAAATAACATAGTTTCACTCTTTGGGATGACAAATGCTCCAATTTAATTCTTAATGAGCCTTTTTTTGAAAATCGTTCTTCCAGCCAGTTTGATTATCCTGATTGGATTCTTATCCCCTTCAGCTAATCCTGTTACATCAGGCGTAAAGCAAAAAGGAGTTTGCTGGGTAGGCGGAAAAGAGATTGTTACTGAAAAGGAGATTGCTGCCTTGGTTACATGCAACGTAAACTGGATTTCTCAAACTCCTTTTGGATGGCAGCGCGATGCCAAACAATCAACCATTCAAACTAATTTTTTGTTTGATAAGATCTGGTGGGGAGAGTCTGATGAAGGGATTTCCAAAACAACAGAACTTGCACGAAAGTCTGGAATCAAAACCTTGCTTAAGCCACATTTGTGGGTGAGCAAAGGCTGGCCTGGTGATATAGAAATGAAAAGTGATAGTGCCTGGCAAACCTGGTTTAGGAATTATGAGAATTTCATTTTGCATTATGCCAAACTTGCAGAAAAAAACAAAATTGAAATTTTTTGCATTGGTACAGAGCTGCACAAGACTATTAAAAAAGAAAAAGAATGGCGGGCAGTTATAAAAAAAATCAGAACGGTTTATAAAGGCAAACTGACGTATGCCTCTAACTTTCATGAAGAATATGAACAAGTTAAATTTTGGGACGAGTTGGATTACATTGGAATTCAGGCCTACTTTCCCTTGACTCAAAATGAAAGTCATCCATTAGATGAATTACAAAAAGGATGGAATACACCTTTGGCTTCTATTGAGCGCGTCCATAAAAAGTTTTATAAGCCTGTTCTGTTTACAGAAATTGGCTATCGCAGCGATGCGAAAGCAGGCATAGAGCCCTGGACCTGGCCAGAAGAAAATGGGACGACTAAAATATCATTCGAAGCGCAGGCGAATTGCTACAAAGCATTTTTTAATACTGCTTGGGATAAGAATTGGCTGGAGGGTGTCTATTTCTGGAAATGGTATCCCCATGGGCCGAGGAGAATGGCAGATATTGATTTCACTCCCCAAGGTAAATTTGCCGAGAAAGTTATGTCAGAAGCGTTTAAAAAATAGCTTAACCTAACTCGCTCAAAGCCTTCACAAACACATCCAACTCTTTAGGTGTCGTATAAATATTTGGTGTAATGCGACAACCGTGGACATTAGCACCATCAATAGCAACGGTCCAGATTTTATATTTATCCATTAGTGTCTTTGCTAAATCCGCTGGCTTCATGCCTTGGACACCCACATTGGCTATGCCACATGAAAGCTTTGGGTCAACAGGTGTGTTAAGAATGATGTGCTTCATTGGTCTAACCTTACTGGTCCAGTAGTTTTGAATATACCGCAAGCGGGCCTCTTTTCGGTCAGCACCAATCTTCAGATAATAGTCAATGGCATTTGCAATGGCCAGATCAGTTCCAACTGGGTGCGTGCCAATATGGTTCAGCCTCAATACATCGTCTTCCTTTCTACCTTCATCTCCAAACAACGGCCAAATCTTTCCTGTGTTCTTTTTATTTACGTAAAGAAAACCGGCCCCCAAGGGAACACTCAACCACTTGTGTAGGCTCGTTCCATAATAATCACAGTTTAGTTCAGAAATAGAATATTTAATATGAGCAAATGCATGAGCTCCATCTACTAAGACCTGAACACCCTTGCTATGAGCCATATCACAAATTTTCCTAATGGGAAGGATATGCCCTGTGATATTAATCATGTGAGACATCATTAATAATCTAGTTCTAGGCGTAATGGCGCTTGCATACAAATTCACAATCTCTTCATCAGAAGTTGGATGATTGGTAACAGAAACCATTTTATTAACAACTCCATAGCGCTTTGCTACTTGCTTGAACATGTCTATCATGGAGCCGTAGTCTTGTTCTGCCATCACGGCTTCATCTCCGGCTTTCCAATCAAAGCCACCGATAACTAAGTCAAGCGACTCTGTTGTATTGCGGGTAATAATCAATTCATCTGCAGAGCAGCCTGCCACTTCTGCCAACTTAGCCGCCATCTTTTTTTTGTTATCCCATTGTACGGTACGCATGTAATACGAGCCCTGGTAATTTACTTCCCGGATATGTGAGATGTAGCTCTCCAAAGTTTCCTGCGGAAGAAAACAATAGTATCCGTTTTCAAGATTGATATAATCGGGCTTTAACCGATAACCTTTTCTAACACCCTCCCAAAAAGTTTCATCTTCAGCCAATTCAAGAGCCGAAAAATTCGAGTATTGATCAATCCAATTACTGAGCGCATCAAGCGGGGCTAGGCCACCTAGGCCAAGTGCTGCAGTGCTTTTAAGAAAGGTTCTTTTGTCCATGCTACAAGATAAGCAAACCCTGAAAATTTTATTAGGTTAAAATCTAAAACAATTAAATTTTTTACAAATCACGGGTTTATTTCAAGTATCAAAGAATCCGGCCTAACTTTGTATTGAACGAACCAGCATGAAGAAAGACATCGAAATACCAGAAGTGAAAAATGTGACTCTTGCTGTTGTGCGCGAAAAGAATATCCTGCAACAGAATGAGTGGAAAGTGTACTTGATCAACAACAATAACTTTCCAATTGAAACGACTTTAGTGGTAAGCAAAGGATATGGTGAAAAGGAAGGAGTACAACAGAAGACGTCCACCCTTAGACATTTTCTAGAAACTGTTCCAGCTAATGAATCAGTGGTGATTGAGCCAATTGAATCCAATGTGTTTCACTTAAATAATGAGTACTGGGTGAGCTACTATGTCGACCGTCAGATTCACGACAAGCGATTTGTCTTTGTACCTGATACAATCTGTGAAGAGAATCTCACGTTTATTAAAGAGATCGAAAAAGAAGGCATTTTACACTCCTGATATATTCTAGCTTAACGATGGATAGGCCATTCATCCAGTTGTATTAATTTAGCTCAAGTGAGATAATTATTCTATCGCATTTTATTATCTTGTAGTATGAATACATTACTCAAAGACATTCTCTTTCTGGACATCGAAACCGTTGGCTGTGTTGAAAAATATGAGAAGCTAAGCGAACGCCTGAAAACGCAATGGGCTAGGAAAGCCACTTTTCTAAAAAGACAGGATGATCAAACTGATGAAGATCTTTTTCATGAACGGGCAGGAATTTATGCAGAGTTTGGAAAAATCATTGTGGTGGCCATTGGCAAATATTTTGAAAATGAACAGGGAGAATTATGCCTTCGGTTAAAATACTTTGCCGATCATGACGAGCAAAAAATGTTGACTGATTTCAAAGCAATGCTAGAAAAGCAAGATGCCAATACCAAACTTTGTGCGCACAATGGAAAAGAGTTTGACTTTCCTTATCTAAGTCGTAGGATGTTGATCAATGGGATAGCATTACCAAACATGCTCAACCTGGCAGGAAAGAAATCTTGGGAAGTACCCCACCTGGATACCATGGAGATGTGGAAATTTGGGGACTACAAACATTATACTTCCCTTGATCTGTTGACCGCAATTTTTAATATCCCCTCTAGCAAAGGAGTGATGGATGGATCTAAAGTCAATTCTGTTTATTATCAAGAAAAAGATTTGAAAAAAATCTCTGAATACTGCATGAGTGATGTAATCGCCATTGCCCAATTATATTTGAAGATGAAGGGAATGGATATTATCCCAGAAGGAAATATTGTACAAGCAAACTAATTTATTCGTAAATTTAGGAATTGATTTCAGGGGGTATGGAAAGAACAGCATTGATAGAGGAGATTCAGCATAAAATTGCAACTATTGAAAATCCAGAACTACTAAAAGAGTTGCACGATATGATCAATGAAGTAGTTTTTTCTGATTCAATCAATCGGAAAGATGATTTGCCTTTGCATGTTAAGGAATCAATTACCAAAGCAACGAAACAATTGGATGAAGGCAAAGGAATTCCTCATGAGCAAGTCATGAATGAGATTCGGCTCAGGTTCCCGAAAGATCGATGAACTATTCTATCATTTGGTCACCCCAATCAAAAGAGTCTTTTGAAAATAATATTCTGCATTTATTAAAAGCCGGGAAAAAGAAAGAAGCCAATGATTTTATTGATAGGGTTGAAGAAGTTCTTCGTTTAATTTCCAAACATCCCAAAATATTTACATACCTACCCGAGCAAGATGCTTTCCGATGTCTTGTTGTAAAGCCAATAAGTCTATTCTATCGTCTTCGGGATAATCAGGTTGAATTGTTGACTTTTTGGGGCAATCGCATGGATCCAGAAAAAATAAATATTTCGCAATGAGTAAAAAGAAATTTAAAAAAGAAAAAGACAAGCGTGTTAAAAAAGAACAAGGAGGAATGTATAACTCCCTCATGACACTGCTGGAAGAAATGAGTGGCAAAGCCTACAGTGCGCAGCAGCTTGTAAAAAAACTTGGACTGAAGAAAAAATCACTGATCGAAGACCTCTATAAGATTTTAGAGTCGCTTCAAGAAGAAGGCGCAGTTGAGCAACTAAGCAGTGGCCAGTATAAAAGTTCAAGCAAAACAAAATCCGTTACCGGAATTGTGGATCATGTAAATCCACGATTTGCCTATGTGGCAACAGGAGAAGAAGGCAAGAAGGACATTTACATTCGCACACAGGATTTAGGTTCTGCTTTACATGGAGATACTGTAGCTGTAGAACTTTCGGGGAGAAAAACAGGAGAAAGTCCCGAAGGAAAAGTGGTGGAGATAATAAAACGCAGTCGATCGCGATTTGTTGGAAAAATTGAATTGTCCAGAAATTTCGGATTTGTGGTTCCCGACTTTAAAAAAGTATATCAAGATTTTTTCATTCATACTGAAAACCTGCATGGAGCTAAGACAAATGACAAAGTATTGTTCGAAGTAACTAAGTGGGCTGATGGAGATAAAAGTCCAGAGGCCAAAGTCATCGAGATTCTAGGGAAGAGTGGAGAAAATGAAGCTGAGATACATTCCATCATGGCAGAATTCGATCTTCCTTTTCGCTTTCCTGAAAATGTATTGAAAGAATCTGAAAAAATCCCAGAAGAAATTACCAAAGAAGAAATTAAAAAGCGTTGGGACTTTCGTGATGTGTTGACTTTCACCATTGACCCCGAAGATGCTAAAGACTTTGATGATGCCCTCTCTTTCAAAAAACTTGACAACGGGCTTTTTGAAATTGGAGTTCACATAGCCGATGTAACACACTATGTAAAGCCAGGAAATGTATTAGATGAAGATGCATTTGATCGCGCTACTTCCGTTTACCTGGTCGATCGCACAGTGCCCATGTTGCCTGAGCGACTATCGAATGGCTTGTGTTCACTCCGACCTAATGAAGATAAACTTACGTTCGCGGCAGTCTTTGAGATGGACGGCAAAGGAAAGGTAAGTAAGGAGTGGTACGGTAGAACTATCATTCATTCTGGCCACCGATTTAGTTACGAACAAGCGCAGGAAGTAATTGAGTTCGGTAAAGGAAAATTTGCAGAAGAATTAAAAATCTTAAATGATCTCCACCATATACTAAGAAAAGAACGATTCAAAAAAGGAGCAGTAAATTTTGAAACCACAGAAGTAAAGTTCAAGCTGGACTCAAAAGGAAAGCCACTTTCGGTCATCCCAAAAGTTAGAAAAGATGCTCATAAGCTTATTGAAGAGTTCATGTTGTTAGCCAACAAGGGTGTTGCTACATTCATCTTCAAACATAAAAAAGGAGAAGAAAAAGATACGTTTGTTTACCGCACACACGATCTACCCAATCCGGAAAAGCTTCAGACTTTTTCTGAGTTTGCTAAGCAGTTTGGTCATAAATTACAAATTGAAGATGCAGCCGTTTCGCGTTCATTAAATAAATTGATGGATGAAATTGAAGGCAAGCCGGAACAAAACGTATTGCAGTCACTGGCCGTGCGTGCCATGGCAAAAGCCAAGTATACAACAGAAGCGAAGGGGCATTTTGGTTTAGCGTTTGATCATTACACACACTTCACATCACCTATTCGTAGGTATCCGGATATGATGGTGCACAGGCTGCTACAGCATTATTTGGATAACGGCAAATCTGTTAACAAGAAAGAGTACGAAGACAAATGCGTTCACTCCTCCGAGCGAGAAAAGCGCGCTGCTGATGCCGAGCGAGCTTCTATCAAGTACAAGCAGGTAGAATTTATGAGCATGGCCGAAGACAAGGTATACAATGGCATTATCACTGGTGTTACCGACTTTGGTGTTTTTGTGGAAATAGTGGAAACTAAATGCGAAGGCATGGCGCGCCTTGCCGACATGAAGGATGACTACTACGAATTTGACGAAAAGAACTATCGAATAATTGGAAGAAGAAGAAAAAAGATTTATCGCTTGGGTGATGAAGTAAAAGTGCGCGTGAAGAAGACCGATGTAGATCGAAGAATGATAGACCTGACTTTTGTAACTACAGCTGATACTGACAATGATTGACCATCACCTAAAGCTTATCGAGGCTGAAATAAAAAAGCAAAAATTCGGTTCCGAGCCAAAATCTCTTTACGAACCCATCCGCTACATTATGGGGTTGGGAGGAAAGAGATTGCGCCCACTATTGACCCTGCTTTCTTACTCGCTGTATAAAAGTGACACAAATAAAATCGTTTCTTATGCCACTGCAGTTGAAGCATTTCATAATTTTTCTCTTTTGCATGACGACATTATGGACAAAGCTCCTTTGCGAAGAGGTAAAGCAACTGTCCATGAAAAGTGGAATGTCAATACGGCCATCCTTTCTGGTGATGTAATGCTTGTAAGGGTTTACGACTTGTTCTTAACGCTGGATGAAAAAAAACTGAAAGCCGTTTTAAAAATATTTAACACGTGCGCGGCTGAGGTTTGCGAAGGTCAGCAATGGGACATGGAATTTGAAACAAAATCAAAAGTTACTGAATCCCAATACATAGATATGATACGGTTAAAGACTGCCGTACTTCTTGGCTTTAGTTTAGAGCTAGGTGCACTACTGGCTGACGCCCCCGAAGAAGAGCGTTATGCGCTGAAAGAATTTGGAGTGAATATTGGAATAGGATTTCAACTCAAAGATGATCTACTGGATGTATACGCTGACAAAAAGAAATTTGGGAAACAGGTTGGTGGTGATATCCTTGCTAATAAAAAAACTTTTCTTCTTATAAAAGCGTTGGAAAAGGGGAAAGGAAAAAAGAAAGAAGAGCTAGTGAAATGGCTTTCTGTTAAGAAATTTAATAAGCTGGAAAAAGTAAAATCAGTCACGATGATTTATGACTCTCTTGGAATTCCTGAGTTAACTGAAAAGAAAATTGAACAGTATTTCTCGAAAGGTTTCTCCTATTTAGATTCAATAAAATCAAGTGAAAGCAAAGATGTTCTAGTCGCCTTTACGAGGGATTTAATTCAGCGTCAATCCTAATTATTATTTCCTCTCGTGTAAGACCAGTTTTCCACCATCGCCCTTAACTGTTTCACCTAACGTAAAAAACCCAGAGCCATCTCTTTTCCAGGCAATTGCTTCATCTTGTGGCCCATTCTGGTAGGGTAAACGAATTGGTTTTTTGTCCAGCAACTCAGCTATGGATTCATTCTTCTCTCTTTTCCAATAATAAATTCTATCGTAGTCTTTCATAAGAACTTCGCTGCCATTCACAGAAATGTCTGCTGCATTAATATTGTGAAGTGGCAGAATAGCTATTCGGTTGGCCAACAATGTGTCTTGCTGATCTTTATAATTAATCTTATATACTCTTACCGAGTCTTCACGCTTCGAAACCAATATCATATCATCAGAAATTGGATCAATCGTAAGGGCTTCCGTGTCCCTGAATCCATCAGGAAGTTTAATAATCAGGGTATCATAATCTGAAATGAGAAGGTCAGTCTGATTGGTAAATATCGGTTCTTCAAATCTGTAGATATATTTTACGGGAAATTCAGCCCTATTATCACCAATATCGCCTACATAAACATAGGTCACTCCTTCTATTGGTCCGGCACCAATCGCTATGTCTTCCCAATCGCGATTTTTGAGATTGTTTAACCTGCACGTCAACTTAATGTCAGCATTAGTATCGATAAGAAATATCTCAGCAGGATGTCCATTATCATTATGTGACCAATAGTATCCCAAATTATTTGCGCTTGCCACTAAACCAGATGCTTCCTCCAGGCGCTTGCTTACCTTGCCAAGCGTTTCTCCTTCCGTGAATAAGTCATCACGCATTTCAACCTTTTGACTTGGACTGGTGCATCCTAAACAAAGGATAAGTGCAGCGATGACTACTTTATTCATTTCTAGTTAGAAGGGAGACAACCTTGAACAGTTAAAGTGATCTTCACTTTTGTGTTTGGTCCAGAGTAAGGCCAGCCTCTTTCCATGCTCCAAGGCCTCCATCCAATGTATATACGTTCTTATATCCCTTTTCCAAAAGGATACCTGCGGCCTTTGCACTTCTTTTACCCGAAGCACAATACACAAAAAGTGGCTTCTGCTCAAGGTCATCCAGCTTTGCCCCAAAACTGTCATCAAAAACAATATTTACAGAATTCTCAATCCGCTCGATAGCAATCTCTTCTGGCCTGCGAACATCCAGAAGGATGGCATCCGGTGTCTCGCTTAATTTCTTCTGAAATTCCTGTGGGGATAAAAGAGCTTGTTCAGATTCAGTTGAACATGCCCACAAAAGGCTAAGAGCAAAAATATATTTCCTCATATCGATAGTTATTATGCGAAGATACGATTTTACTCGTTTTCAGATTTCTTTCTGAGGCTTTTTCTGAGATTTGACTATTCGCTCTTTAAGTTTTCAACCGGCTTGACATAAATGGCGCGCCAGGCCTGAGAGCCAATTGTTGCAATACCAAAGACAACAAGGGTGATAACGCCTATCGCCACTGTGAGCACGTCAACAGAAACATGATAAGCCAATTTCTCCAACCATAAGTTGTTGATAAAGTAAGCTGCTGGTACTGCAATCACAATGGCAATAAGTAACATCGATACAAATCCCTTTGACAACAGATATATAATTGCTCCGTCACTGCTACCCAACACTTTTCGAATAGAGATTTCTTTTAGGCGCGTTTCCGTGGCATAGGTAGCCATCCCCAACAAGCCCAGGCAAGAAATCGTTATGGCCAGGAACGCAATCACACTTAATATACTCACCAGATCACCAAAGAATATGTCATATATTTTGTGCACTTCAGCATAAAAGTCTTTATAGTCTACTTTTAAAGAAGGATTAACCTTTGACCATGCCTCTTCGACACTTTTACCAGCCTCTTCATAGGTGCCTGAATATTTCACCTGCAAGAGTTGATATTCTTTAGGGTTATAAATTAAAGCAAGCACTTCTAACTTATCCGTCAGCATTTGGTGGTTATAATCCTTCACAACGCCAATGATTTGTTTGCGGGAAGAATCAGTTTGCAGGATAATCTCTTGACCGATGGCATCTTGGGGTGATTTAAAATGAAATGCTTTCACTGCTGTTTCATTTAAAACGATAAAGTTTTTATTAGAGGCTCCGTTCTCGGATGAAAAGTATTTTCCTGTTACCAAAGAAATTTCAAGGTTTTTAAGGTAGTCTTCGTCCGTTGAAAAATAATTTAGATCCGTCCACTCCTTTTCATCAAGCGATCGCTTATATCTTTCCCCGTAACTAGAACCCGCTGCTAACACATGCGATACAGCAGCCACGTTTTCAATATTGCTATACTTTAATAACTCGGTTTTGAGAACTTCGGGTGATGTGTTGCTTAAGGCGACCACCAATTTATTTTCCATAGTAAACCCATAATCAGCCCTTAAAAAAAGTTGCAATTGGTTAAAAACTACCACGGCTGAAAGAATAAAGATCAGTGAAAAAGTAAACTGCGTTACCAATAAAGTTTTACGCAATCGCATACCTGAAAACAAGCGCATCGTGTTTAATCCCTTCAATACCTTCACAGGCTGAAATCCGCTAAGCACTACCGCAGGAAAAAATCCAGCCAGTATTCCTACGGAAATTGCAAACACCAAAAACAAAGCAAACACCAAATAGTTGGCTTCCAAATCCCACTTCATTAAGCGGGCAAAGCTCAACTCTACCATCAAAGGCTTGAGCGTGATCAATAAAATCACTGCCCCCACCAGAGCGAGAAGCGCTACCAGTACAGACTCCGAAAGAAATTGTATGAAAATCTGCCAGCGCATTGCACCTGTAACCTTGCGAACACCAATTTCACGTGCGCGAGTAAGCGACCGCGCTATAGATAAATTAGTGAAGTTGAAACATGAGGTAAGCAGCACCACTCCAGCCAGTCCGATAAAGAAGTAGACAAATATCCAAGGCAAGAACGGTCCAATAGGATTATTTATAAACGCCCCTGGCGTGATACTCATCATGGGCTGAAGATTATATTTTACTTTTTGTTGGGTATCTGGGTTGGGAAGTACTGCAAAATGTTTTTTCTCAATAGCTAATAGGCTCTCTTGAATATCCTCAGGCGTTTTGGTTCTTTCTAGTAATACATAAACCCATCCGGAGGTATAGTTATACCAGTTATCAAGGTTTTTACCACGCTTCAATTGTGCCTCTAAACTTCTAACCGTACTTAAACTTGCAAGCGCATCAAATACAATATGAGATTTATGGTTATTATCCTTTAAAATTCCGGTGACCTTGTATGGGCCCTGATCTCCGACTTTAAATGTTTCCCCAATTGGGTTCTCCTGCCGAAACAATTTCTTTGCGGCCTTTTTTGTTAGCACAACCGAATAAGGCTCTACCAAAGCCGTTTCTGAATTGCCGTATTCCAGTTCATATTCGAATACATCCAAGATCTCAGGATCAGCAAAATATCCCGCAACAGGTATGTTCACATTCTGCTCAAGTTCCAGCCACATATTGCCAAATCCCCGCATGATTCGGACAGCCTTTTCTACACCCACATAATTTTCGAGCAATTCCTGTTTGAGCGGTAGTGTAGTAGTGGCCGTTTCGGACCACGTTTCGCCTTTCGATCCAATAGGAATGCTATTGATACGAAACACCCGATCTCGTTTTGAATTATATTGATCATATGTCATTTGGTCTGCTACCAACATAATGATCACCATCGACAATGCCATGGCAACCGAAAGGCCGAATATATTGATGAATGAGAAAAAGCGGTGCCTCAACAAACTACGTAAAGCAGTTTTGATGTAATTCTTGAACATTACTTTAAGAAGTTAGTGAAATGTAAACGACCGTGTGCGTCAAAGACGATTAACTCGACTATTTGTTATTGCTTTCTTGCTGTTTCACCAGAAAATAATAAATCAAAAAACCTACCGAAACGGATACAGCAAACAGACCGTAAGGAAGTGGAGAATAAGAATCGAATGGAATATATTCCATAAGGATCAGGGAGAGCCCTGCAAAGAATGTGATCAGTCCCCACTTTAAAGAGGAATATTTATTAGTTGCAGATGAAACATGTTGCTTAAAAATGGCTTGCGTTTCGTCATTTACAAATCCTTTATCGATCATTTTCTTTTTCAAGATGTAGTCTGTCATCACTTTTGCAAAGAAATAAACTGCTGCACCTAAGCTGCCCAATATCGAAACAGGCATTAATAATTCATTTGTATTCATATAAGAGATGGTTTTTAGTTTTGTGGCGTGAGACAGCAAGTTGGAACAGAATGTTGCAGGTCGGGTGAAAATTTTATCAGAAATAGATATTTTGTAAGAGCGCCAAAGCGTATTACCAATTTCATCCGATAAGTATACCATGAATTTTTTAACTAGATTCCTGCAACATCCCTATTAAAAGCTGTGTCTAACCCAAAAATGACGGATGATCAGGCCTTAGTCGCGCGTGTTACAAGTGGGGATACGCAGGCTTTCAGGTTGTTGATCAAACAACATGAAAGACTTGTGTCTCACATGGTTGGACGTCTAATTGATAATGCGGAGGATCGTGAAGAGCTGTGCCAGGATGTATTCTTAAAAGTCCATGGAAAAATAAGTGAGTTTAATTTTCAATCGCGCTTATCTACCTGGATTGCTACCATTGCTTATCGTCACGCAGTAAATCATTTGAGGAAAAGGAAAATAAAAGTCAGCGATATACCAGATGAAGAAAGTTTTACCGCTCATTTCATTGCAGCAGGTAACCCAGAAGATAACCTGGCTGATGAAGATATGGATGAATTGGTTATGAAATTTATTTCCTTTCTTCCTATTCAATATAAAGCAGTCTTAACTTTATATCACCTGGATGGAATGAGTTATCCCGAAATAGGGATAGCGACTGGGATGCCAGAAGGCACTGTTAAAAATTATCTTTTCCGGGCTCGGGCACTGGTAAAAGAAAACCTAAAGAAGTATCTTGGCAAAGAAGAATGGCTATGACAATGAAAGACGAGGAATTACAAAATAAAATAGACAAGGAAGGTTCATTTGTTGAGGGCATTGACGGCTATGCTTATAAAAAAGTATTTGATGTTTTAAATCAAGAGCCTTCATTCCAATTGCCAATCAATTTTGCCGACAAGGTCGTTCAGAAAATCCAGGCAAAAAGAGAATCCTCAACTGATTTCTTGTGGTTTGGTGTTGGTATTTCTCTCTTTTCAATTGCCACCATTTTTACTATTCTGCTTACTAATTTTAAGATAAGCTTTGGCGCTTTAAAATTCGTATCGGGCTATCCTGGACTTTTTATTTTCGGTGCCGGTTTTGTTCTGCTACTTCATTGGCTGGATAAAAAATTGGTACGACCAAAGGCTTCTTTTTAAATCAAAAAGAGTAAGAGAGTTTTTATCAAAATTTGCGATCAAATTTCAATTCTGCCTTTCTTGTAATATCTCCCTCTGTGAGTTTCTTTTCACTAAATTTCGGCATTACCGCTGTGAAAAAACTCTTTTCCATTACCATCCTTTCCTTGTTCTTACTGCATCTGACAGGTTTCTATTGCTATTTTATAGTCCGTCAAATGCAAATTCATCAGGAGATGCGAAGTAAATTAAAAAAGTTGCCCGCTAGTCAGCTTGATGTACTTCATCTTTCGGCAGCATTATATCGCCAATCGCTAAGAGGTGACGATGAAATTGAAGTAAACGAGAAAATGTATGATATTGCACGTGTCGAAATAAAAAAAGAAAGGGTAATTGTTTATTGCCTGCATGATCAATCAGAAGACAACCTTCTTTCATTACTTGATGAAGTGCTAAGAAAGTCAACGCAAGATTCAAAGCAGGCCTCTTCTTCACTTTTTCAATTTAATTTATTACATTTTATTCTTCCTACTCATATAGTTTTTGAAAAGTCTTCTACTTGCGATTTAAGTCATCACACAAATTACCTTATTGGTGACAACTCCTTCGTAACTTCTTTAAATACACCTCCTCCTCGAGGCTAGCTATCATTAAGATTCAAAAGCGCTCTGTAATTCTTAAGAAACAGAGTACATCCTATTTTTTTAACTCTTAAACTAGTTATGAAATCATTAGTTACAATAATCCTATTAGGATATTCTGTCTTTGCATCTGCCCAATACGCGGAGAAGGAAGACAACTCAACTGATACAACCAGAACTTCCTATCTGGAGGAGGTGGTGATCTCTGCAAACCGCATTCGTGAACAACGCAGAACGGTTGCGCAACAAATAAAAGTTATCGGCCCTTCCACTATCCGAAATTTAAATGCTCAAAATTCCGCAGACCTCATTAGCAACTCAGGTATTGTGGCTATGCAAAAAAGCCAACAAGGTGGTGGCAGTCCTATCCTTCGCGGCTTTGAAGCCAGTCGCGTCTTATTGGTAGTCGATGGTGTTCGGATGAACAATGCCATCTATCGCGCTGGTCATCTACAAAATATCATCTCGATGGACAACAATATTTTGGATCGTGCGGAAATTTTACTCGGTCCCTCTTCTACTATTTACGGCAGCGATGCGCTTGGAGGGGTAATTCATTTCTTTACGCGCAATCCTGAACTTTCAATAAATGGATCACTGAATACAAAAGGCAATACCTTCTTTCGAAATGGAAGTGTGAATAAAGAAAAGACAGGCCACTTTGATGTGAATTTGGGCGGTCAAAAGTTTGCTTCGCTTACTTCGTTTACGTTCAGTGATTTTGGAGATTTAAGAATGGGCGAAAAAACAAATAAAGCATATGGCGAACAATTTGGGGTTAGGGCGCAATACGCAAAACGTGCCGATGACAACACATCTGATGTTTTGGTCGCAAACAATGATCCTTTCATACAAGTCTCAAGTGGATTTAAGCAATACGATGTTTTGCAAAAATTTCTTTTTTCTTCCACTGCACGTGTAAAACACTTGGTAAATCTTCAATACTCAAATTCGGCAGATGTTCCACGATACGATCGTTTAACAGATCCTTCAGGGACGGGGTTACGCTTTGGAGAATGGTATTACGGTCCGCAGAAACGGTTAATGGGTTCGTATAATTTATCAGTAACTGATATTGGCGCTTTAGCGGATGCGATGTCTGCTACAATAAGTTATCAGGATGTTGAAGAAAGCCGACATGACAGAAGATTCAACAGCAATAACAGGAATGACAGAAACGAACATATCAAAGTATGGGGGCTAACTGTTGACTTTAATAAAACAATTGGCAAAAACAATCTGAGATATGGTGTTGATGGTCAATTCAATTCGCTAACATCAACTGCTCATGTGACAAATATTGTCACCGGAGCTGAAAGTCCACAAAACACACGATACCCAGATGGGGATAATACGATGAATTCAATGGCCGCTTTTGCAAGCCATACTCTTCAAATCAACAATCTATGGACATTAACGGATGGTCTGCGCATGGGCGGCAGTTTCTTAAATTCAACCTTCATTGACAAAACTTTCTTCCCATTTCCTTTTGATGATGTTAACCAGAACAACCTCGTAGGAAGTGGAAACCTGGGTATCATCTACACTCCATCTAGTTGGAAGATTTCAATGATGGCAAGCACAGGTTACCGAGCGCCAAATATTGATGACATGTCAAAAGTGTTTGAATCGGTAGCTGGTACCTCCACTAAGCCCGGGACACTAGTAATACCAAATCCTGAACTTAAACCTGAAAAGACAATCAACGCAGACTTAAGCGTGACTAAGTTCTTTGGTGATAAATTACGCATCGAAGGTGTTGCTTTTGCTACTAACTTCTATGATGCTATTGCCACTAAGCCTACTACCTTCAATGGTCAATCACAAATCAGTTTTGGAGGGTTTCCTGCCAATGTAGTTTCCAGTCAAAATGTAAATAAAGCTATCTTGTATGGGTTTAACGGAACTGTGAGAGCTGATCTATCAGAGCAACTTGTTATTACGGCTTCCTATAACTATACACATGGTAGTGTAAAAAACGAGAGTGGCCCCGACACACCATTGGATCACATCCCTCCGATTTTTGGTCGTATCGGAATTCAGTTTAACACCACAAAATTTAAATCTGAACTCTTTTCAAACTTTAGCGGGTGGAAATATTTGAGCCAGTATAGTTCAAGCGGTGAAGACAACTTACAATACGCCACGTCAGACGGCATGCCTTCGTGGTATACCATCAATTTAAGAACTGGGTATGACATTAATAAAACATTTACCGTGCAAGCTGGCATTGATAATATCCTCGACCTGCAATACAGAACATTTGCTTCTGGTATCAACGCGCCAGGAAGAAATATTTTTGGAACGGTGAGGGTTAAGTTTTAACTAAAAAAGTCCTACATTTTTACTAGTGCAGGAACTTATTTATTGATCGAATTACTACTATAGTTTTTGTATGTCTTCCCAAGTACTCTTATAAACTGGAATACCCTGTTCTAAATTTTCAGCTCTGATCTTCAAAATGTTTTCTCCGGGGTAGCGAATGCCTTTACCTTTCGTTTCCGGAATGGATTGTTTGTAATCTTCCAGTATCTGATCAATCGTGGAAGCAATGCTTTTAAAATTGTGAAGCTTTGAAATGTCAATCGCAATAAAGACTTGCGAAAGTTTTGACTCGATGTTGTCTTTTGAAATTTCTGAAACAGAAAGTCCGCCAGATAGAAGCGTAGCTAAAATATCCAGCAACAATGAAAGCCCTGCACCTTTCCAATAACCAATCGGTAATGCTCTCCACGATTTTTTGATAGCGGCCGGATCGTAAGATAACTCTCCATGCTCATCATATCCTCCGGGGACAGAAAGTTTTTCATTTTTTAATTGCGCAACTTCTAACGCCCCATACGAATACTGAGACATAGCCATATCCAGCACAATTGCTTCGCTTTGATAAGGTACTGCGATGACCAATGGATTATTCCCGAGTCTACTATCAACTGCTCCCCATGCAGGCATGTTGGCAATCGTATTGCTCCAACCGATAAACACAAAACCTTTTTTGGCAGCGCGCCATCCATAAGTGCCTCCACGCATCCAGTGATTGGTGTTGGCCAACGTTACACAACCGATACCATTCTTCGCAGCCAACTCCATTACCCGATCTGTGGCTATCAACGCATTGATTGGTCCTGGCCCGGATTGGCCATCCCATTGTTCAATGCTGCCGATACTGTGTTTACAAATGGCTTCATGATTCGGATGTATATGTCCATCCCTTATATAGCCAATGAATTTTATGAATCGGTTTACTCCATGTGAATAAACTCCATCGAGACTATTTCCAATAAAGATTTCGGTACAGACTGTCGCCCGAGCATACGAAAAACCATGATTAACTAATATCTGAATTAATCGGGATTCGATTTCGGTTACGGGCAGTGTTATGAAATCCGAATGAGCCATACTTATCATAATTAGCTTTGGGAACTTCTTTACGTTAACCAAGGTAAGTCTTTAACGGGAAACCCTTTTGAAAGAATTTGCTCAAGCTAAGTAGAAATACTGCTTACAAATTAATTCCACCTGAAACTTCTATCCGTTGACCGTTTATCCATTTAGCATCCTCCGAACATAAGAAAGCAACAACACTTCCAATGTCATCGGCCTGACCGACTCGGCCCAATGGCGTTTGACTTGAAAGAAAAGCTTTTGACTGTGGATTGTTGCGAATAGCTGCATTATTAAAATCTGTTTCGACTGGTCCAGGGGCAACGATATTGGCGCGAATTCCTCTTGGACCTAGTTCTCTTGCCAAATGACGGGTGAAAATTTCGACAGCTCCCTTCATGGAAGAATATACGGAATAGCCGGGGACACTAAAACGAGTAGTTCCAGTAGAAATGTTGATGATGCCACCATTGTCGTTCAGCAAGGGAAATGATTTTTGCGAAAGAAAGTAAACTCCTTTGAAGTGGATGTTTAATAAGTTATCAAAGTTTTCCTCAGTCACTTGAGCAATGGGAATAGTAGCTCCTGTGCCGGCATTGTTGATTAAAAAATCGAATTTATCTGCACTCCAGTTGTTTTTCAATGCGTCCTTCACGCTGTCAATAAAATTGTCGAGGGCCTTAATGTTTGAAGCATCAAACGAAAGGGCAACTGCTTTCCGACCAAGATTAACAATATCTGCTACAACTTTTTCTGCTTGCTCTTTCTGTGTGTGATAGGTTAGGATAACGTCATTTCCTTTCTTTGCCAGCGATAATGCCATATCTTTTCCTAATCCCCTGCTTCCACCTGTTACTAGTGCTATTTTCGTTTTCATCTTATCGATCTGTTTGTTGTTAAACCTGAATGGACGAAGGTAAGAGATTTAAATTGTGAGGCATGAAGTAATTGTTAAATATTGAATTGCGATATACGTACCTTTACTAAGACCACTTGGCGATACTTAAAAAAAGAATATGGAAACCTGGGTACTCTACGCTATCATCTCTATGCTCTTTGCCGGATTAACTTCTGTATTGGCAAAGTATGGTCTCCAAAATATCAATGCAGACCTAGGACTTGGCATACGCACAACAACCATCTTTATATTGATCACGGCCTTCGTTTTAATAACCGATAAAACAAAAGACCTTGCCTTACTCACTACCAGGCAAACTATTTTGCTGATCTGTTCTGGCATCACCACTACTATTAGCTGGATCTTTTACTATCGCGCCATGAAAGATGGCCTTGTATCGTATGTGGCCGCCATTGATAAAGCAAGTATTGTGATCACACTTGTATTGTCTTTTATTCTATTCAAAGAGCCTGCTACACCTAAAATACTAATTGGTGCCTCTCTCATTTTCGTTGGAATGATAGTGTTGGTTTGGAAGTGACCGGAATACTATGCGTAATCGATTATTTGGTTATGTAACTAATCATAATTCCTGCCCGGCTTGTACGGTCTATTGTTGTCTTATACTTCGGATGAGCTTTCACATAGTTCAAAAAATCATCTTTAGATAATCCATCGGTTACATTATGAGTGGTAAAGCAACCGCCCACTTTTAGTTTGGGATCGATGTCAAGGAAGTATTGCTTGTACCAATCTTTGTCAGCATCTGAGAAATCAAAAGGACCGGGAAGTTGTTTCACCAGATCATGAGCATTTCCAAGACGTGCATCAACATAATCTGTTAAGCCCGCTTCTGCAATATTTTTAACGGCTTCTTTGTGCCTGTGTTCATTAATTTCTGTCGTGATCACCTTAAGTTTTTGTCACGCCTCTTTGCCTTGCGATTGCTTTATAGCAACGTTGAAAAAAATTCCTATAAAGCTGGCTTTGAATATTGTGTGGACTTTATGAATGAATTACAAAAAGAAAAGATCGGTTCATAATACTTTCGCATCCTCTGTCTTATTATGGAGTCCTCTCATTGATTGAAAATTTTATTTGAAATGAGGCGTCACGACACCTCAAAGGTGTCAGACGCCTATTTTTTCAAAACTGAATAATTATGAGATTCTGTGAACCTGCTCGTAGCTAGCTCTTAAGTTTCTCTTTAAAAAATTCAATTGTTCGCGACCAGGCTAAATTTGCGGCCACTTCATCATACCTTGGAGTCGTGTTGTTATGAAATCCGTGATTGACTTCGGGATAGATAAAAGCTTTATACTCAACCTTGTTTTCGATAAGAGCTTGTTCATAAGCCGGCCAACCTTCATTCACGCCTTTATCCAGACCCGCATATTGAAGCATAAGCGGAGCTTTGATTTGTGCCACCTCTTCTTTTGTGGGCTGACCACCATAAAAAGGAACGGCTGCCGATAACGTTGGAATCCTCACAGCCATCATGTTGGAGATCCAACCACCAAAGCAAAACCCAACAACACCTACTTTACCTGTACTGTCTGGATGATTTTTTAAATACTCATAAGCCGCAATAAAGTCTTCGAGCATACCGGGGCGATCACGCTTTTTTTGTAACTCTCGTCCCGCATCATCATTTCGTGGATAGCCACCGAGTGGCGTCAACGCATCTGGAGCTAATGAAATAAAACCTTCTAAAGCCGCTCTTCGGGCGGTGTCTTCGATGTAGGGATTAAGTCCACGGTTTTCATGAACTACAACAATTCCAGGAAGTTTCTTTTTTGCATCACTCGGTTTGGATAAAAGTCCTTTAATGGTGCCTCCACCTTTTGGAGATTCATAATTGATATAATCTGTTTTGAGTCGAGGGTCATTCTGTTTAATAGTAGTCGTGTCTTTATAATTCGGCATCATAAAGCTCATAAGAGAAGCAACCGTTATTCCACCGACCGCATATGTGGATAGCTTCTCCATAAATTGCCTGCGATCAATTCTATTGTGCGCGTAGGCATCATATAAATCAAATACTTCCTGTTTGATGTCTGACTTTTGTAATTCTTTCATAATAGGGTTTTTAGATGACGAATGATTTATAAAGGATTCCTTAGGTAAGCAGAAAGAGAAAAATCAACGGGAAAATAATTCCTATCAACGCCAGCTTCCAGCCTCTACCCTGAAAGCTATTCTTACCTCGCTCAATGAACATTCCCGTAAAGGCAATTACGAGCATACCTACTCCGAAAATATCAGAATAGTAAATCCACCACTTACTGGTGTCCTGGTGAAGTTGTGTCATTTGTCCAAGCAATGGCGTGGTACGATAGGATTCTATTTTTCCTTTGCCTGTGGTTATGTCAATTAGTACATCGTGACTTACATACGAGATTTTAAGATTCGACTCGTCTACACTAAATCTGCGGAGGTCATCGGCTATACCTTGTTCTTTTGTAAAACTTGCAATGTATTCATCATTAATTGCTTCCTTACTGGCTGGAACCGGAATACTTATTTCTTTCTTATCATACGAGTATCTTCTGGGATGCCAGGATTGACGGTGATTGAGAAAAATACCTGACAAGGAAAACGAAATAATGAGTCCTACATAAAAATAAGCGATATCACGATGGGTGTTTCTGGCGGTTAGTTTCATTAAAGTAATAATTGATTTGGTTATAAATTCTGTAGCGAAGATAAGCGGAAAGCAACAAAAATAATTTCCGCTTAAATAATTAGGTAGCTTAGATTCTTCTATTTGCTTTCATGGGAATTTTTTTCTCCCGGTTTGCCTCCATGATGGCCGTAAGCCGATCGAACTTGGTTTTTCCCATGGTGATGATGACCATGAAACAGCCTGATTCCCTTGTGTTGTCGATCTCCCTTACTGCATGAGTTATGGCCGTGATGATTTTTCCCTTTATGATGGGAATCCGCGAAGGAAGCCTGAGCACTACCGGCTAACAGGAAGGTGAAAAGGAAAGAAAGTGTAATGACGAATTTTTTCATAACGTATGTTTTTTCAATTAGACAATGTGAAATAGCCTATTATTCCCGCTAGTAAATATTTTATTTCAGTGGATGGCATTCGACACTTTCATGACTTAATCCCTATATTAATAGACTCGAATCAACGATTTAAAATATTTCTAGGGCACATGGAATAAAAGCGGAATTACCAATGTCTAATGTTCGAAAACAACAAAACAGCGATCACCAGGAATGAATCAGGAAAGCGATGAAAATTTGGTGAACGCCTCCACAAATGGCGATATGGCAGCTTTTAAAGAGCTGGTCGATCGCCATGAGGGGAAAGTGGCCGGAGTTGTGAAGTCCATTTTGGGCGATACAACCGAGGCGGTTGATGTTGGTCAGGAAGCGTTTATTCGATTTTATGAAGCGCTTGATAAATTTAAAGGAGAGTCGGCAGTTAGTACCTACCTGATCCGAATTGCCATCAACCTCTCGCTAAATGAAATCAAGAGAAGGAAAAGAAGGAATATGTTTTTCATGCCGATAGAAGATGGGCATTGGGTGAAAATACCAGATGAAAACGCAGACATGAAAGATATTATTCACTATGAAATTAGTCGCCTGGATATTGACTTTCAATCCGTGGTAACACTTAGAATGATGGAAGGATATTCAACAGAAGAGACGGCAGAAATTTTAGGAATACCGCTTGGTACAGTGCTATCGCGACTATCAAGAGCGCAGAAAAAATTAAAGTTGGTATTAGCTAAACATTATAAAGCATGACGCCACAGCAAATAGAAGATTTATACATCCGGTCCTTTGACGAGCCAATGAATGCCGAAGAAAAAGAACTTCTGTTGAAAGCGCTCAAGGAAAATTCAGGAACAGCAACTGATTTGGCTAAATACAAAAAAGTAAGAGAACTTTTGTTGAGAAAAACGCCTACCACCTTTGGCCCTTACTTTTCAAGAAAAATAGTAGCGAAGATTCAGAATGTAGGGATACAGATTGATCGTCAGATCATAGCCTTTTTTAAGAAATATCAATTAGCAATGGTCGGAGTTGTTATAGCCTTACTTGCGCTCAATGCTGTGTTTGCCGACCAGCTAAATCTGCAATCTCTATTTGGATTGGAAGACACTACAACTCAAACAGAAGAAATTGTTTCTTTTGACTTTAATGAAATTTTAAATACTGATTTATGACAAGCGAACGTAGCAAATCAATTCTCATTCTTTGCGCCACTTTAATAGTGGGTATACTCATTGGATTATTGGTGCCCAGTCTATTTCACAAGTATGAAGGGAGACGACATGGCCGGGGTGGACACGAGATGAGCAACGAGGGCAAAAAAGAATGGTTTGCCGGCACAATCTATCGCATTGTAAAACCCGACAGTGTACAAGCGGAGCAAATCAAACCGATCACCGATTGGGCCTCACAAAAAATTGAAGCCATTGAAGTCTCTTCCAATTCACAAATGAGCGCAGTACTGGATTCTGTAAAGGCTCAACTAAAGCCTATCCTTACAGAAGAGCAGCTACAGCGTTTGGTTGAATTTCATAAAAAAGCCCAGGGGCGGTGGAAGGGACATGGTCAAAAAAGTAATCGGTGATCCGGTAGACAGTGATCGGTCTTTTACCACCGATCACTGTTTACTGGTTACAGATAACCGGCATTAGTGCGCCTCTAACCAATTCTTACCAATCCCCACTTCAACTTCCATAGGCACATCAAGGATCACAGCAGTCTTCATAAGTTCCTTGATCTTTGGCTTAACAATTTCTTGTTCATTTACATGAAGATCAAACACCAATTCGTCATGGACCTGCATAATCATTTTGGTTTTTAGCTTCTCTCGTTCCAACCAACGCTGAATGCTGATCATAGCAATCTTAATAATATCAGCTGCACTTCCCTGAATGGGAGCGTTGATGGCATTGCGCTCAGCAAAACCGCGTGTAGAAATATTTTTTGAATTGATATCACGTAAGTATCTCCTCCTTCCTAAAATGGTTTCTACATACTCATGTTCCCGAGCTAAGTTGATACTGTCATCCATGTACCGTTTGATGGCAGCAAATTCTTTAAAGTATGATTCAATAATTTCTGCAGCTTCAGTTCGGGAAATGTTGAGGTTCTGTGATAGTCCAAAGGCAGTGCTCCCATACAAAATTCCAAAGTTTACTTCTTTTGCCTTGCGCCTCATGTCTGGCGTTACTTTATCTAACTCGACTTTGAAAACTTTTGCAGCGGTCGTAGTGTGAATATCACGACCAGTTCGGAACGCTTCAATCATGGTGGCGTCTTTTGCAAAAGAAGCGGCTATGCGCAACTCTATCTGCGAATAATCGGCAGACATAAAAAGATAATTCGTATCACGAGGAACGAATGCGCCTCGGATCTGTCTACCTTTCTCTGTTCGGATAGGAATATTTTGAAGGTTGGGATTATTGGAACTCAACCGGCCTGTAGCAGCAACAGCTTGTCTATAATCAGTATGTATGCGATGATCATCTTTGCTGACCATTCTTGGAAGCGCATCTACATACGTTGATCTTAGTTTTTCGTATTCACGATAATCGAGGATTTTTTTTGCTATCTCATGCTCTCCAGCCAACTTTGCCAATACCTCTTCGCCTGTTGCATACTGACCTGTCTTCGTCTTCTTGGCCTTATCAAGAAGTTTCATCTTGTCGAACAGAATCTCGCCCAATTGTTTTGGTGAACCAATATTGAACTCCGCCCCAGCTATATCAAAAATCTCTTTTTGAACTTTCACACTGTCTTTCTTTAATGCTTCTGACATCCATTTCAATGCCTCTTCATCAATTGCTACGCCTTCAAACTCCATCGCAGCAAGGACATAGACTAGTGGCATCTCTACTTCACGCATTAAGCGGAAGTGGCCACGTTTTTCCAACTCGCTTTGAAGATGAGTTTTAAGCTGAAGCGTTTGGTCCACTCGCTCGCAAAGTGTTGTGACTTCATCCCCTGAGCCACCCTTCAATTGGTAATTCAAATATTGGTTGACTAAAATTCCCAGATCATGTGAAGCTTCCGGTTCAATCAGGTAATGGGCCAACATGGTATCGAAAAGTTGCCCACGCATGCTGACTCCATATTTTTTTAATGCCAAAATGGAACCTTTAATGTTATGTCCCACTTTCCCAATTCGTTCATCTGAGAACAGATCGGCAAATAGTTTGATAGTTGCGCTGTCCTTTTCAACAGGAACAACCACTGCATCCCCAAACGAAAATGAAAAGACAAGTTTTGTTATTTTAAAATCAAATGTCTCCACTTCATCGGTAATGACCTCCAGGGAAAACTCCTTTTGACTTTTTAGTTTTTCTGCAAGGTCCCTAATTTCATCTTCTTTAATTGTTCGATAACTAACTGAAGATTGATCAAATGATTTCTTATCACTTTCGTCTACCACGGATTCATTCGAGGAACCAAACATCGAAAGTTGCGCAGCTTTAGGCGGAGCATTTACAGCAGCGACAATAGTAGCAGAACCTGAAGCCACACTGAAAATGCGCGGCATCATGGTCTTGAACTCAAGCTCCTCCAATATTGGTTTTAATTTTTCGGCATCCGGACCGGTATAAATTAAATCTTCTTCATTCCATTTCACCGGAACATCTGTGATGATGGTTGCCAGTTTTTTTGAAAGGATCGCCTGATCGCCAAATTGTTCTACACGCTCTTTAAGTTTCCCTTTTAACTCTCCAGCATGTGCGATAATATTTTCAACGGAGCCGTATTGTTTCAACAAATCGGCAGCGGTTTTTGGTCCAACGCCTGGTATGCCTGGTATATTATCAGATGTATCTCCCTGCAAGCCGAGAATATCAATCACTTGCGACACATTACTGATGTCCCATTTTTCGCAAACTTCTTTGGGACCCATGATGTCCACCGAGTTGCCCATGTACGCTGGTTTATATAACAAGACTTTATCCGTTACCAATTGGCCAAAATCCTTGTCGGGCGTCATCATAAAAACATCAAATCCGTTTTTCGAAGCATGCAAAGCCATCGTTCCAATTATATCATCCGCTTCAAAGCCGTCCATTTCGAGAATCGGAATGTTGAATCCTCTAATAATGTCTTTTACTGTTGGTATACCTGTCTTTATGTCTTCTGGAGTTGCCTGCCGGTTAGCCTTATATTCTTTAAATATTTCATCACGGAAGGTTTTAGCAGAAGTATCAAATGCAATTCCAATGTGGGTTGGCTTTTGTTTTTGGATCACTTCCAATAACGTATTGGTAAAACCAAACGGCACAGAAGTATTATGTCCCTTGGAGTTGATTCTTGGGTTTTTAGTGAAGGCAAAGTGGGCGCGATAGATCAATGCGTAAGCATCGAGAAGGAAAAGCTTTTTAGAAATCTGACTCATGCCGTGAAGGTAGAAATAAGCGGTTAAAAAGTAATTTTCAGATCCCGACTTGCCAAACTTTTCTTTACCGTCAGTCCATTTCTTTGTTTTCTTTTTAGTCATTTATCACTAACTAGTGTGATCAAAACCTAATCTATGGCAACCTCATCAACTCTTGAAAAATTCCTTCACTGGGAAAAGGAAAATTCCAACCTCCCATTTCTTCGCCAGCCTTTTGCAGGTCAATGGAAAACATGGACTTACGGACAAGCTGGAGAAGAAGCCCGGAAGATCGCAGCAGGAATTAAGGCGTTGAACCTTCCCGAGAAAAGTAACATCGCCTTGCTGTCAAAAAATTGTGCACATTGGATTATTGCCGATTTAGCAATCATGATGACGGGCCATATTTCAGTTCCGCTATATGCTACATTAACGGCTCCCTCTATTCGTCAAATTCTGGAACATAGTGGAGCGAAAGCGATCGTGGTTGGTAAACTAGACGAATACCCTTCACAACAACAAGGTATACCTTCATCTGTAATCCGAATTGGTATTGAAGCTTATCATGTAAAGGAAAGTCAATCATGGGAGAAGATGTTGCAATCTCAGAAACCAGTAACTGAAACCTATCATTGGGGAAAAGATGATTTGATGACCATTATGTACACTTCGGGCACTACCGGAATGCCCAAAGGTGTCATGCACACAGCCGGGAATTTTGATTGGGTTGTGTCAGCTGCCATCAATGAACTTGGTTTACCGATGCATCCTCGGGTTTTTTCGTACCTCCCCATTAGCCACATCGCTGAACGGATGGGCATTGAGATGTACGGCATTTATAGCGGTGGAGAATTTTCATTTGCCGAGACATTGGAAACGTTCCCTAAGAATTTATTCGAGACTCAACCGAATACATTTTTTGCTGTCCCACGCATCTGGGCAAAATTTCGCGAGAAGATCTTAGAGAAGATGCCTCAAAAAAAACTAAGCACGCTCTTATCCATTCCAATTATTAATTCAATTGTTAAAAAGAGCATTCGCAAAAAATTAGGGCTTGGACAGGCTACTCATATTTATTCAGGTGCCGCACCCATCTCAATTGATTTATTAAATTGGTTTAATTCTATTGGCATAGAAATTTTTCAGGCGATTGGAATGACAGAAGATTGCATTTACTCTCACTTCAATCGTCATGATAAAAACAAAATTGGAACAGTAGGCTTGCCCTTTAAAAACTGCCAGGTAAAAATTGCAGCCGATGGTGAGCTTCGATTGAAGAGCGATAGTAATATGAAAGGATATTATAAAGAACCAGGCCTTACTGCTGAAGCTTTTGATGAAGAGGGCTATTTGAAAACTGGGGATAAAGGTGAGATTGATAGCCAAGGATATTTAACAATAGTTGGCAGGATTAAAGATCAGTTCAAAACAGATAAAGGTAAATATGTAGCTCCTGCTCCAATAGAAATGAGGCTTCTGGCCAACACAGATATCGAGCAGGTTTGTGTGGTGGGCATGGGCATACCACAACCGATTGCCCTTACTGTATTATCTGCTGCCGGAAAAGCAAAATCAAAACAAGAACTCATACAAAGTCTGTCTGCTTCTTTAACCGAAGTCAATGCTGAACTAGAATCGTATGAGAAACTAGAGAAGGCAGTGATCATGCAAAGCGATTGGTCAATCGCCAATGGATTGATGACGCCAACCTTGAAGGTAAAGCGAAATGAAGTCGAGAAAATCCATGTACCTAAATATGCGACCTGGTATCAAGCGAAGGACGGAGTGGTGATTTGGGAATAAATTGGGACTTAGGCATTTGGCATTAGCACGATGATATCAAATGCCCAAGTCCTAATACCTATTTCAGTCTTGCTTTAAAGAACTCCAGCGTATTCCTGTAGGCATCTGCTGCAAATTCCTTGTTGTGCTTTGGATTACTAGGATTTGCAAACGCATGATCTGCATCATACGATTTCACGGTTAATTTCTTTCCGGCAGCGGCCATATCTTTCTCAAATTTTTCTGTTACGTCTTTGTTGATCCAGCCATCTTTTGTTGGCCAAATGTCAAGCACATCACAATTCAGTGTCTTGAGTCTTTCCACATCACCTTCTGGCATGCCATAATAAATTACACATGCCACCGCCTGTTTACCAGCGGAAAGAGACGCTTGCATAGATTGCCCTCCACCAAAGCACCAACCCACCGTTGCTATTTTTGCACTCCTCCCTACATACGACAAAGCGCCATTAACAATTTCATTTCCTCGTTCTTGTTTAAATTCTCCCATGTATTTTCCAGCAGATTGAGGATCAGTGGCCAACTTGCCATCGTACATATCCAAGGCCAAGACATTGACATTGCCTAAATCGTTAAAGAAATTTTCGGCTTCTCGCTTGATGTGATCGTTCAATCCCCACCATTCCTGAAAAACAAAAACCCAGTTGTCAGTTTTTGTTTTGGCCTTGATCAAGTAGGCGTTCGCGTCAGCACCAGAAGCTGTCTTAAGTTTAATCATCTCTCCACCCACCTGACTTGCATGAACATAAAAGGGAGGGCTCGGGTGATCGCGATTAAATTTTTTGTTGGAAGCAAATACTGCAAACTTATCTGTTGCCGAAGTGTGGCAAATCGTCATATCACTTTGCGCATAGGCTACCGTAGAGATAAAGGCAATCAGACAGAAAATTAATTTTTTCATACTTTTAAGAATTAGGTTAACAAGTTTCAAACAGTTGCTCTCTTCATTATGCTTCATGTTCTTCATTAATCTTTCCATTGTCCCCGCAAAACTCTGTCGTAGGTAATGAAATCCGTGTTAACGGGCTCGAATCCTTTCTGCCGCAATAACAAAGCAATTTGAGCTCTGTGATAACTGGAATGGTTAACCAGATGAATCATAATCATTTCAACATTAGTAATGTAAGGTTCGCCCACATAGTTGATATACTCGAGATCACGATTGAAGTTGTCTGTACCCTCAACAAATTCAAGCCATAGTTTGCCAGCTTCATCAGCCATGGTGGAGAGTTGTGTCAGTTTATATTCACCCCATAATTTTACCTGAGCAGGAGGCAATCCTTTAATCCGATGCAGCCACAAGTATTGTGCAGCTACAATATGCCCCATGATAGATAATATCTTTTCATCTGTTACCTGTTGCCTTTGCAGACAGTCAAGAACACGTTTGTTAGACCATACATTGTATTGGTAAAGCTTCAAAAAGTAAGTTTTCATTGCTTAGCTTCGCTTAACTAAAATCCGATTATGAATAAGGTTCTAATTTACAAGCTTTTTTTTATCGTTCTTGTTTTGCTCGCCTCAGCTTGCACAAAAAACGGAGAGAAACGCTATCATCCAACTTCCACTATGGAGCCTTACCTGGACATAACTTTTACAGATGCCGAACGAGACTCCCTACTTGACCTTCTAGAGGATAATCAAAAATCTTTTCAAGAACTACATAAGTTTTATCTTGACAATAGCGTTGGCATGGCGCTAGAGTTTAATCCGTTGCCTAAAGGATTCGAAATCAACAAAAATCAAAAACCGATTAACTGGAACTTACCAACGAATGTTGAACTTCCAGTCAATCGTGAAGAGCTAGCTTTCTATCCTGTTTACAAGCTTGCCGCGCTTATCAAAAATAAAAAAATTACTTCTTTTGAATTGACTCAGTTCTATCTTGCCCGGATTAAAAAGTATAAAGATACGCTGGAGTGTGTTATTAGCATTACGGAAGAACAAGCCTTAGCACAAGCAAAAACAGCAGATGAAGAAATTGCCAAAGGAATTTATCGTGGCCCTTTGCACGGCATTCCATATGGGATAAAAGATTTACTTGCAGTAGCGGGAACAAAAACAACATGGGGCGCGGGACCTTATAAAGATCAAACCATAGATATGACAGCTACGGTGGTCAGCAAACTAGAAGCTGCGGGTGCAGTGCTAGTGGCTAAACTTACTTTGGGTTCACTTGCTATGGGTGACATTTGGTATGGAGGCAAGACAAGAAATCCATGGAAACTTGATCAAGGATCAAGTGGATCATCTGCGGGTTCCGCCTCTGCAACAGCAGCAGGCCTCGTAGCCTTTGCCATTGGTACTGAAACATATGGCTCAATTGTTTCTCCTTCGAATCACTGTGGAGCCACCGGGCTTCGGCCAACCTATGGAGTGGTTAGCCGACATGGTGCTATGGCACTAAGCTGGAGCATGGATAAAATTGGTCCTATTTGCAGATCAGCATTGGATTGTGCGCTGGTGTTTGATGTTATTCGCGGAGAAGATGGCCGTGATAATAGTGTGAAGAATTTTGCTTTCAACTATTCCACGAATGCTGATGTTAGAAAATTAAAGGTTGGTTATCTTAAAACTCTTTTTGAAAAAGATACAGCCAATAAGGAACAACACGATAGGTCACTTGCACTTCTTCAATCGCAAGGTATTGAACTTGTACCCGTAGAACTTCCATCTGATTTACCTGTGAAAGCCATCTCCTTCATTATTGACTCTGAAGGAGGAGCAGCATTTGATGAAATGACTCGGTCCAATAGAGACAGCTTATTAACAGACCAATCCAAAGGGGCTTGGCCAAATGTCTTTCGTTCGGCAAGGTTCATCCCAGCGGTTGAATACATTAATGCGCAGCGAATCCGAAAAATAGTAATAGAAGAGTATCATCAAAAGACAAAAGATTTTGATGTGATTGTCGCACCAAGTTTTGAAGGTGATCAATTGTTGATGACAAACCTCACCGGTCATCCGTGTCTGGTTCTCCCCAATGGGTTCAACAAAAAAGGAAGTCCAACCAGCATATCGTTTTTAGGCAAACTATATGGTGAGGCCGCTTTAATCTCAATAGGAAGGGTAATTCAGGAAGCGACAGAATGGGAAAACATGACTCCTCCACTGTTCAGGTAATTTAGGTCTTCACATATTCAAGTTTTGATGGATTCCGCATCGGTTGAATTTTAAGATAAGTCAGACTTCTCCACAACCATTCAAAAATTCCATACTGAAAATGAGTGAACCAAAACTTGCTAAACTGAATTTGAACAATGAACAAAACGATAGCAATAACTACAGCAATCGAAGCTCCTATTTCCCCAAGCAGACCAAATCCGAATGAAAAGAATATGAACGCGCCAAACATAGTTTGTACTAAATATGTGGTGAGCCCCATTCGTCCAACAGCATAAAAATGCATTAATCGTGGCCTCCATTGTTCTTTTTGGAAAAGCAAAACTACCCCACATGTATAGATTGTGGCGAAAGCAGCATTGAAAACATCATACACCTCACCTCCAACCATCCATTGAAGCGAATCCGAGAGTTTGATACCCGTTGCTTGGGCACCACCAAAGAAAGCGGCTGAGAACAAAACACAGCCCAATACTGTCCATAGCGAAGTCCTAAGTAGCTTTTTGAAAAAAGGCTTCTTTGATTCGATGTCTGCAAAAATGTTCTTCCTTCCTGCATACAGCCCTAATAAAAATAAGCCCATGGTTATGTACGCTCTGCCAGATTCAATTTGAAAATTAGTTTTGTAGGAAAACTCATAATAATTAGCCTTAAGAATTTCTACGTATGTTCCAGACTTAAGGGTGTTGTAATAGGCGAGCAAACTATTTTGATCCGCATTCATAAAAGGGTTTCCTGATTTAGCTGGAACCCAGATCACATCACTTAATCTTATAAAAAGTGAAGGTACATTTAACACGAGCAGTAATGCTATAACTAATAAGTACTTATCAGGCAGTCGATACGTAAGCAATAACCCAATACCCAGAGTCGCGTAAATAGTTAGAATATCCCCACGATAGTGCAGGTGATGAATAAATCCAATCCCAAACAAAATAAGCAAGCGCCAGAAAAACCGTGTTAAAAAGCCTATGTTTCCGTCACTTTTAGAAAGCTGCAAATAAAAACTCAAGCCAAATAAAAAAGAAAAGATCATGTAAAATTTTCCCTGAACAAAAATTCCAATAAATCCGCTTACGATATTATCTATCAATCCTTTCGAAGCAAAGTCGGCATATTGTTCAGGAGCTTGTCCAGCATAATATTGCTCAGACATATGTACCAGAATAATTCCGAGAAGGGTAAAGCCACGTAAAACATCAATTATTTCAATTCTACCTTGGGTTTTTTCCAAATTCATACAATTAGAAGATCTTTAAGCTACATACTGCTTTTTGTCTCAAAAAGTTGTGGTTTGCCTATTTCATTTAAGTAAACATATGTTGATTTTAAGATGATGCGGGTTAAAGATATTCCCTTTAGCTTCGTTAAAAATTTCCAATATGAAGAACTTTGGTGCCACCATTATCTTACTCCTCTCAGTGTTAGCCTTTTCCTGTAAGACTGATGCTCCTGTGAAAAAGGTACTCGATCCATTAGCTCATCTATACGACTCCTCACTCTGGCCTTTTTATCAAGGAGTTGCTTCCGGAGATCCATTGCACGATCGCGTAATCATTTGGACACGGGTGACACCAAAACAAAATGATTCAACAATACATGTAGTATGGGAAATTGCTGAAGATTCAAATTTTTCTTCTGTCTACAAATCAGATTCTGTTGAAACTTCAACCAAAAGAGATTTGACGGTGAAAGTAGATGTAGATGCGCTACAACCAGGTAAGACTTATTATTATAGATTTCGTGCACTTGGGAAAACATCAATCACTGGGCGAACCAAAACCGCATCGATCGGAAATCGTGATAGTCTGCAATTTGCTGTGGTCAGTTGCAGCAATTGGGAATGGGGTTATTTTAATGCCTACGATAAAATTGCCGACCGCCCAGTATTGGATGCCGTGATTCATCTCGGAGATTATATTTATGAATATGGAATTGGTAAATATGGCGACACTACTATTGGTAGGGTTAATGTCCCTCCATACGAAATCCTTACGCTCAATGATTACAGAACACGATACGCTCTTTACCGAACTGATGTTGGTTTAAGGCGGGTACATCAACAGCATCCGTTCATTACCATTTGGGACGATCATGAAGTGGCCAATAATGTTTACACTGAAGGTGCGCAAAATCATCAACCCGAAGACGGAGATTTCAACTCTCGTAAAGCGGCAGCCAGGCAAGCTTATTACGAATGGCTCCCGATACGAGAGAACGATCTTCATTATCGCTCCTTTTCTTTTGGCGGCCTGGCAGATGTAATAATGCTTGACGAACGGTTGGAGGGAAGAACAAAACCTGTTGATAGCCTAAGCGACCCTAACTATAAAAGCGAAGAGCGTCATATGCTGGGCTCAAATCAACTTGAATGGTTGGAGAATAATTTAGAGTCCTCCGTTGCCACGTGGAAAATTATTGGCAATCAGGTAATCATTTCTGAAATAGATTTAAGTCCTGCCTATCCTAAAATGCCTCGAAATTTAGATTCATGGGATGGATACCCTGCTGAACGAGATGCTATCAAACAATTCATCGTGGATAAAAAAATAAATGATGTGCTATTCCTCACTGGAGATACACATGCATCATGGGCAATAGAAGCTGCTACCGATTTTAAAAAAACGTACGATCCTAAGACATCAAAAGGAGCTTTTGCAATCGAGTTGGGTACCACCAGCATTTCATCTGCTAATGATAATGAATATCACAGCACAGATACTGTAAAAATGATGGAGCAATCTCTCCTAAAAATAAATTCACATATCAAATACATTAATGCACGTGATCATGGCTATCTATTACTCACACTAAGCGCTACAAAAGGAAAAGCGGAGTGGTTCTTTGTTGAATCCCTTCGCACACTGGGAAGCAAGGAATATTTAGGAAAAAAATTTGAATTTGAAAAAGGGAAGAATCGGTTGAAGGAATCAAATTATCAAAACTGAAAGCCTTTTTATTGAATACAGCAACTCGAATAGTTGCAATCGATAGTGCATATGAAATTAAGAGGATCAGCAGCTTTGATTGGCTTGATTATACTTTTTGCTGAAGGCTGTAAAGAGGACGACCCCGTTGAAATTCCTTTTGTTAAAGAAGTATATAATTATAAGAGTGTAATTATTGGCACTCAGGAATGGATGGCCGAAGACCTGAAGAACAATAGCTTTTGTAATGACGAACCCATTCCTGAAGTGAAGGAGACCGCACAATGGATCGTCTTAAGCAAACCAGGTTGGTCGTATGTAGAAAATGACAAAGAGAAGAATGACTCGTTAGGCAAACTCTATAATTGGTATGCCGTATCAGACGAACGAAACATCTGCCCATGCGGTTGGCATGTGCCTACATGGTACGACCTATTAGAACTTAGAGCCTTTCTTGGAGGTGAAGAAAAGGCAGGGGGTATGATGAAAACGACCGGTACTATCGAATCAGGCGATGGACTTTGGTACCAACCTAACACTGGGGCAACAAACAGTACAGGGTTTTCTGGATTCCCAAACGGGGCACGCTATTCAGATGGGGCATTTGTTTTTGCTGCATATGGTGCGGTTTGGTGGTCCTCGGATGGCAATTATCTCAATCCTGAGTCAACTACTTATCAGCTAATACATACCAGTGAAAAATTGTTGTTTGGTAGCACTGGAAAAACGAATGGATTTGCAGTGCGTTGTATTAAGGATTGATAAAAATTGCTTTCTTAAAGAAGCGGCTAACGTTTTTACATTTGAAAACAAGTTTGTTCATTACTTTGATTTTCTCTGTTGCACTTAGTTCTATGGCACAAGACCGGAAACCCAAATGGGATATTTCTGTTAGCTATGGGCTGGCACTGCCAATTGGCGATTTCAAACAAACTGCACCGGCAAAGTCTATGAAAGGTTTTCTTTCTAGTACATCAGGACCCGGGCAGTTCTATTATGATGTATTTGGTATTGCTAAGGATGGGAATAGCTACGCAACCAGCGGACAGTTTGGTGCTCTCAGTGTCAATTACCACATAGGTCGTCAATGGCTAATAGCCTTAGCCATTCATCATTCAAGAAATGCGGTCAACACCCAACCTTTTTACGATTATATCAATACCGTAGTATTTCCCAAAGTTTCGATGGTTTCAAATAACAGTTATAATGTTACAGCCTGGAGCACAGGCTTTGGATATGAGTTCTATCACAAACAATTTCGATTGACGCTCATACCAGTTATTGGTCAAGCTGAAATATCATCACCTGATTATAGTTTTGAATGGTTCACCTACCCATGGAATTATGATGTCATTAAACTTGGTAATTCTTTGCTTCTTGGGCTGCATGGAAATATTGGTTATAAATTTGGGTCAAGATTTTATACAGCCCTAAAAGCTGATTTTGATTCAGCAAATTTTGAGTACAAAATTATAAGGCGTTCACCTGGTACAACCTATTTGTATTTGGACGACAGAATTACTTATCGTCTTTTAAAGATAGGCCTCACCGTTGGCATTAGACTATAGCAGGTTGCAATTCGGTCTCTCAACAACGAGCGGTGAAATGGGATTTTAAATCTAATTCCCTACGATTTTCGTATTTTCAACTTTGAATTACACTTCTTATGAAAACCCTTTTTGCAACTTTTGTCGTATTGGTTGGCTCCATTGATTTAAGTGCGCAGGTAATAGGTAAAATGTTTCCAAACATGGAAGCCGAAACAGTAGAAGACCAAAAGGTCATTCTTCCGGAAAGCACGAAAGGAAAATATACGTTGCTCGGATTGGCCTACTCCAAAAAATCAGAAGACGAGCTCAATTCCTGGTTTAGTCCGGTTTTCAACAAGTTTATTCAAAAGACTAAGGGGCTACTTGCAGGTTTTGAATACGATGTTAATGTTTACTTCGTGCCCATGTTCACGGGTGTAAATGCTGCCGCAACAGGAACAGCAAAAAAGAAAGCATTGAAGAATATCGATCCGCAACTCTTACCCTATATTTTGTTTTACAAAGGTGAATTGAAATCTTATAAAGAAGCACTCGATTTTGAGAAGCGTGACATCCCATACTTTTTTGTGCTCGACCCTACAGGTAAAATTGTCTTTGCCACTTCAGGAGCATATAGCGAAGAAAAAATGGATCAGGTAGAGGAGGTAATTGAATAATTGGCGATGATCCATATGCCGATAAGCAAATTTAGCTGGTGCACATTGTATTGCTTGATTTGTGTTCTTATCGTCACATTTCCGGTTTATGCCCAGGAAGGGGAATTCAACTTTAAAAATGCTGCTGACTACAATAACTATATCATGAAGGAGATGGCTGTGGCTGTCCAGAAAAACTTCGAATATATCTCTTTTAATGTTCACCTGCCTACCGGACAGGCAAGTAGCGAGGAGTTTGAATTGATGGAAACCAAGCGGAAGGAAGTTACGCAGCAAATCCTTCAATCAAAAGAAAAAATAAAACGTATGCCCCCACTCAATGGTGATACTCGCCTGCGCGATGAAGCCGTTGAATCGCTCACCGAATATCAACATGCCTTCGAGTTGGATTACAAAGATATTATTGGACTAAAAAAGAAAAGCCGAGATTCTTACGAGGCAATGGAGGTGTATTGGAAAGCGGAAGACAAAGCAGAAGCAAAAGTAAATAAAGCAACTACCCGATTGCGAAAAGCTCAACAAGCATACGCCAGCAAAAACAACATGACCATTGCTGACGGGAGATCAGATACCCTATTAGACCAAAAGATGACAAAGATTACAGCGGTAAATAACTACTGGCGAGAAATTTATCTTCTGTTTTTCAAGGTCTCCAAAGAATATGATCTTCTTTGGGATGTCCTTTCGAATGAAAAAGTAGATCCGCTTAATCGTCAGCGCAGTC
>JANNAQ010000017.1:0-36137 GCA_031384515.1 Bacteroidia bacterium
TATGTCATCAAAAAATTATGAGTACAGTAACACAAACTAAAAAAGCAATCAAGGGAGGAGAATTCCTAATCCGCGAAACACAGGCGCACGAAATTTTCATTCCAGAAGAATTTACAGAAGAGCAAAAGATGATCGCACAAACGTGCAAGGACTTTTTAAAACAGGAAGTGTATCCTCATCTGGATTTGATCGATTCACAGAAAGATCCGAAGTTGATGCCGACACTTTTAGATAAGGCAGGTGCTCTGGGATTATTAGGCACATCTGTTCCTCAAGAACTAGGCGGTTTCGGAATGGATTTTAACACTACGATGTTGGTGGCTGAAGCCGTTGGTGCAGGCTATTCATTTGCGGTTGCCATCTCGGCACACACTGGAATTGGCACATTGCCGATTTTATACTATGGAAATGAAGCCCAAAAGAAAAAATATATTCCTAAGCTGGCCTCTGGTGAGTGGAAGGCAAGTTACTGTTTGACAGAACCCGATTCAGGATCGGATGCGAACAGCGGCAAGACCAAAGCAAAATTGACTGCCGATGGAAAGCACTATCTGATCACGGGTCAAAAAATGTGGATCACCAATGGTGGATTTGCAGACATCTTTATTGTGTTTGCAAAAATCGACAATGATAAAAATCTCTCTGCATTTATTGTAGAGAAAACATTCGGTGGCATCACTATGAATGAAGAGGAAAAGAAAATGGGCATTAAGGGCTCTTCTACCCGTCAGGTTTTCTTCAACGATTGCAAAGTGCCGGTAGAGAATTTATTAAGTGATCGGGAAAATGGATTTAAGATCGCTGTGAACATTTTGAATATCGGTCGCATTAAATTGGGAGCCGGTGCATTAGGAGGATCAAAAGCCACGATCAGTCAAGCGATCAAATACTCAAATGAACGCAAACAATTCGGAGTAGCTATTTCTACGTTCGGGGCGATCAAGCACAAGATTGCTGAAGTAGTAACAAAGATTTTTGCATCTGAGTCGGCACACTATCGCGCTTCACAGAATATAGACGATGCGTATGATGCGTTAGTAGCAGGAGGCATGGAGAAAGGGCAAGCTCGATTAAAATCGCTAGAGGACTTTGCTATTGAGTGCGCTATCTTAAAAGTACATGGAAGTGAAGTGTTGGATTTTTCTGTGGATGAAGGTGTGCAGATTTACGGAGGCATGGGCTTCTCAGCCGAAGGACCGATGGATCGCGCTTATCGTGATGCTCGCATCAACCGCATCTTTGAAGGCACTAATGAAATCAACCGGTTGCTCACCATCGACATGTTGTTGAAGCGCGCGATGAAAGGATCGTTGGACTTGATGACTCCTGCGATGGCCGTGCAAAAAGAATTGACTTCCATTCCTGATTTTGGTGCGAGCGATGATACTGCCATTTTTGCAAAAGAGAAAAAGGCAATCGCGAATTTGAAGAAAGCAGGTCTGATGGTTTCAGGAGCAGCCATTCAAAAGTTTATGATGAAGCTCTCTGATGAACAAGAGATATTAATGAACCTGGCCGATATGCTTATCGAAGGCTACGTAGCCGAGTCGGTGATCTTGCGTGTAGAAAAATTAATAGGCGTACGCGGTGAGAAAGCCTGTGAAATAGAAATTGCTATGGCAATGATTTATTTGCACCATGCGATTGAACAAGCAGCGAGTGCGGGCAAGCAAGCCATTTACGGATTTGCTGAAGGAGACGAACTGCGCTTTATGATGCTCGGCTTAAAACGTTTTACAAAGATTGATGCCTACAACTTAAAAGAAGCAAGACGCAAAGTGGCGAACCATGCGATTGGAAAGGGAGAGTATCCTTTTTAGAGGGAAGACTTAAATTGGAAAACAAAAGAAAAACCCGGAAGAGATTCCGGGTTTTTTGTTTTTGGTGGGACACTGCAGCAATCAGATTAGTATAGGGATCAAAACACCAAGAAGGTATCAGCCGACTGAAAATAGTTTTTGGTAGCTGAAGGGTCACCTTTCGGTACTCGCCAACCCAGCCTATCGACAGGCAGATCTGAGGTGTTATAAAGCCTGGCCTTATTTGCAAAAGAATTCTTGCAACGCGTTTCCCGCTCCTCACAATCCCCTCGCTTCCACAAACTTTTTTTGCTATCTTTCTTTCACCCTTAACCCAAACCTCAAAATTATGGACGCAAAGAAAAGACTCATGGCAACCCTGGCTGGGTTTGTTGTTTACTTCATGCTTGGCTTTATTCTTTACGGTGTACTCCTCATGGATTTCTATTCTTCGCACACCGGCACCGCAACAGGGGTGATGCGCATTGATGCTGATATGCAATGGTGGGCACTCATTGCAGGCAATGTGGTTCAGGCTTATCTGCTGGTGTACATATTTGGTAACTGGGCGAACATCACCACGTTTGGCGGAGGGCTAAAGGCTGGCGCCATCATTGGGTTCATTATGTCGTTGGGCATAAGCCTGAATATGTATGGGACCACCAACATTTCTGATCTCACTTCCACGCTGGTCGATCCGGTTGTAATGTCGGTGATGCTGGGTATTACCGGTGGAGTCATCGGCTGGGTACTCGGCAGGAAGTGAGCGACTTTCTCATTTAATCATCAAGTTCCATTCATTTTTTATTTGCGAAATGTATTTTTCAACGCAGGCCTCGCGCGTTTTGGTTTGCTTGGCAGATGAAAGTAAAAGTTCATAATGTCAGCGCTAAAAGGGAACCATTTAAAAATGGAATTGACAACACAATATTTATTGATCTAAAAAAAACCGATTGGGCACAAGACGACTTTATAAAATTCTGGGCAATTAGATTTTTGCTCGACCACAATATCTTAATTTTCGGAATGAAAAAAATGACCATTGGCACGCCTCTTACTTCTTCAGCTATTAAAGTGATGATGCTTGGCTCAGGCGAGTTAGGCAAGGAAGTAGTTATAGAATTTCAACGCTATGGAGTTGAAGTCATCGCTGTTGACCGGTATGACAACGCGCCAGCCATGCAGGTGGCGCATCGGTCTTACACCATTTCAATGTTAGATGCTGTGGCTCTTCGAAGTGTTATCGAAAAAGAAAGACCGACTTATATTGTTTCGGAAGTAGAGGCCATTTCTACTGATACGTTGATTGAATTGGAGAAAGAAGGGTTTCATGTTATTCCTACTGCGAATGCAACCAGACTGACAATGAATCGCGAGGGTATTCGCTCTCTGGCTGCCAATACACTTCAACTCAAGACGTCACCTTTTCGTTTTGCGGGAACATTGGAGGAATTCAAATTGTCGATTAAAGAAATTGGTATTCCTTGTGTGGCAAAACCGATCATGAGTTCATCTGGCAAAGGGCAAAGCGTTGTGAAGTCCGAAGCTGATATTGAAAATGCATGGCGCTATGGTCAAGAAGGCGGAAGGAGTGGAGGAGGTCGAATGATAGTAGAAGGCTTTATTGATTTTGATTATGAAATTACCTTACTCACGATACGTCATAAGGATGGAGTTTCATTTTGTGAACCCATTGGCCATCGTCAAGAGCATGGCGACTATCAGGAGTCATGGCAGCCACATCCTATGCCTACAAAAGCATTGCAACAAGCTCAGGACATCGCCAAAAAAGTGGTCGATGCATTAGGCGGAGTTGGTCTTTTCGGGGTTGAGTTTTTTGTAAAGGGCGAGGTTGTCTATTTTAGTGAGCTTTCTCCACGACCACATGATACTGGCATGGTTACTATGATCTCTCAGGACCTGTCTGAGTTTGCTTTGCATGTGCGAGCTATTTTAGGTTTACCTATTCCTGTAATTCGCCAGCTTGGTCCTTCTGCGTCTTCGGTCATCTTGGTGAAAGGCAAATCCAATAACATCTCTTACTCGGGATTGGAAGAAGCTTTATGTGAGCCTGACACCCAACTTCGTTTATTTGGTAAGCCTGAAGTAAATGGCGAAAGAAGAATGGGTGTTTGTTTAGCGAAAGGAGCAACCATTGAAGAAGCCAGGAAAAAGGCTAATCAGGCAGCGGCAAAAGTTCAGTATCAAATCAGCTAAATAGAACTAATCTGCTTAACCCCGACTAGTGAATTGTAACATGGTTCCCTTGATAAAGGAAAGAATAATTGCTTTAAGGAACACTAAGGTGCTAAATCATATCGTTCTGTAGTTTGTAAGGACATTGTCTAACAATCCAAAGTTAACCATGCAAAAGTTCCCACCAGTTTTGATTTTTATCTTGCTTTTCGTCAGTGCTTGTTCAGATGAAAAAATTACTTCTACTGACGAATATGCGTCCATCAAATCTACCTTTGCAGCAGCCATCGACCCTACCAACCTCTTCAACTATGCTTCTCAAACGAAGCCCGCGTACATTTTAAAGGACAATACTACCAACAACCCTATTACAAACTCTGGGGCTACCTTGGGGCGCGTTTTCTTTTATGATAAAAATTTATCAAAAGATAATACGATCAGCTGCAGTAGCTGCCACAAGCGAGAATTTGCGTTTGGCGATTCTAAAATAGTGAGCACTGGCGTAAACGGAGTAACCAGTAGGCACTCTATGCGATTGGTAAATAGTCGATTTGCGAATGAACAAAAATTCTTTTGGGATGAGCGGGCAACATCATTGGAAAATCAAACCACAAAGCCTATCCAAGATCATAAAGAAATGGGTTTCAGTGGAACGAACGGTGATTCCGACCTGGCATCATTAATTCTAAAATTAGAAGGACTTCCTTATTATCAAGAGTTGTTCAAGCTAGCGTATGGAGATAGTAAAATTACAGAGCTACGTTTACAAAATGCATTGGCACAGTTCGTGCGGAGCATTCAATCATTTGATTCAAAGTATGATGTGGGTAGAACAAATTCCCCCAATGATAATACAGCCTTTGCTAATTTTTCTGCACTCGAAAATCAAGGTAAAAACTTGTTTCTAGCCGCCCCACAATTTAACGGCAATGGCGAACGTATAGGTGGTGGCGCAGGTTGCCAGGGATGTCATCGTGCGCCAGAGTTTGACATTGACCCCAACAGCAGAAACAATGGAGTAGTAGGTATGGTTGGTTCATCGGTTTTAGATTTGACCAATACTCGCTCTCCTTCGCTGCGCGACTTACTAAACACAAGTGGCACGTTGAATTCACAAGCGATGCATGATGGCAGTTTGGCTACTTTAGAATCGGTAATCAATCACTATAACACAATACCCTCCGTATCGGGCAATGCGAACTTAGATCCTAAACTACGGCCTCAAGGTCAGCTTCAGAAATTATTGCTAACACAAAATGAGAAAGACGCATTAATGGCCTTTATCAAAACGCTTACCGGAACAAATATTTACGTAGACGAGAAGTGGTCGGATCCGTTTATTAGGTAGAACTGCCATTCAACTTCTTAGTTAACCCAAATAATCTAGCTCGTTGCAAAGGTAACCTCCACATTGTTGGAGCCGGTTATGATGAGTGTAAAATTGTGCCTCGAGAGGCGCATTCAACTGGATACTCGGTAGGAAGAGAGTGACTCCCTCCGCTTAATCATCAAGCCCCTTACCTTTTGCGATTTGTGGTATGTACTTTTCAATTCGAGCCTCGCGGGTTTTGGCTTGCTTGGCAGACGAGAAATAAAGGAGGTAGCCCCGCTGGCGCCCAGGCGTAAGTGACTCAAATGTTTTTTTTAAAGATGGAGTTGCATCCAGCGCTCGTTTAAATTCTATCGGCATCTTAAATTCGGAAACTTTTTTGAATTCTACTTTTGTACCAGCCGCCTCTACCTTAATGGCTTCCTTGATGTAACTCCGCAATACTATCTCCTTATCGGTGATTTCATCGAGGTGGGTAAACCGAACCTGCCGGGCGGACTGCACATTTTCGGTTTGCTGCACGAGTATCTTCTTGGCGTCTTTCAGCAAAGCACCTTTGTGAAAGAGTAGTGCACAATACTCTTTGAACCCATGTATCAGAACCACGTTATTGCCTTGATGTGTGTAGCAAGGACAGCCCCATTTCAATTCCTCATCAAGCCCGCAACTAAGTACTAGGTTGCGCAACTTTTTATATTCTTGTTGCCAGGGACTAGCCTTCTTAAAAAACCAATCGACTTTGGGGTTTGTGTTGTTCATTATTTTTTAATTAGTAACTGAAATACGCTTTGTTTTGAATGTTGAAAGCAACGTTTACTATTTCCAAAATTTGAATAGCAATTTACCCCTTTTCCTTATTCTTCACATAGAGCACATGACGATGAATACTCTTTAATCTTAAATAAGACGACATCGATTAATTTATTAAATTTATCTCCTTAATCTTTCATATGACTAAGTTCAAGAACTTATACCTTTCTCTAATTACATTAATAGTAACCGCTTCCTTCATCAATGCCCAGCCAGGCAGAATATATACACCAGCTGACTACAGTCGATCAGCGGAAACGCTGGCCGGAAATGTAAGTAAGCATATTGATAACATGATTCAACCAATATGGACATCCGATGGTCGTGTTTGGTACCGAAGTTTAACTGAAAATCAGTCGAAGTATATTTTATTAAATCCTCTTGATTCAAAGAAGATCATTTACACTACGAAAAAAGAGTTAACCGATGTATTGCCGCCTGAAGTAAAAAGCCCAGCTCTTTCGGCCAACGAGGTAGCATCGCCAGATGGTAAAAAAGTTGCATTTATCCGGGATTGGAATTTATGGATGCGGGATGTAGCCACGGGCTCGGAAACGGCATTGACCACAGATGGCGTTAAAGATTTTGGTTACGCAACTGATAATGCCGGTTGGAAACATAGCGCTAAAGCGATTTTAAGCTGGTCGCCAGACTCTAAAAAAATTGCAACTTTTCAGCAAGACCAGCGCCATGTAAAGGATATGTACCTGGTGAAAACAACGGTTGGTTCGCCTGAACTTGAACAATGGAAGTATCCATTGCCTGGAGATGCCGATATTATAAGGATCCATCGTGTGATTATAGACATAAGCACTACACCTATCGTTGTTCGGTTAAAACTCGCAGGGGATGCGAGGCGGAGCACCTTGTGTGATGATATATCATGCGAAGGTGGGTTTGATGATAATGAATGGACTGATGACAGTAAACAATTGGTATTTGTGTCTACCAGTCGCGATCATAAACAAGCATCTGTACGTATTGCCAACACCGAGACCGGGGAAGTGCGAGACATCTTTGAGGAGAAAGCAGCTACTCAATATGAATCAGGTCAAGGGGCTATTAATTTGAAATATATTTCTAAAACCAACGAGATCATCTGGTACTCTGAGCGAAGTGATTGGGGACATTTGTATTTATACGATGCCCTGACAGGGAAACTTAAAAATCAAATTACTTCAGGAAATTTTGTTGTTACCCGGGTTTTGAGAACGGATAAAACAAACCGGGTAATATATTTTGAGGCCAATGGCCGGGAGTCTGGCCGCAATCCTTATTTTAGTCATTTGTACCGGATCGATTTCAGCGGTAAGAATTTATCCCTGCTCACTCCCGCTGATGGAAATCATACAATACGTTTTTCTGCGGATGGAAAATACTTTACCGACACATATTCACAACCCAATGTGCCGCCCATCAGCGAGCTACGCGATGCAAAGGGCAAGTTGATAACTACGCTTGAGAAGGCGGATATTTCGAGGCTGATTGCTGCCGGCTGGAAAGCTCCAACCCCTTTTACAGTAAAATCAGCGGATAACAGGTGGGATTTATATGGCATCATGCATACGCCAATCAATATAAATGCCAATGAAAAATATCCAGTTGTGGTTTATATCTATCCGGGGCCGCAAGGCGGGAGTGTTGGCTCCTGGAATTTTATTGCAGCACGAAGCGATAACCAGGCATTGGCGGAGTTGGGATTTATTGTTGTGGCATTAGAAGGCAGTTGTAATCCGGATCGATCAAAGTCATTTCATGATGCGTGTTATGGTTCCATGAGTGAAAATACATTGCCGGATCAGATGGCAGGACTCAGACAACTTCAGGCTACGTATCCATTTTTGGATTTAGATCGGGTGGGCATTTGGGGTCATTCGGGTGGCGGATATGCTACCGCATCAGCCATGTTTCAATTCCCTGATTTTTTTAAAGTAGGGATATCAGAATCAGGTAATCATGACAACCGGAATTATGAAGATGATTGGGGCGAGCGTTATATTGGGTTGGAGGTTAAAAATGACAAAGGAATTTCAAACTATGAGCCACAAGCCAATCAAGTGATAGCTAAAAATTTAAAAGGTAAACTTCTACTGGCTCATGGTGGCATGGATGACAATGTTCCACCGTACAATACGTACCTGGTTGTAGATGCCTTGGTTAAGGCTAATAAGGATTTTGATTTGATTGTATTTCCCAATGCACGTCATGGATTTGGAGCAGATAGTTATTACATGATGCGCAGGCGCTGGGATTATTTTGTGGAGCACCTGAAGAAGGCAACTCCACCCAACGAGTTTCAAATAAAGATCACACCTGACCAGCGCATGAAAGAGTAATCTCACTGTCTGCTAGCAATCTAATTGGGAGTATAACCAACTATGTAAGTAGGACAAATCTTAAACGTCAGAGAAATGGGGCTCAGGTTCTGTCCGAATTTGTAAATTCAATTGTTCATTTTTCAACACTTTGGATGGATGGAGTTTCAAAATTTAAAGAATTAAGCGCTTCCATACTTTAGAATGATTTTTGTGACGTTTGGAGCAAACCTCAAAACTATGTCTCGCACATCTACCGTTTTACTTATTCTAATTCTTATTATTACGTTTCCAGTTTGGATAGCGTTAGCGGCAGTAGTATTTGGTTTAACCGTGGGAATTTTTGGTGGCCTAGTCGGATTGGTAGGTGGTTTATTTGGTGGAATTTTTGGATTACTAGGTGGGATTTTTGGTGCAATAATGGGATTAATCGGAGGCTTCTTTGGATTAATTTTCGGCTCGCATGACTTGCACTTTGGATGGGATTGGCCAGATTTTCATTTCAACCGATATGTATTCTTTGCACTGCTGATTGTAGTACCTCTTGTCATAAGCAAACGTCAACGCAGATAATTGGGTAGGCCTGTTAGAGTAGTAGCTTGAAAAAATTCTATTTAGCCTCAGCCTTAAATCCCCGGAGGTAATTTCTTAGTGCTTCCTGCCAGGTAACATCAGCATCCCATTTGGTACCGAGGTACACATTACCAGAATCGATGTGACGTAAGTAAAATTTATATACAAAAGTTTCGGAAGGAATAGCCTTCATCTGAAGGGTACCATTTGGATAGGTAACTGAAGCAAGCGCACTTTCAGATTTGGTCATATCATAACCTAAAATCTCTTTCGCAATTGCATTTCGGGTATGTACATAACATAATACATATGCCATACCCTGCTTGCGTAATGCTTTTTCCTCTATGGTCAGATCAGTTAACGTATAGACAAAAGGATAATTTACTTTAAAGAACTCTTCTAATTCAATATCGATTACTTCATTTCCAAATTTTGGCACAGCAAGCTTATCTACTTTAAGATCAAGTGTAAAAAATTCAGCCCTCCTTCCTCTAAAAATAGTTGGAATTTCACCCCTCTCAGGTAAGTCGTTTATCAAAAAGTTCTTTTTCTTTTGATTGTTAAGCGCAGTTCCATAGACATACCCTAACATTTCTTTAAGGTTATTGTGTTTGACCCGCCATGCCGATTGATTAGTATCAACAAAATCAACCTTGTTATTAAAAGGTGTTACAGTCATGGCATACGTTCCATTACTCTTTTCAAAAAAAATCAAATACTTGATTTCCCGTGAGTTTAGGTATTCCACGAGAACAGGAGTCACATCCCTTCCTGAGGATATCAGATTGATTTCAAAATAGACTACGGCATCAATTCCCGTTTGTTGAAAAGATTTTTGAATGACCTCGAGCTCTTGCTGTTCTAACGTGTAATCGTAAAAAACAACAGATCTTACGGCTAATAGTTCTGGCGGTACCGCATCTCCAGGAGCTAACTTGGATAGAAATGAATCTATAGATTGGCCGAATAGACTTGAAGTCGTAAAAAGAATAACGATAAGAAATCGCACAAGTGTTAATTTCATACTAAACGGAAGTACTAAAATAGTATTGTTTTGTCTCATTTAAGTTTAGAGAAATTACATTCCTATAAACACGCCATCGGGCTGGTCCAGTATTGGGTAGGTGGTTAAGTCACCTGAACGTTCTGACAATTCACGGCCTGTAATTAAGTTAAATTGATGGCCATGCCAGGGGCAGATAATCTCGCCCAAGTGATTTACTTTTCCCTTACTTAAGGATTGTCCATTATGAGAGCAAGAATCCTGAACCGCCAAGAGTTTATTTTCTCGCAAGACCAGACAGAGTCTTGTGCCATTGACGATTAACAATTGAGGTACGTTTTCCTTTAGCCGCTTGCGAGCTTCATCTCCCGATGAAAAGACTTTTACCCATTCCATAAAATTTGATTACACAGCGGATATTTTTTTTCTACCTTGATTGAATTACCCAAACCTATGAAGAATTTTTATCAGTCGCTTTTGTTAATTGCTCTTACTGTACAAGCCCTTGCTCAGCCAAATTCCAAATTACAAGCGAAACTTGATCAACAAGCAACGGATATAGAAGCTAAAGTAGTAGGCTGGAGGAGGGATTTCCATCAACATCCTGAACTTGGAAATCGTGAATTCAAAAGCGGAGTAAAGATAGCGGAACACCTTAAAGCTCTTGGGATCAAGGTTCAATTCCCAATTGCGGTGACTGGCGTAGTTGGAATATTGGTAGGCGCGAAACCTGGGCCTGTTGTCGCCTTGCGTGCCGACATGGATGGATTGCCAATTACAGAGAGGAATGCATTGACCTTTGCCTCTAAAGAAAAAACCATACTAAATTCAGGTGAGACAGGCGTAATGCATGCTTGCGGCCATGATGCACATATGGCAATTTTGATGGGCGTAGCAGAAATTTTGGCAAAGAATAAATCTGAGCTTAAGGGTACAGTAAAATTTATATTTCAACCAGCAGAAGAAGAGGTACCACAAGGAGAAGAGGGTGGGGCACCATTAATGGTGAAGGAAGGTGTCCTTGAAAATCCGAAAGTAGAGGTCATTTTTGGACTGCACATTTTATCTATGTTGCCAAGTGGACAACTCGGTTATCGTCCCGAAGGTATAATGGCTGCAGTGGATTTACTAAAAATCACAGTAGTTGGCACGGGAGCTCACGGTGCGACACCATGGGATAGCAAAGATCCCATTATGATCGCGAGTCAGATCATGAACGGGTTACAGAGCATTATCAGTCGACAAACAGATCTTACCAAAGCACCTGCTGTAATTACTATAGGAAGTTTCCACTCGGGCAACAGAGGAAATATTATTCCAGAAGAAGCCGAACTAAAGGGAACTATCCGAACATTCGATCTGGAGATGCAAAAGACGTTGCATCAAAAGATTAAACTAACTGCCGAAAAAATAGCTGAAAGTGCAGGTGCTAAGGCAACTGTGGAAATTGAATTTGGCGCACCGCTTACCTATAACGATCCAAAATTGACAGCGATGATGGCACCAACTCTTCAGCGTACTGTGGGCAAGGACAATGCAGTACTAGTTGCGCCAACTACGTTAGCGGAAGATTTCTCCTTCTATCAGGAAAAAGTGCCTGGCCTATTCTTTTTCCTTGGGGCGTATCCCTCTCAAGTAAAATTGAGCAATCCGCCCGTGCATCATACTGCAGATTTTATGATCGATGAAAAGTCGTTTGTAACGGGTGTAAGAACGCTAGTGAATATGACGATTGATTATATGTATGCTACTAAAAAGTAAGGTGATGGAAATGAAAGAAAAGATAGTAGAGGCAGAGAAAAGAATACGTCCTTACTTAAGAGAAACTCCAGTAGAGTATTCATATGTACTGGCTAATATGACTGGCTGTGAAGTTTATCTGAAGCTAGAGAATATTCAAATCACAGGCTCTTTCAAGGCAAGAGGTGCATTGAACAAAATTTTATCACTGCAATCGTCTAAGGCTAAAATAATAACTGCATCCACCGGCAATCATGGGCTAGGAGTTGCAAATGCATTAGCAGTTGTAAAAAAAGAGGGAACCATTTATTTGCCTAAGGGAGCTTCTCCTGCCAAGGTAGAAGCGATTAAAATGAGAGGAGCTCCAGTAGAATTCTACGGAGAGAATAGCGATGAAACAGAACAATACGTTCGGAAACTTTCTGAGACAACAGGTCAGATTTATGTATCTCCTTACAATGATGAAGAAGTGGTGGCGGGGCAAGGAACTATCGGTGTCGAACTTCTTCGCCAAGTGCCTGAACTAGATGCGGTATTTGTTTCTATTGGGGGTGGTGGACTAATTGGCGGAATTGCATCCTATCTAAAAGCAGTCAATCCAAATATTGAAGTAGTTGGTTGTCTGCCCGAGAATGCGCCAGCTATGTATGAATGTATCAAAGCAGGAAAAATTATTGAGGTACCTGAGAAGCCGACCATTTCTGATGGCACTGCCGGAGGACTTGAACCAGGCTCCATCACTTTTGGCATTTGTCAGAAGTATGTTGATTCCTATATCACAGTAACCGAAGAGGAAATAATATCGGCTATGAAATTGGTGATTAAACATCAACATTTGATCATCGAAGGTTCTGCGGGGGTAGCTGTTGCAGCTTTGATAAAAGACAAGGAACGATTTAAAGGAAAAAAGGTAGCTGTTATTATCTGTGGTGGTAATGTGAGTGAAACGGTTTTGAAAAGTTTAATTTGTATTTAAATGGTAACGCCAATTTCGCTTGGGCAGATAAAGGGGATTATCCAAGGTAATCCTACCACCAATCTTATTCATTCTATTGAAGAAGGATTTGTTATGTATTCTCAAAAGAAGGTGATAGTTCCTCCTGTTGGATATTTGGGATTCAAGCATCCATCTGGAGATGTTCACATCAAGTACGGCTACATTGAAGGAGATGATTTCTATGTTATTAAAATTGCCTCCGGGTTTTATCAAAATCCCGCCAAAGGATTACCAACAAGCAATGGGATGATGTTGCTATTTAGTCAAAAGACGGGTGAAACACTTTCTATATTACTGGACGAAGGGTACCTCACCGATATTCGAACGGCAGCAGCAGGGGCGGTAGCAGCAAAGTATCTCGCGCCATCAAGAATTTCCTGCATAGGAATTGTTGGCACGGGCGTACAAGCCAGATTGCAGCTAACCTATCTCAAATCAATCACCAATTGCCGATCAGTAATTGTTTGGGGGAGAAGTGAAGATAAATTGGCAGCATTTAAATCGGACCCGGAATTAACCGACTTTGCTATTAACACTACTTCCGATATCAATTATTTAACAAGCCGCTGTAACATTATCGTAACAACCACGCCAGCCAGAAAAGCAATTCTGATGGCTGCCCATATTCTCCCGGGAACTCACATAACTGCAATGGGTGCCGATGCAGACGGGAAACAGGAGCTTGATCCCATGATATTTGATAAAGCTGATATCATTGTGGCAGATAGCAAAGATCAATGTATTGATCATGGCGACATAGGTTATGCTGTGAGAGATGGAATTATCGATCCCAAGAAAATAGTGGAGTTAGGAAATGTGATACATGACAAAAAATTAAGAAGAAGTAGTGATCAGCAAATTACTATTGCTGATTTAACGGGTGTTGCCATTCAGGATATTCAGATCACCAAATATGTATATTTAGCGCTTGCAAAAAACCTAAGCCAACAATGAAAAAATTGAATACACTTCTCTTTTCGCTCTTGACCGTCACTTGCTTAGCACAGGTTAGTCCAAAGTTGCAGATGAAGCTTGACCAACAAGCCACCGAGATAGAACAGCAAGTCATAAAATGGAGAAGGGAATTCCACCAAAGCCCTGAACTATCAAATCGTGAATTTAAAACAGGAGCTAAGATTGCTGAGTATCTAAAGACATTGGGATTGGAAGTTCAGTACCCCTTTGCGAAAACAGGTGTAGTAGCTCTGTTAAAAGGAGCAAAGCCTGGTCCTGTGATCGGACTGCGAGCAGACATGGATGCCCTACCAGTAATGGAAAGAAATGCCCTTCCATTTGCCTCAAAGGAAATTGTTCCATTCAACGGTCAGGAGACAGGAGTGATGCACGCTTGTGGTCATGACGCACACATGTCGATTTTGATGGCTGTTGCTGAAATACTTTCAAAGAATAAAAATGAATTAAAAGGATCTGTAAAATTTATTTTTCAACCAGCCGAAGAAGGGGTCTCTCCAGCAGAGGCACCCGCTGGCGCTGAACTCATGATAAAAGATGGCGTGCTGGAAAACCCAAAGCTTGACGTTATTTTCGGCTTGCATATTCAATCGCTGCTTCCCAGTGGACAGTTGGCTTATCGTCCAGGGGGACTAATGGCGGCAGTTGATGGATTCAATATTAAAGTAAAAGGTGTTGGCGCGCATGGAGCAACGCCATGGGATAGTGTTGATCCAATTGTGGTGACGAGTCAAATCATTGCTGGACTTCAAACTATAGTAAGTAGACAAACTGAACTAACAAAGGGGGCAGCCGTAATCACAGTTGGCAGTATACATGGAGGTATTCGAAGAAATATTATTCCTGAAGAGGTTTTGTTAGAAGGAACGATCCGCACCTTCGAAGAAAACATGCGAAAAATTGTTCATGATAAAATAAAACTCACAGCTAATAAGATTGCAGAGAGCGCAGGAGCGAAAGCAGAGGTAGATATCTTAGTCATGTACCCGGCCACCATCAATGATCCAAAACTTACGGGGCTGGTTGCACCAAGTCTTATTCGAACGGCAGGTTCAGATCACGTGAGCATCACAGCGCCCGTAACCATGGCCGAAGACTTTTCATTTTTCCAACAAAAGATTCCAGGCTTCTTCTTTTTTCTGGGTGCTTATCCTGCTGATATGAAATTAGCCAAGCAACCTGTTCATCACACTGCTGATTTCATGATCGATGAAAAAGCGTTGATCACCGGAGTGAAAGCTTTAGTAAACTTGACGGTAGACTATATGTATCTGCCTACGAAATAAAAAGGTAGCAAGCACAATAAACAAAAAACTATATCAATTAAAATAATCGTTCTTTGAAAAAATACTACATGCTCTAGTTCTCATTAAAGCCATGTTGAATGTGACGATGGATTCATTATATGCCTCAGAAATAGTTTGCCTGACCAAATATTAGATAATTACATAAATGACCACCGCCAAGGCTACTGCTAAAATAGGATTACTAACAAGCACCTCTTTGGTAGTTGGTAACATGATTGCGTCTGGTGTTTTTTTACTTCCTGCGTCACTTGCTGCCTATGGAGGTATTGGGCTGTTAGGTTGGGTTGGTTCATCGGCAGGCGCGATCGTCTTGGCTCTCTTATTTAGTAGACTAAGCAAAATGATTCCGAATGCACTGGGTGGCCCTTATGCCTACACACGCGCTGGTCTTGGAGACTTTGCTGCTTACCTGGTGGCGTGGGGCTATGCAATTTCAATTTGGTGTACCAACGCTGCAATTGCTGTTGCTTTTGTTAGTTATATGACCGTTTTTTTTGAGGCCCTTGAAACCAATTCTTTATTAGCATTAGGCACAGGTTTATCCGCAATTTGGTTATTGACTTGGGTCAACACGCTTGGAGTTAAAGAAGTAGGCTGGGTGCAAAAGATTACAACCATTTTGAAAATTACACCACTTGTGTTGGTGACCATCATGGGTCTTTTTTTTATTGATTTTCAAAATTTTACACCTTTTAATATTAGTTCGGTATCCAATTTTTCAGCGATCACGGCTACGGCTACACTTACGCTATTTGCTTTTTTAGGTTTAGAAAGCGCAACCATTCCTACAGGAAATATTCATGAGCCTGAGAAGACTATACCAAGAGCTACCATGATTGGAACCGTCATTACAATTTTTATTTATGTATTAAGTTCAACGGTAATTATGGGAATGATTCCTGCTGCTGAATTGAAAAACTCGAATGCGCCTTTTGCGGATGCAGCTGCCATTATTTGGGGTAATAGCGCACGTTATTGGGTAGCAGCCGGAGCTATCGTTTCAACACTTGGGGCGCTTAATGGATGGATATTATTGCAGGGACAAATGCCGATGGCAGCAGCACGTGATAAATTGTTTCCAAGAATTTTTGATAGGGAAAGCAAGAAAGGAGTGCCAGTATTAGGGATAATTATAGGAAGTGTGATCATCTCTGTAATGATGATGCTAAACTTTACAAATGGGTTAAACGATACGTTTACATTTCTGATATTGATCGGCACATTGGCTGTATTGATTCCTTATCTTTTTTCAGCGGCTTCCTATGGCATCATGATCCTTCAGGATAAATTTTGGAAGCGTAATGGTATAAGCCAAGTAATCATTGCCGCCCTAGCCTTTTTGTTTTCTTTGTGGGCCCTTGTTGGATCTGGGCAAGAGACGGTGTATTGGGGCATTACTGCTATACTTTCAGGAATTCCGTTTTATGTTTGGATGAAGAGAACACAGTAGAAAAGCTTCAAGCTGATTACAATAACTTTGGACATTAATCTATCTTCCCATCTTAGCTTGGAAAAAATTAACATGATGAAAATAACCTGTCAATCTGAATTCGGGAAAATCAAGTCAATTTTCATAAAGAATGTGGGTGAAGCATTCGTCAATGAATCAAAAATTGAAAAAGAATGGAGAACATTAAACTTTTTAGGTAAACCAAATTTGCAGGTAGCCAAACAAGAATATAGAATGTTCGAAGAGTTACTTATCAATAATGGAAGCGAGCTTAACCATTTAACTCAGGACGATTCCTTATCAATGGATTCGATTTATTGTAGAGATGCCGCCATTGCCACGGACCACGGCATGATCATTTGCAACATGGGCAAGCTTGCTCGTTCCGATGAACCGGAAGCTGAACGAAAGGCGTTTACAAAAAAAGGAATCAAGATATTAGGGAGCATACAATCACCGGGCACTGTTGAAGGAGGAGATGTAGCCTGGCTGGATGAAAATACATTGGCAGTAGGGTATACCTATCGCACCAATGAGAAAGGAATTAAACAATTGAAATCATTGTTGAACCCCTTTGGAATAAATGTAATCACTGTTCAACTACCTCACTATAAGGGGCCAACTGATGTTTTTCATTTGATGTCGATATTAAGTCCGGTAGACAAGGATCTGGCTGTAGTTTATTCTCCATTAATGCCTATCGTATTTAGAAATGAGTTATTAGATAGGGGCTATGAATTAGTAGAAGTGCCGGAAGAAGAGTTTGAAAGTATGGGGTGCAACGTGTTGGCCATTGCTCCTCGAAAATGTATCCTGGTAAAAGGCAATCCAAAAACAAAGGCAGCTTTAGAGAAAGCAGGCTGCACGGTGTATGAATATGAAGGAGCAGAGATAAGTGTGAAGGGAGGAGGAGGACCAACCTGTCTTACCCGACCTATTGAAAGAGAAATATAGAGTTAGGTATAGCTTGATATGGACATCAAATCTCTTTTGGTTCCCCCTCCGAATAATCTACGATTCTTGTGTTCAATTTATGGGAGATCATCTTTAATTTTTCCAATAGAACATCCTTACTTTCTTTTGTTAGTAAATGAATCTTTTCCCCATCAGAAAATTTTAAGTATCCATCATAGATTTCGTTTTGGATAGTAGACGAGATAACTATATGATTCATTTTTTGGCTTACTCTACTTTTCTTAATGAATAAATAGTCAATTCTACCGAATTTTCCGTGATCACCATTTTTTAATCCCATAAACCACACGTAATCAAAGTATGCCTTTTTTACAAAATCAATTCGAAGGCGGTAGTGTGTAGTAAAGATCACAACACTAATAATAAAAATAATTAGCCCTGCTAATAAACTTTTCAAAACCACAAACAATGCAAAAACAGCAAGTAGAATCCCGACAAAGATAATTCGACCAGAAAAAAAAGCAGAGGTTTTAAAATCAATTACATTCATCATTATCTATATGCTTACTTCATCTCGTCAATCTTAATTTTCAAACGTTGTGCATCAATGTTGCCAGGATCTAATTTCAACGCTTGATTAACATCCGCTTTGGCATCCTCTTTCTTCCCCATCTTATAAAAGATATCAGCAAGGACGACATATGTCTTGGGTACTTTGCGATTTATTAAATTAGCTCGCAGTTGACCAGCCATTTTCAAGGCGTTGTCAAAATTACCTAGTTCGGCTTCAAGCTCTGCAGCGAAGCCAAGGATAAATGAATTTTGTAGTTGATTGGTTGAAGACAATATATTTATAGAGTCCAACGCGATTTTCGGTCCATACTGATAGTGTAGCACTTCAAAATACTCCGCCTTGGTATATACATCATCAGGATAGCGATGAGTAATGATCCGCAGATTCTTTTCGCCCACTTCAAATGCAATGCTCCGTTGAACTTTTACTTTTTCAGGATCTTGCCCTCTTAGGTTGGTAAGCGTTAATAATTCTAAAAATACATCAAGTAGCAAACGCTCATCTCCTTTTATTTCTGATTTTCTTTTTTGGAGTGTGGCTTCTATTGTTTTTCGTTCTTCTTTGTCGAGCGAAATTCTACCCAATAAACTCAACCCAACCAAAAAGTCAGAATCAAAACTTATCATGTTGCGATATGACTTCTCCGAGGCAGTATAGTCACCATTATCCATAACTTCCGTCCATCCTTGATAATAGTAGTACAGACAAGAATCTGAAGTGGAGGACAGTTTAAGTTGTTGGGCCGAAATGGAATTAGCAAAAAAAGTAAATATAAGAATGCAACTAAATTTAAGAGATGTCTTCATTCCTTAAAAGTACTCATTGTAGATTATTCAGGCGCAACTTCAGATGCCATTGCTACCCTTGGTTGGAGAAACGAGTAAGAAATGGCGTGACTATTGTTCTGTTTTATCGCAGACTGTTATACACGTTAAGAAAACCACTTTACCAGCCATACAGGTAGTCATGGCCAAAGATTCGACATAACTTACGCGTACAGATAAGCCAGCACGCAAATCAAAGTAGTAAAGTGGATCTTCTTCCTTTGTTGGCGCTTGAATATAAGTTCTTCGTTCGGGTATTAATAACGTTCCGTTTTTTAGTTCTAAAACAATGCTGCAACCATCCAGGCCCGTTATATCTTTTACCAGAGCTTCTTCAGAGCAACTGGAAGGATAGCACTTTACTTCATTCAATTCCGAACTACAACTAATGAGACTAAGCAAAAGGATGATCACTGAATATTTCATAAAAGAGGATTGATTAATATTTCATACGTAATTAGTTTGACACCTGTTTTAACAAATTGGTTGGAATCTCATCTTAACTTGGTTAGTAGCTAGGATCGACCACTTGTAACAGGTAAGCCCTGGCCAATATGTTTCCCTATTTGATTTCTCATTCATAATCCTTAATCTCAAATCTTAATAAACCGTATTCCTTATGAAGATCAGCTATCCTTACACGACATTACTTTGCCTGACTATCCTGCTTAGTATATCGGCTTTGGTGCCTGCACAAACACCAGATAAAGCTTACAAAAATATGAAATGGCGTCCAATTGGCCCTGCCAATATGGGCGGGCGCACTACTGATATTGAAGGAATACCTGGAGATCCTTCTACCTTTTATATTGGCGGTGCCGATGGTGGAGTATTTAAGACTACTAACGGAGGGGTCACCATGACTTCGCTATTTACCGATCAACGAGCGTATTCAATTGGAGATATCGCAATTGCTCCTTCCGATCCAGAAGTGATTTGGCTAGGTACAGGGGAGGGTGACCCACGCAACAGTGTTGGATATGGTTATGGGGTTTATCGTTCAACCGATGCGGGTAAAACCTGGCAACACTTAGGTCTTGAAAAAACGGATCGCATTAAACGCATTGTTGTTGATCCAAAGAATCCGGATGCAGCCTGCGTATGTGCGATGGGTCGTGAATGGGGTCCAAATACTGATCGTGGAGTTTTTAAAACCCTGGATGGAGGAAAGACATGGGAGAAAGTTTTATATATCGATGAAAACACGGGCTGCTCTGATATTGTGATAGAGTGGAACAACCCGCGCATTATGTATGCAGGTATGTGGACATTTCGTAGAAAGCCCTGGAGATTTGATGATAGCGGAGAGAAAACGGCTTTGTACAAAACAACGGATGCAGGGAAAACCTGGTCAAAAATTTCTCATAAGAATGGATTACCAAATAAGCCGATGGCTCGCATAGGCTTATCAATTTCCCAAAGCCAGCCCAATACAGTTTATTTGATTACTGAATTTAAAGATGGAGGAACACTCTTTCGTTCGGATGATAGAGGTGACAACTGGAGAATGGTGAACGATGATCGTGATCTCAACTTCAGGCCATTTTATTACAGCGATGTGCGAGTTGATCCGAGCAACCCAGAGGTAGTGTACACTCTTTCTGGGGGACTTAGTAAATCTACTGACGGAGGCCGAACCTTTGCCTCAATTGCCAGAGGCCAGCATGGCGATAATCAGGGATTATGGATTGATCCAAAAAATTCAAATAGAGTTTTAAGTGCTGACGATGGTGGCTTTCGTGTTTCATATGATGGACTAAAGACTTTCCAAACTATAAACAACGTTGAACTTTCACAATTCTATCAGCTCTTCTTGGATAATCAGGAGCCCTACTTTTTGTATGGGGGCTTGCAAGACAACGGAACCTGGACAGGCCCTAGCAACTCGCTTCATCAAGTTGGAATTTTGAAACGCGACTGGAAACAAATTGCCTATGGTGATGGCTATTATGCAGTCCCTATCCCGGGCCAGGAAAATGAAGTTTATGCAAATCTTCAGGGAGGAGTGATTTATCACGTAGATACAAAGACGGGTAATAAGCGAACAATACATCCCTATCCAAATAAAATTGGTTCTGCCGGTGATGCGATGGAAAACCATAAGTATAGATTCAATTGGGATTCCCCAATTCATGTTTCGCCTAACGATCCCAATACTGTTTACACAGGAGGCAATGTAATTTTTCGCAGCCGCGATAAAGGATATACATGGGACCAAATCAGCGAAGACTTGACTACAAATGATAAATCAAAGCAGAGAAGTTCTGGCGGTGAAATTTATCAGGACAACACTGCTGCAGAATTTCATTGTACGGTACTTACCATTGCCGAATCACCTGTGCAAAAAGATGTGATTTGGGCTGGGACTGATGACGGCAACGTTCAAGTCACCAGAGATGGAGGCAAAACCTGGACAAATGTTAAGAACAATATCGTTGGACTGCCTGCCTTTTCATGGGTTTCTAAAATCCATGCATCAGAACATGAGGCAGGAACGGCATTCGTAGCGGTTGATCAACATCGCATGGATGATTACAAAGCCTATGCCTTTATGACAACGGACTTTGGTAAAACATGGACAAAGATTAGTACAGGCTTGCCGGAAGATTGGTGTTATGTTGTCCGTCAAGACCCACATAATGCAAACTTACTCTTCGCAGGAATGGAGCATGGAATTTTAGCTTCTTGGGATAAAGGAAAAACATGGAGCAAGTTGAACAATAATATGCCGCCTGTTTCTGTGCGAGATTTGCGTGTGCACAAACGCGATCGCGATTTAGTTGCGGCAACTCATGGAAGAGGCCTCTGGATTATGGATGATATTCAACCGCTGGAAGAATTTTCTTCCCTGTCAGGTAAAGAAGTAACAGTGTTTCCTGTCCGCCCTGCAATTCTTTGGAGTATGTATTCGCTCATTGAAGAGCAAGGAGATCAGGCCTATCGTGCCAAGAATCCTGACTATGGAGCATATATCAATTTTCATTTGCAGACTGATCCAAAAGAGCCAATCACTATCGATATCACAGATGCAAGTGGAAACAAAGTAAGAAGCTTAAAGGATACTGTTTCCAAAGCTGGTATTAACAGGGTAGTTTGGAATTTGCGATATGACGAGGCTGAAAAAATCAAACTGGCAAAGAAGGAAGGATGGGGTGGACCTTCGCGCCCATTGGTTACTCCTGGTAATTACACGGCTACCTTAAGAGCAAATGGACTAGCTATCGAATCAAAAATAATAGTACGAGCGGACCCAAGAATAAAAGTGAGTGACCAGGATTACAAATTAAAGACCGAGGCAACACTGGCATTGCGCGAGCAACTTTCGAAAACACATAAACTCATTAATCAAACAGATGAGACGCTTAAGCAGTTGACAGAGCTAAAACAACGGATTAAATCTGCCGGCACCGAAAGTGGGGTAGATAAATCAGTGGAAGGTCAAATAGATGAAGCAATAAAAAAACTAAAAGAGTTTGAGGATGAAACATTGCGCAGGCCACCTCCAGACATGGGCTATCGCCAGCGCCCAAGGCTAAAAGAAGAGATTGCGGATTTATTGGATGCAATTGATGATGCAATGGCCAGGCCTACGCAGCCCCAGGCAGGTCGGTTAGTAGAATTAAAACAAGAGACGCAAGATGCTATTAATCAGCTTGAACAAATTATGAACGAAAGCGTTGCACCCATTAACGAAAAAGTGAGGAGCTTGCCACAAGTGATTGTCGAGAAGACTGACAAGAAAATGTAGAGCAATACCTTATGATAATCTTATAATCGTCTATGAAGAAATTTTTGTTTTCTTATCTCGTCCTTCTTCCCATAATTGGATTCTCACAAAGTCTTCCAACCTTCGAAGAAGTGATTTCTTTGCGCAGCGTGGGCGGAGTAACCTTATCTGCAGACGGAAAAAATGTCACCTTTACTATTCAAACGACAGATTGGTTAGAGAACAGGTATGACAATGAAATATGGCTTTCTAAAAATGGAGGCAAACCTTTTCAAGTAACGAACACATCCAAAGGCAGTAGCAATAGCCCGGCCTTTTCACCGGATGGAAACTGGATTGCATTTCTCGCTGACCGAGGTAACAAAACTCAGATTCATGTGATGCGAATGGATGGAGGCGAGGCGCGAGTGGTTACTAAGGAGGAAGAGGGAATTTCATCTTTTGAATGGCATCCCTCAGGCACAAAGTTCATTTTACAAAAAGTGGACGAGGACAAAACAAAGAAAGACCGCGAGACAAGATACGGGGCTTACGAAACAGATGACCATGACTTTAGACTTTCGCATTTGTGGCAAGTTGATTTCAAACCCGAAATGCTTGATCCATCCGAAACACCCTGTTATGAAACTGTGGATAGTTTGAGGGTTAGAGCGGGTTGTGCTGAATTGCCAAAAGCACAACGTCTCACCGAAGGAAAATTTACAGTTACTTCGTTTATCACATCACCGGATGGAACCAAGGTAGCATTCACACATCAACCCGATCCACTTATCAATTCTTCTGTGAAATCTGATATTTCTATTCTTGATCTCGCCAATAAGAAAACTATTTCCCTTGTTGCAAATCCAAGTTCAGATGGATTAGAGGATTGGTCACCAGGTTCGAAAGAGATATTGTTTGTGACCAATGAGAGTGATACCACTTCCAATTTTTATAAAAACTCTAAACTGTTTGCAATCACGCTCTCTACAAAAGCAACCCGGCAATTGGCAAAAGACCTGGATGAAGATCTCGGGGGTTTTACTTGGAAAACCTCGGGGATTTATAGTGCCTTGTGGAACAAAACAAAGCGCCCCATTTATCGCATTGATCCAAAAACAGGTAGCCACTCAGTATTTCTAGATACCCCGGAACAAATTTTTGGATTAGCATTCTCGAAAAACGGAGATCGGTTTGTGTTCACTGGTCGCAATGGCGATCAGTTGACAGAAGTATTTGCTTCCTCAACAACATCACCAAAGCCAGAAAAAATTACGGAGATGACGGGCCAAATTTCCAATTGGAAGGTGGCGCAAAGTGAAGTAGTGAGTTGGAAAAGCAAAGATGGTGCAATCATAGAAGGAGTACTACATAAACCAAAAGACTATGATCCTTCCAAAAAATATCCACTAATGATTGTAATCCACGGTGGCCCAACCGGAATTGATACGCCCGCACCTGTACCAGGTTATGTCTATCCCATTTTACAATGGCTCGATAAAGGTTGTTTAGTTCTCAGACCCAATTACCGAGGCTCTGCAGGATATGGTGAAGCCTTCCGTTCCTTGAATGTGAAGAACCTTGGAGTAGGAGACGCTTGGGATGTTCTCTCAGGGGTTGACTATCTCGAATCAAAAGGACTGATCGATAAAACAAAAATGGGTTGCATGGGCTGGAGCCAGGGAGGATATATTTCAGCCTATCTCACAACTAATTCAGATGTGTTCAAAGCCATCAGTGTGGGTGCGGGTATTTCTAATTGGATGACCTATTATGTAAACACAGATATTCATCCGTTCACCCGCCAGTATTTGAAAGCAACACCTTGGAATGATGAGGAAATCTATAAGAAGACTTCGCCCATGACTAATATTAACAGAGCCAAAACACCTACTCTTATTCAGCATGGAGAATTAGACAAACGCGTACCCATTGCTAACGCTTACGAATTATTACAGGGCTTAAGAGATAATAAGGTACCGAGCGAACTGATAATCTATAAAGGCTTCGGCCATGGAATCAACAAACCCAAGGAGAGATTGGCTGCCACCTGGCACAACTGGCAGTGGTTTAATAAATACGTCTGGGGAGAAATTGTGGAGATGCCATCTGGTGAAAAAAATTAGGTTTAGTGATGCATAGAATTGAGATAAATCATTCTTTGGCATCATTGATTTCTAGCCAATACCCATCGGGATCTTGCAACCATATTTGTTTCACGCCATCAATGCGTGTCGTAATAGCTTTTTGTTGACCTTTCACGTCTTCCCAAACAATATTGCTTTTTGCTAATACGGAAACGAAGGTTTCCACAGAAGAAACACTGAAGCAAGTGTGTTGATTTTTCTAATACTCTTTCTTGTCAGTGGCGCCTTGAATCACATGCAAAGAAACTCCTGGTCCAACACTATACCATGCGTGTTTACCATCATGAAATGGTTCGGGAATCGTATCAAGACCAATTATCATTTCATAAAATGTTTTAGTGGTTTGCAAATCCTTTACAAAGATGGCGGTGTGATTGATGCGAACTGATTGTTTACCGGATTGTGCTATTGTACTATAGGAGGCAGCAATCAGAATTATAACCAATTGGGAATAGATAACGCGATGTTTCATGGCAATTAAGAGTTAATAGAATGATCTAGACGCTAAGATAAAGCAATGTTTATTCAGATCTCAATTTTAAGCTGATAGCCATGAAACCGTTCATCCATAAACCGCTTGTTCATAAGTAAGTTAAGACGCATCTTTCGCGGATATTATGGAATAAAAATCATGAAATACTATAAGATTCTTGTGTTGGTTTTGATAGCTTTTGTAGCCAATGCCCAAACCAAAAAACCAATCGTTGCCTCTGATCTCATGAAGATTGCGACAACCAATCAGATACAAATCTCGCCAGATGGAAGTAAAGCCGTGATGGTTGTCAATCGTAAAGCCATAAAAGATGATAATGAATATTATTATACCCGGCACCTCTACTTGCTGGATGTGCTCGGAAAAACAGACCCCGTTCAACTAACTTTTGGCGATAAAAATGATGGCCAACCGCAATGGTCTCCCGATGGTAAGCATATTGCCTTTGTTAGAATGGATGGTGAAAGATCGCAAGTGTGGCTCTTACCTTTAACAGGAGGCGAAGCACATGCGATTACAAAATCTGAATTTGGAGCAGGGCGTCCGCGTTGGTCTCCTGATGGAACCAGAATTCTGTATTCATCTTCACTTCCTTTTTATGGTATTGAGGACAAAACCTCATGGTTATATGAGCGCCCTGGAAGGACGCAAGATGATGAGCCCAATTTTAAGGCTATGAAGGCGGACGAAAAAAAGATAACTAAAACAACACCTGATGGAACATTGGAAGAGGTGCGTTCTTGGCTGGCTAAGAACACAAGTGATAATAACCCACGTGTGTTAACTCGTCAGGATTTTCAAGGCGAACTTAAGCTTCAACCTGATGAGGAGTTTTCTCATTTGTTTATTAAGACAGTCGGTTCTGAAGAAAATGCAATTCAACTGACAGCTGGCTTTCAGGATTTTCAAAACGGTGAGTGGTCTCCAGATGGAAAAGCAATTATCTGTCAATCCCGGATTTATAAAATCCATCCTGATCGAGAACAGGACAATGATTTGTGGCTCATTAACATTACCACTAAGAAAGCAAAAGAATTTTTAACATGGCAGGGATACAGCGTTTCGAACCCATCCTATTCACCAGATGGAACTCAATTACTTTTTTATGTTGAATCAACGGAAAATAGGCATGCTGCTCAAAATCAATTAGCTGTTGTTGCGTCTACTGGTCTCAAACCTCAGATCATTTCTTCAATACTCGATCGGGATATTAATGGGGCTTTATGGTCATCAGACAGTAAGACCATTTTCTTTTCCGCTCAAGCAGACGGTGATATCCCCATCTATAGCATTCCGGCCAAGGGAGGAATCATTACGAAAGTTATGGGCCAAGATAATGGTGTAAATGATTTTGATGTTAAAGGGGATAAGGTGGTTTATGCATTGACAGAGACAAAAAACCCGTGGGAAGTTTACGTGCTGAGCCTTAAAGACAAATCCAATCGACAGTTGACCAACTTAAATGGAGGGTGGATAAAAGATAAGCAAGTGATTTTTCCTATGGAGTATTGGATTACTCGCCCTGATGGGACCAAGATGCAATACTGGGTGATGGAACCCGTAGCAAAAAAGGACGGAATGAAATATCCTACCATTCTCAATATTCACGGTGGGCCATCTGCGATGTGGGGGCCTGGAATATTTTCGATGTGGCACGAATACCAGCTTGAAAATAGTTGGGGCTATGGCGTGGTGTATTGCAATCCTCGCGGTAGTGGAGGCTATGGTGATAAATTTAAAAAGGGAAATTTTAAAGATTGGGGGACTAGTCCGGCCGCTGATATTTTAGCTTCGATGGATGATGCGATAAAGAATAATTCATGGATTGACAAAGACCAGCTCTTTGTTGAAGGAGGAAGCTATGCCGGATATATGGTGGCATGGATTGTATCTCATGACAATCGTTTCAAGGCAGCCAATGCCCAGCGCGGAGTATATGATCTTACCACTTTTATGGGCGAAGGAAATGCATGGCGTCTAGTGCCCGATCATTTTGGTGGTTATCCATGGGACAAAGAGGCGAAGGCAGTACTTGATTTCAATTCGCCTTACACCTACGTAGATAAAATCAACACCCCTTTGTTGATTATTCATGGCGATCAGGATTTGCGCACGGGTGTAATTCAATCCGAGATGTTGTATAAAAGTTTAAAAATTTTGAACAAACCTGTTGAATACATTCGCTATCCGAAGGAGGGACATGAACTTACACGCAGTGGCAATCCAGGTAGGATGATGGATCACATGCTGCGAGTGATAGAATTCTTTGAACGATACGCTAAACATCCGGAGCCAGCTGCCGCAACTTTGAAATAATTTTTGCCGCATATTCACTGATTATTATCAAAGAGTATGCGGCTGCTTTATTCTATATAAAGCACCAACCCCTTTAAATACTCTCCTTCGGAATGAAAAATGGAAACAGGATGATCGGCAGGTTGAGATAAATGATGCAACACTTTTATTTGCCGACCAGTTTGAATGGCAGCAGAGACGACAGTATCATAAAACAATTGCCGGTCCACCACTTGTGAGCATGAAAAAGTAAAAATAATTCCTCCTGACTTTATAGTGCGCATCGCCTCGGCATTCAGACGTTGGTAACCTTTCATGGCCTGGTGCTTTGCTTCTTTGTGTTTCGCAAAGGCAGGCGGATCAAGAATGATTACATCGTAGACATCTTTTTTATCTTTTAGAAACTCGAATGTGTCTTGTGTATAACATTCATGTTGATTGGGATCAAATCCATTTAGCTCAATATTCTGTCGCGTAAGTCCAACTGCTTTGTCTGAAGCATCTACCGAATGAACAAGCTCTGCACCAGCCCTTAAAGCATAAACTGAAAAACCTCCCGTGTAGCAAAATGTGTTAAGAACTTTTTTATTCTTAGAGAATTGGCCCAATAAATTTCGGTTCTCACGTTGATCAAGAAAGAATCCAGTCTTTTGGCCGACTTCCCAGTCCACATAAAACCTGGTTCCATGTTCATTTACAATATGAGGTACGACACCCATCCCGAAAAGATACTCACCGTCTTTGCTGCCTTCCTTAGCGGCATTTCTATAGTAGATGGCATGAACACGTTCTTCAAAAACAATTTTCAGTGCATTCGATATTTCTTCGCGGTCGGCTTGCATTCCAGCAGAGTGTGCCTGCACTACTGCTACCCCATTATAAATGTCAATTACCAATCCAGGAAGGCCATCCCCCTCAGCATGTATGAGGCGGTAGCAATTAGTGAAATCATTAGGAAGATATGAACTGCCCCGGAGTAAAAGAGCAGATTTGATTTTAGTAGTCCAAAAATCTGTACCCTGTTTCTGGCTGCCAAATGAAAGCACCCGAATGGTGATGCTTCCTTTTTGGTAGTGGCCATAGGCTAGTGTCTTATTTTTATTGCCTTTTACTTCAACCCAATCGCCATCTTTTAATTCCCCTTCTATGGATTGAATAGCCCCCGAAAATATCCAAGGGTGAAACCGTTGAACGGAAAATTCACGACCACTCTTTAGAATAATAATTCCTTTTATATCCACCCTTAAACATAGCAATAAATTTTGCGAAAATGCTATTGACAAAAACCAGGAACCTTAGATATATTTGGCCAAGAAATTTTTGGAGATTATGAAGTTTTATAGCTGTGCAATTTTAGTTCTACTCACATCATGCACGCAAGAAAAATCTAGTACTGAAATCGTCAATCCGCCATCAACGGAATCAGTAACTCAATCGGCAGTTGATTCTATAGCAACCGACCCAATTCCGGTTGGAGCTAATCAGGAAACTTTTGATGATACGCCAGGCCTTGTCCGTGCCATCGTAAATAATGGAACGGCTATCTCGTTGCAAGGCAACTATCTCAATGGAAAGCGCGAAGGAATTTGGTCTGAATTTCATCCAAATGGATTATTAAAAAGTGCCACCTCTTACGTTAACGGCATACGCGAGGGACTTTATGTAGAGCTAAATCAAAGCGGTCAGATGACGAAGCGATTTTTCTATCACAATAATATACGCCATGGTGAATACAAAGAGTTTAATTATTCAACCGTAAAGGAAGAGAGAGTGTATAACATGGGTAAATTGGAAGGATTGGTAAAAGTCTATTATGATGGAGGAAAAATAATGGAAGAAGGCGCCTATCAGAATGGGTTGCGGGAAGGAGTTTCCAGGTGGTATGACCAGAACGGAAATGTGACCATTACATACGAGTATAAAAAAGGCGAATTGGTTAAAAAATGACGTATTTTTTTTAGTTGAATGAACCTAAACCCAGGCAATTTCGTATGTAATGGGATGGTAGAGAGTTGCTACCAGAAGGCGTTGAAAGAAGCGACACGAAAAATCAAAAAACATTAAACTTTTTTACCGACAGGAGCATCTATTTTCTGCTTGAAATGTTTAACAAAAAACGACTAAATAACTATGAAAAACTTTGGACCACTAATGTTGGCTGCAGTGTTGGGAAGTGTGATTACTATTGCAGCAACCCAATGGATGGGAGAGAAAAATCAAGGTGTTAAAATAGAGCACATATCCGGTGTGCCAATATCTCAGGTGGCATACACCACTAATGCAAAAGGTGAAATGGTACCTTTGGATTTTACCGGGACTGCCGAAAAGGTAACTAAAGCCGTTGTTCACATTCGATCTACTCAGGCCGCTAGTTCAAGAAGAGTTCAACAAGAAATACCAGAACAATTCAGACAGTTTTTTCAATTTGAACCTGGTATGCAAGGCCCAAGTCAAAGTACAGGCTCCGGAGTGCTTATCAATAAAGACGGCTACATTGTTACCAATAACCATGTTGTGGAGGGTGCAGATGTTGTTGATGTAACCTTGTTTGATAACCGCGAATTGAAGGCTGAAGTAATAGGAACCGATCCGGACACAGACTTAGCGGTTATCAAGATCAGTGAGAAGGATCTTCCGTACTTATCATTTGTAAACTCAGATGACTCAAAAGTTGGAGAGTGGGTATTAGCGGTAGGCAACCCATTTAATTTAAACTCAACCGTAACAGCAGGTATAATTAGTGCAAAGGGAAGAAACATCGGAATAATTAACTCAGCAAATAACAGCCAAGATTCCAGAACGGCCATTGAGTCTTTCATCCAAACAGATGCTGCTATCAATCCAGGAAACAGCGGAGGTGCTCTGGTGGATTTACAAGGCGGGTTACTTGGGATCAATACAGCTATTGCGAGTCCTACAGGATCGTATTCTGGCTATGGGTTTGCAGTACCGTCCAATATTGTAAGTAAGGTAGTAGAAGATTTGCTTGCTTTTGGTACGGTGCAACGTGGATGGTTAGGAATACAAGTACAAAATGTGAATGGAGACATTGCAAAAGAGTTTAATCTATCTGTCAAAGAAGGTGCATATGTCGCTGAGTTTCCGGATAAGAGTGCTGCCAAAGAAGCGGGAATAAAAGAAGGAGACGTTGTAGTAAAATTAGACGGAACAACAATTAAGTCCAGCACGGAGTTGATTGCCTATATTGGAAGTAAAAGGCCTGGCGATAAGATTGATGTGGTTGTAAATCGCAAAGGCAAGGAACTTAACTATAATGTAACATTAAAGAACAAATCGGGCACCGTAAGTACCGTTCTTCGTGAAGAAAAAGATCTAGTAGCAACCCTTGGCGTTGAATTGGAAGGTGTGGATTCAAAAACCCTAAATAAACTAGATCTCCCAAATGGGGTGAGAGTTAAATCAGTCGGAAATGGTAAATTAGCTAGATACACCGATATGGAAGAGGGCTTTATTATTACCCACATTAACGACCAACCCGTTAAATCAGCCAAAGAAGTATCTGAAATAATAAAGAACAAGAAACCCGGTGACAGTATTACCTTTTCAGGAATGTATGAGGGCTCACCAAGAGAGTATTTTTATGGACTTAGAATTTAATTTTTAAATGTTGACTTATGAGAAGACTATTTAGAAAAGGCGAACGAGTTCGCAACAAAGTAGATGGAAAAGTGATGGAGGTATTGAAGTATTTGAAAACAAACATTGTAGAAGTAAAGTGGTTCGACCTGGCCTCAAAGGAAGTCCGAACGAATAAGATAAAGGAAGACAAGCTGTCTAAAGCAGCGTGAACTAAGCCCCGCCAAAAGCGGGGTTTTTTATTTCATTACAAACCGAAAAGTTTCATAAGGATCACGCATAGCCTAAAGAGTTCATCACTTTTGTTTTCTTTGCACCCGTGAAAGTTTTAATCCTTCATCAACACTTTAAGACGCCTGAAACGGGAGGGGCTATTCGATCTTATTATCTGGCTAAGGCTTTAGTTGATCGTGGGATCGAAACCATTGTGATAACAGCCTCAAATGAAAAGAAATACAAAATAGAAATCATTGAAGGCATTCAAGTACACTACTTACCAATAGCATATGACAACCGGTTTGGGTTTATGGCAAGAAGTTCTTCGTTTCTTAGATATGCCTGGGGCGCGATTAGGTTAGCTCCAAAATTTAAAGATGTCAATTACTGTTATGCTATTTCAGTGCCGCTAACAGTTGGGCTGGCAGCCATGTGGATGAAAACGAGGAGAGGCATTCCATATATTTTTGAAGTAGGTGATCTTTGGCCAGAGGCACCCATTCAAATGGGCTTTGTGAAAAACTTTATTTTTCAACAAGCGCTTTATGCATTGGAAAAAACGATTTATCAATCGGCAGATTCTATAGTTGCACTATCTTCTTCTATCAAATCTGCCATTGAAAAAAAAGTGCCAGATAAAAAAGTACACATGATTCCAAACATGGCAGACACTGACTTTTATAGGCCTGAGCAAAAAAGACCAGATACAGAAGAGAAATTCAACGTCAAAAATAAGTTTGTTGTATCCTATATCGGAGCAATTGGCGTTGCGAACGGCCTGGATTATTTTATTGAGTGTGCCAATACATCCAGAAAAGCAGAGCTTCCAATTCAATTTTTATTGTGTGGAGATGGTGCTCTGTTAGATAGGCTAAAGGGCAATGCTAACCATTTGGGATTACACAATTTATCGTTTATCGATTTCACTAATCGTCAGGGTATACAGGAAATCATGAATATTACCGATGCGGCTTTTGTGTGTTATAAAAATGTGCCCGTTCTTGAAACAGGATCTCCTAATAAGTACTTTGATGGACTTGCAGCAGGGAAACTAATCATTATCAACTTTGGTGGATGGATCAGAAAAGAAATTGAAGGAGCAAACTGTGGTATTTATGTTGATCCTTTGCAACCAAAGGATTTTATAAAGAAGATTAAGCCGTTTCTATCCGAGCAAAAACTATTAGTACATTATCAGGAATCGGCAAGAATGCTGGGAGAGAAAAAATACTCCAGAAGATTTTTGAGCGAAGCATTCTCGCGATTGTTTTCTAAAAGTTAAATCTTATTCTTTTTCTCTACAATTGATTTCTTTGAGCCTTCGTGACATAGATGTTTTCGTTACAACACGCTAAGGCACAAACTCACTTCTTGAAAGCACAGATAATCTCGGCCATTCCATTTCCTGTAGGATCATAATCTGATCTTTGTTGAAATTTCTGTTCAAGAATTTGAACGTGAGAGATATTTCGTAAGATGTACGCCTTCCAACTTTCCTTTTGCCCATTATAGAGTTGTTCCATGGTAGGTACAGACCAAGCGGATAATTGAAGAAATTTTTTATTGAACTTTCCAATCAAATACGGTTCTGCTACTCTCCAATCTTTGTGAGCTGTTGTTGTATTTTCATACCAGAACCGAATCAGATTCTTGGATTCAATGGCCTGCCTGACCAATGTGATAACTTCATGTTCGTGCGGTGTCACGCTTTGGCGAATTAGCTCTCCACTCTTTCAAGGATTTTGCCAGTCTTTTTATTTTTTAAGATCAATTTCTTCGCGCCATAGTGCGTCACTTCTTCTTTTACTAAGTAATGATCTGTATCATATTCTACAAGGTGGGCATCCTTTGAAACGCCAACCTTTCCTCTCCAGATGTCTAACTTGACAGGTTCCCACTGTTTTGTTTTGGCCGACCGGTATGCTGCATCTAACACCGAATTTACCACATAGCCATCATAAAAAGTTTCTTTTGGTTGCTTGCCTTGCTCCATTGCATTAAACATATCCATGAACATATGATTATAGCCAAGCTCATTCAATTCATCGCCTACAGGGAAAAGCCATCCTTTGTCACTTTCGGCTTTTTCTGCAACATAATTTGATGCCTTTCCTGTGGTGAACATTTCAAATCCAGTTCGCAAAAAGCTATTGATCCAGATTGTTCCTTCAGTGCCCATAACTTCATCACGCAAATCCAGTCCGCCACGAAACGTCCAGCTTACTTCAAACTGACCAACGGCCCCATTCTCGTACTTAACCAAACCAATTGCATGATCTTCTGCATCAATGGGTTTTACCTGAGTATCGGCCCAGCACATTACCTCTACGGGCTTGATATCTTTACCAATGTAACTACGGGTTATTTCCACGCAATGGCAACCAAGATCAAGAATACAACCGCCACCTGCTTGTTCGAGATCCCAAAACCAATCGCTGTGAGGGCCTGGGTGTGTCTCCCTTGATTTAGCCCAAAGTATTCTTCCGAGCGCACCATTCTTTACGCTTTCATGCGCCTTCAAAAATTTTGGAGTATATACCAGATCTTCGAGGTAGCCGTTAAAAATGCCGGCTTTTTCAACTGCCTCTAGCATCCGCTTTGCTTCTTCGGCATTCCTACCCAAAGGTTTTGTTGTGATTACCGCTTTTTTATGTTTACAACACAGCAACACGGCAGCTTCATGAAGATTGTTCGGAAGAGAGATACAAACAATTTCTACTTCTGGCCTATGGATCGCAGCCTCCATCTCGGTAGTTGCAAACGCAACTTTATAGTCGGTTGCAAATTTCTTCGCACTTTCTTCTTTACGCGAATAGATCGTTACAATTTTGTCTTTGCTTCTGTATCCCTGAAGGGAGTCCGCATAGAAGCGTCCGATGAAGCCCGAACCGAGCATAGCGATATTCATAGATGTAGGAGTTTATGAATGGATAGGTTGTATTTTTTTATCCTTGAAAAATAAGATAAAAAGTAAGAGCACTAGTGTAGCAATGCCTGCGGGCACAAGCCACACACTTGTCCAGTTTGTGATGGATGTATCAGTAGCCGTGTACATATCTTTTACTTTTCCAGAAATGATAGAACCGATAAACATGCCTATGCCGTATGTGGCCAAGGAGATGAGGCCTTGAGCTTGCGATTTAATTTTTTCACCGGCTTTATTGTCCGTATAAATCTGTCCTGTTACAAAGAAGAAATCATAACATACTCCGTGAAGAAGGATAGCGAGGTAAAGCATCCATACGGAAGCATCAGCTGTTCCATATCCAAAAAATACAAATCGAATAATCCAGGCAAGTAATCCAATAATTAATATCTTTTTGATACCAAATCGCTGAAAAGCAAACGGTAGCAACAACATAAAAATAACTTCGGATGCTTGCCCAAGGGACATTTTGTTTTCAATGTTAAATCCGTTGGGGTCTGCTGATGGGAAAGCTATTTTGTAAGCATCGGTGAGTGATGAGTTAGCCCAGGTATAATAAAATGATAGCGGAATACAGATCAGGATGGAAGAAATGAAAAAGATACTAAATGAACGATCCTTAAAAAGTACGAATGCATCCTTACCTATAATTTGTGAAAAAGTTGCCGAGCCTGTTGATGTTGGCGGTGTATTAGGAAGGAAGAATGCCATAACTCCCAAAAAGGCTGCAGATATCATGGCAATCTGAAAAATGACTACCTGATCACCGACTTGCATAAACCCAACAATATTGCCAACCACAATCCAGGCCAGTGTTCCGAAAACACGAATAGCGGGGAATTCTTTTTCCGGATTACTCATCTGTTGCATAGCAATGGAATTTGTTAAGGCTATGGTAGGCGTGAAGGTGAAGCAGTAGGCAAGCATTATCCAGAAGAAAATATCAGGATCAGTGATAGAGGTTATTGAAAATAGAATAAGTGCCCCAAGTAAATTCAAAACACCCAATACCTTTTGTGCAGCAAAAAATCGATCAGCTAACATGCCTACAAAAAAAGGCGCGGCAATCATGGCAATCGAAAAGGCTGCATAAGCGCTCCCTACCTGATCACCCGATGCATGAAGTTGATTTGTTAGATACTTGCTCATCTGACCATACCAAGCTCCCCATACGAAGAACTGTAAAAACATCATGATAGAAAGTTGGGAGCGTAATAGAGGTTTCATAGCAGCGTGGAAAGAAGAAAGGTACAGGTAGAATTCAATGAGTAAAAACCGCAGGCGTAATATTTTAATGTGTCTTTTTTATCTCCTTACTTCACCTTAACTTCCTTTTCCCAACCTGTTTCTTTTAAGGCTGGATCATTTTCCTTTTTCAAAAAGTCGGCAGTGGAGAGCGACTCCGCTTTCCAGTCAATGATTGCTTCGTCAGGGACAATACTCACAGGCACCTTCCAGGCAGTTGAAGTTTCGTTGTAGGCAAGATTGGATTGGGAACTGTAGCAGGAGATAATCGACCAACGGGGTCTTTCAGATAAATTTGCTTCTGATCTATGGAGAAGGTTACTATGAAAGATTAAGGCATCTCCAGGCTCAATCTCACAATAAATTAGCTCCATTGTCCTTAAAGCATTTTCTACCATGGTCATATCAGCACCTACTTGTTCACCTGCAAAACCGTGGTTCACCCGACCTAGTTTATGCGAGCCTTTAATAATTTGTAGGCAACCGTTTTGCTTGTTTGCTTCTGTAAGGGCAACCATCACACTGATGAGTTGGTCAGGAAACATAAATTGATTTTTATACCAGTAGCCATAATCCTGATGCCACTCCCACGCTCCTCCAACCCGAGGTTCCTTTTGCATCAACTTAGAATGAAAGTGGCAAACAGGGGCATCGCTATCAAGGAGAGGAGAAATAGATTTGATCATGCGTTGACTCCGGGTCATGTA
>JANNAQ010000020.1:0-86462 GCA_031384515.1 Bacteroidia bacterium
ATCAATATGACGACTGTCTACCCATATTCTGGGCAACAGGAGCATGTCTTTTTATCAGGTCCGATCTATTCAATAAAATGGGTGGATTTGATGAAGACTTTTTTGCTCACATGGAAGAGATCGATCTTTGCTGGAAACTTAAACGAGCCGGCTATTCCATATTTTATCAAGGAGCCAGCACAATATATCATGTGGGCGGTGGTACACTTGCAGCAACAAGTCCCAGAAAGACCTATTTCAATTTTAGAAACGGACTTAGTCTGATCTATAAGCACCATAGTTTCGGACAATTGCTATGGAAACTTCCTTTCCGATTTCTATTGGATTGGCTAGCAGCCTTTAAATTTTTATGGGCAGGTACTGCCTCAAGCAGCTTAGCAATATTGAAGGCGCATATCAATTTCGTGATAACTTTCCCGCATGAAATAAAAAAGCGGAGACTCCTAAAAAATCAAATCCCAGGATTTGAGGTAAATAGGAAATACCGAGGCCTTATTATTTTTGATTACTATTTTCGAAACAGGAGGAATTTCGAGAACCTTAAATGGTAAGGTTTAGCAGCATCAATAGTCCCAGATAGTACTTCGTCTACGCAAATGCCTCCGCATATTCATGATAAAAGCAAGTGCCATATAGACTATAATAGGGGAGCCAAAGGTTAGAAATGAGGCGTAAATGAAAAAAAGTCGGATGCTGGATGTGGCAATCCCCATCTTTTCTCCCATTCTGGTACACACACCAAAGGCATGTTCTTCAAAAAAATGCTGAATTTTCTTAATTAAAATCATCATAAATACTTCCAAATTATACCTGATAAGCACTTTAACAGTGCAAACTACCTTCTGTCGAACAAAAATCAGTTTCGCAAATATAAGCCGTTCATTGAGCACCCTGATACGGCCTAATCTTATTTTTTTGAGTATTATTGCAAAAAAAAGAGCATAAAGCTAGCTTTGCAATTCCTTGAATAAACCTTAAATCAAAATCCATGAGAAAATTAGTCTACGTATTTCTAATCATTGGTGCACTCGGCTTCACAGGCTGTACGCTACCGAAGATGATTAAGATGGCCAAAGAGCAAAATTTGACTGTTACCCCTAACCCACTGGAGGTACATAAGGACACAGTTAAATATGAAATGGCCGCTAACATCCCAGTTAAAATGTTAAAGAAAGGAACTGTTTATACAGTCAATTCTTTCTACAAGGCTGGTGATAAGGAAATAGCTCTCGATCCAATACCTTTTAAAGCGGAAGATTACCCAAATAGCTCTGTTGAAGCTCCAAAGGTGACTAAGACTTTCTCATTTCCATACCAACCATCCCTTAAGACAGGTATACTTCAAGTGGAAGGTGTGGCTTCAAAAGGAACCAAATCAAAGGCCTTGCCAAGAATGGATGTTGCAACTGGTTTGATTACAACATCTAAGCTTGTTCAAAATTCTTATTACGCTGCATTTGCAGAACACGGATACAATAATTCAGAAGAAATTATCCCTGTTATTATTCCTGACTTTAATTTTGAGCAAGGAAGATCTGTATTGAGACCTTCTGAAACCAAGAGTGATAAGGCAAAACAATTAGATGCATTCATTGCCTCTAAAAACGTAACCCGTACTGTAACCATCACCGGTACTCACTCACCAGAAGGTGCTGAGAGGATTAACAGTAAACTGGCGCAAGAGCGTGCTGCTGTTATCGAAAAATACTATCGTGCACAAATGAAAAAGTACGATTATCAAGGAATGGCTGATGAAATTAAATTCATCCAAAAGCCAGTAGTTGATGATTGGTCAGGTTTCAAAAGCGCATTGGCTTCATACAGCGGAATTAGTTCAGATGAAAAGTCTGCCTACCTAAATATCATAAATGGTGGTGGTTCTTTCGAAGAGCAAGAGAAGCAGTTGAAAAAAATTGCCTCTTACAAGAAAGTATTTAAAGATGTATATCCAGGATTAAGAGCAGCTAAAACTGAAATTCTAACCATTAAGAAAAAGAAAACAGATGCAGAAATCTCTGTTTTAGCTAAGCAAATCACGAAAGGTGAAGCTGCTGCCGATGCGTTATCATTCGAAGAACTTATGTATGGAGCAACCCTCACTCCTTCTTTGGACGAGAAAGCTTCTATCTATGAAGCTGCTACCAAAAAAGGTACAAACTGGAATGCCCATAACAACTTGGGAGCTTCTTATATCGCACTTGCAATTGAAAATCCTTCTAAGGCAGGAGAATATGCTGACAAAGCTGCTGCTCAGTTGGACATCGCTGCCAAAATCAAAGAAACCCCTGATGTACATGCTAACTTAGCTTCTATCGCTCTTTGGAAAGGCAATCCTTATAAGGCTGCTGCACACGCAGGAAAGGCTCTTAATGGCGCTAGTAATGATGTAGCTAGAGGTGTTAATGGAGTGAAAGGTGCTTCTGAAATTTACATGGCAAAATATGATGCTGCTGTTCGCTCAGAATCAGCTGCGGTAGGCACAGATGTAAATCTTTTCAACAAAGGTTTAGCGCAAATTCTAAATAAGGATTACGCTAATGCTGCCACTTCATTCAAAGATGCTACTTCTAAGAATAGCAATTATGCAGTTGCTTACTATGGTGCTGCAATAGCTGCTGCCAGAAATGGCAATGCTGAAGGTGTTGTTAGCAGCCTTATTAGCGCTGTTAAGATCGATCCTAGCTTGAAAGAGAAAGCATTGACTGACCTTGAATTTGCTAAATTCAATACAAGTGAGGCATTCAGAAATGCATTGAAATAACTTAAGTCTAATAATAGATTCAAAACCCTTCCGTCTAAAGCGGAAGGGTTTTGTTTTTTTAGGCCTAAACAAGACAAGTACTAAAGAATCCATAGATTAATCACAGAAATCATTTTTAGGATTGGAATCTGAGGTCTATTTTTACGAACTTTCCTAACTAACGATTAGTATAATGAGAGAAATCCAGTTCAGAGAGGCTTTGAGAGAGGCCATGAATGAAGAAATGAGAAGAGACCCCAAGGTATTCCTGATGGGTGAAGAGGTGGCGGAATACAATGGCGCTTACAAAGTAAGTCAGGGTATGCTTGATGAATTCGGGCCTGAAAGAGTCATTGATACCCCCATTTCAGAGTTGGGATTTGCAGGCATTGGGGTTGGAGCCGCAATGAACGGCATTCGTCCAATCATTGAGTTCATGACCTTCAACTTCTCATTAGTTGCGATAGATCAAATTATTAACAGTGCAGCCAAGGTGATGTCAATGTCTGGTGGACAGTTCAGTTCACCAATAGTATTTCGAGGCCCTACCGGAAATGCAGGCATGCTAAGCTCACAGCATTCACAAAATTTTGAGAATTGGTTTGCGAATACACCCGGTTTAAAAGTGGTAGTACCTTCAACACCATACGATGCAAAGGGCCTGTTAAAAACCTCCATCCGAGACAATGACCCTGTCATTTTTATGGAATCAGAAGTGATGTATGGCGAAAAAGGAGAAGTGCCAATAGAAGAATATCTTATTCCAATTGGGGTGGCTGACATTAAGCGTGCAGGAACAGATGTCACTATTGTAACCTTTGGAAAAATTTTAAAAGTGGCTCTAAATGCGGCTATTGAACTTGAAAAAGAAGGCATATCAGTAGAGGTTATTGATCTTCGATCCGTAAGACCAATCGATTACGCCACCGTAGTTGAGTCCGTAAAGAAAACCAACAGATTAGTAATTGTTGAAGAGGCTTGGCCACTGGCCGCAATTTCTTCTGAAATCACCTACCACATACAGAAACATGCTTTTGATTACCTCGATGCTCCGATTCACCGCATCAATAGTCTTGATTTGCCATTACCCTACGCACCAACTTTGATTGACGTCATCTTACCTAGTGTTGCGAGAACTGTAAAAGCAGTTAAAGCAGTAATGTATAGGGATTAAATAATCAGTTTCATACTTAATTAAAAATGCCGGACTACCGGCATTTTTTATTCCCAGGCTAATAAAACTAACCACGCTTCATTAACTTTTCCTTCCTTAAGGTATTTCTTTGCTAGCAAATGCAAGGCTTCTTCGCCTTGGTGAATAGCTTCTTTCACTGAAGTTGACTCTCTAATCTTAAGTACGTCAGATTGGTCTGGCAGACGTTCAATACTCGCCAACATTCCTAAATCATTCCCGCTCAGAATAGTGCTATCCCGGATGCGACTTGGAATCTGATCATAACCTATGCTGAGCTTATCCGTTGGCTTAGGTACTGTAAATATGCTTTCGCCAAACGCCCTGCAATAGTAGTCTCCACCCATTCGGGCAACTGCATTCACCTTGTTAGGATCAATTTTTCCTGCGTTATCAAAAATCTCTTCTTTGAAATGCATCAACAAAATTTCACAGATAATTAAATTCCCCGCCCCACCTTCCGTGCCCATAGGAATGACCTGATTTACTTTACATTCAAATGAAGCCGGGGACTCTCCGACCCTTGGAGGTTTTACCAATTGTGATGGAATCTCTGTAAAACCAGATTTTATAAATTCATTTACTCCTTTTGGAAATTCAACACTGGCTAGGGATGCCTGGTGTACCATGTTATAACTTACAATGTTGATCACCACTTCAGGGACTTCCAAAATATTCTGCAAAGTATGTTTGGTCGTGTTGTCGCGTACGCGCCTGGAAGGTGAGAAAACTAAAATAGGTGGGTTAGTACTAACAATATTAAAGAAGCTAAATGGGCTTAAATTAATCCTTCCGTCTTTATCCACCGTACTCGCAAATGCTATTGGCCGGGGCGAAATTGCACTTTGCAAGTAGCCATGTAACTGCGGGACAGGAATATCTTTTGGATTGATCGTAATCATAAACAATTTTAAAAGGCAGGTAAAATTTTCCCCGCACATTCTCCAAATCCAATTCTTACTCCATCCTTTTCTGCATGGCCCCGAATAATTACAGAGTCTCCATCCTCAATAAACTTCCTTTCGGAACCGTCAGGCATGCGAAGCGACTTTTGTCCGTTCCAGGTAAGTTCAAGCAATGAACCATACGAGCCTGGCGAAGGCCCGCTGATGGTACCAGAAGCATACAAATCCCCCACTTGAATATTGCAGCCATTGATAGTATGATGGGCCAGTTGTTGGTTGATGTTCCAATACATGTACTTAAAATTCGATCTACAAACCGTAGTTTCAGTTGATCCCTCTGGTTTAAGAAATACTTCCAGAGTGATGTCAAAATTCTTTTCTCCGGTTGTTGCAAGATAAGGAAGCACGTGGGGTAATTGTTCCGGCCCAAGCGATCTGAAAGGTTCAAGGGCGTCTAATGTAACTACCCAAGGTGAAATAGTAGATCCAAAATTTTTTCCCAAGAAAGGTCCTAATGGAACATACTCCCACTGCTGGATATCTCTGGCCGACCAATCGTTAAATAAAACCAATCCCACGATATGCTTTTCAGCATCATGTGTGGTGATATGTTGACCCAGTCTTGTTTCTGAACAAGTCAGGAATGCTACTTCCAATTCAAAATCCAATTTGCTAGTTGGACAAAATATTGGAAGGTCTAAATCAGCTGGCTTGATCTGACCTTTTGGCCTATGAATTGGAGTACCTGAAACAACAATGGAAGAGGCGCGACCATGATAGCCAACAGGCATATGCTTCCAATTGGGTAGTAAAGCATTTTTCGGATCTCTAAACATTGATCCGACATTTGATGCATGCTCCTCACTACTGTAGAAGTCAGTGTAATTTGGAATGCGCACCGGCAACTGCATTTGAATATCAGCCTTAGGCACCAATGCAATTTCCCTTGAAGGAGACAGTCTTAATGTCTCGTTCTCGAGTCGAAGCAGTTCTGAAACATGATTCCGAACTTCACCAACCCGTTGCCTTCCCAATCCAAAAAAATCATTCAAATATTTTTGGTTAAAAATACCTGCTGGCAACCCCAAGCCATCCAGATACCCATGCTCATGCAAATAGACCAAATCCAGAACATGGTCACCAATGGCTACCCCAGCAACAGGTGAAAGATACTCGGTCTTAAAAATTCCAAAGGGAAGGTTTTGAATAGGGAAGTCTGAGTTTTCTGGGACGTCAACCCAGGATTTCAGTTGCGGATCATTCGGGGGTATCATGACTGAATTTTGTTGTAAACCTAAGCATAAGAAATTAAAGAGGGCAATATGGTGTAATCACATAACTGGATATTGTCAGTACCTTCGCTTAACCATGACTGCTGACCTATTACCACCCGAGTTTGTAAAATCAATGAGTGAGCAACTTGGCGAATCATATTTGAAATTCTCTGAAAGTATATTAGCACCTTCCCCTATCAGTGTTCGATTTAATCCAACTAAAAATAATCTTGAAAATGATCTTGAAAAAATTCCTTGGGCTAAGAATGGCAGGTACCTAAAGGAACGTCCAATCTTTACCCTCGACCCCTTACTACATGCAGGAGCCTACTATGTTCAGGAAGCAAGTTCTATGTTTTTAGAACAAGCATTCACACAGGCAGTTGATCAAACCAGTTCAATCAATTTACTTGATCTGTGCGCTGCTCCAGGTGGAAAATCAACTCACCTGCTTAGTTTGATGAACCAACAAAGTTTACTGGTGAGTAATGAAGTTATCCGGTCACGCGCTTCTATTCTTTCAGAAAATATTCAGAAATGGGGATATGGAAATGTAGTAGTCACTAACAATGATCCTGAAGATTTTCAGAGACTGCCAGGATTCTTTGATGTAATTGTAGTCGATGCGCCTTGCTCTGGCGAAGGTCTTTTCAGGAAAGATCCTGATGCGATGAAAGAATGGTCAACCTCAAACGTAGAATTATGTTCAAAAAGGCAGCGGAGAATTTTGAGCGATATTTGGCCGGCCTTAAAACAAAACGGAATTCTGATTTATTCAACTTGCACGTATAATGAAAAAGAGAATGAAGAAAATCTTGAATGGCTAAGAAAAGAACAGGGTGTAGAATTCATCACGCTAGATGTTGCCGTTGAATGGGGAATTGAAAACATTCATTCTCGCGGTATTCAAGGATATCGTTTTTTACCTCACAAAGTAAAGGGGGAAGGTTTCTTCCTCTCGGTGATAAGAAAAACAAGAGAAGCACCTGAATGCAAAATAAAAGGTCGTCCTACGTTTCTTCCTCCGTCATCAAAAATAATAAATGAATTAAAAAATTGGATCCATTTTCCTGAAGAAAAAACCTTTATTAATCGTGACGAGCGACTTCAATTTTTCCCAAAAGATAAAGTTCAAGAGATCGAGTTTCTGGCAAAGAATCTCTATTTACTATCTGCTGGCACGATGATGGCTACCGTGAAGCACGACAAACTAATACCTGAACACGCCATGGCGACATCAATAGAATTGAATAAAGCTAATTTCCCTGCTCTGGAACTTGAACTAGCGGACGCCCTTAGGTACCTAAGAAAAGAGACATTTCATGTTGACTCAGCCAAGAAAGGATTTTCACTTATTTCATATGAAAATACCGCATTAGGCTGGGCAAATGTATTAGACAACAGGATCAATAATTTATACCCATCAGAATGGAGAGTACGAATGTCAAACAGGTAAATACAGGGATTAGAGTCTCACTTCATTTTTCTATTTTTGCCTTCCTAAAATTAATCCGCTTATTTTCCCATGTCTCTCTCCACCAAATACAGCCCAGCCGAAGTAGAAAACAAATGGTATCAATACTGGATGGACGAGGGTTTTTTTCACTCTGAGCCAAATCCTGAAAAGGAGCCCTATTGCATTGTTATTCCACCACCGAATGTAACTGGGGTCTTACACATGGGCCATATGCTCAATAATACGATACAAGATGTATTGGTTAGAAAGGCTCGCATGGAAGGCAAAGAAGCATGTTGGGTGCCAGGAACAGATCATGCCTCTATCGCCACCGAAGCCAGAGTTGTGGCTATGCTGCGCGAGAAGGGAATTAAGAAATCTGACATCAGTCGTGAAGAATTCTTGAAATATGCTTGGGAATGGAAGGAGAAATATGGAGGTATTATTCTTGAACAACTAAAAAAACTTGGAGCATCATGTGATTGGCAACGCACACGCTTCACCATGGAACCAACACTCTCAGATGCTGTAACCGATGTATTTATTGACCTCTATAAAAAAGGAAATATTTATCGTGGTTTGCGGATGGTAAACTGGGATCCTGTCGGCAAAACTGCCCTCTCCGATGACGAGGTGAACTACAAAGATGTTCAGTCAAAGCTTTACTATATTAAATATCCTATTGAAGGATCACCAACTGAATTTGTAACTATTGCTACTGTTCGGCCTGAAACCATCATGGCCGATTCGGCAATCTGTATTAACCCAAACGATGAACGGTATAAACATCTGAAAGGAAAAAGGGCATTGATTCCGTTAATCAATCGTGCTATTCCAATTCTTGAAGATGAATACGTTACCATGGATTTTGGTACTGGCTGTTTAAAGGTAACTCCTGCTCATGATATGAATGACTATGAGTTAGGCAAAAAACATAAACTGGAAGTCATTGACATTTTAAATGAAGATGGAACTCTCAATGAAAAAGCTCAGCTTTTTATTGGAGAAGATCGTTTCATTGCGCGCAAGAAAATTGCGAAAGAACTTGAAGCAAAAGAGTTCCTCTTAAAAGTTGAAGAATACAAAAGTAACATTGGTCACAGTGAGCGAACAGATGCTGTGATTGAGCCACGCCTTTCCTTGCAATGGTTTGTAAAAATGAAAGAGATTACCAAACCAGCTCTTGAGAATGTGATGAATGACAACATTCAAATTATTCCACCGAAATTTAAGAACACCTATCGTCATTGGATGGAAAATGTGCGCGATTGGTGCATCTCTCGTCAACTATGGTGGGGCCAACGCATTCCAGCGTGGTATGATGAAGAAGGAAATTACGTAGTTGCCAAAACGTATGAGAGTGCCATTGAACAATACAAGCTCAAGTATCCAACTTTCAACTCACTGCATCTAAAACAAGATGAAGATGTTCTTGACACCTGGTTCTCCAGTTGGCTATGGCCGATCTCTGTATTTGATGGTTTTAAAGACCCCAACAATAAGGATATTAAATATTATTATCCAACTAATGATTTGGTAACTGCTCCAGAAATCTTATTCTTTTGGGTAGCCCGAATGATCATTGCGGGTTATGAGTATCGTGGCGAGATGCCTTTCAAAAATGTTTACCTCACGGGAATCGTACGTGATAAACTCGGCCGTAAAATGTCGAAGTCGCTTGGCAACTCACCTGATCCACTTGATCTGATCGAAACCTACGGGGCAGATGGTGTTAGAACGGGTATGTTATTTAGCTCCCCAGCCGGAAATGACTTGCTATTTGACGAGAGACTATGTGAGCAAGGGAGAAATTTCGCTAATAAAATCTGGAATGCATTTCGTCTTGTAAGTGGCTGGGAAATAAATGCAATAGGGCAACCAGACGAGAATAAAACGGCAATACTATGGTTCGAATCTCGCCTTAATCAATCGCTTGCAGAAATTGAAGATCATTTCAAGAAATTTAGGATGTCTGACGCATTGCTTACTGCCTATAAATTGGTTTGGGACGACTTCTGCGCATGGTATCTTGAAATCATTAAACCAGAGTTTGGCAAGCCAATTGATGAAGCCACATACCTTAAGACAATTCAATTCTTTGAAACGCTTCTAAAAGTATTGCATCCCTTTATGCCATTTATAACTGAAGAGCTATGGCATGAGTTGGGTAAAAGGGGTAAGAGAGACTGTCTCATAGTTGCACCCTGGCCTAAGTCAGCTAAAGTAAATGACTTAATACTTATCGAAGCAGCTACTGCCTTTGAGATCATCGCTGAAATACGGAATACCCGAAACACAAAAAATATTTCACCAAAGCAAACCCTGAAACTTGCCGTGAAAGGTGAAAAATCTGGGGTTCAATCCTTCTGGCCCATCGTCAAGAAACTTTCAAATCTTAGCGAAATCGTATTCACACAGGAAAAATTTGATAACGCTACAAGTTTTCATGTACAATCCACAGAATACTTTATTCCATTGGAAGGAAAGATTGATGCTGCCAAAGAACGAGAAGCCATTCTAAAAGAATTGGATTATCAAAATGGCTTTCTTATGTCGGTAGACAAAAAACTCTCCAATGAAAAATTTGTAAGTGGCGCTCCTCCTGCTGTCATCGCAGCGGAAAGAAAAAAGAAAGCAGATGCTGAAGCAAAAATTAAGGCTCTCGAGGAGGGGCTAAAGAGTTTATAAGAAATTTAAAGTACTTGGTATTGGAAGTTGTTATTCACTACTTTCATTTAGTAATCAGGAAGGCGTTCAAACTTGGTATTATAGTATTCAAACACTTTTTGCAATCCACTTTGTGCGGAAATATTAAGATTGTTTTTCTCAATGTACTCTTCCATTTCCCAATAAAAATCACCGAAGGAAAGCAAGAATTCTCTCTTGGCTGATATTTTTGAGACCGAGTTGCTATTACCAATGTAAAAAACCTTATCTACTTCATATCTTTTTTCACGCTTTTCTTTGTCAAATAGAGAAAATACTCCTGCAAAGAAACCAATCTCTTTCTCCTTCAAGTAGCTACGAGCAAGCAATGGCATTTGACCATCAACTAGAACTTCTAATAATCCTGATAACTGAGTGTTATCTTCCTTGTAATCTTTTGCATTTATAAAATATCTTGGAGCCCTTGTTAACGAGTCCAGCCAAACAATACTTTTGATTTTAGTTACTTCGATAAGTTTAGTGCCACTCTTAGATTTAACGGCCAATTTATTTTCTCCAATATCATATTTCGCCAAGTAGCCTTCTATCAACTTTTGAGAATCGAACAATAGAATGGAGCAATTATTCCACTTTTGATCGATGTAATTATGTCCAGTGGTTGATCCAAGAGCCGTTGCATTTCCAAATGAAAGATCAGGTTTGGTAGTTCCATTTGAACTCATCAGGTGTTCAAGTGTGACCTCACTACGCATTTGCCAGGGAATAGTCCACTGTGCATAGGTTTGCGAGCTAAAAATTAGAACGCAAAATGCAAGGAGAATGACTTTTAATGCCTGTTTAAACATGTTTAAAACAAATGACTTATACCCTCGCTGCCAAAAGCAACTCTAGGTTTTTATACTTCAAGCCAAATTTGCGGCCTATCGATTCATTTGTCAACCCCCCTTTGAAGGTATATACACCCTTCATAAACCATTTATGTGAAAAAATCATCTCATCCACCCCCCCCTCTTCAGACGCCCGTAAGATCGTTGGTGTGAAAATATTACTTAGGGCAGTAGTTGCGGTATGCGCAACACGAGACGCTATGTTGGGCACACAATAATGGATAACACCGTATTTCCGGAAAACTGGCTTGGCATGAGAAGTAATCTCTGAGGTCGCAATACAACCTCCCTGATCTATACTTAAATCGATTATGAGGGAATCGGGTTTCATCTGGCTGACCATTTCCTCACTAACCACATGCCTCGCTCTCCCCTTCTCTGCACGCAATGCTCCAATCACCACGTCCGCAGTCTTGAGGCTTTCGCTCAGGGTTATGGTATCAATAGTAGACGTATAGAACTGTTGACTTAAAGTATGTTTAATTCTTCTAAGCTTGTACAAGTGATTGTCAAATACCTGGATTTCCGCTCCCAAACTTAGCGCGGCACGAGCTCCATATTCTGCAACTGTACCGGCACCAATGATCACCACTTTTGTAGGAGGAACACCAGTTATCCCGCCCAGGATAATGCCCTTACCTTTATTTATGGTACTCAAATATTCTGCCGCCACCAACATGACTGTGCTTCCAGCAATTTCACTCATAGCACGTATTATGGGCATACCTCCAACTTTATCCTCAATGAACTCCCACGCAAGGGCGGTAATTTTTTTCCGCTGCATAGCTTGTATGCATTCCATCTTTAGGTGACCCAGTTGCAAGGCTGAAATTAATGTTTGTCCAGGATGAAAATATTCCAATTCTTCAATTGTAGGCGGTTCAATCTTTAGAATAATATCTGCCTTGTATACCTCTTGTGGAGTATAAACAATCTTTGCTCCTGCATCACTATATTGTTTGTCCGTAAACTTAGAGCCTTCACCAGCACGGGTTTCAACATGGACTTCATGGCCATTGTTGACTAACAAAGCCACTGCATCAGGGGTAAGACTTACGCGATTCTCTTGTAAGGAAACTTCGCGAGGCAATCCAATAAAAAAGGAATGCTTGCCCTTACTAACTTTCAACATTTCCTCTTGAGGGTATAGACTTGATTTAGCAAGAGTCTCAAACCCTGATTTTTTCTTTTCACTCATATTTAATATAACCTACTTTTCGTGAATCCAAGCCTGTAACATCTATCCAAATGTCAATATGTCTTTTTGGTACCAACGAAGGAACAAAATCAGGCCATTCGACAAAACAATAGTGACCCGATTCAAAGTATTCATCAACTCCGATGTCATAAGCCTCCGTTTCATTTTTTAAGCGATAAAAATCAAAATGGTAAATTTTCTCCTCTTGTCTGCCTTTATATTCATTAACGATTGAAAAAGTTGGGCTTGTTACACTTGATGACACACCCAACTTTAGGCATATACTTTTTATTAACGTAGTCTTGCCAGATCCCAAATCTCCATGAAAACACCAAACTCCAGGATATCCAATTTCTAAAAGTTTAGTGGCTACATCATCTAATCTATCCAACTTTACAGACTCACCTAAAACAGTCTGCTTACTTGATTCAGGCATTCTTCGAAGTTAAGAAAATTAAAGGAATGATCATCTCTTCCAAGCTCACACCACCATGTTGGAAGGTATCCTTATAAAAATTAACATAGTAGTTGTAGTTGTTAGGATAAGCAAAAAATTGATCTTCTATTGCAAAAACATAGGAAGTGGAAACGTTTGTTCGAGGTAGAAAAAACCGTTCCGGCTTAAGGGTCTCCATTACCTTGGCCCCTTCATAGTTGAGATTCTTTCCCTGTTTATACCGCAGGTTAGAATTTACGCTTCGATCTCCAATGATTTTGAAGGGTCTTTTAACACGGATGGTACCATGGTCTGTCGTAATGATAACCCTACCTTTCTTTTCGCCAATCTTTTTCAAGATGTCCCACAAAGGAGAATGCAAAAACCAGGATTTTGTAATGGATCGATAGGCCGCCTCATCGGGAGCTAGTTCACGCACCATCGCCATATCAGTTCTCGCATGGGATAGCATGTCTACAAAATTGTAAACAATAACATTCAATTGGTTATTGAACAGGTTGGTTACAGTATCTGCGAGGTCGCGTCCCTCCTCTAGTTTTTTTATTTTATGATAAGAGAACTTTACATTGAGGTTATTCCGTTTAATCTGCCGCGCCAAAAACTCTTCTTCAAAATTGTTTTTTCCATCATCTACATCTTCACCTACCCAAAGTTCCGGATAAGTCTTTGCCATGTCAGATGGAAGTAGGCCTGAAAAAATAGAATTTCTTGCATAGGCTGTGGTGGTAGGTAAAATTGAATAATACGTCTCCTCGTGATCCACAATAAAATAGTCTTGCAAAATTGGTTCTATGGCTTTCCATTGATCGAACCGAAGATTATCAATAACAATCAGGAATGTAGACTTATCCTGCTTTAGCTCGGGAAATACTTTTTTCTTCATCAGTTGATGAGATAAAAGTGGCTTCTCCACATTAGGATCGTTTAGCCAGCTTTCATAATTACGTTTGACGTACCGGCAAAAGTTGGTATTCGCTTCTACCTTTTGCATGTCGAGCACTTCAGCCATATTCTGATTGTCCGCCTCGTCTAATTGAAGTTCCCAGTAGACAAGCTTTTTATAGATATCTGCCCATTGCTCAAAGTTCATGTCATCAAGGAACGCCATGCTAATTTTGCGAAACTCCTGCTGATAGGTAAGATTCGTCTTCTCAATCACCAATCCTTTCTTCTCCAAAATCTTTTTTACTGAAAGAAGTATCTGGCTGGGGTTAATAGGCTTGATCAGATAGTCGTCAATCTTAGCACCAATCGCCTCTTCCATTATTTGCTCTTCTTCGTTCTTGGTAATCATAACCACAGGCAGGCTCGGCTTATTATTCTTAATAAGGCTTAGTGCTTCAAGGCCTGACATGCCTGGCATATGCTCATCAAGAAAAACAATATCGAAATGGCGTGACTCACTTAACTCTACTGCGTCTGATCCATTGTTAACAGGTGTAATATCATAACCTCTCTGTTGCAGAAAGAGAATATGCGGCTTTAACAAATCTATCTCATCATCGGCCCATAAAATCGAATATCTTTGCATGAATTGAAATTTCCACTAATTTAAGGAATTATCACTTGCAGATTCCGGTTTTAATTAATCCAACAAAAAGGCTTGAATAAAAATAAAATCATCAACGACCCGGTTTATGGATTCATCTCCATTGAAAGTGAGGTAATCTTTGACCTTATTGAGCACCCGTACTTTCAACGACTCCGACATATCAAGCAACTAGGTCTAACAGATCTGGTTTACCCAGGAGCACTACACACACGTTTTCATCACGCATTGGGCGCCATGCACTTAATGGGGGTGGTGTTAGATAACCTTAGAAATAAAGGAATAGAGATTAGTAAAGAAGAATATGAAGCTTCTCAAATTGCTATTCTCCTGCACGATATAGGTCACGGACCATTTTCCCATGCCTTGGAAGAAACCCTTATCGAAGGCGTGAAGCACGAAAGCCTTTCATACCTCTTTATGAAAGAGCTTAACACTCATTTAAACAACAAGTTGGATTTAGCAATAAAGATCTTCAGGAATGGATACAGCAGAAAATTCTTTCACCAGCTTATCAGTAGTCAATTAGACATAGATAGGTTAGATTACTTGAAACGAGACTCTTTTTTTACCGGGGTAACAGAAGGAACAATTGGTGTAGACAGAATTGTAGCTATGCTTACAGTGAAGAACGATGTTATTGTAGTTGAAGAAAAGGGAATCTATAGCATCGAAAGTTTTTTAAATGCACGCAGATTAATGTATTGGCAAGTTTATTTGCACAAAACATCTGTAAGTGCGGAGAGGCTTCTCGTTAACTTGATTAAGCGCGCCCAATATCTTGCGCATTCAGGTGAAAAACTTGGTGGAAGTGAAGCCTTCAAAACCTTTCTTAAGCACCAATACACGTTAGAGGATTTCAAAGAAAAGCACTCTATTCTCCAAGCCTTTGGAAGGTTAGATGACATGGATATTTGGGGCGCAGTTAAACTATGGCAAAACCATACTGATTTTATCCTGCAGATCTTAAGTACCATGCTTTTGAATCGCAATCTTTTCCAAATTACTTTGACAAGTGATCCCATTAAAAAAAATCAAATTGAAAAAATAAGAGAAGGTATAGCGAGGGAATATTCAACGCTAAAAAGTGATACGCCTTACTTATTCTCACTAGGGACTGTTACGAATGAAGCTTATCTGGCAGAAAAGCAGGCCATTTTGGTGCTCACCAAAACCGGTGAAGTGGTAGATATTGCTTTGGCTTCCGACCTACCAAGCATCAAAGCGATGAGCAAAATCGTTAAAAAAAACTATCTCTGCTGGCCTAAAAATGTATATTTGTAAAGGAGCCATGGTAAAAGTGACACTCAATCTGCCCTTACGGTTTTGATTTTAAAAGTAAAGTAAGTCTTATTTTAATTTATGGAGTTCACCATCAATCAGATTGCTCAGCTACTTGGAGGAGAAGTAAAGGGCGGTAGTAGCGATAAGGTAAACATGTTGGCTAAAATTCAGGACGCTAAGCCTGGGCAAATTGCTTTTTTGGCTAACCCTAAATACGAACACTTTATTTATTCATCTCAAGCAAGCGCAATCATTGTAGGAAAAGACTTTCAGGCGAAAAAAGAAATTGCCTCCACTTTAATTATTGTTGATGACCCGTATTTAAGTTTCACTAAACTACTGGAGGAGTATCATAAGTTAACAAGTTTCCAAAAAACGGGAATAGAACAACCAAGTTTTATCGGAGAGAATTGTACGATTGGCAAGAATGTTTATCGAGGTGCGTTCTCCTACATTGGCAACAATGTTAAAATTGGTGATAATGTAAAAATTTATCCCCACGTATTTGTTGGCGACAATACCCAGATCGGTGACAGTGTCATTCTTCACCCAAATGTCAAACTGTATGCTGACACAAAAATTGGAGTTAATTGCGTTATCCATTCAGGCTCAGTAGTTGGTAGTGATGGATTTGGCTTCGCTCCACAACAAGACGGAACCTACAAGACCATTCCGCAAATGGGCAATGTAGTCATTGAAGATAATGTAACAATTGGTGCAAATACTGTAATTGACTGTGCTACCTTATATGGCGATTCTACCATTATTCGACAAGGCGTAAAATTGGACAATCTAATTCAGATTGCGCACAATGTTGAGATTGGCAAGAATACTGTAATTGCTGCTCAAACTGGTGTCTCGGGTTCTACTAAAGTAGGTGAAAATTGTGTGATTGCTGGTCAGGTCGGGATAGCGGGTCATTTAGAAATTGCCATTAACACAAGCATTGGTGGACAAACAGGGGTTTCAAAATCAATTAAAGAGGAAGGTCAACGTCTTTTCGGCAATATTGCCATGGACATTAAAGAGTATTTCAGGTCGTACGCAATATACAAGAAGCTTCCAGACCTCAATTATAGGCTCAGAGAATTGGAAAAGAAAGTCCTTAATGGTTCTAGTCAGGAAGAAGAAGAAAGCAATTAATTCCCAACTTGAAATTGCTTTAATAGACCATTTTTCTTCCGCAAACGGCTTTTACTGGCCTCTATCTTCGTTTTGGATTACAATGAATAGGGCTTAAATTTGCACACTTTATAAAAAGATGCTAAACCACAAGCAGCAAACCATTAAAAAGTCTGTGACACTTTCAGGTGTTGGTTTACATACTGGTGTGCAAACCAATATGACGTTTGTGCCTGCCAAACCTAACCATGGCTTAAAATTTCAACGTGTTGATCTTCCTGGTTCTCCAATTATAGATGCTGATTGTGATAACGTAGTGGATGTTTCTCGCGGAACAACTATTGAACAAAGTGGCGCCAGAGTAAGTACGATTGAGCATACACTTGCTGCCTGTGTTGGCTTAGAGATAGATAATGTATTAATTCAATTGGATGGCCCTGAGGCTCCCATTATGGATGGAAGTTCTATTCAATTCGTTAACGTTTTGAAGGAAGCAGGGTACGAAGAGCAAAATGCTTTGCGCGATTTCTTTGAAGTTCAAGATGGTCTTTTCTATAGAGAAGCAGCTCGAAATGTAGAAATAGCAGCACTCCCTTTGGATGATTACCGTGTTACGGTGATGATCGATTATAATTCTCCTGTGTTGGGAAGTCAGCATGCTTCGATCACAAACATAGGTCAGTTTGAGAAAGAGATAGCTTCCTGTCGCACTTTTTGTTTCCTGCACGAGCTTGAAATGCTGTATAAGAATAACCTCATAAGAGGTGGCGATCTTAATAACGCAATTGTAATTGTTGATCGGGTGGTTGAGCCTCATGAGCTTGATAACATCGCCAAGATGTTAGGTAAACCAAAAGTTGAAGTAAAGAAAGAAGGGATTCTCAATAACATTGAACTGCGGTATAACAACGAACCAGCCAGGCATAAACTTCTAGACATCATAGGTGATCTTGCTTTAGCTGGCAGACCGTTAAGAGCACAAATACTTGCAGCAAGACCCGGGCACGCTGCTAATGTAGCTTTTGCAAAAAAATTGAAAAAGGCTATGATGGAAGCTGATAAAAAAGGCATTCCAAGATATAACCCAAGTCTACCTCCGGTACTTGACATTAACCAAATCTCAAACATACTTCCTCACAGATATCCTTTCCTACTCATCGACAAAATCATTTACCTAGATAGCGAGCGAGTAGCAGGAGTTAAAAACGTTTCAATGAATGAAGGTTTCTTTCAAGGCCACTTTCCTGGTAACCCAGTTATGCCTGGTGTACTGCAGGTGGAAGCCATGGCACAGATAGGAGGAATATTAGTTTTAAACACAGTGCCAGATCCTGAAAACTACTGGACCTATTTTTTAGGCATAGAAGATTTCCGCTTTAGGAAAATGGTGTTGCCAGGCGATACGCTTGTTATTCAATGTGATCTGGTGGCACCAATAAAGAGAGGAATTGCAAAAATGACCGGCCGCGCTTACGTAGGGAACACCTTAGTGTGTGAAGGAACGATGACCGCCAGTATTGTCCGCAAAAATTCATGAGCCTACACCAATTAGCAAGCATACACCCTGATGCCAAGATTGGCAACAATGTAACCATTGAAGCTTTCGCAACCATTAAGAGCGATGTTATCATCGAAGATGGGAGTTGGATTGGGCCCACAGCCGTCATTTGGGAAGGTGCCCGTCTTGGAAAAAATGTAAAAATCTACCCTGGCGCTTCAGTTTCCTCTGTGCCACAAGATTTAAAATTTGCTGGCGAAAAAACAGAAACATTTATTGGTGATAATACAGTTATTCGTGAATACGTTACCATTAGCCGAGGAACCAATGACAAGTATAAGACAGTCATCGGAAAAAACTGTTTGCTAATGGCCTATGTGCATGTAGCTCACGATTGTGTTATTGGTAATAATTGTATACTGGTAAATGCCGTTCAGGTAGCTGGCCACGTGGAAATTGAAGACTGGGCTATTATTGGCGGATCAAGCGCTGTCCATCAATTTGTAAAAGTTGGGTCCCATGTAATGGTCTCTGGTGGTTCACTAGTTAGAAAAGATATTCCTCCTTTCACTAAGGCAGCTCGTGAGCCACTGACCTATTGTGGCGTCAATACAATTGGTTTGCGAAGAAGAGGATTTGATTCGGATAAGATTAATGAAATTCAGGAGATTTATCGATACATCTTTTTGAAAGGATTGAACAATTCAAAAGCCCTTGACTTAGTAGAAAAAGAATTGCCTCAAACCAAGGAGCGTGATTATATTGTCAACTTCATCCGCAATGCTGAGCGCGGCATCATGAAGGGATTCTCCAGTGGAAGTCAACCTTCAGAATGAGGATCACAGCCGAAAAGCTGGGAAAACGATTCAACCGCGAATGGGTGTTCCGAAATTTTGATTTTACATTAGAACAAGGAAATACCTACGCTATCACTGGACCAAATGGAACGGGTAAGTCAACGTTGTTGCAAATTTTGTGGGGCCAACTTCCACCAAGCACTGGTTCTCTAAAATATGAAGTGAATGGGACTGATGTCTCCGTAACAGAAATATTTCAACATCTTTCCATTGCAACCCCTTATATGGATCTTATTGATGAATTCACCTTAATTGAGATGGTTCAATTTCATTTTAAGTTCAAAAAAATACGAGGAGGTCAATCTGTAGAAGAGCTTATTGAAAAGATGGAATTGTTGCATGCTCGTGATAAACAACTATCCAATTTTTCATCCGGGATGAAGCAAAGGCTGAAATTGGCTTTGGCTTTTTACTCAAATACTAACCTTATTTTTCTGGATGAACCATCTACCAACCTGGATAAAAAATCCACGCAGTGGTACCTGGAAAACTTACTCCTTTTACCCAAAGAGTGCCTGATCTTGATTGCCTCAAACCAAGAACATGAATATCCTGCAGATTCGATCAAATTGGATATTATGGGCTATAAATAGCAGTCAGCTTACTACTTGTAACGACTCACCAGACAAGTGTTCTAATGTCCAAAATAAGTAACCCTGCAGGAAGAAGATCTTAAACGGTTACAAAACCACAATATTTGAGATTAAATCAAGCACTTATATCAAATCCCTTCAGTTGGGTAGTTTTATAAAAGGATTGAATTTAGTATGTTTAGCCTCTTAATGGATCCAAAAATGAAATCGATCGCAAAAATCTTTGTTTTACTGGCGCTATCAGGTGTATTATTGACGTACTCAAGCTGCGATAATTCCAAGCCTCCTACCCCCACGGATCAAGAGGTTCAATTAGAAAAACTAACCGGAACCTGGAAAGCCATTTCCGTAAAAAAGGATAATGTTGATCAAACAGGGTACAGTAACTTTGCATTAACAATTGAAGGAGTTATAGGTGCCTCTTCCTTTGGTTATTCCACTTCTGGGAGACCACCATTAAGCCCTTGGCCGTCCAGCGGAAAATGGATATTTGATGTTGATCCAAATACCGGTATTATCAGAGATGACAAAACAGTTGATGCATTAAATATGACTTACACAGTATCAGAAACTAAACTGCAACTTACCTTTAACTTTCAAGGAACTGGCTATGCTGGCCGAGTTGATAATGTAAAAGGTCAATGGGTGATGGAATTTAGTTTGTAGGAAAAATTAGGATATCCTAACAAAGGCTGTAAAGAACTTTACAGCCTTTGTTTATTTCAGAACCACCACTGTTATGCCTGCCCCGCCTCTTTCCACATGTTCATCAGCAACAGCGGCTATTCCTTTCATTTTCTTTAGTTGATCCCTGATTACACTTCGCAAAACACCCTCTCCCTTGCCATGCAAAATTCTTAGTTCATGCTGTGATAAAAGAACAGCATCATCAAGAAATTGCTCCAACACTGGAATTACCTCATCAACCCTCTTCCCACGAACATCAAGAGTGGTGCTGAACTGTGATTGCTTTTTGTGAATATCGACTCCCATTTGCCGGGCCCTGGAAGTTGTAGAATCTGTCGTAACAACCATATGGCTATGAATCAATTGATTCATTTTCAAGGTTGAGCGTAAGTCGCCAAACTGCACCACGGCATTATTATCTTTTACAGATAAGACCGCTCCTGTTACCTCTTGCCCAATAATTCTTACTTTATCACCCTCTTTGATTTCATGACTTTCAAGTGGAGCTACTTGGCTCCCCATTGGCTTCACTTTATCTATTAATCCTAATAAATTCTGCCGTACTTTTCTTGTCTCTTTCTTCTCAGCTTTGTTTTCCTGAATGTGGCGTATTGTCTTTTCTATTTCGCGGTTAGTCTCCTTTAACAAATAGGAAGCTTCCGATTTGGCCTTGTTCAGAATCTCTTTTTTCTTACCCTCCAATTCACCGGAAAGCTGATTGTATTTTTCTAAAGTTGCATTAAGCTCCTTCTCCTTTTTTCCGATCTCCACATCACGTTTAACCAGGCTTTGTTTTTCATCAGCCACAGATTTCATGAGCATCTCCAAACCTGTCAAATCTTTTCCGATAATAGTTTCCGCTTCTTGAATGATAGTGGCTGGTAGACCTGTCTTTCTGGCTATCTCAAGTGCGAAGGAACTCCCCGGCTTTCCTATATCTAATAGAAATAGAGGTTCAAGCCTTTTGGTATCAAACTGCATTGCACCGTTGCGGATGCCTTCGGTTTTTCCTGCGAAGAGTTTAAGGTTATAATAATGCGTAGTGGCCACTCCCCAAACACCTCTAAGAAGCAGACCCTCCAAAATAGCTTGCGCAATCCCTCCACCAAAATTCGGATCAGTACCAGCACCTAACTCATCCAACAAAACCAAAGTTGATTCAGAGGCATGCTGAAGAAAAAAACTCATATTCTTCAAGTGTGAACTGTACGTACTTAAATCATTTTCAATAGACTGCTGATCTCCGATATCCAAAAAAATGTCCTTGAATAAACCAACGGATGAGTTCTCATGTAACGGAACAAGCATTCCGCATTGCAGCATATATTGAATCAGGCCTACAGTTTTCAAGCAAACAGATTTACCACCTGCATTAGCACCAGATATTAAAAGCATTCTTTCACTCTTAGTCAAATCAATGGTAAGTGGTACTACGGATCGGTTACCCTTCATACTCAATAGAAGCAGGGGGTGGCGTGCATGTCTCCAGTTTAGGTCAGGCGTTTCTTTCAATTGTGGCAATACTGCATTAAGATCGACTGAGAATTTTGCCTTTGCCCTGTTAAAATCCATTTGCCCGAGAAAGGAATAAGCATTTTTGAACTCGGTGAAATTGGCGCGAATAATAGCAGTTAGCTCTTTTAGAATTTTTATTACCTCTCTGCGCTCTGCAAGCTGAAGATCTCTGATCTCATTGTTGGCCTCAAGGACTTCTGCAGGTTCCAGAAAAATTGTTTGACCTGTTGAGGATTCATCTGCCATAAATCCTTTCAACTTTCGCTTGTGTTCCGCTAGAAGAGGAATCACAGCGCGACCATCTCGGATAGTGGGAGTCATACCTTCCGGAACAAACCCCTGATCGGAAGCAATTCTGAAAATTTGATCAACAAGTTTTCTTGCCCGCACCTGTTCCTCTTTTAACTTTTTCCTTATTCTACCGAGCTCCTGGCTGGCATTATCCTTAACCTTTCCATGATCGTCAAAACGCGATTGCAAGGTTAACCAAAGTGCCTTTGGGAGTACTACAGGCTCACTCAATAAAAACAAGGAAGGATAAAACTCCTTTGATTTGTTGAGGTATTGCTTGAACTCAAAAATGGATTGAAGTGATTTTATTATTTGAATAAAAGATTCCTCTTCAATAAAAGAATCTTCAATGGCAATTGTTGGTAGAAGGTCTTCAGGATCAAAATAATTTGAAGTAGGAATGATATCTCCTTTTTCCAAAATTTGCTTGAATTCACTGTTCTGCAGCAGAAGAGCTTGAAGGTGCGAATAATTGGAATTAAATCGAATCGAGTCAACAAGTGCTTGCCCTAAAGAACTAATACAGTAGCTCTTCAGCCTTTGCCTTACCTGATCGAAACCTAATTTTTGTTCACAGTCAGAAGGATAAACCATGCCGTAATCTGTCGTTGTGATTTTTAGTTAAATAAAAAGTTACTTCAGCCTATTTACTTGCGGTTAATTACAGCTTTCTGCTCCCGTAAGCTAAGCGTATCGATAATGACATCATAAACGCGTTCGAGCTCAACTGGATGATCCACGTAATAGCTAAAAGTCATTTTGATAATTGAATCTGGAATTCCTTTTTTCTTAAGCAATGACTCTTCAAATGGCCGAAAAAGATTAATTGCGGAATCGTTTACCAATAACAAATTGGTCATCCGGGCTTCACCCGAATAAATATCAACCATTAACTCAGCCAATTCTTTCTCATTCAAAACTCCAGTTGGCTTTTTGCTTTGAGTACAGGCCCCTAAAACACAAATTACAATCAACGACAAACACCCTATCCTGGTCTTCATTTTAATTTTACCTTTTATCAAATTTTATCGTTTCTATGCTCAACATGGGCCACGAAAATACTCATATTTACCCTATTTTTGCCCTACCAATAAAGTGCCAGCTTTGAAGCAACTGCTAAAAAAACTCAGGAAATATGAAATACAAATCCGCAAGGCCATTAATAGCCAAATGCAGGGTGATTTCCATTCTATTTTCAAAGGCTCCGGACTGGAGTTTGACGATGTTAGGCCCTATCAATATGGTGATGATATCCGTACTATTGACTGGAATGTTTCTGCCAAGGGGCATGGCACATTTGTAAAGACATTTAAGGAGGAAAAAGAGCAGACTATTTATTTTATCCTTGATGTGAGCGCATCGCAAACCATTGGCAGCCTTGGAAAAACGAAAGTTGACATTAGTAGAGAAATATGCGGAGTCCTTGCTCTTTCTGGTGCCAAAGAATCAAGCCATATAGGGTTGATCTGTTTTTCGGATGTTCGTGAAAAATTCATTAAACCAAAAAAAGGGTTGGGTCAAGCGTATGAAATCATTTTTAATTTAATAAAGCTTGAGCCTAAATCATTAAAAACAAACCTGGATAAAGCAATTGTATTCGCGCTTAACTCTATCAAAAGAAGGAGCGTAATTGTATTAATTTCTGATTTTATAGATGAAGGTTTCTACCACAACCTTAAATCCCTGGCCAGAAGGCATGACTTAGTGATGGTCCAAGTGAGCGACAAGCGGGAAACCAACTTGCCAAAGTTAGGAATCATACCCGTTTTGGACAAAGAAACCAATAAAACGATATGGGTCAATACTTCGTTTGGCAACTTTCGAGACCGAATACGTGAACATCACGGAAGTAGACAAACAGAACTATCCGACTTTAGTAAGAAGCATCAGATTAATTTTTTAAGCGTTGATACGGATGAAGACTATGTTCCAAAACTTCTCAAATTGTTTAAAGTGAGAAACAAATCCCTGAAAAGTGCGTAGCCTGGTTTTTCTTTCCTTGATTTGTGTTTTTCTATGTTCATGTTCTGTCGCCTTTGGGCAAGACGTAAAGGTGAGCGGAAAATTCATCGCTGACAGTGTAAAAATTGGAGAACAAATTCCTTTTACTCTAACAGCTACCTATCCTGAAAATCTTACCGTCATCTTCCCAGATTCCGCATACGCTCTTTCTCCGTTTGAATTCCAAAAAAAACTTTTTTTTACTACTCAAACCACGAATGGGCTAAGCTATGACAGTGTAGTGTATTTATTAGCAACCTATGAAATTGACTCGGTCCAATATCTAAGGCTTCCCGTTTTTGTTGTTACCAAAAAGGACTGCACATCCATTTTCTCCAATCTCGATGAAGTGATTTTAAATCAACTCGTTAAGCATGTTCCAGATACTGTAGCCGCAAAAGACCTTCCACTAAAAACAAATACTGATTATCGAAGTGTTCGTTGGTTGTTTAACTATCCCATAGCGCTTATTGTATCAGGCCTACTCATTATTTTGACGATCGCTGCATTTCTTATTTTCGGAAAACGGGTTAAGAAATATTTCCTGTTGAAAAAACTCAGCCGCAATCATCAAAAGTTCATAAACAAGTTCAATGAAATGATAGCTGGATTGCAATCCGATTTTTCTGCAATTAAGGTAGAGACTGCGTTAGTGCTATGGAAATATTACATGGAAAATCTGGTAGAATCCCCATATTCAAAACTAACCTCAAAAGAAATATTAGATAAGGAAAAAAATGAACGACTAGGGGCCGCGCTTCGTACCATTGATCGGGTAGTATACGGTGGTGTTCCATCACCATCAGAACAATCTTTTGAAAGTCTACGCCTTTATTGCGAGCAGCAGTTTCAGTCTAAACTTGAGCAGATAAAAAATGGATAGTGTGATAGATCCGTGGTACTCGCTAAACTGGTTTGCACCATTTATATTAAAAGGATTTACTTGGGACAATCCTGTATTTTTGTATTGTATCGCTTTGGTTCCTTTACTGTTTACTGTTAGATGGATCCTGCGCTTTTTCTTTAATCAAAAGTTGCCTGTCGCACTTATCAAAAGTGACCTAAAGACTTCTGCTCAAACTCTTTTCCGATTGGTACCCGAAATAATCTTAGGGTTAGTTATTTCCCTAATTTTAGTCGCTCTTGGTCGCCCTCAAAAAACGAATGATAAGGTTGAGCAATGGACCGAGGGAATTGAAATTATGCTCGCTATCGATATCTCTCAATCTATGCAAATTGAGGATTTTACACCCAACCGATTGGAAGCTGCAAAAGAAGTGGCGAGGGATTTTATTAAAGGGAGGGTGCAAGACAGAATTGGAATAGTAGTTTTTTCTGGAGATGCATTTTCCCTAGCCCCCTTGACAACAGATTATGAATTGCTTAATTCCTATCTGAATGAAATCAATTTTGACATGATTGAAAATAGAGGAACTGCTATTGGAAGTGCCATGGCTGTTGTCACAAACAGGATGCGGGAATCGGAATCAAAATCCAAGGTTTGTATTTTATTAAGTGATGGAGATAACACAGCCGGCAATATTGACCCTATTACCGCGGCCGAATTGGCAGCTGCTTATAATATTAAAACCTATACTATTGTAGTTGGCAAAGAAGGATTGGTACCCTTTGGAAAAGATTACTTTGGCAGGCCCCATATGGTTGAAAATACGGTTGATGAATCAACCATGAGGAAAATAGCAGACATTGGTTCTGGGGAGTTTTTCCGAGCCACCGATAATCAGGCGCTTATACAGGTTTTTAAGAAAATTGACGAGTATGAAAAAGCAGAAATAAAAGAAACACGATTCAAGGATACCTCCGACTATTATTTTATTTACCTGAGGTGGGCAATCCTCTTTTTTCTGATCTGGCTTATGCTGAAGTCAAGTTTCATGAGTAATGTACTGCAAGACTAAAGTTGCGAAATCAAATCGCAATAACTTTTGCTTGAAGAATAAGTCGGCAGCCTAAAATAACCAAAGCTATTCCAAGCACTATATTCATAATCATCAAAAAGCGAGGGGTAACCAACGTTCTAAGTTTGCCTGCCAGATAAGCTTTTAAAATATCTGTCATCAATACAGTTCCAAGCAAAGCAGAAAAGAAAACAAAAAACTGTGACCCACTAGAATATCCATAGTCAATTGAGGCAAGGCTAATTGTACCTACCCAAAAAATGAAAACAGTAGGACTTAGCCCATTAATAACAAAACCTTTTAGAAAATATCGATAGAATGGTTTCTCACCTACTTGTTCAAATTCTCCAGATGTTTTTCTACGACCTTTTATTAGCAACTGATAACCTCCAAATAAAATCAGAATTATGCCACCTATATACGCCATCCACATCCGAAATTGAGGATCATGAATCAACTGCACTAGTCCGAAATAACAGATCGTCACATAAATAGTATCGCTTAATGAAACGCCAAGGGTAACCATGAAACCCTTCCAAAAACCGTTTTCAATACTTACTTGAATAATAGTAAAGAATACAGGACCCACCAGAAAGGCCAGTACAACACCAAACTTTACTCCATTTAGGATTATCTCCATTAGCGATGATTTGCCAGAAAACTTGACCACTCTTCCAGCATGGTGCTTTTCATCACCCTGGGAAATTTATTCTGGCCACCAACTTTACCCTTAGATTTCATCCAATCATAAAATGTCTGAACAGAAAAAATATCAACAATGACCTCCTTTAACGCTGCGCTTCTCTCAACTGCATAGTCATCATTCAAGGCTTTCAGATGAAAATCAAGGCGATCCCTAAACATTTTTTTGTCCACTTTATCATCAGTGCCTATAAACCAATGATGAGCAAACAAGCTTTCATACGGTATGCCCGCTACAGTAAACTCTTTGACTGCAATATTCATTTCGTCAGCTACAAGTTCAATCGCTTTGTTCATATTATCTACAGATAGGTGCTCACCACAAAGGCTAAGAAAATGTTTGGTTCGGCCTGTAATAATTATTTCTGAATCCTCTACCGAAACAAACTTGACTACATCACCAATGAGATAACGCCAAGCTCCAGCACATGTAGAAAGTATAATGGCATAGTCCTTCCCTTCCTCGACTTCATCAATCAAAAATGATTCAGCATCAGGTTTAATCGCACCATCAGGCAAAAAGTTTTTTTCATCAAATGGAACAAACTCATAAAAAATACCGTTATTAAGAACCAGCCGCATTGACTTACGCTTCGGTATTGTTTGGTAAGCTATAAAGCCCTCAGAAGCCAGGTATGTTTCGATATAATAGATCGGCCTTCCCAATAACTTTTCAAATCCTTTTCGATACGGATCGAAAGACACGCCACCATGCACATACACACGTAGGTTAGGCCATATCTCGTGGATGTTTTCAATTTTATGATACACAATTATTTTTTCCAGAAGTATTTGTATCCATGCTGGAACGCCTACAACTATTCCAATATTCCAATCCTTCGCCTTCTTCACTATCTCGTTTAACTTCGCATCCCAGTTTCTAGTCTTCGCTATCTTTTTCCCTGGTTTATAAAAATGCTGAAACCAAAAGGGAAGGCTCGCAGCTTGAATGCCCGTCAAGTCACCTTCAAAATAACTTCCTTTCCTATTGAGGTGAGTGCTTCCCCCAATCATAAGAATACCAGCTTCAAAAAGTTCGGCTGGAAGATCATATTTTGACAAAGAAATAATCTGGCGGATACTGGTACGCTGTATAGCCTTAGTCATTTCCTTGGTGACTGGAATATATTTGGAAGAAGCTTCTGAAGTACCCGAACTTAAGGCAAAGTATTTTACCCTGCCTGGCCAACAAATATTTTTTGCCCCTTTCAAGGCAAGTTGCCACCAATCCTTGTAAATTTTGTTGTAATCATGAAGCGGGATTGTGGTTTTGAACAGTTTATAAAAACCTTTGTTTCCTTTACGGAATTGATTGAGTATTTCGTTGAAATTATAATATTTACCAAATTCAGTTTGACTAGCCGTGATCATCAACTCCTTTAATTCCCGTTTCTGTAATTCAAGAGGAGAAGAATATTCTTGTTCCAGATTCTCACGAAGCTTTATTCCTTTTTTTAATAAGGTCCCGATAATCGCCATAATTTTGAGTTAATATTATTCTACACAAAGAAGTTCCAAATAATCGATTGGATCAAAATAGTTAATTCATTCGACATCGACTAGTTTTATCCTGATCGCTAAATTATAAAATGAGTATAAAAAACAACATAGCCTTATTTAAGCGGGAAATTGAATCTTTCAATTGCAAACTGATTGCCGTAAGTAAGACTCATCCAGTTGAGAAAATTCAGGAAGCGTATGATGCGGATCAACGGATTTTCGGTGAAAATAAAGTTCAGGAAATGGTTGCCAAATGGGAAGTGCTCCCAAAAGATATTGAGTGGCATCTGATCGGGCATCTTCAAACGAATAAAGTCAAATATATCGCACATTTTGTCTCACTTATCCACTCTGTTGACAGTCAGAAGTTACTTGAGGAAATTAATAAACAGGCTAAAAAAGCCAATCGAAAAATCAATTGTTTACTACAAATACACATTGCAGAGGAAGAAACTAAATTTGGACTGGATGCCAACGAATTGCTGTCGCTTGTGGACAGTGGGCTTATTTCAACGTTGGATCATATAAACATCAAAGGATTGATGGGGATAGCTACCTTAACAGAGGATAAAAATCAAATTATCAAAGAATTCAAGCACCTTAAAAACCTTTTTGATAGCGTGAAGGCAAGAATGCCTTTAGCTGAAGGATTTAATGAACTATCAATAGGGATGAGCTCTGATTATAAAATGGCCATAGAACAAGGTAGTACTATGGTACGTATTGGTACTGCAATTTTTGGAGAACGAAATTACTCCACTAGTACAAATTAAACTATGCTTACTAAAAATCAAACCCTGATTGCTGGCTCCGTACTTGGTGGATTAGGAGTCGCACTAGGAGCTTTTGGTGCTCATGCTCTAAAGTCAGTGTTGGCGGCCAACCAAAGTTTAGAAACCTATGAATTAGCTGTGCGTTATCAATTTTACCATGCATTTGCACTTCTTATAATTGGCGCGTTGGCTTATAAAATTGAAAGTAAAACGCTGATGTCTGCTTCTGTTTGCATGATCGTAGGTGTTGTTCTTTTTAGCGGTAGTTTGTATGGATTGGCCTTTAAACTTGGTAAGTTCATTGCCTTCGTCACCCCAATAGGCGGGCTTTTTCTTATTTCAGGTTGGGTACTACTGGTACTTTCGCTACTAAAGGAGCAAACAAAAAAGGCCTGAATTACTCCAGACCTTTTATTAGATATTCATTATTGAATTAATTGGACAATTTCTTTTCAAGAACATTTGCCGTAAAAACGATCTGCTTACCATCTGGATTTGAGGCATTTGAAACTATCGTCACAACCTTGTTTTGTTTACCAAGTTTTCCTGTACTGTTAAAAGCTAAAGTAATTTCACCTTTGCTTCCGGGCATAATAGGATCACGAGGCCAGCTTTTCGGAAGGGTACAACCACAGGTAACCTCAACATTTGTAATAACAAGTGGTTCATTTCCGGTATTGGTGAACTTAAAGGTTTGCTCTACTTTATCCCCTTGAGCCATGTCACCAAAATCGTGAGTAGATTTTTCCCAGGCTATAACAGGTCCTGAAACTTTTTCAGCAGACTGCCCAAACAAGGAAATGTTCAGAATAAGCAATGTAATGAGTACAAAAAACTGTTTCATAATGTGATTTTTTAAGTTTAGAGCATTAAGGATACTAACGGAAAAATGATTTTATAAGTTTGTACCAATACCTTTAATTTCTTATTCAATTCAAATGTAACTCCAACCCGTTCCTAATTCTAGCCTAGAATCGGAAATATTAGCATCAAATTAAGTACCAGCTTTCAAAATGGGAAATTCAATTATGAGTTTATATGGAAACCGACTAAGGGCAAGGGTTTGCGGCATTTGTATAAAAGATGCCGAAATTCTCTTGATAAATCACCAGTCTCTTTCCGAAAGTGATTTTTGGGCACCGCCAGGGGGTGGCATTTCCTTTGGTGAGAAAGCCGAAGACTGCCTTGTCCGGGAATTCATGGAGGAAACTGGTCTTTCTATTAGTGTCGGGCAATTTCTTTTTGCATGTGAGTTTATTCACCCTCCCCTTCATTCCATCGAGCTGTTTTTTGAGGTCTCAATATTGGGAGGGGCTTTAAAAATGGGGATCGACCCAGAAATGAGTGAAAACGACCAAATCATTAAGGATGCTAAGTTTGTTTCCTTAGCAGAAATCAAAACCATGAAACCCAATAGTTTGCACGGTCTCTTTAAATTCGGATCAAGCCCAGATGAAGTCCTTGGTTTAAGAGGCTATTTTAAATTATAATTGGTTGTGTTAAAAGACTTAAAATATCTATAATTGCAAGCTTAAACCTGTAAAAATGAACCTGACCAAGATCTTAACCATTGTACTTCTGGCTGTCAGCCTTTACCTAGCCTATTTTTTATATAGCGGAGTTCAAAAAACTATTGACGACCGCAATGCTATTGCCTCAAAAGAAGCAGCAGTTATTGAACGCCTGAAACTCATTCGTGAGGCGGAAATCGTGTTTCAAGAGTTAAATGGACGCTACACCTCAAATTGGGACTCCCTTGCCAATTTTATTGCCAATGGGAAAGTTCCCATCATCGAACGAAGAGAAGAAATTAAGCAGAAAGCATATGGTGGTGAAGATATTATTATTCACATCGATACATTAGGATTTATATCTGCACGAGAACGAATCTTTAAAAAGAATTACGCTGTTAACGCATCCGATAATGGCATTTTCATGGGTTACAAAGTTAAAGTTGGAGATCAGGTCATCACCAATCAAAAGGCTTATGCCATTAAGGTGGGTGAAAAAACAAATGAGCTTCCGTTTTTGGAGCCTGGGACAATATCTTCGTTGGCAGACGTAAAGGTTGGAGATCAGCTGACAAAAACTCAAAGCCTGATCAGCTTCTGGAATTATCAGTTTAACCCTGATGTAGATCTTTCAAAACTTGGAGAAAAAGAGGATGGTAAAAAATTTGAAATTTATGCTGGTTTTGTAGATAAATCAGGTGTAAAAGTTCAGGTTATCGAAGTGATTGATCCTTCGCCAGCTAACCCGATTCGCAAAGAATCAAATGACCAAAAAAACCGGAAGCCTTTACGATTTGGATCTAAGATAGATGTGTCTACTTCCGGAAACTGGGAAAGATAAAACCTTTGCAAACTGCAACTATCAGTTATAAGCTGATCAAAAAGATCAAGGACGAGAAGTTTGATGAAGAAAAACTTCAGAACTACGTTCTACTAATTCAACTAGGTATAAGAGATTTTCAGGTGGCCGTCATTGACAGCAATGACAGCCGCCTGATTTTTTTTGAGGACTTTGTGCTCAGCGAAATTAGCTCCCACTCAGAATTGCTTGGCATTCTCAAAAGCCTATTCGAGTCTCACGAACTTTTGACCGCTGGTTTCTGGAAAAAGGTAAAAGTTTCTATCAAAAACAATAAGGTAATACAAGTACCATCCTCCCTTTTTGTGGAAGAGGCCGCGGAGGAGTATTTAAGGTTCAATGCAGAAATTCACCCGGAAACCGAACTTACCCTGTATTGCAAGAATACTGCCTCTGACGCGGTCAGCATTTTTGCCATGCAAAAGGACCTTCATGAATGGCTCTCTGGCATTTACGCAAATAGCTCACTGACTATCGTTCATCAATCAGCTAGTTTAATCGAGGGGGTCTTGCATTTTGCCAAATCTCAAAAGGCTCAACCGCTTTACATATATGTTGACCGGTTTAAACTTCACGTTCTTTCCGTTCAAAATCACAAACTTGTTTATTACAATCAATTTGTCATCAAGCAATTTTCCGATTATGTGAAATATATTATGCTGGTGATGACAGCCTTACATCTGGATCAAAATAAATGCCCGGTTATCTTGTGGGGTTACATTGGTAAAAACTCACCCCACTATCAAGAGTTTTACAAATACATCAGGAATGTTGCGTTTGGCGATCGACCAGATCATCTGAAATTTGGGTATATGTTTGATGAAATGCAATACCATCATTTCTTCGATCTGTTTTCAATTAACTTGTTGGATAGTTAAATTAATCCAATAGACAGAATCATTTTTTTAAGCAGCCTATGAAACGAGTTGCCATTTTCCCAGGATCATTTGATCCCTTTACCAAAGGACATGAAGATATAGTATTGCGGGGATTGAATCTTTTTGACGAGATCATAATTGCCATCGGGTACAACAGTAAAAAAAACACCCGCTACATCGCAATTGACAAAATGGTCAACCATATTGAGGGGACATTTAAAGAAATTCCTTCTATCAGCGTGCAAACCTATGATGAGTTGACCGCTGAGTTCGCCAAGAAAAATAAAGCTAAATTCTTGCTGCGCGGCCTGAGGAACACCACAGATTTTGAATACGAGAACAGCATTGGACAAGTAAATCGATTTCTAAATGCAGAACTAGAATCCGTTTTTCTAATTACATCACCTCAATTTGCATCTTTGAGTTCTTCTATAATTCGCGAGGTTCATCGCTATGGGGCAGACGTATCTGATTTGCTTCCATACAAACTTTGAGTTGGAAGCTTATCGCTTTTTATTTGACCTTATCTTTTGCTTTATAATATTCCTCAAAAACAAACCGGATTGATTTATAGGAGTTTTCAAGTGCCAAGTAAACTTCCTTTTGGTTCATCCACCTTAGCTCCTCTATATCCTCATCCACGCTAGGCTGGCTATTTGAGTCATCAATTAGGTCCATCACATACCAACGGGTCTTTTTTAGCATACTATTTTTGTTCATTGTGTAGGTGTGCCATGTTGTACATAGCTTTTTACCTACTTTAACCTGAATATTACATTCTTCTACTACTTCACGCTCTGCAGTTTGCTTATACTTTTCACCGCTTTCCTTTTTACCCTTTGGCAGATCCCACTTTTTCATCCTGTAAATCATCAGAAACTTATCTTTTTTGATAATAAGCCCACCTGCAGCCTTCACCACCTTAAATTTTCCCTTCAGATAAAGCTTTACAGCCAAATAATCATCAACCGTGATCGTTAAAGAGAGTAGATTGGTAGGAACTTTTATATTGATAAGATCAAGGATAACGTCTAGATGTTGTATGCTGACATGATGTGCCCAAGCATGATGAATTAGTTTTGCTTTGGTGATCGGTTCCTTTCTGGCATCAATGGAATGATTAAAATGACCCTCCACTGGCTGCTGCCCAGGCTCAAGAATTAGAACCGGGATATCGTTAATAAATAGATTCATAGGAATTATTCAACCTATTGCAAAAACATAAAATATTTCCAATGAATCAACTCTATAAGCCTATTAAATGAAATTGTTGTCATTGAAACTGCATTTTAAGTGCCCAAATAGGATTTTTCTTATCAAATAAGCCTTGAGGAGCCGCGGATTACCAATAAATTTGTCACATGAGCATGGTAAAAATTCAGCAAGAAACAGCGGGAAAGGTTGCTTCCCTACTTTTAGATATTGAAGCAATAAAGCTTAATTATAAAACCCCATTTACATGGAGTTCAGGCTGGAAATCGCCAATCTATTGCGATAATAGGCTTGCTCTTTCCTATCCTATGATAAGAACCTTTATTAAGGAAAGCCTGGCCCAAACCATTAAAACAAACTTCGCACAAGTAGAATATATTGCTGGCGTAGCCACTGCTGGTGTTCCGCAGGGCGCTTTGGTGGCCGAAGCTTTGGAGTTGCCATATGTTTATGTGAGACCAAAGCCTAAGGATCATGGCATGGGCAATCTGATTGAAGGCAAAATTGAAAAAGGTAAAAAGGTAGTTCTCATTGAGGATTTAATATCTACTGGTGGCAGCTCATTGAAAGCTGCTCAGGCATTGAAGGAAGCTGGTTTTGAGGTACTTGGTATGGTTGCCATTTTTACCTACGGCTTTGATGAAGCAGAGAAGAGCTTTGAAAAGGCAAATATTCCACTTGTTTGCTTAAGTGACTTCAATCACATGCTCAAAGAAGCTGTTGATAAAAAATACCTTGACGAAAAGCAGCTTGTATATGTAAAGTCCTGGAGAGTTGATCCTGGAAATTGGAAATAACCGCTTTCAAAATTTCTCTTCTATTCCCAATCCAAAAAGAGCAAAATCGTATTTGACAGGATCGAGCGGGTCAAGTTTTCTCAAATTGGCAGTCAACTCAAGAGCTGTTGCCCAATTCATTTGTTTTCCGCTTATCAATTTTAATTTTCGAGCAACTCGTTCAACATGAAGATCGCATGGGCAAATTAGTTGGCGCGGAGAAATTCTAGTCCATAATCCAAAGTCAACACCGTGATTATCTTTTCGCACCATCCATCGTAAAAACATATTTATTCTCTTGCATGCTGATTTTCGTTGGGGGGTTGCCAAATGCTTCTTGGTTCTGGAAGGGAAATCCGGTAGGCTAAAAAACAGGTTGTAAAAGCTGATTAAATTTTTTTCCACCATCTCACCCGAATCTTCAACAACAAAAGCTGATTCCAGTGATTCATTCTTCTTAAAGAATTGTGAAAGAAACTCAATAAAATACAATGCATCCGTACCATTAAATGTGCGATGCTTAAATTTCTGGAAAGGTTTCAGCTCGTCAAGTGTATGATGTAGAAGAAAATCATGCGGGGAATTGTCCATCATTTCTAATAGCAGCTTCGTTTTGTTAATGATCGTAACTCGTTGACCCCAAGCGAGAGTGGCCGCAAGAAATCCTGAAATCTCAATATCTGCTTTCTTCGAATATTGGTGGGGAATAGAAACCGGATCATTTTTAATAAACCCAGATCGATTGTACTGTTCTACTTTAGATTCCAGAAATGGTTTTAAATCCACAAGCAACTTTTGTTTCATGGATGATTAACAAGGGCTACTTATAAAAAGTCACCTCAACACCTAACCCTCCCTCCGAAGCCCCCAGCCTATCATAAGCTGATTTAGAAACTTTAATGACTGTTCTACTGTCAGAACCGATCGGAAGAGTTCCGATAACCCTAACAAATACTTCTCGATTGTTACTTGAATTTCTTACTTTAAGAATAGTTCCCACTTTAGCTTTGCTATATAGGGCAAGATATTTCCTGTTGCCATCTGTTCCTTCAATCAATTCAGCAGAACCACTTTCTTTAATCTCATCGGAACCAGCAACGCTTTCATTAATTTTTATGGTAGTCTCTTTAGTAGTTTCAGTTGATTGTGCAATTACAATAGGAACTGTCATTGTAGGCTCAGTCTTTACTGGGTCAACACTCTTTACTGGTTGGGCTACAACTAGAACTTGATCTATCTTTAACTCATTTCCTTGGATACCATTCCAATCTTTTAACTGTTGCACTGTAATCCCATATTGTTTTGAAATGGAGAATAGTGTTTCCTTGGGTGCTACTATGTGAGTTGCTTTGTCAGGAAGTTGTTGAGATTGCTTAACTGGTTCTTGGTTTTGTTGAGGCTTTTTCTTGATGACTAATTGCTGACCAAGAGACAAGGAATTGCTGCTCAAGTTATTCTGAGCTTTTATATCCTCAACTGGAACATCATACAACTTCGAAATGGAGAATAGGGTTTCCTTAGCAGACACTGTATGAAGGATGCCATTAGCACTCGGAACTCTACTTTTTGGCACATACGGCACCTGTAGAATCTGCCCTACTTCAAGCCCACCATCTGCAGTCTTGTTAAATTCCAGGATATTCATAATAGAAACGCCATAATGCTTCGAAATCGCATAAAGTGTCTCCTTTTCACTCACTTGGTGAATAATAAATTGTTTTCCGTTTATGGTCTCAAGTCGTAAAGAATCGCCTTGAATTTTAGGGTTACTCCAAGAAATAAAGGTCAAAAGAATAATTTTAATCATAAGATTTACAAAACTATGGGTTTCACCTCCAACGGTTTAATCGTAACTTTATGCAAGTTAACCAGGATTAAAATGATGAGAAAGTTTGTGGTGCTATTTTGCCTGATTTGTTCTACTGCTTTGGCGCAAAAGAGTAATGTGATGGTGATGGAGATTAAAGATGAAATCGACCCCAGAATGTTGCGGTATGTAAGACTGGCAATTGAAAATGCCGAAAAAACTAATGCTGACTATGTAATTATTGACATGGACACTTATGGCGGGGTATTAACTGATGCAAAGGAAATTGTAGACCTTCTAATGGATTTTAAAAAACCGCTCTGGGTATACGTCAATTCTGATGCTGCTTCTGCTGGTGCCTTGATTTCAATTGCATGTGATAGCATTTATATGTCACCTGGTGCCACCATCGGTGCAGCTACAGTGGTAGAAGGCACTGGAGGGCAGGCTGCACCAGATAAGTACCAAGCCTATATGCGTGGGATAATGCGCGCAACGGCTGAAAAAAATGGGCGAGACCCGCGTATTGCAGAAGGCATGGTGGATGAACGAATTGTGATTGATAGTATCAAGCAAGAAGGTCGAGTAATCACATTTACCACCTCCGAAGCAATAAAATTTGGCTACTGCGAAGCTCAAGTGGAATCAATTGAAGAAATACTCTCAAGGAATAAAATTGTGAATTATGAGATAAGTACATTCAAATTGGGTGTAATCGAAAAAATAATTGCTTTTGCTCTTAATCCATTCATAAGTGGATTGCTCATTCTTGTAATTATTGGTGGAATCTATTTTGAACTTCAGACACCCGGAATCGGTTTTCCATTATTTGCAGCTGTTACTGCGTTAGTGTTGTATCTTATACCTTACTATTTAAACGGCCTTGCCGATTATTGGGAAATTATTGCACTCTTTATTGGTGTCCTATTAATTATTGCAGAAATATTTATCATTCCAGGATTTGGTGTTGCAGGTGTTGCGGGAATCACATTGACAGTCGTCTCACTAATTTTAATAATGCTGAATAACGATTTCTTCAATTTTGAATTCGTGCCGCTCGGTGATATTGTAGTAGCTAGTGCTGTTGCCTTTGGAGGACTTACCGGAGGCATGGCTGTGCTCTTCTTTGGAGGTAGCAAGCTAATGCAGAGCAAAGCATTTCAACGAATGGCCTTGATTGAGACCCAAGAAAGTTCTAAAGGCTTTACTGTTAATACGCAGACAAAATCCATGCAAGGGAAAACCGGTACAGCCTATACGGTGCTGAGACCGAGCGGGAAAGTAATGATTGATGATCAAATTTTTGATGCCTTCACCCGCGGTGATTATGTTGAAAAAGGAGATGCGATTGTTGTGATTGAAAGCGAAGGCGTTACCCTAAAAGTAAAGAGAGTACAGGCATGAGAATATTAGGTGTCATACCTGCACGCTATGCATCCACCCGTTTTCCTGGAAAACCTTTGGTTGATATTGCTGGTCAATCAATGATAGAGCGTGTTTACCGGCAGGTTAAAAAATCAAAGTCAATTACTAAAGTTATTGTAGCGACCGACCACCCTAAAATAGCTGAACACGTAAAATCATTTGGAGGAGAGGTGTGCATGACATCCGAATCACACGCTAGTGGCACTGATCGGTGCTTCGAAGTCATGAAAAAAGAAACAAATCCGTTTGACTATGTGATTAACATTCAAGGCGATGAACCTTTCATTTCCCCTAATCAGATCGATCAGCTTGCTTCCATACTCGATGGAGAAACAGAATTAGCAACCCTTTCAAAAAAATTGGAAAATGAAGAACAATTATTCAATCCCAATATTGTAAAAATAGTGTTGACAAAAGATTCCAAAGCCCTTTACTTCAGTCGATCTCCCATACCGCATATTCGCAACACATCGCAAGACCTATGGTTGAGTCATCATACTTTTTATAAGCACATTGGAATGTACGCCTATCGAACGGATATCCTGGAAACGATTACTGGGCTACCCATTTCAACCTTGGAAAAAGCGGAGTCTCTTGAGCAACTTCGATGGCTGGAGAACGGTTACTCCATAAAAGTTGCCGTAACAACAGAAGAGACTATTGGGATTGACACTCCTGACGATCTTGAAAAAGCAATCCTTTTTTTAAGTAAAAAATAATGAGCGCCACTCATTTGAATGTCGAACACAGTCGTGAAAGCGCTTTGCAGTTCTTTGAAGGCTATGTTCGGAAAAACAATAGCCATCTTCAGAAAAAAACAGTAATTGACCTATCCGCAGGTAGCGGATACATCGCCCACCTTTTTGAAGATGTTGGAGCCGATGTTCGTCTGTATGATCTTTTTCCAAACCAGAATAAATTTGGTACAGCATGTTGCCAATTCATTGACTTGCAAAAAGTGTTTCCAATACAAGATGCATCAGTGGATTTAGTAATCTGTTCTGAGACGATTGAGCATTTACCCAACCAACATCATTTATTTGTAGAAACTGCAAGAATTCTGAAACCAAATGGGATCTTCATTCTTACCACTCCAAACAGTTCATCGCTACGAAGTCGCTTTGCACAATTTATGATGGAGAGTGAACATTACTCAACACCAGCTCCAAATGAATTAAATGCTTTCGCATCCTGGGATGGGAAAGATGGGGGATACTTCAGCAAGCTTTTTATCAGTGGTGTTTTAAGACTTCGAACGCTTGCAGCCATCAATCATCTTCAGATAAAAAAAATTCATCCATCCAAGTATAGTTCCACCTCAATCTGGATGATGGTGATATATCCACTACTTTACTTCTTCAACAGCAGAGTGGTAAGCAAGCAAATAAAGTCAGATCCAAAAAATGAAAATATTTACAGATCAATATTTAAAATTAATACGTCTCTTGACGTGCTTCTTAGCAAGCATTTGATAATCGAATTTTTTAAACAGTAAGTGCTGCTTTTCGGGTAATAAATAAAAAAGCTGGTCGGTAAACCAGCTTTGTGGAGAATATCGGAGTCGAACCGATGACCTCTTCCATGCCATGGAAGCGCTCTAGCCAGCTGAGCTAATCCCCCAAGGGGTGCAAATATATTCAAAATCTTTTGAGAGCAAATTCGCCAGATTTTACAATTACTGGACAGGTCAATTTTTCTCTGCAAGCCTTCTTATTGTCCGTACACGCTCAGGATCAACTGTCCGAACTTTAAATTCCGAGCCTTCATCTGAGCCCATTCCTGCAATACTTGGGTTTCGATAAATCATGCCACTATTTCGAGTTGTAGTTGCTGAAAAATGAATTTCGGTTGCCTTAGATTTTTCTAAGATTTCCTGAACCGTGTTCTCATTTACTCCTGAACCAGGCATAATAGCAATACGTCCATTGGCTTTCTTTATTAATTCACCAATAAGGTCGGCACCAGCCAAGGCCTGAGCCTGATGCCCTGAGGTTAAGATTCTATCAAACCTAACTTCAATACAATCTTCAAGCGCTTCAAAAGGATCTCGAGTCATATCGAAAGCCCTATGACAAGTCACTTTCAACGGCCTAGCTTTCTCTATTAATTCCTTACATCTCTTTTTATCTAGTGTTCCATCTGGTTTTAAAATTCCAAATACTACTCCATCCACGCTAATTTTTTGACACTGTGAAACATCACGTTTCATGCAGTGAAACTCGTAGTTATTGTAGAAAAAATCCCCGCCTCGAGGGCGAATCATCACAAAAACATCCAGGCTAACATTTTGGCGTGCAGCCTCAATCATCCCATAGGAAGGTGTCGTTCCACCCTCGCCAGGATTATCGCACAATTCAATACGATCCGCTCCACCCTCTTGCGCCTTAAGCGCTGATTCAATGTTGTAGACTACAATTTCACACGTCATAACTCGTTAGTTTTATATATATTTAATATAACCAAGAATAACCTTACTACTATGAGGATCTTAATTCTATTTAACCTCTTATTCCTTATCGCGGCATCTCAAATAGCTGCGCAAAATCAAGATAGCTTGGCAATCAAGAAATATTATGAGGAAAATGCAATTCTTTGGCTTGGATGGACTAAATATATTAAGAACAACAAATCATTTCCACTTAAAAACTTAGAAAAAGAGATCATCTTCTCTCCAGATGCGATTCATGAGTTCTCATTGTACAGGCGTAATCGAACTTATTTGAATGTGAGTGCTATTGTCGGAGGAGGACTATATTTATCAGCCTTGGTAGTGAAGGATCGTGAGGTTAAGCTTGGATTGTTTGCCGGATCACTTGTAGCTTTTTCCTTTTCACTACCACTTAGTCTCAATACAAGCAAGCATTTGAGCAGGGCCGTCTGGCTCCACAATCGGGATATTCTCTTGCGATAACCAACCCTAATAATAACTCTTTGCTTCAAACAACTTGTTATCAACCTCGTTGGATTTCACAGCATAGGTGAACCCTTTCTGTAAGGCAAAGGCACCATATTCACCATTTTTACTCAATGCCAGAAATCCCACTTGTATTTCTTTGGATTTAATTGGTTGATTCTTAACAATCCTTGCTACTGCTTTTTCACAGGCTTCTTGAGGAGAGTTTCCCTGCCTCATTAGCTCCACTACCAAATGAGAACCAACAATACGAATGACTTCTTCCCCCACTCCGGTAGAAGTAGCTGCACCAATTTCATTATCAACATAAAGAGCTGCACCTATTATGGGTGAATCGCCTACCCTTCCGCGCATTTTATAAGCCATGCCACTGGTAGTGCAAGCTCCTGATAAATTTTCTTTGCCATCCAATGCCACAATGCCAATCGTATCATGGTTTTCAATGTTTGCTACGGGTTTGTATTGGGCGGTTTTCAACCATTGCTTCCAGGCCTTTTCCGATTCGGGAGTCAATAGTTTTTCTTTCTTAAACCCATTGGCCAAAGCAAACTGAAGTGCACCTTCTCCAACTAAAAAGACATGAGGTGTTTTTTCCATTACCTTTCTTGCAACTGAAATGGGATGAACGATGTGCTCAAGGCAGGCAACTGCTCCACAATTGGCGAATTCGTCCATGATGCATGCGTCTAACGTCACATTACCGTCTCGATCTGGTAACCCACCTAAACCTACTGAGGTTTCTTTGGGATCACCTTCAGGTACTCTGGCACCAGCCTCCACTGCATCCAATGATCTTCCACCAGATGATAGTATTTTCCAAGCCTCAACATTAGCGCCAACACCAAAATTCCAAGTAGAAACAACCACAGGACTATTAGACTTTGCTGATTTGAATCCAGCAAACAATTTTGTCACAGGTGCAAGTGACGCGATAGTTCCTAGTTGAAGAAATTTTCTGCGGGTTGTCATAGGCTTAAAAATAATAAGTAAAAAGAACTGGTTGTAAATATTGTATGCTATATAAGTAACTAATCAATAATCCGCCTGGCAATTCGAAAACGTTTTTCATAATACTCTGAGTATAAATTTGTCTCCACCACTCCAAGGCTTGTAGAGGCGTGAATGAATTTTACATTGTCTTTTCCTTTGACATCTGTAACAATACCAACATGGGTGATCTCTCTTTTCTTTTTACCTGTCGCAAAGAATAGGAGGTCTCCGGGTCTTACATCTTTCATTTTTATTTTCTCACCCACTTCAGCCTGGGCCTCTGCGGTGCGGGGCAAGGTGAGATTAATGGCCTGAAAAGCATTTCCGGTTAGTCCAGAACAATCCATTCCAGAACGAGTGGTGCCACCGAATTTATAGGGGGTTCCCGTAAACGTTCGCGCTGCTTTAATAACCTCTTTTACCTGCTGATCTCTAATCTTTGCCTTGCGTGATGCACAACCACTTATTATAAGGAAAATGAAGATAAAAAGTCCAAGCCTATAAAAAGGGAATTGTGTAATTTTGCGACTGGAAAAATAACTCATAGGCAACAGAACAAAGTTACACTATTGATGGGACACACTAAAGAGATGGAGGCGGTAGCTTCAACCGGTATTCGAGAAGAAATTTTAAGCCAATTTCTTGCCATTGTTGGAAAAGAGAACCTTATACTCGAAGAGGAGGCGCGTCATGAATATTCACATGACAAAACAGAAGACTATTCATTCCTGCCTGATCTGGTTCTAAAGCCACGGACTCCGCAAGAGATCAGTTCCATCCTTACTATTTGTAACACCTACAAATTACCGACAACTCCGCGTGGGGCTGGAACTGGTTTAAGCGGTGGAGCACTTCCCGTAAAAAAAGGAGTTGTCATTTCTATGGAGCGTTTCAACAAGATTCTTCATATTGATGAGTTAAATCTTCAAGCTACCGTAGAACCGGGCGTTATTACCGAAGTGTTTCAAAATGCGGTAAAAGAAAAGGGATTATTTTATCCACCCGACCCAGCCAGTCGTGGTTCATGTTCTCTAGGAGGTAATCTTGCAAATAACTCCGGTGGACCAAAAGCCGTAAAGTATGGCGTTACTCGGGATTATGTCATTAACATGGAAGTGGTTTTACCAACCGGTGAAATTATCTGGACCGCAGCCAATGTTTTGAAAAACTCTACCGGCTACAACCTAACGCAACTAATGTGCGGAAGTGAAGGTACATTGGGCATTATTACTAAGATAGTATTCAAGCTTCGCGGTTTCCCGCAGAAGAATGTTTTAATGATGATTCCATTCAGCACGAATGAAGAAGCGTGCAAAGCCATCTCGGCCATATTTGTAGCAGGTATTACTCCGTCTGGCATGGAATTTTTTGAGCGTGAGGCAGCTGCAAAAACATTTGAATATTGCGCCAAAGTCCTGAATAGTCCGGTTACAACAACTTTGTCAGAAAACATGAACGCTTATGTTTTGTGTGAATTAGATGGCAACGATGAAGAAGTTTTAATGCGTGATGCAGAACGAGTGATGGCGGTGGTGGAAAATTTTGAAATTGGCGAAGTTCTATTCGCGGAAAGCAACGCACAAAAAGAAGAACTCTGGAAGATCAGAAAAAATATTTCTCCTGCTGTAAATTGGTACACGCTAACAAAGTCAGATGATGTAGTGGTACCTCGTGCAAATATGCCTAAACTGATTTCCGGCATAAAAGAAATTGGAATACAATACGGATTCAATACCGTTTGTTTTGGCCATTTGGGAGATGGTAATCTTCACGTTAACATTTTAAAGGAGAATATAAGTGAAGCAGATTGGGAAACTAAAATTCCTGAAGGCATAGGCGAAATTTTTAAGCTTACGGTTAGCCTTGGCGGAACACTTTCTGGTGAACATGGAATTGGAATTGCCAAACGGCCATACATGTCTATCGCGATGAGCGAAGTGAATTTGAATTTAATGCGCGGCATCAAAAAAGTATTTGATCCCAATGGAATTCTCAATCCCGGGAAAATATTTTAAGACCAAATCAGCCAGCTGAATAGACTTTAGAAAGGCAGGAAATCCTGCCTTTCTTTTTTCGTGCCCAACTTTTCTAACTTTGACTGATAAAGAGAATTAATCAATGTGCGGCATAACCGGAATCTTTGCGTTTAACCTGCTGGGCAAATTCAACATGATCAATCTGGCGGCTGCTACTAAGACGTTGGAAAAACGAGGGCCCGATTATCAGGGTCTATATTCTGATTCATTTGTTGGATTGGGACATAGACGGTTATCCATAATTGACACCAGTTCTGCAGCCAATCAGCCCATGTGGGATGAGTCCGGACGATATTGCATCATCTTCAATGGCGAGATTTTTAATTTTCAAGAGCTCAGAAAAGAATTAGAAGCGAAAAGAATTTCTTTCTCTACTCATTCCGACACTGAAGTTTTGCTAAAGCTATATATTCTTGATAATGAAAAATGCCTTGACCGGATCAATGGTTTTTTTGCTTTTTGTGTTTATGATAAGCAAGAGCAAACGTTTTTCTTAGCCCGAGACCGGTATGGCATAAAGCCATTGCTCTATGTAATGGATGAGGACAAATTTATTTTTGCCTCCGAAATGAAATCCATTATTGCATATGGTATCGAGAAAGAACTAGACTATACGTCCCTTCACACCTACCTTCAAATCAATTATATTCCTGCCCCACGCACCATCTTTAAAAAAGTAAAGAAACTGTTGCCAGGGCAGTACCTGAAAGTCAAGCGACAGGAATTAGAACTCAAAACCTATTATGAGATACCGTGTAGGTCTGATCAGAAACAAACAAGTTCCATTTCATATGAGGATGCCAAACTTAGGCTTGCCTCAGTACTGGAAGCTTCAGTTCAACGGAGGTTAGTTGCCGATGTTCCTCTTGGTGCCTTCTTAAGTGGAGGGATTGATTCTTCAGTCATAACCGCACTGGCAAGTAGGCACAAACCAGATCTACATACTTTCTCTATCGGCTTTCGCGATGAAAAATTTTTTGATGAGACTGAGTATGCACGGCTGGTAGCCGATCATTTCAAAACTACGCACACCGTATTCTCCCTTACTAATAATAATCTATATGAACATGTCCATTCCATTTTAGATTACATTGATGAACCCTTTGCTGATTCATCCGCCATCAACGTTTATATCCTTAGCAAGGAAACAAAAAAATATGCGACAGTAGCGCTGTCAGGTGATGGAGCTGATGAATTACTGGCAGGTTATAACAAACATTCGGCATTTCATCGCATCCTTAATAAAGGATGGAAAGAGAATACAGTTAAATCACTTCTTCCCTTATGGAAAATCCTTCCAAAGTCGAGGGGCAATCCATTAGCCAATATGGTAAGACAGCTCCAACGATTTGCCGAAGGAATGAAATTATCCTCCAGAGATCGATATTGGAGTTGGGCGGGCTTTACTAATGAAAGCCAGGCCTTAGGTTTGTTTTCTGAAACTTCGCGTCTGCAATTTATTGAATCTGAATACAAGAGTTTTAAATCTGGCTTGTTAAACTCAATTCCCGAAAAGGAAAGCATCAACGATATCCTTCTAACAGACATTCAATTAGTTTTAGCGAACGATATGCTAGCCAAAGTCGATTTAATGAGCATGGCAAATGGATTGGAAGTTCGGGTACCGTTCCTGGATTATGAGGTTGTTAATTACCTGTTCACACTGCCAAGTGAGTTCAAAATCACCTCGCATATTAGAAAAAGAATACTGCAAGACACCTATAAAGAAATCCTACCTTCCCAGCTTTATAATCGGCCAAAGAAAGGATTCGAGGTTCCACTTTTAAAATGGTTTCAACGGGAAATGAAATCGCTAATCATGGATGACCTGCTTTCCGAAAAATTCATTACTCAACAAAACATTTTTAATTATTCAGAAATAGAAAAACTAAAGCGCAGACTGTTTTCATCAAACCCGGAAGATATTCACGCAAGGATTTGGGGATTAATAGTTTTTCAATGGTGGTGGAAAAAATACATGTAGAATTTATCAAATGAAAAATATACTCAAAATAGAAGAGGCCTTTATGTTAGGGCTCGCCATTTATCTCAGTTCCTACCTTCCTTTTGCAGGCTGGGTATTTTGGGCCTTATTCCTTCTGCCTGATATTGGCATGCTTGGGTATCTGGCCAATCCAAGAATAGGAGCACTTATATACAACCTATTTCATCACAAAGGAATTGCTATCGCAGTCTACCTAACAGGATACCTACTTGTTATCCACGAGCTTACCTTAGTAGGAGTTGTCTTGTTTGGGCATAGTTCCTTTGACAGAATCTTTGGCTATGGTTTAAAGTATGAAGACCATTTCAAACACACGCACCTGGGGTGGCTTGACAATAGAAATTCTTAAGGCTTGATGAGTAAAGTAGAGCTCTGTCTTTGTTCGGCTATTTTTTCCCCTCCTTCGCCCACGTGTCGCGTAAAGTCACGGTTCTATTAAAAACAAGTTTACTCGATGTAGAACTTGCATCTAAGCAGAAGTAGCCAGTTCGAATAAATTGAAACCTGTCTTCTAATTTAGCTTTAGACAGTTCAGGCTCTGCATAAATTTTTGGTAACACTTTCAACGAATCAGGATTTAGATGGTTTCTAAAATCATCTTCAATCTGATTAAGATCTTCCACCTTGAAGAGACGATCATATAATCTCACCTCCACTTCCAATGCGTGTGGAATGCTAACCCAGTGTATAACACCTTTTACTGAAATGCCCGAACTATCTGATCCACTTTTGCTTTCGGGAACATATGTGCAGCGTAGTTCAGTTACATTTCCAGAGTTGTCTTTTACTACTTCTTCACATTTAATGATATACGCACTTTTCAATCTCACCATTTGCCCAGGAGCAAGGCGAAAATATTTCTTGGCCGGCACCTCCATGAAATCCTCACGCTCAATGTATAATTCACGACTGAAAGGCATCTCGCGAGACCCGGAGGCAGGATCTTCAGGATTGTTCTCGCTAGTTAAAAATTCTGATTTTCCCTCCGGGTAATTTGTAATAACCACCTTCAAGGGATCTGCAACAACCATTCTGCGCAAAGCAATTTTATTCAGATGTTCGCGAACACAAAATTCAAGTAGACCTATATCGATCAGATTTTCTCTTTTAGCTACACCAATTTTATCACAAAACTCTCTGATACTTTCAGGAGTATAACCGCGTCTTCGCATCGCGGTTAATGTTGGCATACGCGGATCGTCCCAACCTATTACATGATTTTCATTCACGAGTTGAAGTAGCTTACGCTTACTCATAACGGTGTAAGTCACGTTAAGGCGGGCAAATTCATACTGGTGTGAAGGGAAGATACTTAGGTTTGCAATAAACCAATCATACAATTCACGGTGTGGGATAAATTCTAATGTACAAATGCTGTGCGTAATATTTTCGATAGCATCACTCTGCCCGTGTGCAAAGTCATACATCGGATAGATACACCACGCATCGCCTGTGCGATGGTGATGTGCGTGTTTAATTCTATAAATGATGGGATCCCTCATGTGCATATTAGGACTCGCCAAGTCTCCTTTTGCCCGCACTACCTTCTCCCCATCCTTGTACATTCCATCCTTCATTTCTCCAAACAATTTCAGGTTCTCATCAATGCTACGGCTGCGAAATGCATTGGCCGTTCCTGGTTTTGTTGGGGTTCCTTTTTGAAGGGCTATGTCATCACTAGTGCTATCATCCACATAAGCCAACCCTTTCTTTATCAGATTAACTGCAAATTCATATAACTGACCAAAATAATCAGATGCATAAAACTCATTGCTCCAGTTAAAGCCCAGCCATTGAACATCATTCTTAATGCTTTCCACATATTCCGTCTCTTCGGTTACTGGGTTTGTATCATCAAAACGAAGATTAGTCTTGCCACCATATTTCAACGCAAGTCCAAAATTGAGGCAAATACTTTTAGCATGACCTAAGTGTAGGTAGCCATTGGGTTCAGGAGGAAAGCGAGTGATGATACTTTGGTACTTACCATCCTTTAAGTCGTTTTCGACAATCTCTTCCAAAAAGTTTAAACTCTTTTCCTCTCCCATAGTGTTTATTTAAAGGCCGTAAAGGTAAAGATTGATTAAAAAAGAATCATTACTATTCCAAAAGTTTAGGAGATAATGATTTAAGACGTAGTTGGAAATTCGTCTTGTAAGCGTATCCGAATGGGCAGGTCAGCGGAGGAAGGATCAGTGACTTCCTGAAATCCGCATTTTGAGCTTCTTGCTCAACTCATCAACTGAGTTTTTGAAGTTTGCATCCGTCTTCATCATATCTTCGACTGATTCAAGTGCGTGAATGACCGTGCTATGATCGCGGCCTCCAAAATTTTGGCCAATCAAGGCAAGGGTAAGTTGTGTGTAGCGCTTGCAGAAATACATTGCCACCTGCCGGGGAATTACAATTTCACGCTTTTTCAATTTACCTTTCATCAGCTCCAAATCGATTTTGAAGTACTCGCCAACGGTCTTTTGAATAAAGTCAACACTGACATCAGACTGGATTTCCTTTACTATGTTCTTTAGAACTTCTTTGGCCAACTCAAGATCAATATCCTTCTTTAGGAGAGTGGCATGAAAAATCAAGGAATTCAACACTCCTTCCATGTCACGCAAATTGGTATCTACGGAATAAGCTAGGTATTCTGCTACTTCAGTTGCTATCTCAATGCCATCCGACTGCATTTTGTTGTGGATGATGGCAAGCTTAGTTTCAAAATCCGGTTCTTGTAAATCTGCTGTCAGGCCCCACTTAAATCGTGAAAGAAGCCTCTCCTGAAATCCTTTCAGATCGCGAGGAGGGCAATCACTTGTCATGATGATCTGCTTGCCTGATTGGTGAAGTTGGTTGAAGATATGGAAAAAAATCTCCTGTGTCTTTTCCCGGCCTGCTAAGAATTGTACATCATCAAGAATCAATAAATCCACCTGCAGGTAAAAATTTTGAAATTCCTGCATTTTATGATTTTGCAAAGCATTTAAAAACTGATTGGTAAAATCATTCTGATCGACATACAAAACAATTTTCTCAGGCAGGTTCTTTTTTATCTCATTTCCAATGGCTTGGACAAGATGGGTTTTGCCAACACCAACTCCGCCATATAACATCAATGGGTTGAATGAGGTAACACCAGGCTTTTTGGCAACTGCAACCCCTGCAGAACGTGCCAAACGATTGCAATCGCCTTCTACGAAGTTATCAAATGAATAACTCGAGTTTAGGCGAGAGTTGACGGTCTGTGGATTTAATGCCTTAAAACTAAAAGGGGAATAATCTTCATTTCCGTTTCCATTAACGTTGACCTGGGCATTGCTTTTTTTAAAGCCTGAGCCATTTGGATAATTAACTGAGACAGGCGGATTACGTAAGTTGCCACTATCAACAACCACGGAGTATTCCAATCGGCTATTTGGCCCTAAGGTTGCATGAATTGCTTTTTTGAGTACCGGAACATAGTGCTCCTCCAACCACTCGTAGAAAAACTGGGATGGCACCTGGATAGTTAATACTTCACCTTCTGTTCGCAAAGGCACAATCGGTTTAAACCAGGTATTGAAATTTTGCTCGTCAACACTCTCACGAATTAATTCGAGACAATCATTCCATACGGTTCCGCAATCAACTTCCATTCCTACGTTTATGAATTTGGGTTTTTCTATTTCCGCTTAGGGAAAGGGTGACAAAGGTGTAGAAAAAAAAAAGAACAAAAAAACAAAAATACCTCTTGACTTTTCTGAAATTTTTATCGTTATGAATAGCTTAAATTCGATACAATAAATTGCTTTCCAGCAAACTTAACATCAATTTGAAACAACTTTTTGAAGGTAGCAAATGGCATCTGATTCCTTAGATCATATTTTCAATTCCTTTAAGCCCACCACGAAAGAAGATTGGCTCAAAGCCGCCAAACTTGAATTAGATGGTGCTGATCCATTTCAAAAACTAACGCAGCAAAATTATGGGCTAACAATTCTTCCCTATTACGATAAGAATGACCTTTCACCCAATTGGTTTCAATTGCAAGCGGCCACAACCGAATTTCTTGGTGCAAGAGCCTGGCACAACATGCCCCTAATCCTTGTTACGAATGCCTCTGAATCCAATAAGCGGGCACTTACAGAACTTAATTCCGGGGCTGACGGAATTTGCTTTAACATAACAAACTCAAATACAGATGTCTATGCCTTACTTGACAAAATAGAATGGCCGTATTGTACTATAAATTTTCTAGGAAGAATCTCCGTTCAGTTTTTGACATCTCTCCATAATTGTGTCATGGAAAGAAAATTTGATGTCACAACACTGACTGGCTGTATTTTTGGAGATAGGTCAGTAGAAAATGAATTAGAGGCAGCAAAACTTTTTGAATCCTGGAGCAATTTTCATCCTCTTGGAATTGAATTGGTCGATGGCAAATCCCCGGCAGAAGAAATAGGGAGTGCGTTGGCTAGGGCGGTTAATCAAATTGATTTTTTAACTGACAATGGTTGGTCTACTAAACAAGCCTTAGAGGCACATGCATTTCAAGTTCCTGTTGGAGAAGATCTTTTTATAACCATTGCTAAACTTAAAGTTTTGCGAATGCTGTGGTATAATGTGAGTGTAAAATATGACTCTCAATCTAATGGGAATACATTCATTCATGCTACGTCCACGCCATGGATAAGAAAAGAATATCAGCCTAACAGCAATTTAATAAAAAGCACTAGTGCCGCGCTTTCTGCCATACTTGGCGGATGCGATGCATTAACGGTGGTACCTGAAGATGCAGATAGTGCCATGATGGCAAGAGTGGCAACAAATGTATCCTCTATTTTACGGGAAGAGTCTCAGTTATCAAGAGTGGCTGACCCAACTGCTGGATCATATTATCTGGAATCACTTATCGATCAATTAGCTACTCAAGCCTGGTTAAGTTTTCAAAAAAAAGTTAACTCATGAAACCTGACTTCTCAAAAGCTGAGCTAATTAAAGTTCCATCTGATATACGTTCCGGGCTTCATCAGCCTTGGTTGGCCCCCGAGAAAATTTTCATTAAACCGGAATTTTCAGAAAAAGAGAGCGACCAATCAAACTTATATAGTTTCACGGCAGGAGTCACTCCGTTTCTACGTGGACCGTACGCTACCATGTATACCGTGCGACCGTGGACAGTAAGACAATATGCAGGATTCTCTACGGCAAAAGATTCAAACGCCTTTTACAGAAGAAATTTAGAGGCTGGTCAAAAAGGTCTATCTGTAGCATTTGATTTGGCAACTCATCGAGGTTATGATTCCGATCATCCTCGGGTTAGTGGTGATGTTGGAAAAGCAGGAGTAGCCATTGATTCCGTCTTGGATATGAAGATACTTTTCGATCAAATTCCTTTAGACAAAATGTCGGTTTCAATGACCATGAATGGAGCCGTTCTTCCGATTATGGCTTTTTACATTGTGGCTGCAGAAGAGCAGGGGATTAAACCTCACCAATTGAGTGGCACCATTCAAAATGATATACTAAAGGAATTTATGGTGCGCAACACCTACATCTATCCTCCAGGGCCTTCCATGAGAATAGTCACTGACATTCTGGAGTATTGTTCCAAACATATGCCAAAGTTTAACAGCCTTAGTATAAGCGGCTATCATATGCATGAAGCTGGGGCACCTGCCGATATCGAACTAGCATACACTTTGGCTGACGGGTTGGAATATATCCGGGCCGGATTAAAAGCAGGAATAGCCATCGATGACTTTGCTCCTCGTTTATCCTTTTTCTGGGGCATTGGTATGAATTTGTTTATGGAAGTCGCTAAAATGCGGGCAGGTCGTTTGTTGTGGTCGAAGATTGTTAAACAGTTCAATCCAAAAAATCCAAAGTCGCTGGCTCTAAGAACACATTGTCAGACCTCGGGCTGGAGTCTGACAGAACAAGACCCATATAATAATGTAACACGGACTTGCATTGAAGCAATGGCTTCAGTCCTTGGGGGCACTCAATCTCTACATACAAACTCTCTGGATGAAGCAATAGCTCTTCCTACAGATTTCTCCGCACGTATTGCGCGCAATACACAATTGTATTTACAACAGGAAACAGGAATAACAAAAGTTGTAGACCCTTTGGGGGGATCGTACTATCTGGAATGGCTTACTGAACAACTGGCACAAAAAGCCTGGCAACTAATTGAAGAAGTGGAAGGTTTAGGTGGAATGACCAAGGCAATTGAAAGTGGAATTCCAAAAATGCGCATAGAAGAGGCAGCCGCAGCAAAACAAGCACGCATCGATTCCGGTAAAGATGTAATTGTTGGAGTTAACAAATATCAATCAGACGAAAAGCCAGATTTTGAAATTCTTGATATTGATAATACCTCTGTTAGAGATGAGCAAATTGATCGGCTGATACGATTGAAAAAAGAACGCAATACGGACCAGGTCAACGACTCATTACGAGCTTTGACCGAGTCTGCAAGCTTGGAAAACAATACCAAGCAAAATCTTTTAGAGTTGGCAATTGACGCGGCAAGGAAGCGCGCAACATTGGGAGAAATTTCTAGCGCATTAGAAAAATCATTTGGCAGATATACCGCTACCATCAAATCAATATCCGGTGTATATTCAAGGGAAATGAAAGACGATAAAGAATTTGACCTCGTTAGGGCACTCTCCGATCGCTTTGCTGAATTGGATGGCCGCAGACCCCGCATTTTAGTTGCCAAGATGGGTCAAGATGGTCACGATCGTGGTGCAAAGGTCATCGCCACAAGCTTTGCCGACCTTGGTTTTGATGTAGACATCGGTCCTCTTTTTCAGACACCAGATGAAGTAGCCATGCAAGCTGCTGAAAACGATGTTCACGTTATCGGGGCGTCCAGCTTGGCTGCCGGACACAAAACCTTAATCCCACAACTCATTCAATGTCTAAAAAAAATTGGCCGACCTGACATACTTGTTGTTGCTGGAGGTGTAATTCCGAAAAAAGATTACGACATTTTATATAAAGAAGGTGTTGCGGGAATATTTGGGCCCGGCACACCAGTAACAGAATCCGCTAAAGTTATTTTGGAAAAACTTCTCGCTAATTAGTACTACAGCATTCACAACAAAGCTATTCCCAAGTAGTGAGTTACTTTTACTGCGTTTCTCGTTTCAATTGAACACGAAACAATCAAAAAAAGCACCAATTCAACCGATTCGCAACGCTCTTTATTTTCACATAACTTCTTTTCCAATTCTGTATTTTTACAGAGCAAATTACTACTGATATGAAAAAGTTATTGATCGTCTTTTTTGCCATCATCGCAATTTCAAATTTCACTTTTGGGCAGGCAAAGTATGATAAGATGCTCAAAAAAGTTGAAACAGCTTATGAAGCTGGCAGTTATGAATCTGCAAGTAGTGCATTAGAAAAATTCAAAAAGAAAGCGACTAAAAAACTGGGGGCTCAAAATGGTTATATGCCCACCTACTATTTGTATCGTGCCAAAAATGATCTCTCTTCCGGAATGATTTATGAATTTGAATCAAACCTAAAGGCTGCTGAAAGCTCCAGTATTTCCGTCAATCAAGAAAATAGCCTGAAAAATGGAATACTGCTATTGGATGCTGCTGATCTTCATATTCAAGAAGGCTCATTTCGTACCGCTAAACAATACCTGGAGCGATCAAGAAAGGTATTGGAAACAGGGGGTTTTATAACTGATCCACTTAAGGCACGGCTAGATGTAAGCATGGCAGAGGTTATGAACGGTCAAGGATTTTACAATGAAGCATTAGAATTGCTGTACCAACAAGAGCGCTTTTTTGCTGGTCGGGCAATAAAGCAAGAAAGCTATGTAGATGATAAAGGAAATCTGAAAAGCAGAAGGTTGCCTGAAGAGGAATTGAATGTGCGATATTCTGATTACGCAAGGTTACTAACCAATATTGCCAATGTTTTTCGCGGTAAAGGAAATTTTAAAAGCGCAGATTCTGCCTTTGCCTCTGCAAATACTTGGATAGACAAAAATCTTGGAGAATCCAAAATTCCCTTTGTTCGAAATCAATTCTATTGGTCAAATCTGATTGTAGAAGGAGGGCTTGAGGCCGATCAAAGTTTTCCTCGCGGACTGGGTTTCGATCGTGCGCTTAATAATTTAAAAATTGCTCACAAGCCTTCGCACTTTCTTGCTATAGAAATTTACGAACAATATTTGAAGCGACTATTGTTGGAGGGTAACTCTTCAAAATATTCAAATACCAAACTCGAATTCGAGAAAATGATCAATAAGAATTTTCCGTCTGCAAGTATCTACAATGCAAGGCTAAAAGCGGTGGAATTTGACAGTCGGTTGAGCAAGGACAAAACCAGAAATCTAGAAACCGATGCAAAGAAGTTAATTACCTCTAAAGGATTGCCCAGAAATAATATTACCACTGCTGAGATATCAGATTTCCTATTTGAACTATCACAAGAAAATAAAAATTATAAAAACTCAGAGGGCTACCTAAAGGATATCATCGAAATAAAATCAGAGCTGCTAGGTGAAGAAGCTCCTGAAGTACACCTCGCCAAGGTTCACCTCGCTAATTTCTACCTCGACTATACAAACAATCTTACGGAGTCTGGCAAAATTTATGAAGAAAGCTTTACCAAAGTAGTTGAAAAACAAATTGATCCATCGCATAAAGACCATCTGGATATCCTAAATCACCTGGCCGTGTACTATGAACTTACCGACAAATACACCCAAGCAATTTCATCTTTGGATAAGGCATCCGATGTGGCTCGTGGAAAATATAGTGATAGCGATTACCAATATGGTGCAGAGCTAACAAACATTGCCCGATTACAGATTAAACTAGGTCAGTATGAAAAAGCAGAAGAAAATATAAGTCTTTCTTTAAAAATACTTGAGGAGTTTAGAAAAGAGGAAAGTAAGCAAGGATATTTGGTAAATGCCATTGAAACCGAAGCAACACTATTTGGCATCAAGGGATTGTTTGATGAGGCTACCGATGCATTGAATCGCTCAGCAAAAATCATTGATAGGGCTCAAGGTCACCTTGTAGGCGTTGACGAATTATCTACCGCCAAAGAACTATCAAGTCTTCTTATTCAATTAGGTCGCTATACAGATACCGAAAAACTCTTAGATGGATTGATTTTAGAATATGAAAAATTGTATGGCCCAAATTCCTTGCGATTAATTGAGCCATTAGTAAATAAAGGAAGGCTTACTTTATTAAAAGGTGACTACACAGAGGCAGACCGAATTGCATTACGAGCCAACCAAATTGCTTTATCGATATATACAGAAAAATCAACTAAGACAGCCCCCACTCAAAGATTACTGAGTGATATTGATTATACCATCGGAGATTATGATAAAGCAGAAGACAACATTCAAAAGGCATTGGCTAGCCAGGAAAAACAATTTGGCAGAAATCATATTGAAGTAGCCAAATCGATTTCTCAATTGGCGCTGATTAAGTTTTATAAAGGTGACGACAGGAAAGTAGTTGAGAAACTGATGCTGGAATCACGCGATATCATGGGGGCTAAATTAGGAAAGGATAATCCACAATATGCTGAAATTCTGAAGAACGTGGCCATTGTTTACATTTCGGAAAAACGATATGATATCGCTTTTAATTCATTAACCGTAGCAGAAAGTATTTGGAAAACCAAAACAGGGAGAAAAAATAACATCAACTTGGCAAGTATTTATACATTGACAGGGGATGTATTCTATCAGCAAAAAAAATATCAAAAGGCGGAGGAATTTTACTCCCAATCGAAAAAGCTTTACGAAGATTTCTTTAGCAAAACCCATCCAGAGTATGTGAAGGTGCTTTCTAAGCAGGCCAAGGTATACTATATGGAAAAAGATTTTAAACGTTCCAAGAGAAATATCGAGGAGGCCTTATCCAACTATGAAAACTTTATTAAACTGTTTTTTCCCGCATTGAGCGAACGTGAAAAGGCCAAGTATTGGAATACAATCAAAGGGGATTTTGAATTTTATAACACCCTTGCCTTTAGTCAGCTTGAAGACTTTCGTGATCTGAGCGGCAAAGTTTACAATTATCAACTTCTTACGAAAGCATTGTTGTTAAGTTCGTCTATTAAAATCCGGGAACGGATTCTTAATAGCAAAGATGAAACGCTCATTACAAACTATACTGATTGGCTGCAAAAAAAGGAAACTCTAACAAATGCATTATCTATGAGTGCCCAGCAGCTTGCTGAAAATGAAATAGATCCTGTTGCTTTAGGTAATGAAGTGGAAAAAATTGAAAAAGAGTTAAGTGAAAAATCCGAGCTATTCGGGCAGAATTTTGAAAACAAAAAAATTACTTACGAAAACGTTCAAAAATCAATTGGCAAAAATGACGTAGCTATTGAAATGATCCGTTATCGTCACTTTGATCACACATTTACTGACTCAATTATCTATGTTGCCTTGTATGTCAAAAGTGATAATGCCAGACCTAAAGTGGTTGAGCTAAGCGAGGGACACCGAATGGAAACTAGATTTCTTAATTATTATCGGAATTGTATAACTGGGAAAATCCCAGACAATGTATCATACAAGGTATTTTGGGAGCCTATTCAAAAAGAAATTGGTCAGTATAGTACTATTTTCCTGTCACCAGATGGAGTCTATAATCAAATCAACCTAGAGGCAATACCCACACCGGATGGCAAATATGTAATTGACAATTCCAATATTGTGATTATCAGCAATACCAAAGACCTGTATCTACGCAAGATCAAAGCTAAGACAGCCAGTGCCACCAACTCAGCCTCTATGTTTGGCAATCCAACATTTTACCTGTCTGCCTCAGCTTCAAACAATATCCCCTCTTTGCCAGGAACAGAATTAGAAGTAAATGAATTGCAGGACCTATTGAAGCAAAAAGGATGGATAACTGATAAATTTGTAGAGAAAAATGCAACTGAAGAGCATGTGAAGGAATTAATGAACCCAAAAATATTCCACATTGCCACCCATGGCTTTTACACACCATCTGTCGATAAGGATGAAGCAACAGAATTGACAGAAAGTGAAACAGCCATGGAAGAAAACCCATTGCTAAAAACAGGTCTATTACTCAAAGGCGCTGGAGATGTGAGAAATAAATCTAAATATAACTATAACATTGAGAGCGGTATCCTTACTGCCTACGAGGCAATGAGTCTTAATCTTGATCAAACTGATCTCGTTGTTCTCAGTGCTTGTGAGACCGGCTTAGGTGATATCTCTAATGGTGAGGGAGTCTATGGATTGCAGAGGGCCTTCTTGGTAGCAGGTGCGAAGACCTTAATCATGAGTATGTTTAAAGTAGATGATGTAGCTACCCAGAAACTTATCTTATCTTTTTATAAAAAATGGTTAGCATCAGGTAACCTTCGTAAGTCGTTTGTGGATGCGAAAGTAGAATTGCGTATAGAGTATCCTGAACCCTACTACTGGGGAACTTTCATGATGATTGGATTAGACTAAAAGGAAGAGATCTAAAATTTTATATTTGATTTTCCTCTAAGCAAGGTTTGGTAGAATCTTTCCGCTCATGAATATCTTTTTTATCTAACAGACATCAGTAAACCAACACCAAACAAAACTACAAATAGCAGAGTAGACAATGCCATTTGTTTCAAATAGGGATCAAGGGCTTCCGAGGGCTTCTGAGACACCGCCAGGCCGTTGCGGAGAAATAGTATAATGGCGATACAAAATAAAAACTGAAAAGCCGATTGATAGGTAAGTGCCATGAACGCGATTGAGGCTACTACGCCACTCCCCAGAAGAATCCAATGATAAATTACAGCCTTTCTCCTACCTATCCGAACAGGTATTGAAAATTTTCCAGCCATGCGATCTGATTCAATATCTCGCATATTATTGATGTTCAAAACTGCAATCGAAAAAAAACCACAACTAAGTGCCGGAAGGATTTCGAGCCACGAAATAGTTTTAGTGAAAAGATAAAAAGACCCCATTACCCCTACCAATCCAAAAAAAATCAATACTGAAAAATCACCAAGGCCAGCATAGCCATAGGGTTTTTTACCCACCGTGTAGGCAATCGCTGCAGCTATGCTGAGAACTCCGAGCCCAAGGAAAAACAAAAGAGCACCCCAATTCAACCCAAATGAAACGAGTAACAATGAAATTCCAATTGCCAAACTTAGTAGGACGAACAATGTAATAGCTGATTTCATTTGCTGGGCTGAAATCGCTCCGCTTTGAACGGCTCGCAGTGGACCTTTGCGCTCCGAATGATCTGCTCCATGTATTGAATCGCCATAGTCATTGGCGAGGTTAGATAGAATTTGCAGTAGGACTGTAGTAAGAACACAGAGTAAAAAAATACTCCATTGAAACCTTCCAACTGAACCAGCCAAAAACGCTCCCATCAAAATACTGGATAACGCCAATGGTAACGTCCGTAGTCTAAAAGCTTGAAGCCAGGCCTTTGTATTCATCATTTAAGTAAACATCAAAGTGCTAATATAGTTGAATGATTTAAATGAAAATTTAGTCATTAACAGCTGTCCCTTTACGGACAAATATAAATTCTTCTGATTCCTACAGGACTTCACTTATCTGAAGCACCTGTTTATTAAAGGTAAATTGAGCACCCACTTTTAGATTCAACAAGACTTGCCCAATTGGGGAGGTTGGAGAAATTAACATAACCTCAAGACCATCAATATTTAGTTTTCCAACACTGATAGCTAAGTAAAAAAAATTGTTTTCAGCAATAACTAAGCTTCCTAATACAACTTTAGTATTCCTGACATCTGGATTAATCTGGTTCAAGATTAACCTAAGTTTTAATGCCTCGTCTAGCTGCTGAGCAGCTTTATCGCGTTCTATCTGAGCCATTGCTCTTCCTGTTTCATACTTGTCTCCTGCGCTGCTTTTCTCCTCCGCGTTGGCAGAATCCTGAGCATGTTTCATCGCCTGCTTAGATGTATCGATCCGTTGTTCAACGTATTCGTAACACTTGGCAAGTAGTTTTGTCTTTATCGTTGGGTCCGCTTTCAATCCTTAGTGGGCATATTAATAAATATTCAAATGATCTACTTCGAGTATAGGGCAACAGCTATCCAATCATTTATAAAGAATGAGACATTTCATTTTAAACTCTTAACTCATCGGGCAGAGTTGCCCATCATGTAAGCCCATACTTCCTTTAAGTGTGCAAGGTCATTGCCAGATGGCAATGAATTATCGAGTGTCGTCATATTATGTAACACTGGAGCCTTGGCGTTTGAATTCGGATTGAAATTAGTGACTAACGCACTAGAACGTGAATAATTGGATCCATCGGCTGAAACCGTGTCTGTCACCTTAAGCATGTTGATATCTTTCCAAACAGCATATTGTTTAGAAATAGAGGATACCTCATCTCGCTTATGAGTCAATCCAAAAAACCGTTCAGAAGAAGTAGCAAACATACTTCTACACCAAGTTGCTGGCTGGCGTGCAACTTCAGAATAGTCGTTGGGGGATGAAAAAAGAACCACGCGGTCAACAGCAAACTTCTGGGCCATGTAAGCAGCATGGCCACCGCCTTGAGAATGCCCCGCGAGTACAAATTTAGAATACAACAATTCAGAGCCATCATAAAACTGGTTCCAACCATTATTACCATTTACCTTGTGAAGCCTCAGCAGTAATTTCAATATTCGGTTAGTTATAGAATTGGTAGGATTTACGTCAACCAGATCACTTTGGGCACCGCCAAAAATTACTTCCTCGTGATAGTTAGCATAACACTTTGGATCAGCTCTGTCTTTGCAAATTTGACCGTCAATTGTATTAGGATAACTCAAATTTATAACGTGATATCCCAACTGAGTCGCTGTCTTATTTATCAAGGAATAGTTTTGCGGAGACGTACTAGTGCCTCCCAAAAAAACGAATAACTTTCCCTGCAAAGAAGTCCGAGTATCAACAAATGCACTATGCGGAATGGTGGATTGCATATCTGGATCGGTGCTAACCGGAGACACCAGATAAGAATAGTAAGTTGCTGCTTTAAAAGGTTCACTACGCTGGTCACAACTCGTTACTTGAATCAGGAAAAAGAAGCAAATTGGAATTCCAACCTTTTTCATTCAAAAAATCAATTTGAAATCTTCTCCAAGATAACTTTATCTAGTGGATTCACTTTGGCAGGGAAAAAACCAACTACTTTTCCAGTTTTATCGATTACATATTTGCAGAAATTCCAAGAAGGTGATTCACCAGACTTTGCTTCCAACCAGGCGTACAACGGAGATTTATCTTTTCCTTTAACAGAGATCTTCTCAAACATTTGAAACTTCACACCATAATTGCGTTCACAGAATTCTGCAATCTCTTCATTGGAACCCGGCTCTTGCCATAAGAAATTGTTTGCAGGAAATCCAAGCACTGCTACTTGACTTCCAAATTGCTCGTGCAATTTTTCCAGGTCTTTAAGTTGGGATGTGAACCCACACTTAGAAGCCGTATTTACAATAAGGATATTTTTTCCTCGGTATTGAGAAAAATCAATCTCCTTTCCATCCAACGATTTCATCTTAAAATCGTAAATCGACCCTACTACATCAGACTCCTTTCCTTGCGATAATTTACTGACCAGAAATGATGCTAGACTCATAAGGGTTATAAGGATAAGGATTTTAGCTGTCATAACTAACTTCAAGAATTAAATACAGAAACCTCGATCCATAGATTACTTTCTAAAGCTGATCGGTAATTTGTTTATCCAATGGTTTGATGTTAGATGCAAAGAACTTTACCGTTCCATCTGGCTTCACAATATACTTGCAAAAATTCCAAGTTGGCTCGCTGCCGGTTTTTTCTTTGAGCCATGCATACAACGCATGTTGGTCGGCTCCTTTAACAGAAATTTTCTCGAACATCTGGAAGGTAACTCCATAATTTTTTTTGCAAAACTCTCCTATTTCGGTATTAGTCCCTGGCTCTTGACCACCAAAATTATTTGCCGGAAAGCCAAGAATGGTGACTTTATCGCCATATGCTTCTTGAAGCTTTTGTAAATCTGCGTACTGAGGGGTGTTTCCACACTTTGAAGCCACATTCACGATAAGTAATGTTTTGCCTTTATACTTGGAAAATTCAATTGGCTGGCCATCTAGGGCAGTCAACTTAAACTCGTAAATAGAAGCTGAAGTGCTCATAAGTAGTAAAAGATAGGTAAGTAACAGTTTCATATGAAGTTCATTTATGTGTTTAAAACACTAAGTTAACAAAGAATGTTTAGTGATTGGGCTATTTGATCTGATCAACCAATTCAAGTCTCTTAACGATTGATAGCGGTGTCAGAATAGTTCCCGGAGATAACACCGCATTTGCCCCGATCTTAGTACCATCACCAACCAAGGCACCAAACTTATTTAGAAGAGTATGTACTTTGGCGTTACCAATCAGAACAGTAATTTCTTTATCAGCCCGTTCATTATAATGGTTTGCCGTAATGGACCCAGCTTCAAAATTTACACCAGATCCGATGATTGAATCACCTATAAAATTAAAGTGAGCAAGATTTGATTTCGGAAAAATGAAAGATGATTTTATTTCACATCCAGGACCGATTGAATTATCTGAGAGTAGAAATACACCTCCACGCAGATAACAGTTGGCAGCGATAAAGCTATTCGGACCAATAATAGCGGGGGATTTTACGGTAACATTGCTCTCGATTGTGGCTGTTTTGTGAATTGCTATGCCATCCTGAAGTATATATTCATTAGAAAGTGAGGATAAAACTTCATTCACTATTCCTGTTGCCTTTGAAGCAAGTAACCACGGAGGCAGAGAGGCGAATAAAGAAAAGTACTCAGAGAATTTCTTGATGTACGCTGCCCAATCAAAATTATCTTGTGTCATATTACATTCGTTCTGGAACTTGAATACCCAAAAGATTCATCGACTTCTTTATTGCATCTGCTACAACTTTAGAAAACGCAATCCTGAATTTCAATTTTGCGCCATCCGTTTCATTAAAAATAGGAACTGATTGGTAAAACTGATTATATCCTTTGGCGAGGTCATAGGCATAATTTGCTATCACGGCTGGGGAATATTCCCGTGCTGCTTCTTGCACCTTACTAGCGTAACTATTAATCAAGAATAATGCTTGACGTTCGACTGGCTCAAGTGAAGTTATATTCTTCAAATCATCCGTGTAAACAGTAATTCCCAAAGCATCAGCTTTTCTCAAAATTGCTTTGATGCGGGCATGTGTATATTGAATGAATGGTCCTGTATGTCCTTGGAGTTGTATGGACTCATTCGGATCAAACATCATACGTTTCTTAGGATCAACCTTTAACAGAAAAAATTTCAAGGCACCAAGTCCAACCATTTCCGACAAATCTGTGATCTCTTTGTCATCCATGTCTTCAATCTTTCCAAGCTCACGAGTTTGCTTCTCGGCTTCCCTCGCCATCTCTTCCATTAAGTCATCAGCATCCACCACGGTACCCTCTCGTGATTTCATTTTTCCAGTTGGAAGATCTACCATTCCATAAGACAGGTGATAGCATTCTTTTGCCCACCCGTAACCAAGTTTGGAAAGAATCAAAAACAACACCTTGAAATGATATTCTTGTTCATTGCCAACAGTATACACCTGTTTGCTGATGTTCGGGAAGTCGCGGAAGCGCAATATAGCTGTGCCAATATCCTGTGTCATGTACACAGATGTGCCGTCTGAGCGTAACAGTACTTTTTGATCAAGTCCATCCGCAGTTAAGTCCACCCAAACAGAACCATCTTCTTTTTTAAAGAAGGCACCGTTATCTACTCCACGCAATACTTCTTCCTTTCCTAGTAGATAGGTTTGAGACTCATAATATAGTTTTTCAAAATCTACACCCATCCGTTTGTAGGTGGAGGAGAATCCGTCATACACCCAACCATTCATTGTCTTCCACAGTTGAATGGTCTCAGGGTCTTTGGCTTCCCACTTGAGAAGCATGCTTACCGCAAGTTCCATAATTCGCGACTGCCTCTCAGCCTCTTTTTCGGGAATTCCTTTTTCGATTAACTCCTTAATTTGTGACTTAAATACTTTATCAAACTCTACATAATATTTCCCAACCAAATGATCGCCTTTGATGCCTGCACTTTGAGGAGTTTCGCCTTTTCCAAAAAGTTTCCATGCGGCCATGGACTTACAGATGTGTATGCCCCGGTCATTAATGATTTGTACTTTGTGAACGTTGTAGCCATTCGCTTTATAAATCTCTGCTACACTGTAGCCAAGAAAATTATTTCGCAAATGACCTAAATGAAGTGGCTTGTTGGTATTGGGAGAAGAATACTCTACCATGATCTCTTTGCCATCGGAAGGCAATACACCAAAATCCTTCTGGCCATAAATAGAACGAAATACATCTACCCAAACCTGATCTGAAATCACGAGGTTAAGAAAACCTTTGACCACATTGTAGTCACTTACAATTTTTGTATTGGCTTTAAGATAACCTCCAATCAGCTTTGCTGTTTCCTCTGGTCCTTTCTTCGAAATCTTTGTCAATGGAAAACAAACCAGTGTGTGTGATCCTTCAAACTCCTGGTTGGTGGGTTGAAGCTGAAAATTATCAGGAGTTCCACCAAACAAGCTAGAGGATGCTTGTTGTATCTCAAAGCGAAGGGATAAGTCTAAATTCATACTAAACCGCAGAGGGCGCTGAGGTACGCAAAGTTAAACACAAAGAAGTCAGAGTTTATTTACAATTCTCTTAATGCCATCTTTTAACAGCACTACGTTAAAATTCATCAAGAGGCCTAATTTACAATTAGAAAGCTTTAAATAGGTAAGTACTTGAGCAAGGTAGATGTCATTTAAAGCTTCAACGGACTTAATCTCAACAATCACTTTCTTTTCTACCAAAAGATCAAGTCGATAACCGCAATCGAGGTTTACTTCCTTATAAACCAGAGGCAGGGGTTTTTGCTTCTCGACTAACAATCCAGATTGAATCAATTCGTAGTAAAGACATTCTTCATAAGAAGATTCTAAAAGTCCCAGACCAAGTTCACGATGAACCTGAATGGCACAGCCAATTATTTTTTCAGATATCTCGTTCTCAGTCATCTTCTTTGCGAACCTCCGCGCACTCTGCGGTTAAGCTTTTACATGTCAAGAATATAAGCAAACATCAAAGGAGCCACAATAGTCGCATCGCTCTCTACGATAAACTTAGGTGTATCAATATTTAGTTTTCCCCACGTAATTTTTTCGTTGGGAACTGCACCAGAGTAAGAACCATAACTTGTAGTAGAGTCACTTATCTGACAGAAGTAACTCCAATAGGGAATGCTATCACACTCGAGATCCTGATGTAACATAGGTACTACGCAAATAGGAAAGTCCCCAGCGATACCTCCACCAATCTGGAAAAATCCTATACCGTCCTTACCTGAATTTTTCGTGTACCAATCTGCCAACCACACCATGTATTCAATACCTGATTTCATGGTGCTTGCTTTCAGCTCGCCAGTAATGCAATATGAAGCAAAGATGTTTCCCATTGTAGAATCTTCCCACCCCGGAACTACCATCGGCATGTTGCGCTCAGCCGCAGCAATCATCCATGAGTTTTTTGGATCGATCTCATAGTATTGTTTTAAGTCTCCAGTCTTAAGCATACGGAACATGAACTCGTGAGGGAACAAACGCTCGCCCTTGTCTTCCGCATCCTTCCATACTTTGAACAAATGCTTTTGCAATCTTCTAAATGCTTCTTCTTCAGGAATACAAGTGTCCGTTACACGGTTAAGATGATTCTGCAACAGATCCCACTCTTGTTCAGGTGTGAGGTCGCGGTAGTTAGGAATACGCTTGTAATGAGAATGCGCCACAAGGTTCATGATGTCTTCTTCTAAGTTGGCACCCGTGCACGAAATAATATGTACTTTATCCTGACGGATCATTTCGGCAAAGCTGATACCCAACTCAGCCGTGCTCATCGCCCCAGCCAAAGTCACCATCATTTTTTTGCCATCAGCAATATGCTTTTTATAACCTTTTGCCGCATCCACCAGGGCCGCAGAATTGAAGTGTAAATAATTCTTTTCAATAAAGGAGGAAATGGGTCTGTTTTGAGTCATGGTTGTTAAATTCTAATTATGGGGCGAAAATAAGAAAAGTTTCAGGTCTAAAGTTAAAGTTTGACCATGAACGAGGCCCGTGAAGATTAAAGTTTACATCAAAAAAACGAATCACAAGGCCATCACTGGTCTTTCCATAATGGACTTAGCCGATGCTTCCATTATTTCAAAAGCGCTTTCAGCCATGCGATTCTCTGTATCGAGTGTTGGATTGACTTCAACGATCTCCCAAGCGCATACTTTGGGATCTTTACACAACTCCAAATTCAACAATTTTGCCTCTTCAATAGTCAAGCCATTTGGAACAGGGGTACCCGTTCCAGTAGAGAATCGGCTGTCAATACTATCCACATCAAAAGAGACATAGATTAAGTCACAATGAGCAAGCATCTTCAAGGCCTTCTTTGCAATTGCCTCTGAGCCTAGCTTTCGCACATCTTCCACCTCAATAAAATTGATATTGTATTTATTGATCAGATAATTCTCTGGCTTCTCTAAATCGCGAACAGCTATGTAAACAAGATCTTCCGTATTAATCTTAGGCCCTTGCATTCCTACATTCTTGATTTGCTCCCAATAATCGAGTGTTTCTCCTCGAGGGTCGTTTACTTTGCACTCAAAGTTATCGAAGCCGCATGCCATCGCAATTGGCATACCATGCATATTTCCTGAAGGAGTAGTAAATGGCGTATGAAAGTCAGCATGTGCGTCAATCCAAATAACGCCTAGTCGCTTTTTAGGGTTTGCCTTTTTTATCCCAGCCATGGTACCATAGGCGGTACTGTGATCACCCGCCATGATCAATGGGAAAAAGTCATCAAATATTTGCTCGTACACTTCCAGACAAACTCGTTCTTCCATGATCAGCACGCCATCGATAAATTTGGCATAAGCGTGCTCGGCTCCATCAAAAAGAAGCTCGTTTACATTTTCTACCTCAATTGAATCATATTTTCTAAATAAATCGGACTTTAAATCCAGACTGGCAATCTTCATGGCCTCCACGCCAAGGCTCGCACCTCTGGTTCCAGCACCAATTTCGGACTTAACTTCAATGATTTTAATCTCTTTCACGGGAACTCCAATTAAGAATTTACAAACAAATGCCTTACGAATACTAGAGGGGCTTGCGTCACGCAAGTTTGGCCGGCTTATCAGTAATCCGGCAAAACGCGCGACTCACTGGGCAAGGGAGGAAAAATAAAGTCGGAGAGGCGATTAACCATGTCTTTTGAATGTATTGCAAAGATGGCAAATTTATACCAATATTGCACCTCAAATTTTGTTGTTGATTTGACGTTTACCAGTTCGATAATCGGATCAAAATCACCGGCAAATTACCGACTAACCAAGAATGAAGAGTTACCGCGATCTGATTGAACAGACTTTTGAATTTCCTCAGAAAGAATTCAAAGTCCGCGACCACGAATTGCTGTTTAATGATGTTCCCCTGGTGGATATCATTAAGCAATACGGAACCCCGCTGAAAATTACCTATCTGCCTAAGATAAGTGAGAACATCCGGTTCGCTCAGGCAACCTTCAATAACGCCATGGAACGTTTTAAGTACAATGGCAAATACACCTATTGCTATTGCACCAAGTCATCGCACTACGATTTTATTTTAGAAGAAGCATTGAAGAATGATATTCATATCGAAACTTCTTCAGCATTTGATATTCCTATTGTGCGTACACTTTTTGGGCGTGGAAAAATCAGTAAGGAAACATTTATCCTGTGCAATGGATTTAAAATGCCAAAATACAGGGAGTATATCACGGATCTACTTAATGATGGATTCAATTGCCTTCCTATTTTAGATAACCTAAGTGAGATCGACACTTACGAAAAAAATGTCAATCGCCCTTACCAGGTAGGCATTCGAGTGGCTGCGGATGAAGAACCTAAATTTGAATTTTATACATCACGCTTAGGCATACGCTACAACGACATTAATACCCTTTATAAGGAAAAGATTGCGCCTAGCAGTAAAGCATCCTTGAAGTTGCTCCATTTTTTTATTAACACAGGCATCAAAGATACCGCCTACTATTGGAGTGAACTTAGTCGTTTCATTTTCAAGTATTGCGAAATGAAAAAAATATGCGATACGCTTGACTCCATTGATATTGGTGGCGGATTTCCAGTCAAAACCTCGCTTACCTTCCAGTACGATTATAAATATATGATCGAGCAGATTGTGGAGAACATCAAATGGATTTGTGAAAAGAATAATGTTCCCGTTCCAAATATCTTTACAGAATTTGGAAGTTTTACCGTAGCGGAAAGCGGTGCTGTTTTGTATTCAGTGGTTGACCAGAAATTACAAAACGATAAAGAACTTTGGTACATGATCGATGGCTCATTCATCACCCACTTGCCAGATGTATGGGGTATGAACCAGAAATATATTTTGATGGCGATCAATAAGTGGGATGATACGTATCATAAAGTAAACATTGGAGGGCTAACCTGCGATAGTCAGGATTACTATAACTCAGAAGCACATACAGGGGAGGTTTTCTTGCCTATGATCACTGATGAAGAACCGCTCTACATTGGCTTCTTCCATACAGGTGCCTATCAAGAATCTCTGGGCGGTTATGGCGGGATTCAACATTGTTTGATCCCAGCTCCAAAGCATGTGTTGATTGACCGAAACGAAGATGGAGAAATCTCAACTGAACTTTTTGCCAGTGAACAAACCAGTGAGAGCATGATGAAAATACTTGGCTATGAAGAGGCACAGGCTCCCAAGAGACAAAAGCCTACCAAATTAAAAGTAAGAAGCGTTTAGTCCACCTTGTAAGCTCGCGTTTCGTGTGCCTGCATCCCTTCTTCAGAAGGTAGGTATTACCTTCTGGGGATAATTGGTATAAAATTCCACAAGAATCTTGTAGACAGTTCAATAATCCATAGACCTTTGCGTTATTTCATTTACTTAGCCAGCCTCTCGGTTTCTATGTTAAAGTTGAAAAATACAATTGTATCATCGGTTGCTTTTTTATTCCTGTTTTCTGGATGCACTCCGGAAGTGGAAACACCAATTATCTATCCAGGACTGCCTCAAAATGTTCGTTTTGCAAAACTCTCGCTTTCCCTTTATACCAATTCCTCAACACTGATTGCTAACGGAAGGAACTCACTGAGTTTCTTTCTAACATTTTATGATGCTGAAAAAAAAGTAGTGGCTCAATCAACACCGCCAACCGTTAAAATTTCGGTGAACGGAACTTCTGAACTTTCATTTCCTTACAAATTCACTACCACCAAAGCAGGTACATATACATTTAGTTTGAAGGGCTTTTTAGAAGAATCAGTTATCCAAAATGAAATTGTAGTTAAGGCTATTGAAGACAAAGAATTTTCACAGCTCACTCTGCCTATTATTTTTCATTACATCATTCCTCCTGATCAACCCATCGGTGCCGACCAACTTAATTCTATTTTACAATCAAACATTGATCAGCTTAATCAGGCTTTTGCCAATCAAAACGATTCGAAGAACGCCAGTGCGGTGAATTTTGGGATTTCTTTTGAACTAGCCAGATTTGGGCCAGATGGAAAAACACTTAGCATACCCGGCATGCATGTTATAGAAAGCACTGACAATAAGTTTGAAAACAAAGACGATCCTAAACTGAGTAGTCTCATTTGGGCAGGCAATTTTTGGGCACCAAAAAAATATGTGAATGTCTGGATTTGCAATTTTACCGATAAGTTCAGCTACGGAAATTTTCCAACGCTTAGCAACTCTAATGCAGAATTTCCAGGATACAGCTATGGTGTGTTTTTTAAAACTAGCCACTTTTTAACTTCTCAAAATCAATCCATCCTCATACATGAAATCGGCCATATATTAAATCTGTACCATACGTTTGATCCTTCTTGCGAAGTTGACAGTGACTTTTGTGTCGATACCCAATACTATAAAAGATCGTATGAAGATGATACTCCATTTGGATTGCAACGCACTCCTTGTATTGGTGAAAAATTTGTAGGCGTAAATTATATGGATTACTGGCCAAACGAGTACACTACATTTACGTATGATCAACGTGAACGGGTAAGGCAAACTATTGAACTCTGCCCCTTCCTACCTACCCCAAGAAATTCAGCTTCTGGCGGGAGAGTTGAATCATTAGTTAGCAATCGAAGTATGAAATGGAAAATCGATCCATTGCTTGGAACCTACTAATTCGACTTACTTGGTCAAAATAATCTGCTTAGCGCTTAGTAAGCTGTCTACCTTATAATCAGCCAGATTCTCAGGCTCTACCTCATCTCCAATTTGAATTGTCTTTATTCCTAAGGCACGGGCTGGAATAATATCCCTACCTCTATCGCCAATCATCCAAGATTTTTGAATATCAATATTGAATTTAGCAATAGCCTTTTCAAACATCAACGTTCCAGGCTTAGTGGCCAAAGATTCGGTGACCGTTCTGTGATATGGGGAGAAATAAAAATGATCAATCAGACCTCCACATTCTCTTTGAAAGTAGGTATGACATTCTTCCACATCTTTCTGTGTATAAATCCCTTTGGCAATCCCAGATTGATTAGTAACAACAACGAGCAAAAATCCAGATTTTTTAAGGGCTACCAGAGTCTCTATTACTCCAGGAATGATGTCGAAATCATCCACCCGATAGGTGTAGTTGGAATTGTCAACATTTAAAACTCCATCTCGATCTAGAAAAATGCATTTTGCCTTGTCATTCATAACCACGAAAATACCGTCAAACTTCAAGCCCGCCAAATTGGTGCATCAAGGGCTTTTATCTAGTTTTGCTCAACTGTGACACCCGCAAGCAACGCCCTTGTTATCATACCTACCTACAATGAAAAGGAAAACATTGTACTCATCATAGAAGCGGTATTTTCACTACCTAAGTCTTTTGACATTCTCATTGTGGACGATGGCTCCCCCGATGGGACAGCTGAAATTGTAAAAGAGCTTCAGTTTCGACTCAATTCGACCTCAACCAAACTGCATCTTCTACAAAGAAAGGGTAAGCAAGGATTAGGCACAGCATATCTTGCTGGTTTCAAATATGGTTTACAAAACGGTTACGATTTTATTCTTGAAATGGATGCCGATTTTTCGCATGATCCAAAAGAACTAGTCAATCTTTACCTTTCATGTGCAGATGGAGGACAGGATTTAACAATCGGATCTCGATACATCACCGGAGTGAACGTAGTAAACTGGCCTATGGGACGAGTGCTGCTATCCTACTTTGCTAGTGCGTATGTTCGTTTAATCACTCGAATGAAAATTCAGGATACTACTGCAGGTTTTGTTTGCTATCGCAGAAAAGTATTGGAGACGTTGCAACTTGATAAAGTAAAGTTCGTGGGCTATGCCTTTCAGATTGAAATGAAGTTCCTAACCTGGAAATATGGATTCAAACTGAAAGAAATACCTATCATATTCACAGAACGTACACGCGGTCAATCCAAAATGTCTGCCGGTATTTTCAAAGAGGCCTTTTTCGGAGTAATACAGATGACGATCCAAAGTTGGTTTAAGAAGTACAAATGAGGATCATGAAAAATATCTTCTGCTTTGTGTTTTTTATCTCGTTTACCTACTCTTTTGGTCAAACTTCTAATCAAACTGAAAATTTTAAAAAGTTAAGCTGGCTGGTTGGCACATGGAACCGCATCAATGTAAAGCTTGGCCGATCTGCGCTTGAACGATGGAAGCAAACTTCCACGTACGAGTTAAGAGGATTTGGTATAAGCCTTCAAGGAAAAGATACTACCTTCATTGAAAAACTTCGAATCATCATTAAAGACAATAAAATCGTTTACGTTGCTGATGTACCCGAGAATCAAAAGCCTGTGTATTTCAAACTCACCGAAATCACTGAGTTTGGTTTTATTTGTGAAAATCCAGATCATGACTTTCCAAAAAAAATATCATATCAACTAGAAGGCAAAAAACTGAAAGCTCAAATTTCAGGAGATGGAAAGGTGATTGATTTCTTATTTGAAAGGGAGTAATCTTCAAAACGAAACAGTTAGGCTGGAAATAAGTAGGTTAGTCGTTTTGACTGGTATGTTCATTCTTTCATAAACTTCCTGCCCAGAAAAAAATGCCCTGCCCTCAAACCTTGCCAATATATTAGGTGCGATGTTAAGATTTAAGCACATCCCACTGCTATATGAGCTGAATCCAGAAACGCTTGTTATAGGAGTAATCATTGCACTCTTTGGATCGTTGAAATATTCTATTCTTCCAGCCAACGAGAGCTTTTTAGAAAATTCGTATTGTCCAACCAAATTTATTTGCCACCATCGCTTTGAGTAGATAGCGTTGTTAGTTGCTAGTACTTTCTGAACACCTCCATAAACACAACCTGTAGCTGAAAAAGGGCCTTTTGAAAATTTGAAGTTAATGTCCGAAAAATATCTCATCCTGTATTGAGGAAGGGCCTCAGAACGTTCGTCACCGACATACGTACTCCAATTCAATACCCAAAGTGGTGTAGGACGATATTCAAGTTGAGTCCCGATTGACTTCCCTTTGTTTTCATCAATTTGTTGCCAGCCATTGATGAGATAAAGTGAAAAATTACTTTTCTGATTCAATGACATCGAGAATCTAACTCCAGATAAATAATAAGGAACATACTCTGGAGCAAATGACCGAGAATACATTAGCTGGTCCTTGGAAACTGCTGTCTCATTCGTGTAGGGCGAGTTTAACACACCTGCATCGATCCAAATATTTTTACGAGCAGAAATTTTTACTCCTATATTACCTTGAATAATATTTTTCAAAGATCCCGGTTCTAAAGCATAATTAGAATTTACGTAGGTACCAAAGCCAGGAATGAACCGAGCTCTAACTTTTGAAGAGGTATATCGCAAATCCAAATAAGCCAGATTAATGGTGACTTCATTATGTCTGGCCATGGATACAAAATAAGGGCGATCACCAGAAATTGGCTTATTAAAATCATAGCCATAATAGGTATCAAGGTAACCGCCCAGGGTTACTTTGTGCTGGCTGTTTGTTGTATCCAAATCACTTTTAAGGCCTATCTGCGCGAAAAGTGATGCGCAAGCAATGGTCTTAAAAAGTGAAAGCATAAAAAATAAAAAAAAGCATTTCATCTTCTATTTCAACTTGACATGGTTGAAGGGCAAATATTTAAAATATGTTACTGTTTCCACAGGGATCTAATTAATTTCATGAGCAAAGAATAAAAATGAATTAATTTCGTCCTCTATATTATACAAAAAACATCTAAACAAGAGGATTTACGCATGTCAGCACCCAAGCCAAAGTCAAAAGTTACCATGTCCACCGTCTTTAAGACCATTATTTGGCCAAGACGCAATATAATTTTAGTAGGTTTTATCCTAATCATCATCAGTAGGCTAGCAAGCCTGGTGCTTCCCTGGTCAACAAAATACCTACTGGACGATGTAATTGGTAAAGGTGACTTATCAAAACTAAACATGTTATTGATCGGGATTTCAGCTTCGATCTTGGTATCATCCGTCATCTCATATCTGCTTACCAAATTATTAAGTGTGGAAGCACAACACCTTATTTCTGTTTTGCGGGCAAATGTGCAGAAGCATCTTCTTCGTCTCCCAACCCGCTTCTTTGACAATCAACAATCCGGCAAACTGGTGTCCCGTGTAATGACTGATGTGGAAGGTGTACGTAATTTAGTTGGCACCGGGTTAGTTCAATTAGTTGGTGGAATACTTACATCCGTTATCTGCTTGTTCTTTCTATTCAGCATTAGTTGGAAGATGACTCTTTTTGTTATGATCCCTGTGGCCGTATTTGGTCTGATCGCCTTGAAAGCTTTTGGAAAAATCCGCCCCATATTCAGGGAGCGAGGCGCCATTAATGCAGAAGTTACTGGCCGATTAACGCAAACTCTGAATGGAGTACGCGTGATAAAAGGCTTTAATGCCGAAAAACAAGAAATCAAAATTTTTGAAAAAGGAGTAGAAAAATTATTCCTTAACGTAAAGAGCACTTTAACTACTACCAGTTTTGTTACTAGCGCAGGAAGCTTTTTATTAGGTCTTGCATCGGTTGGGATAATGGGTATTGGAGGTTATATGATTGCCGAAAATACATTGACAATGGGTGCACTTGTTCAGTTCATTTTATTTCTTGGATTTCTGATAGCCCCAATTGTTCAAATGAGTAACATCGGCAGTCAGTTAACTGAAGCGTTTGCAGGATTAGATCGCACCGAAGAGCTCATGAATGTTCCGGTTGAAGATGACGAAACCATTCGAACTACTAAGATTGGAAAAATTAAAGGGGATATTGAGTTTAATGATGTCTCGTTCGCGTATGACGAAGGAAAAGAAGTATTAAAGAATGTAAGCTTCTCGGCCCCCGCTGGATCAGTTACTGCGCTGGTTGGAACTTCAGGCTCCGGTAAATCAACCATTGCGGGCTTGGCTGCTTCCTTCTTAACGCAACAGTCTGGTACAATTACGATCGATGGAAATGATCTTTCTAAAGTTTCACTAGATAGTTACAGAAGTCAGTTAGGGGTAGTTCTACAAGATGATTTTCTTTTTGATGGAACTATTCGGGAAAACATCTTATTCGCAAAGCCAGATGCAACAGAAAAAGAACTTCAGGCAGCCATCGATGGCGCGTACGTTAGCGAATTCAGTACGAAGTTTGAGTTGGGTCTTGATACTGTGATTGGCGAACGAGGCATAAAACTTTCGGGCGGCCAGCGCCAACGTGTTACGATTGCCAGAGCCATTTTGGCGAATCCACGTATACTAATTTTGGACGAGGCAACCTCCAGCTTAGACACAGAGAGTGAGTCACTAATTCAGGAAAGCTTGAAATCCCTTTTGAAAGGCAGGACTACATTTGTTATTGCTCACCGACTAAGTACAATCAGGCAAGCCGATCAAATTCTGGTTGTAGAGCATGGACAAATAGCTGAGCGTGGCAAGCATGACGAGCTGATTGAAAAGAAAGGACGGTATTTTGAACTGTATACGTATCAGGCAAGGATTTGATTTGCATATCTATGTGACCTATGTTTCTATGTGGTTAAAAATCGCATAGAAAGATAGTACCTAATCAAACCTAATGGCCTTAATCGGATTAATGCGTGTAACAATCGCAGTTGGAAGCAATAACACAAGTGTAACTACTACGAACACTGCTACATTCAAAAGAATTACTACCTCCCAATTCCACCCAATAGGTACATAATCCATGTAATAGTTATGAGGGTTGAGTGTAATAAACTTGAACGTGTCTTGTAGATAGCAAAGTCCAAGTCCGATTACATTTCCATATACAAGGCCTTTAGCAATGAGGTTTACTCCGTTATATACAAACACGGATTGGATCAGGCGGTCTTGCGCGCCCATAGCCTTTAAAAGCCCAATCATTTGAGTACGCTCCATAACCAGAATCAAAATCACCGAAATCATGTTTACGCACACTACCGTAAGAATGATACCCAATAAAATATTCACTTGTCTGCTTAACAAATTTAGCCACTCAAATACCTGAATGTATTTATCGCTCACCTTCTCCAGATAAAGATCATAGTCCATGCTATCACCAATGGTAGTTAATGCCTCATCCACTTGATCAACATCCTTAACAAAGATTTCAAGGCCACCAGCTATGCTGTCTGCGGAAGCATTTAGCCGCTGAACCATTCGGATATCGCCCATAATTATTTTATCATCGAAGTAATCAGAAAGATTAGTTTCATAAATGCCTGTCACTTTCAATTTTCGGAAGCGTGGAGGGTTTTGAAAAAAATGAATAATAATGTCGTCACCCACCTTTGTTTTTAACTTTTTCGCGATAATCTCGCTCAATACAACTTCGCGTGCATAGCCAGAATCGGGAAAGTGAATGAACTCACCTTCAATCATGTTGTCTCGAAAGCGGTTAAGATCAAAACTCTTACCAACACCCTTGAACACTACGCCCAAAACTTCATCTTCTGTTTTAATCAATCCGGCTTTGTGACTAAACTCCTGAATATGCTCAATCACCCCAAGCTCTTGAGGTTGATTGTAAATATTTATGTTATAGCTGAACGGCTGCTCTTCCATGGAATTATTCATGGTAAATTTTGAGACAATAAGGTGAGAGCTAAATCCGTAGATTTTATTTTGCACAGTCTCCTGAAAGCCCTTCATAATAAGAAAGGAGACAATGGCAGCACTGAGCCCAACAGTAATACTTGCCACAGCAATCTTGTGAATGATGGACGAAAATCCACCTTTGTCGGTTTCAGAATTACCCTGACTTATTCTTTTTGATATGAAATACGAAAGGTTCAAGGAATGGCTTAATTTTGGCTTAACCGAGTTTGGAAACAAATTACTACCGCCAAAATAAAAAGAAATGATCAGGTTATTCGCATGCTTATTTTTTTTGTCAGGTATTCTTTCCTGCGATGCCCAAAATACTAGCCGTGTTTTGACTGGTGCTGATCAACTTACGGAGCTTATTCCAAAATTAAAAAACAAAAAAGTTGGGTTGGTAGTCAATCATACATCACTGATTGGGAAAACCCATTTAGCGGATACTTTAAAAAGTCTAGGTATAAAGGTTATCAAAATCTTCGGTCCAGAACATGGATTTCGTGGTACAGCTGCAGATGGCGAATATGTGAATGATAGCATTGACTCTAAGACAGGAATATCAGTAGTATCCCTGTACGGAAAAAACCGAAAACCCACAGTCAAACAGTTTTCAGATCTTGATGTTATCATTTTCGATATTCAGGATGTGGGCATGAGGTTTTATACCTATATCGGAACCATGCACTATGTGATGGAAACTTGTGCCGAGAGCAAAAAGAAACTTATCATTCTTGATCGCCCTAACCCAAATTCCTTTGTTGATGGTCCTGTAAATACGAAGCCAATGCAGTCTTTTGTTGCCATGCATCCTATTCCAATTGCGCACGGTATGACAATAGGGGAAATGGCCCAAATGATAAATGGCGAAGACTGGCTCGCCAACAAAATGAAATGTGACATAGAGATTATCAAGCTAAAAAACTGGACACATTCTGATGAATATATTTTGCCTATGAGGCCATCACCAAACCTTCCCAACCAGCAAGCGATAAAGCTTTATCCCTCTATTTGTCTTTTTGAGGGTACAGTAATAAGCCTTGGACGTGGTACTCCCTCGCCATTCCAGGTTATCGGTAATCCAGAATTAAAAAATATGGAGTATCAATTTACACCTGTTACGATAAAAGGCGTAGCGGTTAATCCACCACAGGAAAATAAGTTATGCTATGGTCTTGATTTAAGAAGTGTGCCCGTTGAACCCAAAATAGATTTAAAATATTTACTTCTGATGTATGCCGCCTATCCCGATAAGGAAAAATTCTTTTTACCTTATTTTGATATTCTTGCAGGCACCACAGTTTTAAAACAACAAATCAGGGACGGTTTACCAGAAGATAAAATAAGAGAAAGCTGGAAATCTGATCTGGAGAAGTACAAGGAGATGAGAAAAAAATATTTGTTATACCCGTAAAGAGCCACTAGCTATATGCTATTAGCAACTCACTGCTGGTAGCTATTGGCTGAAAGCTAGCAGCTATTATGACCAAATCTGAAAAAGTAAAAGATATACTTACTATACTCGATAAACTTTATCCAAAGCCTGAAGTTCCTCTCCTTCACAAAGATGCCTATACGTTATTGGTCTCTGTGCTCCTATCCGCTCAATGTACTGATGTCAGGGTAAATCAGGTTACACCGCACCTTTTCAATCTAGCGGATAATCCATATGACATGATGAAATTGTCTGTAGAAGAAATTCGAAATATCATCAGACCCTGTGGACTATCACCAATGAAATCAAAAGGAATTGCGGGACTCTCAAAAATTTTGGTGGAACGGTACAATGGAGAAGTGCCTAACACATTCGAAGCTCTTGAAGAACTTCCTGCAGTGGGCCATAAGACGGCCTCCGTTGTCATGACTCAATGGTTTAGAATTCCGGCTTTCCCTGTCGACACTCACATTCATAGACTTGCCTATCGTTGGGGATTAACGAATGGAAAAAATGTTGAGCAAACGGAAAGCGACTTAAAGCGTTTATTCCCTCAAGAAAAATGGAATAAAGCTCATCTTCAAATTATTTACTTTGGCAGAGAATACTGTCCAGCAAGAGGGCACGACTGGCAAGCTTGTCCAATTTGCAAAAAGTACCTTCGAAAAAGTCTTAGGGAACTAAAATAGACAAACCAATACACTCCTGCATGAATTTCTCAAACGCCAGTTTAAAATCAATTTCGATTCACTTTGTTGGAAATAAGTCATCCGATCAGGGTTTGATTCTTTCGAAAAAACCATTGGTGCTGGAAGAGGAATTAAAAGTAAAGATCAAAGACTATTTTCTAAACCGTTTTTTATCAGTCTTTGAAACACATCAATTTTCACACCCATCCTCATTACGTTATAACGAAGTTTACAATGTTGCTGGAGGTATATTTTCTGGCGAAAATTCTTTTCACTTGGCTTCTGTCCAATTGGCGCAGCATTTATATAAAAACTCAGGCCACCCTAAAATCAAAGGTGGTGAATTATACTTATGCAGCTTTGAAGATTGCATCTTCGAAAATGAAACGGTTGATGCAGTTGGTATTTTTAAAACAGAAACGAAGACTAATTTTTTTGAAGTGAGTCAGGAGAAATCAAGTTTTTCAATCGCATTAAAAGAAGGCCTTGATCTTAATAAACTGGACAAAGGCTGTCTGATTTTTAACACCCAGCAAAAGGAAGGATTTCGTGTGTTAATGATTGATAGTCAAAGTAGAGGGGAAGAAGCCCAATATTGGAGGGAAAGTTTTCTTGGACTATCGCCAGTAAAGAATGAATTTCAGCAAACCAATCAATTTCTCAATATCACAAAAAAGTTTGTAACCGAGCAGATGGTAGATGAGTTCGATATGACAAAACCGGATCAGATGGATTTATTAAATCGCTCTGTTGACTATTTTAAAAAACATGAATCATTCGACAAATCAAACTTCGAAAAAGAAGTTTTGCAAGACAAGGGGCTCATCAAATCGTTTCATGCCTACGATAATGCCTATCGGCAAGAACATGGCATCGATCTGAACGAGCGGTTTGGCATCTCTGAACAAGCCGTAAAAAAACAAGCCCGGGTATTTAAAAGCGTTCTTAAATTGGATAAGAATTTTCACATTTATATCCATGGAGACAAACAATTAATTGAGCACGGAGTTGAGAAGGATGGACGGAAGTTTTATAAGATCTATTATAAAGTCGAGAATTGAAACCTGTATTCTGCCTTTCTTACTATTTATCTTTCAATTCTGCCTTCCGCTTAATATCTTAGGTGTTGGCAAGTTGTTAAACCTTGAAAGGAATTTCTTCTTCCACTGATTTATTACCAAAACTCAAATACGTATGAAAAAAATTATTGTATTACTGCTGATTATCGCTGCCCTTCTGACTGAACATGAGGTTTTTTCTCAAAAGAAAGAAGCTTTATACACTGCGGCTTTCGGTGTTCAAGCTTACACCTTCAGAAAAAGTTTCCCGAATGGGGTAGCCGCAACACTTGATTCTATCAAGGCCATGGGGTTCACTGAGGTTGAGGGAACCGGAGGCAAAGCAACTCCTGAAGAGTATAGAAAACTATGTGATGAAAGGGGTTTAAGTATTCCCTCTACCGGAGCCGGATATGAACAACTTGTTAAAGATCCTGCAGCAGTTGCCGCTACCGCTAAAATATTAGGTTCCTCCTTCGTTATGACGGCATGGATTCCACATACTAAAGGTGCTTTCAACCTTGATAATGCAAAGAAAGCAGTTGAAGATTTTAATGCTGCCGGTAAAGTTCTCAAAGAAAATGGAATAACATTTTGTTATCACATTCATGGTTTTGAATTTCAGCCATACGAAAAAGGCACACTTTTAGACTATATGATTAAAAATACCAATCCTGAATATGTCTCTTTCGAAATGGATGTATTGTGGACTCATTTCGGTGGTGGCGATCCGGTAGCGCTTCTTAAAAAATATGGAAATAGATTTAAGCTCTTGCACATGAAGGATTTGAAAAAAGGTACTCCGAAAGATCTTACCGGAGGCACCTCCCAAGAGAATGATGTGGCACTCGGCACTGGTGAGATTGATATTCCTGGAATCGTGAGAGAAGCCAATAAGATTGGAATCAAGCATTTCTTCATTGAAGATGAAAGCAGTCGCGTGAACACACAGGTGCCGCAGTCAATTGCGTATCTCAAAAGCCTGAAAAAATAATCACTGGTAGTTTTACCTTTTACTCATTAATAATTAAAAGGGTTGTTTCAAAATGAAACAACCCTTTTCTTTTATGAACAAATAATTCAGTGAGAGTTACAAGATGCTTGTCTCGGCCTATTGGTTAAATCGCCCCACGGCAGGAATGATCAGGAACACAATTTTAAGCCGCACAATTACTTATTTCTGATTTACTACTAAAAAGTAGAACAAATCAGGCTAATGCCCGTATATTAGTTCTACAATCTAGTATTATATGATAGAAACAAGACTTGGCGAATTCGAAGAAGTGATATTACTACTATCTGGAATTTTAGGCGAAGAGGCTTATGCCTTCAAAATTGCCGAAGAATTTGAATCACAAACAGGCCGCACGGTATCCATCGGGGCAGTACACTCAACCCTTACACGGCTGGAAGAAAAGGGATTTTTGAAGTCGGAAATGGGAAAGTCAACCGCTGAGAGAGGAGGCAGAAGGAAGCGCATCTACACAATCACTGCTTATGGCAAGAAAACTCTTGCGAACGCACGTGATTTCAAACAAGCACTGTGGGATCAGTTTCCTGGCTTTGCCACTTCCAAGTTAAGTTTGGGAATTCAATGAACAATCAGGTTAAACCACCCAGATTGGCGAGAAGGCTGCTCAAAGCATTTCTGCGCAATGATCTTGCAGAGGAAGTAGAGGGCGATCTGGATGAGAAATTCCATTCGGAGGTAAAAAATAAATCTGTTTTCAAAGCCAAATTGAATTATTGGTATCAAACGCTCAATTATCTCCGTCCATTTGCAATTAAAAAATTAAACCGATTACAAGTCATGAATAATCACTTACTGGAAAATTATTACAAAATCAGTAAACGAAACATCTTTAAGCATAAGATGATTTCATTTATTAACGTGTTTAGTCTTGCTGTTGGACTGGCCGCCTGCGTGATTATTTATTTGTTTGTTTCAGATGAGCGCAGCTTTGATGCTTTCCACGCTAAGAATAATAACATCTATCGCCTCGATGAAGTACAAAAGTTCACCGGTACAAACGAGCAAAAGGTTGCGCTCTCTATGCCTGGCATGGGTCCAGCCTTAAGCCGTGATTTTCCAGAAGTTCAGATGTACGTTCGGCTTTGGCTGAGGGGAAAACAACTGATCTCTAAAAACGATACTAAGCATTTGATCGATAATGTAATGACGGTCGATAGTACCTTCTTTGATGTATTTGATTTTCCTTTGGTACAAGGTGATGTCAATACATGTCTGGATCGTCCGCTAACCATTCTCCTTACTGAGTCCACTGCCTTGAAATTTTTTAATACAACAAGTGAAGCACTTAATAACACAGTGACATGGGATGGAAAGGACTATGAGGTAACAGGTATTTTGAAAGACGTTCCCGAGAATTCTCACATTCAATTTGAGGCGCTGCTATCGATGGTAACCTATACCAGTGGAGAGAACAACGTTAATAATTCCTGGGGAGGAAATTGGATGACTACCTACCTGTTGTTAGAACCCACGGCCAATATTCCAGCTATGGAAGAAAAGTTCCCTGCCTTTATGTCTAGACACATGGATGACCCAGAAATCAATACCTACTATAAATTATACCTCCAGCGGCTCGATGACGTGCACCTGGCTTCCACTGATATCGAACATGATTACATTAACTACAGAAAATTTAACGGTTCGTATCTGATTATATTCTATGTGATTGCTGCCTTCATATTATTGATAGCTGCAGTCAATTTTATGAATCTTACAACTGCTCGCGCTTCTCATCGATGGAAAGAAATTGGGGTACGCAAAACGATTGGGGCAATGAAAACACAATTATTTGGGCAATTTATTTTTGAGTCGGTGATGTTAGCCATCATTGCGTTGGTAGTGGGCCTGTTGTTAGGCACTCTTTTCCTTCCTATTCTCAATGAATTGATCGGGAGGCAACTGTCAATCCTTCCTTTGTTTCAAAACGTTTGGCAATTAATAGCCGTTTTGGTTGGCACACTTTCATTAGGGATAGCCACCGGAATTTACCCCTCTTTTTACATGACCTCATTTAACTTATCTCGCGTGTTGAAAGGCGGAAACAAAGGCGAAGGTAAATCCGTGCTGCGGAGTACATTAGTGGTAGTTCAATTTGGACTCGCAATTGCTATGATGGTGAGCACGCTCATAGTAATTCAGCAGCTTTCTTTTATGAAAGATTCTGATATCGGTTTTGACAAAGACCAGATGATGTTAGTGAATATGAATAATGAGGCCAATGAAAAATTTGAAACCATACGGAAGGAATTACAAAAGCAATCAGTTATTAAAGGAGTAACGGCAAGTGGGCAGCGTCTTGGCAACAACTTTCACCAAGGGGGTTTCAAAGTAAAGGCGGATACAGGTGTTTTAGAAATTACACCTTCCAACGTAAATGTAGATTATGATTTCTTAAATGTATACGGCATAGAAGTAAAGGAAGGTAGGGGTTTTTCAAAAGATAACCCTACTGATCAAGATTTTGCTTTTATCATAAATGAATCTTTTGCCAATGAGCTTAGATTGAAAGAAACCCTGGGTACAAAAGCTGGACATGGCTGGTATCACAACGATTCCTTAGGAACCATCATTGGCGTGGTGAAAGATTTTAATTTTAACTCTCTTCATTACAAAGTAAATACATTGGCAATGGTCGTACATCCTGGATGGGGGTATGAAGAGCTTTCGGTAAAAATTGAAAAGGGCCGCACCGAAGAAGGAATTGCAGCCGTAAAAAAAGTATGGGATGAATTGGTGCCATCGTATCCATTTGATTACACCTTTCTAGATGCCCATTTCGAGGAGGTCTACCGGTCGGATAAACAAATGAGTGCCGTAGTGGCAATTATGGCGGGGCTATCGATATTGATTTCATGTATCGGTTTGTTTGGGTTAGCCGCTATCACTATCGAAAAGAAGACTAAGGAAATTGGAATTAGAAAAGTATTGGGTGCAACTGAGGGTCAAATCACAGTTCTTCTATCACGCAATTTTGCCTTGCTAATCGTCATTGCATTTGCGATGGTGAGCCCCATTACCTACATCGCTCTGCAACGTTGGCTGGAAAGTTTTGCATATCGAATAAATATTAACCTGCTGGTTTTTGGTGCAGGCGGTACTCTAGCGCTCGCAATCGGGCTGCTCACCATCAGCTTTCATACACTTAAATCAGCTAGAGCCAATCCAGTGAAAGCCTTGCGGTATGAATAGAGTTTACTAGGAGTTTGACGCTCCATTCAAACTCCTAGCTTGCCGGTGCTGATTAGGAGATATGCATCTAAGTAAAAAGGTTTATTTCTCTGCGAACGATTTTGCGAACAGGTTGTTCAGATCCGTACAACCCTTCTACAAAAAACCAATTGAATGAGTGGTTTTCCCTGATTTGATCTTTGGCACAATTATTAATACTACATATAGGAATTAATTAATAATTAAAATTGCCACCACTACACAACGGCACTAAGAAAACTGTGTCTTAGTGCTTTCATGGCAACTATATACAACTATGAAAAAATATCAGCTAGGTGAATTTGAAGAAGTGGTGATGCTCACCGTGGGTATTTTATACAAAGATGCGTACGGAGTATCCATCAAAAAAGAAATTGAGTCGCGACTGAAACGAGGTGTAAGCGTGGGCGCATTGCAAACTGCATTGAAACGATTGGAAGACAAAGGCTACCTCAAATCATTTGATGGTGAAGCAACCGAAGAACGAGCAGGCAGGCCAAAGAAGTATTTTCAGATCACTGCACTAGGAAAAAAAGCAATGGAGTACTCGAAGAGCACACGTGATGAGTTATGGAGTGCAATACCGAAGATGGCGTGGAACAGACTAATAGATGTGAGACTTAAGACACAAGATTTGGAGCCTTTAATCTTGCGACTTAAGTCTTAATTCTTATGTCCTATAGGCCCCCTAATGTCCCCCTCCGCTTCTTCCGTTGGTTCTGCCACCCGAAGTTGATAGACTCTATTGAAGGGGATTTGATAGAGTTGTATCAACAGCGCAAAGTTGTAAGTGGAAAGTTGAAAGCGGATTTGAAGTTTGGTAGAGATGTTCTGTTGCTCTTTAGACCAAGTATTATCAGACCGGCAGAAGGATATAAAAATTTGAACAACTACGGTATGCTAAAAAGCTATTTCAAAATAGGATGGAGAAATCTTTTAAAGAATAAAGGCCTATTCGCTATCAATACCACCGGCTTGGCCTTGGGCATTGCTACCTGCCTCATTATTATGCTATTCGTAGTGGACGAACTGAGCTTTGATCGGTACAATAAAAAGGCCGATCAAATTGTGCGCATCGTACTAAAAGGTAAAATGAATGGTGAAATAATAAAAGAAGCCGTTACACCCGCCCCAATTGCTCCCACCCTCGCAAAAGAATTTCCTGAAGTATTGCAAGGTACACGCCTGCGAAGAATGGGCTCACCTAAAATCACCTACCAGAATACTACCTTTCGAGATAGTCAGGTCGCTTTTGTAGACCCTAATTTTTTTGATGTATTCACACTTCCATTTCTTAAGGGAAATCCTAAAACAGCCTTGGTCCAGCCGCATACCATTGTGCTCACCAAAGAACAAGCCTTTAACTTTTTTGGAAACGAAGATCCTATAAATAAAATCTTGGATTTTAAAGAGACTGGAGAACAGTTTAAGGTTACAGGAGTCATAGAAAAAGTGCCAACGAATTCTCATTTTCATTTTGATCTTTTTGCTTCAATGGAAGGAGTGCCCGATTCAAAAGTTGATAATTGGATGTCCTCCAATTATTTCAATTACATATTGTTATCTGAAGGAGCAGATGTAACTCAATTTGAAGATAAGTTATCAGCCATTGTTACCAAGTATATGGGACCGCAGATTTCCCAGATGGGAATGTCTTACGAAAAATTCAAGGAGAATGGAAATGAGGTGGGTCTTTTTGTGCAACCTCTTACAGATATTCATCTTTACTCTGATTGTGCTGACCACAGCGAACTGGAGGCGAAGGGAGACGTCAAATCAGTTTACATATTTGGTGCCGTAGCGGTATTCATGCTGCTCATTGCCTGTATCAATTTTATGAATCTTTCCACAGCAGGAGCCACAAAGCGAAGCAAAGAAGTAGGTGTTAAGAAGGTATTGGGTTCAAAAAGAAATCAACTCGTTCATCAATTCTTAACAGAGTCATTCATTTCTGTTTTAGTCGCAATGATTTTTGCAATAGGATTGGTTGCGCTAGTATTGCCAACCTTTAATCACTTGTCGGGCAAGATACTGCAGATGAATTTTTTACTGAACTCTAACGTGTTGCTTGCTCTTTCCATATTGTTGATTTTGATTGCCCTTGTTGCTGGCAGCTATCCCGCTTTTTTTCTTTCTTCGGTTAAACCCATTGCGGCCCTTAAAAGTAGAGTTATGAGTGGAGGCGGTACTAAAAGCATCCAAAGTGCATTGGTGGTTTTTCAATTTATTGTTTCGACTTGTCTCATTGTTTCTATTATCATTGTCAGCCAACAAATGTCCTTCATTCAAAACAAAAGTATCGGCTATGACAGAGATCAATTGATTGTTTTAAGAGAATCGCACCTACTTGGTAATAACGTGAATGCATTCAAAAACCAATTGTTGACTGATTCAAGAATTGAAAGTGTTACCCTGTCCGCCTTTGTACCCGCAGGGCCAACCGATAACAATATGACGGGCGCTTATCCGGGACAACAAACCGATGCTGTTCGGAGGACGCTTGTCTACAACATCGATAATCGATATCTGGCAACCATGGGAATGAAACTAGCGGGTGGACGAAATTTCTCGGAGACTGCAAGCAATGATTCATTAAACGTAATCATTAATGAAACAGCCGTAAAAGCATTTGGGCTGGGAGATAATCCGTTGGGTCAAACGTTAACCGTGGGCATTGATGATAGTGGAGTACAAAGAAGCCTAACCATCATAGGTATAGTAAAAGACTTTCACTTTAGGTCATTGCACGAAGCCATAGCACCCCTGATCATGCTCAACAATCCTTATGGAGGGCTGATTGTTCGGGCCAAAACAAAAGACATTAAGGAACTATTGGCAAGCATAGAAGAAAAGTGGAAAGCACTTCGCGTGGAAGAACCATTCTCTTATGCCTTGCTTGACGAGTTATATAACGAGACTCACCTGGCAGAGCAAAAGATGGGCACGATCCTGAAAATATTTGGTGTGCTTACTATATTTGTAGCCTGCCTTGGGTTGTTTGGCTTAATTTCCTTTACAGCGGAGCAACGCGTAAAAGAGATTGGCATCCGAAAAGTATTGGGAGCCAATGTAACAGAAATTGTATCGTTACTTTCAAAAGATTTAATTATACTCATTTCGATTTCGTTTGTGATTGCGTTTCCGCTGGGCTATTATCTAATGGATAAATGGCTTGAAGACTTTGCCTATAGAATAGAGATACGTTGGTGGGTGTATGTGCTGGCAGGATTAACAACTCTGCTCATCGCTCTTTTTACAATGAGTTTCAAAACCATAAAATCCGCTTTCGTAAATCCTGTTGAATCGTTGAGATCAGAATAAATTTTGGTCAGTTGTTCGAGCACTCTGCAATCACGTAACTAGTATCAGTTGACCTCCCCTCCTTTTCTTCTGCAACTAAGATGCCGATAAGAATATTTTGTTGAATTTAGTGGTCTCTAAAATCGCGTAACACACCTCTTTATGTGCCTGATTTTTCTAAGTCTGAATCAACACCCCACTTATAAACTCATTGTAGCGGCTAATCGTGACGAATTTTATAATCGCCAAACATCTTCAGCTGATTTCTGGAAGGATCACCCCTATATTGTGGGGGGAAGAGATTTAGAAGCTCAAGGTACATGGTTGGCTATGACTACCACAGGTAAGATAAGTATGCTAACCAATTACCGCGATCCAAAGAATATCAATTCTGAGGCTCCTTCTCGAGGGCAGTTAGTATCTGATTACCTGGAACAGAATGTATCGCCAGAAGGATATTTAAAAAAGATGGAACCGAAAGCCGGGGCTTATAATGGCTTCAATCTTTTAGTGGGCACTCCAGAGGAATTCTACTATCTGTCAAATTATAAAACTGGAATTGATAAAGTATCAAATGGATTGCATGGACTAAGCAATCACTTGCTGGAAACTCCGTGGCCAAAAGTAGTAAGAGGTAAACAAAAAATGACGGAGCTTTTGAAATCCAAAATCATCTCATCTCAGATACTGTTCGAATTTCTGTATGATGAAGAGCGCGCTTCAGATGATCAACTTCCTGAAACTGGCATTGGGTTGGAGCGAGAACGGGCTTTGAGTTCGATGTTTATAAAGTCGCCAAATTATGGATCAAGATGCTCTACGGTTATTTTAATTGATCAACAAAACAATGTAGAATTTTCGGAGCGCGTGTATGATCTTACTTCATTTGATTTCACCACCAATACATTTAAGTTCAAGATTGGTTGAACCATACTGTCACAGCTAGTATTTATTATTCAAAACTTCGAGGTACATGCATCATTGGCAATGCCCAAACTCGGCCAAGGATAGAAACGAAAAGCCC
>JANNAQ010000050.1:0-149278 GCA_031384515.1 Bacteroidia bacterium
TGACAACGATGGACAAGCCTGGAACATCCTGATGCCAGAGAACACAACCTTCCAAACGAATTTTCAGAAGGACTTGCTTAACGGAGTAGTGACCATACGCGCTGAGGTTCCAGTCGTTGTTGATTCTTCTGATAATCAGAACGTCAGTACGGTGAAGAAAACTATCACCGCCATTCCTTATTATAGTTGGTGCAACCGCGGCAGTAATCCGATGCAGGTTTGGTTGCCGAGGAAGATCAAGGATATAAAGTTGAATTATTGAGAAAGGAATTTAAGATCTATTCTACTGGCATATAATCTCAAGGTATTTGAAGTGGTGAGTAGATTTGTATCTGCCATTTCCTTACCCTTTAATCGAATCCTGGTTGTTATTTGTATTTTAATTATACTAATTTGGTATAATTATATTAAATTAGATAATTATTATACTATTTTAGTATAATTATTGCTTTTTTTGTTAAAAGTATACTATATTTGTATATGTTACAACCAAACGTGTTAGCCCCCTTCATTAAATACAACCGTGAAAAATTGGGTCTTACTCAGGAATTATTGGCTGATAAGACCGGAGTGGGTATTCACTTCATCCGCGACATTGAGCAAGGTAAGGCCTCACTTAAAATGGATAAAGTGGATAAAGTATTGGCTTTATTCGGCTATAGGTTAGCTCCTGTTGCCGATATGATTGATCCATATCAATTGTGGTTTTCTTATCAGGATAAAGCGGTTGAAATCACTTTGAAAGACAAGCATAAAGTTTCAGGGTTTCTTGTAAAGGAAATACGTGATGAGCGCAACAGCATTGTAGCATGGAAGCTCGTTCCGTTTCCCAACATTCTGGACTGGAAGTCGAAGGAAGATGATGCCTTAGTAGAAATTATTAAGCAAAAGGATATTGATAGTATAGAGCCTCTAAACGCATGAGTAAATCAGGAAAAGTTTTTCTTCAGGATAAACTTGTTGGAAAGGTATGGCAGGATGAAAATGGATATTGGTTTCAATACATGGAAGATTATTGTTTGCATCCTACACTCGGTTCGGTTAGTCAAACATTGCCTGTGCGCAAGGCACCGTATCATGAAGAAAGGACTTTGATACCATTTTTCGATGGCTTGATACCGGAAGGATGGTTGTTGGACATCGCAATAAAGAATTGGAAAATTAACGAGAAGGATAGAATGCAACTCTTGCTCACAGCATGCAGGGATTGTGTTGGGGCAGTAAGTATAATTGGGGATGATGAGTAATAATAAGTTGAACGATACAAAGCGTTGCTTACACTGCTACCAGGAATTAGAAGACTCCTCAATGGAATATCATCCTAAATGCAGCAAGAAGTTTTTTGGCAGTGCCATTGCGCCAGTGCTTTCCATCAGTGGCCCTGAGCTTGAAGAAATGGCTCTTACAATAATTAAGAGAAGCATGACAATACCAGGTGTTCAGCCAAAGTTGTCGCTTAACATCGAAGCAAATCCTAACGATCCTAAGAAATCAAGACTTACTGTAGTCGGGCTTTGGAGTAGCTATATCCTTAAGCCACAATCTCCTTCGTATAAGGCTCTTCCAGAAAATGAGGACTTAACGATGAAACTTGCAGAGCTTGCTGGCATTGAAACGGCAGATCATAGTTTGATCAGAACGTCTTCGGGTACGTTAGCCTATATCACAAAAAGATTTGATCGGTTAAAGTCAAGCAAAGTACCTGTGGAAGATCTTTGTCAACTTAGCGAATTGCCAAGCAGTGCCAAGTATAATAGCTCCATGGAGAAAACAGGAAAAACTGTTTCTAAGTATTCGTCCGCTCCAGGTTTCGATGTCATCTCATTCTTTGAAATAGCATTGTTTTCTTTCTTAACTGGAAATGCGGATATGCACTTGAAAAATTTCTCTATTGTTAAGAACGAAGAAAACCAGTACAGACTTTCACCTGCTTATGATTTGCTTTCTACAGCTATTGCACTTCCAGCCGATAAAGAGCAGATGGCTCTTACAATGAATGGAAAAAAAAATAGAATCAATAGAAAAGATTTCAAGCTGTTTGCTGAAAAAATAAAAATAGAGAGTTCTACAAGTGATAAAATAATTGCTAAGCAACTTAATCATTCAGATGAATTTGAGTCACTCATTAAAATCAGTTTTTTGTCTGAAGAAATGAAGGAACAGTATATTGATTTGATCCGCATCAGGATAAAATCGTTAAAAGATTAGAGTTGAAAGTAAAATGTGAACGCTTGGTTTTTGGTTTGATAATTTTACTAATATTGCACCTCTAAAATAGTTCGGGGTGTAGCGCAGCCCGGTTAGCGCACCACGTTAGGGACGTGGGGGTCGGAAGTTCGAATCCTCTCACCCCGACTAATTGACTAAAGGCCTCAGATTTTTCTGAGGCTTTTTCATGTACGCGGGAAAGCATAAAAAAATCTAATTTGCATTTCAAAACGACCGGATATGCCCTTCATCAATTTGGCCGAACAAAATCCCAAAGGACAGAGGCCGGACGTTTTCGCGACATACTTATGAGCCAAAAACTGTCAACACTTCATGAGAAGGTTTTAAATAAAGGAAAATACCAACGCCTTTTTTGCGTTTAGTCTGCATGAATCTACTGGGCCGTTCTTTTTTATGTATAGCAGCGTTGACAGTTGCCATCTTTTGCCCTGATGACTTGATGGCTCAGAGCAGTCCTGCTTCAGCCCTTAGTAGAATCGAAAAATCCAACTGGATAAAAGCTGAACAGCAACTTCGGAAGTCTCTGAAAAAGGACACCTTGAATGCGGAAGCACGTTACGTCTATTCTCTTTTATATTTCTCTGATGGTTACCCAAAAAAGAATATTGATTCGGCCTATCACTATGCATTAGCATCTCTTTCAGACTTTCGAAAATCTTCTCTTCGCCAAAAAGAAAGGATGAAGCGCTTCCCGTTAGATAGTTTTATCTTAGTTAGCCTTCGAAAAAAAATTGATAGTGCTGCCTTTGAACGAGCCAAATTAATTAACACGGAAGAAGGCTACCAGAATTTTTCAGATCAATTCGCTTTTGCGTCTCAGCAGGACGCTGCTATTGAACTGCGTGATGAAGTTGCCTTTCTGGGGGCTCTTAGAATAAATACGTATAGCACGTTTAAAGATTATGTAATTCAATATCCTTTATCTCATCGCAAAGAAGAGGCGGAAAAACGATATGAAAAACTTCTTTTCGAAGATAAGACACGAGATGGTAAATTAAGGAGTTATCAGAATTTCTTGAAAGATTACCCTTTGTCTATTTATCGCTCTGAAGCGGAGAAAATTATTTTTGAAATTTCAACAGCAAGTGGAGAGCTTGAAGAGTTTACTCACTTCATTAGTTCATATCCAGCGTCTCACGCCCGCAAAAAAGCGGAAGATATTTTATATCACCTTCAACGAGGTGTTGAGCAAGTAGCTGTGCCTATGACGTTGACCGATTCGCTTAACACTATCAGAATTCTTGAGAAAGGATATTGGGTGCCTGTGTTGAAAAATGAAAAGTTTGGGTTTATGGATGAAAATGGAAAAGAGATCATAGCCCCGCGGTTTGATATTATTTATGATGACTATAAATGTGGTGAAATAAGAACCGACTATCTTATTACATCAGATGGCATTTTTAGTAGGAGCGAAGAGTTAATTTTTAGAGGATTAATTGAAGAGGTTACGGAACTTGGATTGGGGTTTCTAAAGGTTCAGGACTCTACATGCTTTCACGTGATTCATAAGTCGGGGTTTAAGTTGAACTCCCATTGTATTGAAGACGCTAAGGTGGTGGCCAATCGTTTTATTTCCTACAAGGCAAATAATAAATGGGGATTGGTTGCCCTCAATGGATTAAATCTGTTGGCAGCAGAGTTTGAAGATATCTATTCATTAGAACAAGTAATTGTTTTGGTTAAATCCGGGAAAAAATCGCTTAAAACACCCGAACAAATTTATGCGCTTGCTGATAAGAATACATTTTCAGAGTCGATAGTAGTAGATGAAATACGCCAGCTTGATCCGGACACTTACCTTGTAAAGAACGGATCGCTCGAAGGAACCATTAACAGCCATCTTGACTTTATAATTCCCCTTGATCGGCAAGTATTGACAAGAACGCCCTATGGATATGTCGCAGAAAAAAATGAAAAATTTAGAGTAATTGGTATTGCTGATGAATTAGCAGGTAATCAATATGATGAAATTCGGTTTTATGAGAATTGGCTATCCCTGAAAAATGAGTCAGGGCTCCATCTTTTTAGTATTCCAGATAAGATGAACCTGGCAACTGAATTGGATAGCATTTGGTTCTTGAACAAACTAGCCTTTTGCTTAAAGGAGGACACCCTCCAGGTTTTCTTAGCTTCTGGTGTGAATAGAAAATTTTTAGCTCAATCCGATTTTCAGTTTATAAAGTCTTTAGGAACTGAACTTTTTTTTCACACACACGAACGAAATCTTAAACATGTGTATGATGCCGCTACTGGCCTTAAGCTTTTCCAACTAGATTTTGATGAGATTGAATATTTGGGAGGCCAAGTGTTCGCTGTAACCTATAAAGGAAAGAAAGGATTGGTGCAAATGGACGGTAAATCTGTGCTGCCAGTTGAGTATTCTCAAATTGTTAAAGCGCAAGAAAATTACGTTTCTCTTTTTAAGGACAAAAAGTTTGGACTATTCGATCTCAAAACCAGAAACCTAATTAAGCCATTATTCGAAAGTAATGTGAAGCCTTTTCGTGAGAATATTTATGTAACATCGAAGGATGGCCTTTATGGATTTATTGATGCTGACGCAAAGCCAATAGGAAAATTTGAATTTGATGATATTATTGAATGGAATGATTCCACCGCGTTGGTTAAGAAAAATTTTCAATGGATGATTTACAACTGGACTTCCGGCAAAATAGCTGTGGACCGAATAAGGGATTATCGGATAGTACTTAACGGACCTGAAGAAAAGATCTTGATCGCACATCAGGGAACAGCCTATGGTGTAATTAGTAATAAGCATGGAATTGTTATCCCGTGCACATTTAGCGATATCATAAACATAGGTTCAACTGAAGATCCACTTTATTTTACTGAGAAAAATGTGGAGGAAGCGGAAATCTATGTAGTTATTTACTACAGCAAAATGGGTGAGCAGATACGAAGACAAGTATTTGAGAAAGATGAATACGAAGAGATTTATTGTGAAGAAAGGTAACTCAACCGCTAAATCGAGTGCCATTTGATGCGAACTGATAATAGTGCACTACTTCTACCTTTTATTTTTATAATTTTCCGTTAAAGAATATCTAATGAGACAAGTCCTGATTATTTTCTCCCTTCTATTAAGCCTGAAATTGCAGGCTCAACAAAAAGATCAAACTCAACCTAGTTTGGTAGTGGGTATTGTAGTTGATCAAATGAGGCAAGAATACTTGTATCGATTTGAAAGTAAATTTGGAGAAGGAGGCTTTAAGAGGATGATGCGTGACGGCTTTATGTTGACTAATGCTCACTATAATTATGTTCCTACTTTTACCGGGCCAGGCCATGCTTCTATTTATACAGGTACTACCCCTTCTGTACATGGAATTATTGGTAACGACTGGTATGACAAAGAGTCTAAACTCATGGTGAATTGTGTTGGTGATGATCGTCAAAAGCCGGTTGGCAGCGATAGTGGCAATGGCGATGTATCCCCATGGAGAATGTTATCGACTACCATTACCGATGAATTGGAGTTGTCTACGCAAAGAAGATCTAAGGTAGTTGGCATATCGATAAAGGACAGAGGTGCAGTATTGCCATCTGGTCACACGTCTGATGGTGCTTACTGGTATGATGGCACAACAGGAAAGTTTATTAGTAGCACCTATTATAAAGCTGCATTGCCAGTTTGGGTAGATCAATTTAATTCGCTCAATCTGGCAGATAGTTATTTAAATCAGGACTGGAAGACATTATTACCCATTGAACAATACAAGGAGAGTGGTCCTGATGATTCTCCGTATGAGGGCAGGCTTGCCGGTAAAGATCGCGCGGTATTTCCTTACAACCTTAAAGAACTTCGTAAACTAAACGGACAGTTTGAATTGTTAGGCTACACTCCTTTTGGTAATGATATTTTAACGGAGTTGGCGAAGGCTACTATGCGGGGAGAGGAGATGGGAAAAGACGAATGGACTGACTTTTTAACGATTTCGTATTCCTCCCCTGATATTATTGGTCACACGATGGGACCCAACTCAATTGAATTAGAGGATACTTATTTAAGGCTTGATAAAAACCTGGAAGATTTATTTAATCTGTTAGACAAAGAAATAGGCAAAGGAAAGTACACTGTGTTTTTGACAGCTGACCATGCAGTGGCGGATGTGCCTCAATACTTAAAGGATATAAAAATACCGGGAGGTAATTTTAATGTCACGCTTATGGAAGCGAGATTAACTGCATTTTTAGCTACTTACTTCCCAGGAAAAAAAGTGATTGAATCAATAAGTAATGATCAGGTTTTTTTAAACCAGGATCTTTTCTCTGGAGAGCCGAAAGCTTCTGGAATTGATTTGTTAATTGCTACTGAATTGATTGCCAAATATTTGCTTTCTGTTGAAGGTGTAGCTGACGTTTTCAGTGAGAGTATACTGCATCAGGGTAGTTACACCGAAGGAGGAATAAAAGGAATGATGATTCGGGGATACAATTCAAAACGATCTGGAGATATTGTTTACACGCTGCAACCTGGATGGATAAGTTCAATTGCTCCAAAAGGTACAACCCATGGTTCGCCCTATTCCTATGATACACATGTACCAGTGCTTTTTTATGGGACAGGTATTAAGAGTGGACGTTCTGGGCAATACCATGCTATAACAGATATTGCACCAACCTTGTCCGTTTTGCTAAAAGTTAAATTTCCTAGTGGATGTACGGGGTTGCCGATTCAGGAAATTGTAGACTAAAGACCTCAGTCCAATCTCTATGCCTTACGGGTTGCAGCTATCGCAGTAAGTGGGGTCTTCGGAAAGTGCATTATTAGGGTACTTCACTTCTTTCGTAAATGAACATTTCTGGCACTTATAGACATGACTCAAAGCCGAACGAGTTGGTGTGCCGCAAAGTTTGCATGGTAATCCTGATATTATTTGGGTTACACCAAACCCTGGGAAATTACATTGAGGACAGAAGGAGGTAATTTTCTTTATTAACTTCTGTGTTACCGTTTCGATTACGCTCATACGAGTAGGGTTGAACATAGCCCGCATATCTGTTTCAACGTAGGCGATTCCGTACTTCTTACGAAAGAAATCGAAGGAGCTAGTTAGCTTGCTCCAATTCGTAATACCTTTTACAATTTCAGTTAGATCTTCTTTTGACTTTCTTAAAATTAGTCCATGATCAGGAAATTTTGCGCGTGTCGCAAAAGCAACAAGTTGGCGTTGGTCACTGATTTCCTCGGCATCGAAATTTGTAGTTGTGCTCAATTCTCGTTCTACTATTTCCACTCCATTTTTCTTGTCGATGAATACCAGGATTTCATCATCTGAAGGGGCGAAGAATAAAGTAGGATGAGGACCGAAAGACCCTTCGCTTGCAATCCCCAAGTCACAATTTTTGAGTTCCATTGCCAATATGCATTTCTTGCGAGCAGTAGAAATGGGGTCATCTTTTCTTTCGATCTCACCGGTAAAAGTCCCCAAACTATCTGTATCAAATGTATTGGGAACTATGCATTTCACGCCCAACGCCATTTCTATAAGGGGAGCAATTACTTTTTCTTTTTCGTGCTTTGTAGCAATTATCAGTTTTCTGCCGTGAAACATTTATTTATTTGCGATACGTTACAGAAAATGATTTGTTCGGACGACATTCACTGGATGAAAAAAGGCGATCATCGCATAGCGATCAAAGTACTTTCGTTGTAGATGACCCAGTATCTTCTTGCAGCTTTCCTCTGACACAATGGTTTCAATTTTTACATTTTCACCTTCCCATTGATTATCTCTTAATCCATGCAGTCCTTTACCTGAAACACCTGTTGACGTATATCCTTTCGCTCCCATTTCTACAATTTCTTTCTCAATAGAAGCGGCAAGCGCTTCCTCAGCGATAATGGTAAGTAAGTTGAGATTATTCATATAGTGGATTAATTAATTTGGTACATCAATTTTGCGATTTCATGGTACAGAGGCAACCCTAGCATTATGTTAAATGGAAAGGTTATGGCTAATGCCGAAGTTAAGTAATAGGAAGGATTTGCTTCGGGCAAAGCTACACGGCATGCAGCTGGCGCTGCTATATAAGAAGCACTGGACGCTAAGACTCCCAATATAGTTGCCCCTCCAATACTTAATCCAGCTAATTGACCAAGATATATTCCGATAATTGCGTGAAGGATAGGAAAGATAATTCCGAACCCAATCAGAAAAGCACCGCCTTTTCTGAGATCGGATAACTTTCTTCCTGCTACTAATCCTGCTTCTAAAAGGAAAAGCGTCAACACTCCTTTAAATGGAACATCAAAAAGCGGTGCTACTTGTTCCCAACCAGTGTTGCCCACCGAGAATCCGATTACCAAAAATCCTATTAATAGCAGACTACTTTTCCCGGCAAGTAATTCACGGGCGATTTCCTTTAAGGGCACTTGCTCTGTTCCATCTGTCGATGGCGCATTAATTCGTGCTAAAGAAATTCCAATCAGTATAGCTGGTATCTCCATAATGGCAAGCATGCTAGGCATAAATCCTTCATAAGAAATCTTTAAGGTATCATGAAAGGCTAAAGCTGCGCTAAATGTTACAGCCGATACAGATCCATAGTGCGCTGCTAAAGCTGCTGCATTAGGCACATCAAATTTCCCTGCTTTACGCATCAACCAATAAGTCCACAAAGGGATAGTACAACAAAGCCCAATCGCAACTAATGAAGGTTGCCACACTTCAGAAAAAGTTGCCAATGCTAATTTATGACCACCTTTCATGCCAATTGCAATTAAGAGATAGATGGTTAACGATTGATAGAGCGAATCCGGAAATTTTAAATCACTCTTGACTCGGGCTGCAATGATCCCAAGTACAAAGGCAAGCACCATCGGAGATAAGATACTAGTTAGCATGGATAGATTAATTTTAGTTTCGGATTATTCAAAAAATTCTATTCCTCCGGAATTAAGATCGTACAGAGCACCGATTATTTTGATAGAGCCTTCTCTTACACGTTTAGCCAATACAGGTTCCAAACTTTTTAGTTGTTCAACTTGCATGACTATATTTTCACGAATGGCTTCATCAAGTAAGACAGTGGATTCTTTTTTCCTTGCTTTTTCAACTGCAGGCTTGATGGCATTTATTAAGGTTACAATATGGCCGGGTACTTCTGGTAAATTTACCGCAGCATTTACAGCTCCACACTTTGTATGCCCTAACACAACAATCAATTTCGTTCCTAAAACTTCTTCAGCAAATTCTATACTTCCCCAAGAGGCATAACTAGATACCTGGCCAGCAGTTCTCACAATAAACAGATCACCAAGACCTTGGTCAAAGATAATTTCATTTGGTACTCTTGAATCAGAGCAACCTATTATAGTGGCAAACGGTGTTTGTCCTTCAGCCACCTCTTGGATTCTTGAAAAATCTTGACGTGGCTTTGATGATTTACCACTTACAAAACGTTTATTCCCTTCTTTCAACCTTTTAAGAGCCTCCGCTGGAGAAACCCTTTCCTGGCTAGAACAAAGTAACGTAGTCAAACAAATCACGAAAAGTAATAGGACTAGCCTAATTGGTTTTTTTGTTTTTGGATTTATCATTTATCGAGGTGTTAATTTTTTTCCGTGCAAATTTGGTAGCATATATTCATAAATTTATATTTATGTTTTTAATATTAAGCATAATGTTTTATTATGAAACATATTTCACTAAGTCTCTGAGATGCTTGATGGTTAGCGAAATAAAGGAAGTAGTGCAGCGGAATTGACACTTTTAGAGTGCATTAAACTAGGTTGCTACCAAACTCGGTACATGGCAAAATAAATTCACATCCGCCAGAAGTTTGGTTAACTATAAAACTGCTGATAAAAGTCATTATTTTTGATGAGTGCTATCATCTTCGCTGTTATAGATGAATACTAGGTTTGTTAATAAATCCAACATGTTATGAAAAAGATTCTGGTTCCTTGCGATTTTTCTGATTCTTCAGTACAAGCTTTCAAATTTGCGGTTGAAATCGCCAACAAAAGTGAAGGTGAAATTCTATTGCTGAATGTTATTGAACTACCAGTGATGCATGATACAGTCCTCATGCCAACCCTGTCGTTTGAAGAAGCTTTTTTAAAGGACATGAAGGCAAATGCTGAAAAGAATTTTTCGAAGATGGTAGCCAAATGGGCTAAAGAAGGACCACGTGTAACTTTTTACATTGAGTATGGACCTGCCACTCATGGAATTCTTCAGTTTTCAAAAGAAAAGAAAGCAGATTTATTGGTGATGGGTACTAAGGGTGCTACAGGCCTAAAGGAATATTTTGTTGGATCGAATACTGAGAAGATTGTCCGGTTTTCTCAGGTGCCGGTGATCGCAGTAAAAAAATCGGTAAAGGCATCATCAATCAAGAATATTGTTTTTCCTAATACCTTAGATGAAAGTCAAGTACAAGACGAACTTATCCTTAAGGTGAAGGCTCTTCAAAATTTCTTTAAGGCAAAACTGCATATTCTGTACGTTAATACCCCGGCAAATTTTAAACGCGATAAAATGACCCACGCCCAGATGGCAGACTTCGCAAAACGCTTTATGTTGAAAGATTACACGATGAATGTTTGTAATGCCACTGACCAGGAGATGGGCGTTACTGATTTTGTTAATGAAATTGGTGCGGATTTGGTTGCGATGGCCACACATGGCAGAAGAGGAATAGACCACCTGATGAGTGGCAGTGTCGCAGAGGATATTGTTAATCATATAAATTGTCCCATTTGGACGTGCATAGAAAAATAGATTCAGACTTTTTTCTGGAAACTATCTGATGACTGCCTCGTCCCCAACGGAAAAGGAGATTCTTCAAGTGTGTTACCACTGCGGTCAGCCGTGCGAGGGTGACTTGATTTTAGCCGAAGAAAAAAGCTTCTGTTGTGTGGGATGCAGGACCGTTTTTGAAATCTTAAACGAGAATAATCTTTGCGAATATTATTCCTTTGACAAGGCGTCAGGTGTATCACTTCGATTTGTTGCTGACACAGCATATTCTTTTCTGGACGAACCCTCGATACGCAAGAAGGTGTTGCAGTTTGATTCAGAAAGTTATTCGAAAGTAAAGTTTTTGGTGCCAGCTATTCATTGCATTTCGTGCATTTGGTTACTTGAAAATTTGCAGAAACTAAATCCTGCTCTTGTTAAATCGGAAGTTAACTTTAGCCGTAAAACTGTTTCCATAGATTTTAACTCCCAAAAAATTGAGCTGAGTGCAGTAGCTCAGTTGATTGCCACCCTTGGATATCCACCACAAATCAATTTGGAAGGTGGAGTTAAGCAGACCAAAACGAATAACAGTCTTGTCCTGAAATTGGCAATCGCAGGGTTCGCCTTTGGAAATATAATGCTGCTTAGCTTTCCTGAGTATCTCGGAATGGATGATGCTGATCAGACTTTAGGAAGATTGTTCTCTTATCTCAATTTATTTTTGGCAATTCCTGTATTGATCTATAGTGGTCAGGACTATTTTGTGGCGGCATGGAAGAGCTTCCGACAAAAGCAGATTAATATTGATGTGCCTATCGCTTTAGGCTTGCTTGCACTCTTTGCGCGTAGCAGCTATGATATCATGAGTAACACCGGTCCAGGTTATCTGGATTCGTTGTCGGGTTTAGTTTTCTTTTTGTTAATTGGTCGATGGTTTCAGAGTAAGACATACGAGAGTCTTTCATTTGACCGAGATTATAAATCTTTTTTCCCCTTATCGATTCAAAAGCTGGTGAATCACGAATGGCGTTCCACTCTCGTATATGAATTGCAAAAGGGTGATGAGATCAAAGTACGCAATATGGAAATTGTTCCGGCAGATGGCATCTTACGTGATTCAGAAGCCTACATTGATTATAGCTTTGTAACGGGTGAATCGAAACCCATAAGAGTTAGATCAGGCGAGCTGATTTATGCAGGCGGTAGACTAGTTGGCAGCCCAATCACTCTCACCCTAGAAAATCAAACCTCACAGAGTCATCTGACAAGTCTTTGGAATAACGCAGCCTTCGCAAAAGCAGGAGAGAGTATCCATAAGAAAACGATCGACCGAGCTGCACACAAGTTTACCTGGGTAGTGTTAGGCATTGCCTTGATCACCGCGTTTTATTGGTACGTCATCGATCCTTCGCGCATGTGGCTTATACTAACTTCTGTGCTTATGGTGGCCTGTCCTTGTGCGCTTGCCTTAGCAGCACCTTTTACCTATGGCAGTATGTTGCGGGTTTTTGGCCGTTACGGATTTTATTTGAAAAACGCTGATGTTATAGAGCGCTTGGCCAGTATCAATGCATTTGTTTTTGACAAAACAGGAACGATTACTCGTGGAGCTGATGAGGTCAAATTTATCGGTGCCATAGATCATGATGAACTAGCTTCGATTAAAGTAGTTACCGCAGCTTCTTCTCACCCCTTGAGTATTCTTATTACGAAAAGCATTAATGAGACTATAGACAGTACTATGCAATCCTTTAAGGAAATCGCAGGAATGGGAATTGAAGCAGTTGTAAACGGAAAGACCATAAAAATTGGCTCGGCTCAACATCTTTCTATTTTGGGTGTTTCGCCTGAAAAAGCAGCTAATGTTTTTGTTGAAATTGATTCGGTTGTTAAGGGATACTTTCAGATAGGCGCTACGATCCGAAAAGAGTTGCCTTCTTTGTTGCGAAATCTTAAGAATAGTTCTGTTTCATTATTATCTGGTGACCAGGAAGGGGACAAGCAACGCATGAGTGATTTATTTCCTAAAAATGCGCAGTTGCTTTTTAATCAAAGTCCTCACGATAAGTTAAAGTATATCTCACAATTGCAAATACAAGGCCAAACGGTAATGATGATTGGTGATGGCCTTAACGACTCGGGTGCATTGAAACAAAGTGATGTCGGGATTGCAGTAACCGATGATGCGAGTGTTTTCACACCGGCATGCGATGGCATTCTTACAGGTGAGAGGCTCGCGCAATTAGATTCTTTTATTTGGTTAGGAAGAAAGGCATTGGTTATTCTAAACATCGCGTTTGGTATTTCATTTTTCTATAATTTCATCGCGTTGAGTTTTGCAGTTACGGGACACCTTACTCCCTTGGTGGCAGCGATACTTATGCCGATAAGCAGTATCAGTGTGGTTGGATTTAGCACCTTTGCAGTGAATATTATAAGCTCGCGAAAGTTGTCTCTATTGAGCAAAACAAAATAGATATACTATGCTCATTCTTATATTACTTATTTCCATTTCCATTTCTATAGCTCTTATTTTTCTAGGGGCTTTTATTTGGAACATTAAGAGTGGCCAATACGATGATACTTTTGGTCCATCCGTAAGAATGTTGTATGAGGATAGGAAAAAAGACTCAAAGCAGGACATCACGTCTTTAAAATAAGAGCTATCATCGTCTCTTCATATCGCTGTCTTTAGATTGTTCCTTATTTTTTAGACCCTATTCATTAAGGGCTTTCAAAACCTTTCGATCTCTCCAAAACTAGCCAAGCAAACCCGCAGGGATAGTTTATTCGTAAAGATTACCCTTTTGCTGTCTTTATGACCCTAGTCATAAAATAAGTAAAGCCAGAACTTCAATTTTGACCTGCCTTACGAAATGAAGAAGATGCCATCATGTTTTACAGACTGCAATTGCCTTAGGAACCCACTTTTAGAGGCATTTGTACCTAAAGTCACATTAGTCACTGACTTTAATCATGTTTTGCCAAATCGGACAGAGGTAGGTTCACGTCATCAAAAGAAGAATGCTATGATCGATGTGGATATTTTAATGAATTATGGTGCCAAAGAAATTGTACTTAAAAGGGATGAAATACTATTTCGAGAGCACGAACAAGCATTGAATTATTTTCAAGTTCTGTCTGGTTCAATCAAAATGATTACTAATAGTGCCGATGGTCAGGAGTTTATTCAGGGTATTTTTAATGTAGATGATAGTTTTGGTGAGCCTCCGTTATTTTGCTCTTTTCTATATCCTAGTTGTGCAATGGCACTAGAGCCATCGATTATCATAAAGCTCGGGAAAGAAAATTTTCTACGATTGCTTAAAGAGAATTTTGAGATTCATCTCCACTTGGATCAGATTTTATGTCAGCGGTTAAAATATAAGTCAATGATTCTTTCGGAGATTTCATTTTACGATCCAGAGCATCGCATCATGAGTCTTCTTAAATATTTGAAGGAAGATTCAACAAAAGGCGCAGTAACAAGAAACGGAATGGTGAGAAGTGATCATGCATACATAGTTCCGTTTACAAGACAGCAACTTGCTGATATGAGTGGGTTGAGAGTTGAAACTGTCATTCGGACGGTAAAAAAAATGGAGGGAGATGGAAAGCTTCAATTAGTCGGAAGAAAAATAACGTTGTAAATTTTAATAAACCAAAAACTATGAAATATCTCTTTGTCATTTTAGTTACTATGCTCTCATTTTCATGCGCACCGGAAAAACCCACCGGTGCCGAAGAGTTTCCGGATCAGCCATCGACTAAATCTGCTGTCGAAGATATTATCAGTGACCCAACCAAAGGTCTTGGAGCGATTAAAGCAGTAACACTTAAAACGCCATTAGAACTCGATCGAGTTGGTCGGGGTTTGGCTATTTATGACATGAAGTGTTCGGCTTGTCATAAGCTTACCGACCAACGGGTTGTTGGCCCAGGCTGGAAGGAAGTTACCAAACGAAGAAAACCAGAGTGGATCATGAACATGATCACTAATGTAGACGTGATGTTGGAAAAAGACCCCGAAGCACAGAAGCTTCTGGAGCTTTGCCTGATGCGAATGCCTAACCAAAATATGTCAATTGGTGATGCGCGCGATGTGCTGGAGTTCATGCGACAAAATGATGGAGAAAAATAATTCGTTCAACCTTTAATATATAAAAATGAAAAAGTTAATTAAATCGGCTGCTCTGCTACTTATACTGGCACCAGTCCTGACATTTAATAGCTGCAAACCTAAGGGTCCGCAAGGCGCAATTGTTGGTGATGCAGCTTCTAAAGTATACGTGGCTCCGGGAAAATACGATGAATTTTACAACTTTGTATCAGGTGGGTTTAATGGACAGATGTCTGTTTACGGTATCCCTTCTGGTAGACTGTTTAAAATTATCCCTGTTTTCTCAGTATTTCCTGAAGGTGGTTATGGCTATTCAGAAGAAACTAAGCCAATGTTAAACACCTCTCATGGTTTCGTGCCTTGGGATGATTTGCACCATATTGCTTTGTCAACCACGAAAGGTGAGCATGATGGTAGATGGGCATTTGCCAATGGCAACAATACACCCCGAGTCGCCAGAGTCAGTTTGAAGTCTTTCCGGACCGAAGAAATACTAGAAATACCAAATAGTGGGGGTAATCACTCATCACCCTTTATCACAGAAAACACCGAGTACCTTGTAGCTGGAACACGATTTAGCGTGCCAATGGGAAACAAGGATGTTTCTATTAGTTCCTTCAAAGAGAATTTTAAGGGATCTATCAGCTTTATCAAAGTTGATCCGGGTAGTGGGAATATGAGTATTGCTTTTCAATTAAGAACGCCTGGCTTCAATTACGATTTAAGCCGAGCGGGTAAAGGGCCATCGCATGGATGGTTCTTCTTTTCTTGTTATAATACAGAGCAGGCATATACTTTGTTGGAAGTGAATGCCTCTCAGAAAGATAAGGATTTTATTATGGCGGTGAATTGGAAAAAGGCAGAGGAGTATATAGCTCAGGGAAAGGGTAAAATTGAAAAAGTCAAATATGCACACAACGTGTATAGCGATAAAACACATTCGGCCACCACTACTATGGAGCAAGAAGTTACCGTATTGGATGTTACAGCGTTTCCGGATATCGTATATTTTATTCCTTGTCCTAAATCACCACATGGATGCGATGTTGATCCTTCAGGCGAATATATTGTTGGTAGTGGAAAGCTAGCAGCAATGATGCCTGTATTCTCGTTTGGAAAAATACAAACCGCGATTGCCAACAAAGACTATGAAGGTGATTTCAATGGCATTCCTGTGATTAAGTATGAGTCAGCTTTACACGGTGAGGTGAAGAAGCCAGGTCTTGGCCCTCTACACACCGAATTTGACGAGAAAGGAAATGCGTATACGTCCATGTTTGTATCATCTGAAATTGTAAAGTGGAATGTTAAAACATTGGAGGTTTTGGACAGGGTGCCTACTTATTATTCAATTGGCCACTTAAGCGTTCCGGGTGGTCCTACAGCAAAGCCACATGGTAAATATGTAATTGCCTATAACAAAATTACCAAAGATCGTTATTTGCCCACTGGCCCCGAGTTGACACAGTCAGCACAACTCTATGATATCTCAGGAGACAAAATGAAATTGCTGCTCGATTTTCCAACTACTGGTGAGCCACATTATGCGGAAGCAATTCCAGCCAGTCTGATTTCTCCAAACTCTACCAAAATTTATAAAATTGAAGAGAATAGTAATCCGTATGTAGCAAAAGGTGAAAAGGAAGCTAAGGTGGTGAGAAATGGCAAAGAAATCCATGTCTATATGACGGCCATTCGGTCACATTTAGTGCCTGATAATATTGAGGGGATAAAAATGGGTGATGTCGTATACTTTCATGTTACCAATTTAGAACAGGATTGGGATGTGCCCCATGGTTTTGCTATAAAAGGTGCTGCTAATGCAGAGATTCTTATCATGCCAGGTGAAACACAAACATTAAGGTGGACGCCTGATGAAGTAGGAGTTGTGCCATTTTATTGTACAGATTTTTGTTCAGCACTACACCAGGAGATGTCGGGTTATGCTCGTGTATCGCCCGCAGGAAGCAATGTGCCTCTCAAATTCTCTACGGGTGTAGTTGAGGAGACAGGCTCAAAGTAAGTAAGTTTCATAGTTTACAGGTTTGAGTAAGGCGCCTCAGCTTTGGGGCGCCTTTTTAACGAAACAAAAATGAAATCGCTAAAACCTATTACACGAATTGCAGTCGGTCTTTCAGCCCTTGCACTCATCTCAGCTTATTTTGTACCACTGTGGCAAATACTCATGTGGGCACCTCAGTATCCCGAAGGTCTCGAAATGAAGATCTGGATCAACACACTGAGTGGAGATGTGAAAACCATCAGTGCATTGAATCATTATATTGGAATGAAAACCATTGAAGTAAGCATGTTCCCTGAATTTGGGTACATGATTTATCTGGTGGGTGCAATAATTGGAATTGGTTTGTTGGCAGCCATTATCAACAAACGATTTATGCTCCTCGCTTATCTATCCGTTATTTTATTGGCAGGTTTTGGTGCATTGGTAGATTTCTATTTGTGGGGATACGATTACGGACATAACCTAAATCCTGAAGCTCCTATCAAAATAGAAGGCATGTCCTATCAACCACCATTGATCGGAACTAAAGTATTATTGAACTTCACTGCCTTCTCTGGTCCTGATATTGGCGGATGGATTTTTATCGGAGTAGGTATTCTGCTTGGTGGATTAATTGTATATGAATGGAAAAAAAATAAGTCTTAGCATGAGGTTGTTTATTTACATGGTGAGTTCCATTGCCTTTACTTTGGTAGTTACGTCTTGTTCTACCGAACCGGAGCCACTGGTCTTTGGCACCGATGTCTGCCATTTTTGTAAAATGACGTTGATGGATAAGAAATTTGGAGCAGAGCTAGTCACCAAAAAAGGAAAGGTGTACAAATTCGATGACATGAATTGTTTCCTGAACTTCTATAATTCAGGGTTTGAAAATACCGAGGACTATCAGCACAAACTGGTGGTAGACTTCGCAAGCGAAGGAAAACTGATTGACGCCACTCACGCATTTTACATCAAGTCATCTGCTATCAGAAGCCCGATGGACGGGCAAGTAGCAGCATTTGAATCGAAGGCAAACTCGGATAAGTATAAAAAAGAGTGGAAAGGGATTTATTTGGCTTGGGGTGAAGTGATAACACAATATAAATAATGCGTGCATTTGTTTTATGTCTGTTATTACTTTCTTCGCTTTCTGTTGTAGGGAAGACATGGATTGTTGATCAAAAGTCAAAGCTTCATTCCATTAAGCATGCAATTGAGCTTTCTTTAGATGGCGATACCATCCGCATCCTGAAAGGCATTTACAAAGAAGGCAACTTAGTGATTCAGAAATCAGTTGTCGTTATCGGGATCGATTATCCTGTTTTGGATGGAGAAAATAAATATGAAATTTTCACGATTGCCGCCAACGATGTTTCTATTATTGGTATGCGGATGATTAACACTGGGGTAGGTAGCATCAACGACATTTCTGCGATAAGTGCCATCGAAGCAAAACGATTAAGAGTACTTAACAATCAATTCGAGAATACCTTCTTTGGAATTCACTTGGCAAATTGTCTCGGCAGCGTGGTTGAAGATAATGTGCTCCACTCTAATGCGGAAGCAGAACACCAAATCGGCAACGGCATCCATGCCTGGAAATGTGATTCCATTACCATTCGAAACAATAAAGTCAGTGGCCACCGTGATGGTATTTATTTTGAATTTGTTACCAACTCATTGGTGGAAAAGAATTTCAGCCATCATAACATGCGCTATGGGCTGCATTTCATGTTCTCGCACAACGATGAGTATCGCTCCAATGTTTTTCAAAATAATGGAGCTGGCGTGGCCGTGATGTATACCAAGAAAGTAAAGATGATCAGCAATCGGTTTGAAGATAACTGGGGTGCAGCCTCCTATGGCCTTTTGTTGAAGGACATTGGCGATGCCGATATACAGCTCAATCACTTTGCAAAGAATACCGTTGCTGTTTACATGGAAGGTTCGAGCCGTTGCCATTTTACACAGAATGTTTTTAGTGGTAATGGGTGGGCCATCAAAATGCAAGCCAACTGTGATGAAAATGTATATTCAAAAAACAGTTTCTTATCCAACACATTCGACATGGCTACCAATGGATCGTTGGTATTGAATACGGTGGATGCCAATTACTGGGATAAGTACGAAGGTTATGACTTGGATAAGGACAGGGTAGGGGATGTACCCTATCATCCGGTGAGTTTGTATTCGATGGTAGTGGAGAAAATGCCATCGGCTGTTATGTTGTGGCGTAGCTTTTTAGTGTATATGCTTGATCGCACCGAAAAAGTGGTACCTTCAGTTACACCGGAGAATCTCAAAGATATTCATCCGGCTATGCGCAATTATGATTATAATTTTTGAAAACAGGATAACGAAATGTCAGACTTCTCAATACGATCAGCTAACAACTACTAACGACCAACGAATCTATGATTATAGTTTCTGATGTAAATAAGCGGTTTGGTAAGCTAGAAGTTTTGAAAGCTATCCATGTCGAATTCAATCATGGGAAGTCATATGCGATGATTGGGCCTAATGGCTCGGGAAAAACGACATTGATCAAATGCATCTTGGGAATGGTGCTGCCGGATTCAGGAACAATCAACGTAAATGGAAAATCGATTGCCAATGATTGGAGCTATCGGAATTTAATTGGGTATATGCCACAAATCGGCCGTTATCCAGATCAGATGAAGATCGGTCAAATCTTTGATATGATTCGCGACTTACGACAGGATCAATCTCATATCGATGAAGATCTGATCAAGGAGTTTAAGTTGGATCAGATGAGGGACAAGCGTATGCACACATTGTCTGGTGGCACACGGCAAAAAGTAAGCGCTTCACTGGCGTTCTTATTTAATCCTCGTATCATGATTCTGGATGAGCCCACGGCTGGTTTAGACCCGATTGCCGTAGAGGTAGTAAAGGAGAAGATTCTGGCCGAAAAGAATAAGGACCGCACATTTTTGATTACTTCCCACATCATGAGTGACCTCGATGAGCTAACCACCAATGTAGTTTATCTTGAGGAAGGCAAAATTTTGTTCAACGACACGATTGATTTGCTGAAGGAAGAAACGGGTGAAAAAAAACTTGGAAAGGCGATTGCCACTATCATGAAGAGAAATTTAAAGGAAGCTGAACGAGTATGATGAGGATAGCCAAATACGTGATGTATGATATTTTGCGAAATCGCTTCGTCACGTTATACACGCTTTTTTTGCTGGTTGTTACCTTCAGCATGTTCAGCCTCGACAGCGATCCTGGAAAAGCTACTTTAAGTCTTTTGAATATTATCCTTTTGGTGGTGCCTTTGGTGAGTATCATTTTTACCACCATTCATTTTTATAATTCGTATGAGTTCATTGAATTACTACTTGCACAACCGGTCAGTCGGAAAACAATCTATTTTGCTGAATTCGTTTCTATTTCGATGGCTTTATCGGTAGCCTACATTATTGGTGTTGCTATTCCAATGCTCCTGTTGAATTTTAGCGAGAGTTCGGTTTACCTTATCATGGCAGGACTTTTATTGACCTTCGTTTTTGTGGCCTTGGCTTTCGCTGCTTCTGTTTCTACGCGTGATAAGGCAAAAGCAATCGGCATTGCCTTACTGTTTTGGTTTTACTTCACACTTATTTATGATGGTCTGATTTTGTATGTCATTTACAGTTTCAGTGATTATCCATTAGATAAAGTAACTTTAGCAATGGTTTCTCTCAACCCCATTGATCTCGCTCGTATTATCATCTTATTGAAATTGGATTTGTCAGCATTAATGGGTTACACCGGTGCTTTCTATAAAAATTTCTTTGGCAGCAGCTTGGGTGTTATTTATTCAATCCTATTTCTTGTCATTTGGACCATAACCCCGTTGTTGCTTGCCATGAGAAAATTTGTAAGAAAGGATATATAAGACTGGATATGATTGGGATCATATTTAGATGTCAGTAAAAGCGAAATATTTAGGCCATTAAACAGAAAACTGACCATTGTCATTTCCCGTGTGTGTAGGAAACTTCAACTTGCTTGAAATAGAATCTGTTAAACTAAACGATAACCATATGAGAAATCAAAAATCATTTCTTGCCATTGCTCTTTCGATATCTCTGATAGCTGCTTCCTGTGGAGGTGGTGGAACAACAGAGACAACATCTTCCGTGGCAGAGGCGCCAGCGGGGGGAGGTCAATCTGCTGTTCAAGATGATGTGTCACAGAAGGACATTGTTCGTGTGGCAGTAGGATCACCTGATCATACTACTCTAGTCACAGCACTGAAGACAGCTGAGTATGTAGATGTTCTTTCAAACGCAGGTCCATTTACGGTGTTTGCCCCCACCAATGATGCCTTTAATTTATTGCCAGCGGGCACAGTGGAAGGATTATTAAAACCAGAGAGCAAGGATGCCTTGCGAAATATTTTGGAATACCATGTAGCTGTTGGTGTTTATAAATTAGACAACCTGAAAGATGGGCAAACGATTAATCAGGTTAACCTAGAGAATATTACTATCGGTTTTAAAGATGGAAAATATACAGTCAATGGTGCTAATATTTTAGGAACAGTCCCTGCATCTAATGGTATTGTATATGTAATTGATGCAGTGCTTTTGCCTCCGGCTGCTAAATAAATATTTGAAATATCGACTAGGCTGCCACAGAAACTCTAAAATTTTGTGGCAGCTATGCTTTTAACGCTTTTGACATGACTGATATTATTGATCGAAGGGATATTGAAACTTTGGTAAATTTGTTTTACAACAAGGTTAAGTCAGATGAGTTGCTCTTACCAGTTTTTAGTCATGTCGATTGGCCTCATCATCTTCCTATCATGTATAACTTCTGGTCTTCCATGCTTTTGGGGGACCAATCTTACCTAGGCAATCCATTTCAAAAACACATCCATTTGGCTATTGATTCTTCACACTTCAATCAATGGTTAGCGTTGTTTAAAGAGACAGTTGATGAGAATTTTACGGGCTTAAAGGCCGATGAAGCAAAAAGCAGAGCACTTAGTATTGCTGGAGTGTTTCAACATAAAATGGGGCTGTTTGGTTAGTTAACACTATAGCTTTTCAAGCATCTTATATCCATTGTTTATTCTTCTGCAATAATCTTCTCGCCCCTAAGACAATCAATGTGATGGTTAATATTATAAAATAAAGAGTAGTCGAGAAGCTTTTTAAGATAGAAAAAATATTTGTTGTCAGGGTTAGGGTATTGGAATTAGTTGGATAGCTATTCAGGATATTGATAATGCCAATGTTTTCACAGTAGTCAAAGAAACCAGAAAATAATGGTAGCAAACAAAAATAGAAAGGATAACTATCCAACTTTCCAAGTTTATTAAGAAAGAAGGCTAGCACCAAACAATAGGTGACAGCAAAGAGGATTGGATAGAGCATGTCCACAGGCAGCTGATTGAATAGGTAAGCATTTCTTCCCTCTTCCCCCAAAGCATTTAATAGAGAATTTACGTAATCTGCACTATAACCTGTTGGCATCATATCCAATAACTTCATCCCTCCCGCAAAACTCATCACTTTAGGAATTGTAATGCTAAGCATCATGATGTAGAGGATATTCGTCAGTATAAAAAGAAGGAGCACCTTCCTGCCGGTGATATTTTCATGGATCAGTTTCCTCATTTGGGTTCAATTTAAAGGCAACGGGCACACCCTAGATTTGCGGTAATGACCTCACCAAGTGTACACTAACCTAATAATCTGTTTTTATAGATTTATTGAAAGGAATTCCTAATTGATAGGTAATGTTTTCATCTTTTGAATTATCCAGCACATCCAGTCCATATTTTATTTTCTTGGGATCATCATACACAAAGGTTCCAAATAGACGATCCCAGATTGAAAAAATATTACCGAAGTTAGTGTCCGTCCAAGGGCGTTGATAGTGATGGTGAAATTTATGCATGTTAGGAGTAATGAACACCAAGCTTAACGGTTTATCGAGCCATGCGGGGAAGTTTATATTGGCATGGGTGAAGTAAGTAAAGAAGATTGTACAAAATCGGTATAAAAAGTAATATGCTGCTGGCGCTCCAGTCACAACAACTGCGCCCAATGCAAACACTTCTCGCAGTACAAAGTCTCCCGGATGATGTCGAGTCCCTGAAGTAGCGTCAAGGTGAGTATCACTATGGTGAATCATGTGAAACTTCCACATCCATTTTACCCGGTGTAACAAATAATGCACTGTATACTGTGCCATTAAGTCAAAGATGAGAATACAGAAGAGCAACTCCATCCAAATAGGCAGATCTGTATAATAGGTAAGTCCAATATGGTATTCCTTAATGAATGCAAATACTCCAACCGCAACAATTCCAAAAATTATATTGATGACCATAGTTGTTATCAGGAAGACAAAATTCACACCAGCATGTTTCCATTTTTTGTAGGAAAAATTGAACAAAGGAAAGTTTCCTTCCAATATCCAACATGCCATCAGGCAGGTGACAATCCACACCAATCGTTGCCATGTCGGCATGGTTTCAAAAAAATTAAGAAATGACTCCATGAAAATTTGGTCTTAATAAATAGTACCCTAAAGATGCTTAATCATTTTTATTTTAAACAGAAGTGGCTTCAATATGTTCCTCGGTTTCGGGGATCTACAAAACCTTTTTTTTGTTTTAAATGATACCTAAGTTAAAATTAAAGGATTTATCTGAAGAACGCAGATATCCAATATAGAAGGAGTAGCTTAACTTTTTGTATTTATTTAAAAAAATGATTAAGCAGGGTTGGGCGCAAGGTGATTCAAATCTCGAATGGAGTTTGCATCTTTACGGTGATATGAAACCCTTAAAACTGATTTTGACCTTATTGTTTGGCGCTTTTATGATTTTCGGAGGTGTCAACCACTTCTTAAAGCCAGAAATGTATTTTCCATTCATACCTGATTTTTTGCCAGAAGTGGTTATCAATTACTTAGCTGGGATAGTGGAAATAGTGTTAGGGGTGGGGGCCTTCATACCTAAATTTCGCGCTATTGCAACGCTTGGTATTTTTCTACTTATGGTAGCATTTTTACCCCTCCACATCCTGGATGTGTTTAGTGAAAGTCCAGCCATTGGAAGTGCGAAGGCGGCCTTGGTACGTCTGCCTGTTCAGCTTATTTTAATTTTCTGGGCATGGTTTATCAAAAAACGGAATCTTTAGGTGTTACCAAAATGGGTTGGAAGACATTATATAGTTATTAGTAACTTGCAATAAATGACAAAAACGTTAAACAAATTCGGTCTTGCTGGTTTGCTTCTGTTGGTAGTTGGAGGGGCTGCTTACTTTTTTTTAAGGGAAGAACAACCGAAGTTATACATTAACGAGTTTATGGCAAACAACTCTTCTTGTTGCCCTGGTCTTGACAAGTTGGATGAATTTGAAGACTGGATTGAGATTTATAATGCTGGAAATGTTCCAGTAAACATTGGTGGAATGTACTTCACACAGAATAAAAATAAGGCTCTGAGCCATCAGGTTTCACGTACAAACCCTGACGTAACTACCATTGAACCCGGTGGATTTCTCCTGCTATGGGCAGATGGTGAGCCTGATCGTGGTGTGTTGCATTTGGATTTTAGATTGGATCAGGATGGTGAGTATTTAGGACTTTATGATAAGGATGGCCGTAAGATTGACAGTATTACATTTAAAGAGCAAAAGGAAAATGTTTCTTTTGGAAGGTCGCCCGATGGGGGAGAATCATGGAAAGAATTCGCACTGCCTACACCAGGCGCAGCCAACCAATAGTCCTATCGGTGCATGAACGAGAAATTGCACTGGGATAAAATTGGCGATAACTATAACAACGAAATATTTGATGTATTTAGGAGCGATGTAAAAAAGAAACTTCGCATCTATTTTTCCAAACACGGTGGTAAAAGAAAAACTGTAATCGATTTTGGTTGTGGTAACGGTAAGTCCTTCTCTCATTTATCTCCCTTGTTTGGTAAAATTTTGGCCATCGATATTTCACAAGAGCTCTTAAATCAAGCCAGGCAAAGACCTTTTGAAAATGTATCATTCGCCCGAATGGATCTTTCAAGGCGGAATATAAAGTTGCCACCTTCCGACTTTCTTTTTTGTTGCAATGTGGTGATGCTCCCCGCATTGGAGAAGAATGTAATCATGTTAAAAAACATAACAAGAGCGTTAAAGAAAAAAGCCTCTGCAGTTGTAGTAATGCCTTCCTTAGAATCTGCTTTCTTTTCTTCATGGCGTTTAATCGATTGGTATAAACGGGAAGGAGTTGCGCCAGAACAAATCACAGCAGATGAGTTACATTATTTCAAAGGGAAAAAGACGGATATTATCCAAGGCATTGTTTATATCGATAATGTGCCCACCAAGCACTACTCGGCAAGTGAGCTGGAAGTATTTTTTACACAGGCAGGATTGAAAATTACTAGTCTTGATAAAGTGGAGTATGATTGGAATACCGAATTTCAGACCCCACCCAAGTGGATGAAGGCACCCTACCCATGGGATTGGTTGGTTGAGTGTAAGAAAGTGTAGGCCTGGTTACTTGTAATTAGTTCAAATTGTCAAGTATCCACTTTCTTCTCCTCAGCATAAAATCCAGAGATTGTAAAATATCTTCCCGAGCCTGGGCGATCTCAAAGGGATGAACATCCAGGAAGAGTGTTATATCAGCCATCGACTTATCCTGACTGATTAGTTCAAGTTCACTTAGCACATGATGAGCCGATGATGTCAAGGAAGCAGAATCAAGAGTCAGCAGCATTTTCTTTAAGGTTTGTTCGTAGAGGGTGTAAAGTTCTTTGTTGCCAGCAATCGCACGATCAAATGTTTCTTCTAAGGAAAAAATTTTCTTATCAGCAAACTCACGATTTCGTTCAGCGCGCCCTTCATGAGGCACCGGCTTTAGGATGTCATCGTAATCCCAGGGGATAAGTTCAAAAACTTGTGTTTTGGGTTCGATGTAAAAAAAGACCTCATCCGCATAATCTCCGTTCATCACCAGATAGTTGAATCCTAAAAACTGAAAATAATTTTCAAGGTTAATCACTTTACTTAACTGATCCACTTGTTCTTTTTCTGAAGATGATTTTAGAATGGAATAAATGGACAGGAATTGTTTTTTGTAAGTTTTTGCTGAAGCTTTGTCAGTGTCTTCAAAGTAGTCATCTGTGATTGTATGGTTGGGGCCCCTACGTAACATGTATGGACTTTTCAGTTTCGCCTGTGCTTGTTGTGGCTTTTCGACTAACAGAAAAATTCCCTGAGGCTCGTCATTAATCCACACCTTGCAATAGAAATTGTAAAGGGGAAGCAATCCTATGGATTCCAGATTAATGTCCGACCAGCGGTTGTGCCATAGATTTTTATCCATTACCAAATTGAGAAGATCAAATTTCTTCAAATGAATTTTTTGATCTTGAGAATGTAGCGTAAGAGATTTATCTAGTTCAACTGAGAGTGATTTGCGCTTGAACTTAAGCGAATTGTTTCCTCTGGCATGAATCTCCTTCACTTCGGCCGTATCCTTGTCAATTAATAAAACGGGCTTAGAGAATTCTATTTTCTCTTCGGTAGTTGATTGAAGACTACCGAATTGGCCTTTGGAAATATAAATCCTAAGTTCTGGGAATTTTTTTTCTGGGGGAAACGCTGAACTGGCAGAACAGATTAGCGCTTGCAGAAGGACTGTAATCAGAAGGATCATCATCGATTTCATGCCTCCGTATTTTTTGGTTCTCGAATGTACTATTTTATTTGATTTTTTCATTCCTAATGTGCGTTGAAAGTACCTCACCCTTCTTGTAGGATTGGCTTTAGGATATAAAAATTGGCTCTCTGTTTAATTGATCTGTTTGTATCCTTAAACAGCTTTTTGATTTCTTTTGGGTGTGTGGAACTTCTTCATTATGATGGCTCTTCCGCTTATTATTAGCTAGATCAACTTTTCTGACAAAAGTCATCTTTCATACTAATATTCCTCATGTTTTGCTTATGTGGACGATTTTATTTTTATTCTAAAATCAAAACCTAAGTGCCTACCTATGGAACTCGAAAAAATCCACTACGACAATAAAATTGTCAAGTACTTTATTATCGCCACCGTCATATTTGGCATTGTTGGTATGACGGTCGGCCTCTTAGCCGCCATCCAGCTTTTTTACCCGATTGCCAATTTCGATTTGCAATACACAAGCTTTGGCAGAATCAGGCCGCTGCACACAAATGCAGTGATCTTTGCTTTTGTGGGCAACGCCATGTTTGCCGGTGTCTATTATTCTATGCAACGCCTTTTGAAGACGCGCATGTTCAATGATTCACTTAGTTGGATTCACTTTTGGGGCTGGCAGTTGATCATACTAGCCGCTGCCATTACCCTTCCATTAGGATTAAGTACATCAAAAGAGTATGCGGAATTGGAGTGGCCTATTGATATCGCCATCGCGCTAATTTGGGTAGTTTTTGGTTGGAATATGATTGGCACCATTATTAAACGCAGAGAGCGACACATGTATGTTGCCATCTGGTTTTACATTGCCACGTTTGTTACCGTAGCTGTGCTTCATATTGTGAATTCATTTGCGATGCCAGTGAATTTCTTTAAGAGCTATTCCTTTTATGCAGGCGTGCAAGATGCATTAGTACAATGGTGGTATGGTCACAATGCAGTGGCATTCTTTCTTACCACCCCTTTTCTGGGTATGATGTACTACTTCCTGCCAAAGGCCGCCAACCGACCTGTGTATTCGTATAGATTATCTATTATACATTTCTGGTCGCTCATCTTTATTTATATCTGGGCAGGGCCACACCATTTATTATATACTTCCCTGCCGGATTGGGCTCAATCCCTGGGTGTTGTTTTTTCGATCATGCTCATCGCGCCAAGCTGGGGCGGTATGCTCAATGGGTTACTCACCTTGCGTGGTGCGTGGGACAGAGTGCGCGAAGATGCGGTATTGAAATTTATGGTGGTAGCAGTTACTGCCTATGGTATGGCTACGCTGGAAGGTCCGTTGCTATCTCTTAAAAATGTAAATGCCATAGCACACTTTACAGATTGGATTGTGGCGCACGTGCATGTAGGTGGACTTGGCTGGAATGGGTTTTTGATTTTTGGTATGCTCTATTGGGTGATCCCAAGAATGTGGGGGACAAAATTGTATTCGATGAAGCTGGCGAACCTTCATTTCTGGATCGGCACTCTTGGAATTATTTTTTATGCCGTGCCCATGTATATCGCTGGTGTTGTTCAGAGCTTAATGTGGAAAGAATTTAATGCAGAAGGCTTTCTGGTGTATCCAAATTTTTTGGAGACCACCACACAGATATTGCCCATGTATATGTTAAGAGCCATTGGAGGAGGTCTTTATCTCACAGGTGTATTCATCATGACTTATAACTTGATGAAGACAGCAGCATCTGGCAAATTCATTGCCAACGAAGAGGCAGAGGTTGCGCCAATGGTAACAGCTGCACACGTTGAGGGTCATTGGCACAGTGTGCTGGAACGCAAGCCTGTTTTATTTACTGTGCTTGCTCTCGTTGCAATATTAATAGGTGGAGTAATAGAAATGGTGCCAACGTTTTTAATCAAATCCAACGTGCCTACCATTGCCAGCGTAAAACCATACACACCGCTGGAGTTGCATGGCCGTGACATCTATGTTCGCGAAGGCTGTATAAGTTGTCACTCTCAAATGGTTCGCCCGTTTAGATCAGAAGTTCAACGTTATGATCCAACCGGGGCTGAATATTCAAAGGCTGGTGAGTTTGTGTATGATCATCCTTTCTTATGGGGATCCAAACGTACCGGCCCCGACTTGCATCGCCAAGGAGGCAAGTATGCCGATAGCTGGCATTACCGCCATATGCTCACTCCTGGAGATGTTTCCAATGGTTCTATCATGCCGGCTTATCCTTGGTTATACGAACAGGTAATCGATAAAGAGCAAACAGCAAAGAAGATTTCAGCGATGAGAACAGTTGGAGTTCCCTATGCCGAAGACTATGAAAATCAAGCGGGTGCTGATTTGGAAAAACAGGCCAATGGTATTGCTGAAGGTTTGAAGATGGAAGGCTATGAGGTATCATCCGATGCAGAGATCATTGCCTTGATCGCCTACTTGCAGCGACTTGGCAAAGACATCAAATCCGAAAAAGTTGCAGTGAATTAGTTTAAAGTATAAAGTTCAACGTCTAAAGTTCAAAATCGAAGGTTATCTTATGTCTTATATCTATCGTCTCATATCTAATATCTGGTTTTATGTATAAAGAAATCCTCCAATCCATTGATAATGTACAGATCTGGCCTATCATTTCGTTTTGTATCTTCTTTAACTTCTTTCTGGTGCTAAGCTGGTGGGCGCTTACTGCCGATAAAAAGTATATTGACGACATGCGCCAAATGCCATTGCGAGATGGGAATGGCGAAACACCTAACTCTAATCTTTAAATAAGTATGAAAAAACTATTTTCAACTCTAGTCATACTGCTTTTGTCGTTGGTAACACTACTGGCGCAAAGTACTTCCGATCCAGTAGCCGTGTCTGTTTGGGATGACCCCTTCATTTTGTTTTATGCAGCAGTAGGATTCATCTTCATTGTGATATTGCTAGTATTAACTGTGGCAGTATACATGTTGAAGGTAATCAATATCATGGCAAAGAATGCTCAACTGGAAAGGGCAACTAGCGAGGGTAGGGTTTACAAGCCAGAACCTTCGATGTGGGATAAAATCTGGCAAAATGCCAACGATTTTGTGCCGGTCGAAAAGGAGGCAACGATTCTGTTGAATCACAATTACGATGGTATTAAGGAACTGGATAATCACTTACCTCCCTGGTGGACGTATCTTTTCATAGGTACAATAATATGGGGAGTAATCTATCTATTTGCTTACCATGTGACAGACTCTCTTCCACTTTCCATATCTGAATATGACAATGAGGTGGCCGTGGCAAATGATGAGATCAGAAAAAGAAAAGCGGCCGCCCCAGGTATTCAAATCGATGAGAATAATGTATTGGCCACTACAGACGTAGTCGATTTAAAAGATGGTCAGTCAACATTTGTTAGTATTTGCGCTTCCTGTCATCGAGCAGATGGTGGTGGTGATATTGGGCCAAATCTAACTGATGAGTATTGGAAACACGGAGGATCAATCACTTACATCTATAAAGTAGTTAAAAATGGCGTAACGGGAACAAACATGGTAGCTTGGGGTGGAACAATGAGCCCTGAGAAAATGAGAAATGTTTCCAGTTATCTGTTAACCTTAGTAGGTACTAATCCGGTGAATGGCAAGAAGCCAGAGGGCATCTTGTTCAAAGCTGATCCACTTCCACCGAAAACTGATAGTGTAAAAGTACAGGCAAGTCTTTAAAAAGGTACTGGCTTAGGCTTTTTGGGCGAGGGATGATCACAATTATATTTACTTTAGCACGAGCTAAGCCTATCTACCTAATACTATGAAAGTTCAAGAGAATCTATACGAGTATGACGAGGAGTATAGGAATACAATAGCTACGGTCGATTCGGAAGGGAAGCGTATTTGGGTGTATCCGAAGAAGCCATCTGGTAATCATCATAATTGGCGGGTAGTTGTCTCCATTGTTTTACTAACTATTCTATTTGCCGGTCCTTTCATTGAGATGAATGGAAAGCCCTTTATGCTCTTCAATATTTTCGAACGAAGGTTTATTATTTTAGGTCAGGTTTTTTGGCCGCAGGATTTTTTTCTGTTGGCACTAACAATGATTACCTTTTTTGTTTTTGTCATCCTATTCACTGTAGCATTTGGTAGAATTTGGTGTGGCTGGGCCTGCCCTCAAACTTTATTTATGGAAATGGTATTCCGTAAAATAGAGTATTTCATCGAAGGAGACGCGAACGAACAGAGAAGACTTGATAAGGCACCGTTGGATTTCCAAAAGGCATTAAAAAAAGGTAGTAAACATATTATATTTTTAGCTATATCAATTGTGATTGCACACCTCTTGATGGCTTACCTTATTGGTGTAAAGGAGGTAAAAGAAATCATCACACAATCACCTAGTCAACATATGGCGGGCTTTATTGGTCTGACTTTATTTACGGGGATCTTTTATGGAGTGTTTGCCCGCTTTCGCGAACAAGCTTGCATTGTTGTTTGCCCATATGGAAGGTTGCAAGGAGTTTTACTCGTAAAAGATTCGATCGTGGTAGCGTATGATTGGCTCCGTGGCGAACCTAGAGGTAAAATTAAAAAGACGGAAACGGAGAAGAAGGGAGATTGTATTGATTGTAAACTTTGCGTGCATGTGTGTCCTACGGGGATCGATATTCGTAATGGCACACAGTTGGAATGTGTGAATTGTACAGCCTGCATTGATGTATGTGATGATGTTATGCTCAAAATCAACAAGCCAAAAGGCCTGATTCGCTATTCATCCCACTCAGCAATTGAACAGGGCAGGCAAAGGCTATTCACACCGCGTGTAGCCGGATACTCTTTTGTTTTAGTAGCCTTACTTAGCCTTCTTGGCTACTTTATTTTTACGAGAGCTGATATTGAAATGACCGTACTGAAAGCACCTGGAACGCTGTACACAAAAACAGAAGATGGTCTGATTACTAATTTATACAATATTGAATTTGTAAATAAAACGTTTGAAGATATTCCTATCGAACTGAGAATTGAATCACCTTCCTTAGCTGTACTGAGTAAAGTTGGTGATCCCAGTATTATAGTGCCTAAAGAAAATATGTTCAAGGGAATTTTTATGGTCAAGTTGCCAGAGCATGAGATCACATCAATGCGAATGATCGTACAGTTAGGGGTGTATCAAAATGGTAAGCGTATTGAAACAGCTAAAGCCAAATTTATTGGCCCTTTAAAATTAAAGCATTAACCTGCATAGCATTATGAACTTTGGAAAATGGATTGTTGTATCATTTATCTCTTTTGCCCTTTTTATTGGTGTGCTTGTGCTGGTGTGTGTTCGGCAAGATTTAAATCTGGTCTCAAAAAATTATTACCAGGAAGAACTTGTTCACGGTGAGAAGATGGAGCAGATTAGAAATACAAACTTGCTGGGTGAACAGCCGGATATTAAGGTGAATGGAAACCAAATAGAGCTTAAGTTTAATAGAATGCAAGAAGTTGAGAATGGGCAGATTCTCTTTATGCGTCCTTCTGATGCTGACCTGGATCAAGTATTCAAGGTTGTACCTAACCAAGGAACAGTGCTTCGATTTGATGCAAATGATTTTGAAGCTGGGCAGTACCGCGCTCGCTTTAAATGGACGATGGAGCAAAAAGATTACTTTTTTGAAAAGATTATAGTGCTCTGATATGTTACTAACTGCGTTGCTAATGGGTATTGCAGGCAGCCTTCATTGTGCAGGTATGTGTAGCCCATTGATTTTGGCAGTCACAGCAAAAAGACCACATATAGCGCAGAAAATAGTATATAATACAGGCAGGATTTTCACGTACGGTATGTTAGGTATTGTAGCCTCAACGGCCGGTATGTTTATTCAATTGTCGGCCTATCAACAAGTGCTTTCGATTTTAGTAGGAGGTATGCTACTCTTAATAGGACTTGGTGGAATTAGCGGTGTTAAAATTCCAGTATTGACTTCATCTATAGTTCATATTACGTTATGGCTTAAAAGAAAGTTCGGATTTGTTCTTCAACGCAGGGGGCCATGGTCTTCTATGCTTTTAGGTATGCTGAATGGGCTTCTTCCCTGCGGACTAACTTACTTTGCTATGACCTACTGTCTTTCTCTTACTGCATGGTGGGAAGGGTTTATTTTTATGTTTGTCTTTGGGTTGGGCACTTGGCCAGTGATGCTAGGGGCAACAAGTTTATTAGGATTCTCAGGTGTTTTTCTAAAGCGTAACCTGAGTCGTATGACTACTATTTTGTTTGTCGTTTCTGGTTGTTTGTTGATCGGTCGCGGCATTTTTATTCATGCACATCAACCTGTCCGGGATGCTGATTCGTTGATTCAAAGCGAGGTTATTTGTCGGTAAAGACATTTTTATTTATTTACAAAATCGTTATTTTTACCTAGGCCAACATATAAATCTGATAATCATGAAAAAGATACTTGTACCAGTCGATTTTTCGAAGACATCCATCATTGCGCTGGAAGCGGCATTTAATATTGCTAAGAAAGACGGAGCTGATATCATCGTGCTGCATGTGGTAGAGGAGGCTACTTCAGAATCCTATCGTATTTCAGGAGAATGGAAGAGTCAGAATTGGGAGGATAAAATATTTACCTATCGGTTGCTAGAGAAAGCGAAGGCGCAGTTGGAAAAACTCGTATTAGAACCTCGATTCAATGATGTTAAACTTGTTGGGGAGTTACGATTAGGAAATCCGTTTCATGGAATGAATTCAATCATCAGTGCCCATAAAGTTGATTTGATTGTGATGGGAACTAGGGGTCATACAAAGCTGGAGGAAATGATTATTGGAACCAACACCCAAAAGGTTGTAAGACATGCACATTGTCCCGTATTGACTGTTCACAAGAAGCCAAATTCTTCAAGCTATAAAGATATAGTCTATGCAACCATGATGTCTAAAGATGAGGAAGTATTCTCACGCATTGTTAGGAGAACGCAACAACTGTATGGTTCTACTATTCATTTAGTACGCATCAATACGCCTGGTGACTTCCAACGTGACAAGGAAGTTAAGGCGTATATGGAAAAGTTTGCGAAGAAATTGCAACTTAAGAATTATACCTTAAACGTTTATAACGATGTATCCCCTGAGGAAGGGATTATCAATTTTACCGACAGTATTAATGGAGATATGATTGCCCTCGCCACTCATGGAAGAACCGGCTTGGCCCATATGATGGCAGGAAGTATTGCAGAAAATGTAGTAGGCAGTACTGCAAAGCCTGTTTTAACATTCGTTGTGAGGCACTGATTTCTAGTGCACTGCTCAATTTTGGTAAGCCCGTGTCTAATTTTAGGCGCGGGTTTATTTTTTATAACTGTTTTGGCTGATTATGATTGTACTTTTAAATGCTAGTGCACGTTTTAGTCCTGAAATCCATCTTTGCAGTTCTTTATCTTGAAAAATTACTACGAAATATTGGGTGTTACTCCGCAATCCGGAGAGGAGGAAATTAAGCGCGCTTATCGGCAACTCGCCATACTATTACATCCTGACAAAAATCCTCTACCGGAAGCAGAGGCTTTATTTAAGGAAGTAAATGCTGCTTACGAAGTTTTGGGTGATCCATTGGCTAGAAATCTATATAATCAGATGCTTGCCCAATCATCAATCGCGCAGCCCGATCAACAATTGCACCGTGATCCGGCTTATCGAAAGAGACAAGAGAAGGGATACAAGGGTCAACGACCGTCCGTTCCATCTGAGCAAACTATATTGATGCAGCGTTCTGTGCCTCTTATCAAAAAAATGGCGTGGGTTGGATTCGCATGGTGCCTCCTGCTATGGATGGATTTTTCCCTGCCTGCAAAAGTTACTGAAGAACGAGTTATGACCGATCCTCATTCAGTTCGAATTATGGCATTTCGGAATCTTAGAACGGATTTCTTAGTAACAGATAAGGGGCATCATTTTCCAATTAGCTATGACGTGTTAACAAACTTCCCATTTGGGTCAATTGTTAAGATACACACTTCCCCTTTTTTAGGAATTCTTGAAACTGTAGAAAACGCCAATCAGTACAGGCTTACTAACCTGGCCACGCTGTACGGTAATTTTAGTTTTGCCCCTATACTACTATTTGTTTTGTCGATGATTACCATTTCCAAAAAATGGGGAATTGAATTCCAATTTAACCTTGGAATAGTAACGTTCTTAATCTTAATTTTAAACATGATCTTTTTATTCATGTCAATCCTATGAAAAAAAATAATGATTGGAAAAACCGCGATGGAGTAGTGTACTCAACTAATCAAAATTTTAATTATCAGACCCATGAGAAAAGTGTTGAGAATACCTTACCATCTCAGCAACAAAACCTTAAAGTCTCTTTGGATAAAAGTGCACGAGCGGGCAAACAAGTTTCTTTGGTAACAGGCTTTATAGGAAGCACTGATGATCTTGAATTGCTGGGGAAGAAATTAAAAACAAAATGCGGTGTTGGAGGTTCCACTAAGGATGGGCAGATAATAATACAGGGAGATCTTCGCGATAAGATAATCGGTATTCTAGTACAGGAAGGTTATAAGGCAAAGCGAGTAGGGTAATGGCTGGCAGTTCAAAGGAAATCGGTAATCAGTCCTTTCAAACTGATTACGGAGCACTATTTTACTATTTCCCTTCTTTTACTTTTTTCAACTCACCTTCATATAAACTAATGTTTCCTTTCTGATCTGCAGGAATGTTTTTAATGGCGAGCTCCCAATGTTTAATTGCGTTTTTCTTATCAGACATGGCTGCATATCCTCTGGCTAAGCCCACATTTGTAGTAAACTTATCTTCAGGATGTACTTTGGCGTTGTATTGAAAAACTTCCATTGCTTTTTCTTTTTGTCCTGCAGTTAATAAACCTCTCGCGTACTGATGTATCGCGCCTACTGGTGTATTCGGGATTTTGATAGCCTTGTCCATTATAGGAATCGTTTCCGCTTCGCGACCCATAGCACGTAAAACATTTGCTTTAGTGTTTAATCCTGTAAAGTCTTCTACGCCACCAATGGCAGGGCTCATGGCCACATCTGCCCAAGTCAGAGCTTCTTCTAAGTTGATTTTATGTTGAGCACAATACGCTGCTGCTATAGACCAATTGCGATAATCGAATCCTGTAGAAGAACGTAATTCCTCACGCATCTTTGAAACATAAAGTTCAGCAATGTTGGGAACTTCAATTTTAAAAGGTACCAGTTTGTTATCCCATTTTAGATAAGCAGTTGCAGAATTTGGAAGACGGTTGTCAAACCCGAAGGTGAGCCACTCTTCGTGAGTTGCATCCAATGGGGTTGCGGGTACTCTCAAAGCATCTTCTTTGGCATCGTAGAAATAACTTCCCCAACTGGTGCTGTTCTTAGAAAAAATCCAAGTCCATGGTCCTGTCTTTTCTATGGCTAGGAAAAGTCCATAAGTTCCAGCTTTTAGGTCTTTGCCCTCAATTTTTACGTCATGTGAAAAAGAGATGACGGTGTTTTCATTCGCACCAGCCCGCCAGGGAGCAGCTTTAGAGGTGCCAAAACCCTGATCAATGAAACCATAATGGACTACCTCTCCCCAAATGTGACCTTTGCGATCCTCACCAGCTGGGCCTGTTACATCGGGGCTACTGTAGGTAATGGTTACATCCACAGGGCCAATCCACTGTGTAATACTTGATTTCTGATTGTCTCCACTAGGTGGTTGAGAAAGTGTTTGGGCTATTGACCATCCAGTCAAAAGCAGGAGCACAGATAGCGTAATTAGTTTTTTCATTTACTTTGGGCTTAGAGGGGGTTGAATCAATTACTTAAACGAAATACGCCAAAAGGGTTGTTACCCCAATTACGGTATTTCTTTGAAAACCACTTCTTATTTAAATGGTCTAATGAGATATTGGACTTTCCGGGACGATCATTCTTAATGATGCTGCCTGCAAAGCGATTTCAAAGACTGATTCAGGTTCCATTGGCTCGCCATCAATATGGTAGGGCATAAGCCTCGGAAATCGGATACTCACTTTTTTTGCCTTTATGATCTCAACAAGAGATGAGGTATTAATTTTTCCGGTAAATAATTTATTGGCAAAGCCGATGGATTGAAAGAGCGATACCTTCTTGATAAAACAGACATCAATTAATTCGTCAAATACGGAGGCAAATGGTGAAATCGTTGCGTTGTTACCGAATTGTGATGAGTTGGCAAGGGCGAGAATAAAAACATTTCTCTTCAACACCTTGTCATCTGCCATCATTTCTACTTCAAATTCTTGAAAGCCGAAGAATTCTTTCGTGACCAGTTTGAGATATCCAATCAATCCCCTTTTTCCATTTTTACCAAACAATCCAGCTACGTGCCCGTCAAAACCAATCCCAGCGATATTCACTGAAAGTTTTCCGTTGACAATTAGCGTATCCATCAATATTGTTTTTTTGGAACTCAATAGCGACAATGACTTCTTAATGCTCATGGGTATTTGTAAATGACGTGCCAACCCATTGCCTGATCCTTTGGGAATAATACCCATAGAAGTCTTTGAATTGACAAGGCCTTGAGCAACTTCATTTACTGTGCCATCGCCACCGACAGCAAATACTTTAGTAAACCCGAGCGAGGAGGCTTTTATTGCTAATTCTTTCGCATGACCTTGTTCTTTAGTGAACTCAATGGTGCATTCCAGGTTGAGGGCTTCACAGTGGGAAACGATTTGACCTTCCAGATCGGCTCTGAAGCCAGCCCCAGAATACTTATTGATAATGAAGAATACCTTGCTATTTTCGTTCATGAATTGGCAGATCAAAATTAAAGAATCGTATCCGTATGACATCACCAGATTTTAAGCCTCGAAAAATAAAGTTTAAAGCCTGGGATCTGGAAGCCAGACTTTTGATGAGGCTAAATAGTATTGAATGTCAAAAGGGCGAATTGTACAAGAAGGAACATATCCTTTTACAGTTCACAGGACTTTTTGATAAAGAAGGTGAGGAGATATACGATCGGGATGTACTGTTAATTCATTATGAAAAATTTATGGTCTTCTGGAATGAGGAGAAAAACGGTTGGTTTTTTTCTCCGGTAGAAAAACCGGAAAAGCAAGAACCGTTTTTAACGAATGTGGCAGAAAAAATGAAGCGGTTTTGTAGCTACTTCGAGTTACAAGAAAAGTAAACTCTCGTCAACTACTTCCTTAATTTTGATTCAATATATTTAACAGCCTGACTAATAGTCTGCATCTTTTCAGCATCGTCATCAGGAATCTTGATATCAAAGGTTTGTTCAAATTCCATCACCAATTCAGCATAATCTAAAGAGTCTATTCCGAGGTCTTTTACAAAGTTCGCATCGGGGGTAATCTCTGAATCAGAAATGCCGAGCTTATCTTTTAAAATGCTCGTGATTTTTTTTTGGATGTCTGGCATAGACGTGGGCTATTTGGTAAAGGTAAAAAACTTTTCGGTAATCCTGTGAATGAAGGAAGGCTATATGATGGAATCTAGCCACTTAAGCTATTCAGGAACCCTAATGTCAAAACCTCAATATAAACTCGGTCCCTTCTCCTAATTTTGATTTTACGGAGATTCTGCCTTCGTGCTGCCGCATGATTTGTTTAGATAAACTTAGGCCAATTCCTGATCCTGTTTTCTTAGTGGAGAAGAAGGGAATAAATATTTTTTCTAGTGCCTCGGGATCAATTCCCTGGCCATTGTCTTTTATGGAAATAGCAGCTCTTCCTTTTTCGCTTGCAAAGGCTGTCAACTCTATCCGCTTATCAGCCTGCTCATCAAATGCCTGAATGCCGTTCTTTATCAGGTTAATAAGCACTTGTTCAATCATATTTTTGTCAACACTAATTGTCAGGTGCTCTGGATCAACCGAGATGGAAATGGAGACCCCATGATCGGCCAATTCTTTTTTATGAAGGATGGCCATTTCTTCCAATAGATTTTTGACCCCAACTTCCGTAAGCTTTGGCTTAGGGATATGAGTCAGATTCCTGAACTCTTTGACAAAGCGAATTAACCCTTCACTTCTTCTGCTGATGGTTTGCAATGACAGGTGCATATCCTCAGCCTCTTCTTTTTTTAAATTTAGATTTCCCTTTTCAAGTTTATGCTTCAGATCCTCTTCAACAATACCTGCCAGAGACGATATCGGAGTGACAGAATTCATAATTTCATGAGTAAGCACGCGTACCAGATTTTGCCATGCTTCCATTTCCTTTTCCTCCAATTCACTTTGGATATTGCTCATGGAAATAAGTTTGAGCTCCTCACCGCGAAGGGTAAGCTCAATTGCATACACGGAAAGCTGAATCACCTCATCGCCAGACTTGAGGCGAACCAATTCTCTACCTCCCGTTTTTAGTTTAAGGAACGATTCGACTAGAGGTTCGCTCATTTCGCGCAAATCCTCAATGCTGTCAGCTTTACTTACACGTAACAGGCGTTTGGCTGCGCTGTTGATAATTTGAATGGACCCGTCTCGCTTAAACGTGAGGATGCCAATACCGACATGCTGAACGATATTTTTATAAAATTGATATTCTGAGTCTCGCTCTTTTCTTGTGTATCGCAGTTTGACTAGCGCTTCATTCAATTTTTTTTGTAGCTGTTGAACGCCTGGATCTTCACTACTTGTTTTAAAGGAAGAGGTATTGTCGTCTAATTCTATTGAGTCGAATAACGAGGTAAAGTTTTCATTAGGAGATTCTACTAGTTTAACAAGGTGCTTTACTTGAAAAACGATTGCGCCTAATAAGGCGAGTATCAGTAAATAACTTCTATTCTCCCCAATGCTTATTAATGCAAGAGCGAAAATGGTGGCAACCAAAATGATAACTCTTGTGGAAACAGGAGAACGCCAGTTAAATTCCATATTTTTCCATCCTGCGATAGAGGGAGGCACGTGTTAAGCCTAACTCCTCAGCCGCTTTTGAAATATTTCCATTATGAAGTTGTATGGCCTTGGCAACGGCAGCTTTTTCCACTTCATCAAGGTTAAGAGTATCTACATTAATGGCGTCATTTCCTTTGCGACTAAATAAGAAATCACTTTCCTGAAGTGTTGCTGAGTCGGCCATGATTAATGCACGCTCAATAGAGTGTTGAAGTTCCCGAACGTTTCCAGGCCATGGATATTTTTTTAGTTTGGTCATGGCATCGGCAGAAATCGAAAGCACGTCTTTTCTGTATTTCTTTGAATAATGATTCAAGAAATGATTGGCCAGCATGGGGATATCATCACCTCTTTCGGTGAGCGGCGGGATAGTAATTTCTACTGTGTTAATTCTATATAGCAAGTCTTGTCGGAACTTTCCTTCCTTCACCATTTGATGCAAGTTCATATTGGTTGCACAGATCAGGCGAATATCAACTTCCATTGAATTATTTGAACCAACTCGGGTTACTTGTCGAGATTGCAAAGCCGTTAATAGTTTGCTTTGCAAGCTTAGTGTTAGGTTGCCGATCTCGTCTAGAAATAGGGTTCCTCCATTTGCTAATTCAAACCGGCCAGGCCTATCTTCTCGCGCATCTGTAAAGGCACCCTTTTTATGTCCGAAGAGCTCGCTTTCAAAAAGCGTTTCTGTGATAGCTCCCATATCTACGGAAACGAACGAGTTATCTTTGCGCATAGATTTTTGATGAATCGCCCGGGCAATCAACTCCTTACCTGTTCCGTTTTCGCCTAGTATTAAAATGTTAGCATCAGTCTTGGCTACTTTATCAATTAGTGTAAACACTTCTTTAATAACAGGGCTATTTCCGATGATATCTTTAAAGGGTTGACTTATTTGCTCCTCCAACATCTCTTTGGCCTTGCGAAGTTTATCAACTTCGTTGTACGATTTTTTTAGCCGGATAGCGGTTGAAATTGTGGCGATCAGTTTTTCGTTTTGCCAGGGTTTTAATACAAAGTCTGTAGCACCTTCTTTCAAGGCTCGCACGGCCATTTCTACATCTCCAAATGCTGTTATCATTATAACTACCGCACTTGGATCCTTTTCTCTGATTTGCTTAAGCCATTCAAATCCTTCTTTGCCGCTGGTGGTGTCTTTGCTAAAGTTCATATCAAGCAAAATCACGTCATAGGTGTCGTTGTTTAAAAGAAATGGAATCTTGTTTGGATTTTTTTCAATGATAACTTGATAGCCATACTTTTTGAGCAGCATCTTGGCTGCCAAAAGCACATCTTCATCATCATCGATCATTAGAATTTTGCCGCCTTCGCTCACAGTTTTTTAGGTTTATTGAATATTTGAACAGGAAAAATTGTGCCAATGCGCAGACTGTTCGGAATTAATGTATTTCAAGGTTTGCCTGCGCTGATTCGTACAAAGATGTTCAAAAATGAACAGTGAATGAAATTTATTGTATTGGTTTTGCTCAGGGAATAGACCAGAATCAGGGAACAAATTCAAATATCTGTACTTGATTTCTATTAGTTAGGATCATTCGCTCATCTGTGAGAAGAACAAATTCAGACGGTAGCGAAACATTTATCTCTCGAGTTTCAGCTGTAAAAAGATCCAGGAATATTAATTGGTTGCCTCGTTTATAATACAATTCCTCGCCCAGAAAATTAAAATAGGTGAGGTTTTCCTCCTGAATTTTTCGGATTTGTTTTCCAAATGAATTGTATACGGTAACTCCAGTCTTAGGATCGAGGAGAAAAAGAAAATTTTGATATTCTCGCATCAATGTAAAGTTGTTTTCTTTGAACAGACCATTAATGGAGAATTCTGTCAACACTCTTTCATCTCTAAGACTTAATTTCTTTATGCCAAGGTCGGCTTCATCTAATACCCATAAATTTTGATCGCCTGATGGGCAGATTAGTCCTATCTCTATCGCAATTAAAGAATCAATAGTTTCAAATGGATTGATTCCCAGATCCGGTGAAAGCCAGGCAAACTCTTGTGTCTTTTTATAGTATACTAATAAGCGAATGGCATTCGAAGGGTCGAAGAGAGTGGGTGTACCTACGTGAATATAGGTACCTAGGCCTATCCCGTTCTTGTCATATTTTTGAATCTCACCTGATTTAAGCACCAGATAAAAATCTCCTGCTCGGTCTATTGCTGCAGAAACGACATCAGAGGCAGTGTTGAAAGAGGCAATTTTTTTTGATTGACCCGAAGAAAGGAAATAAACTAGAACTAGGATAAGAGTAGTTGGTAGTTTCATTTTTTGAAACTTTTTAACTCCATTGATTGACCATCAAAAACAGCGTAGGTACTAAAATGAACCCATTCACCTAAATTAATATAGCGACTTCCTTCGCTTACTTTTAAATCCAATGGAAGATGCCTGTGGCCAAAAACATAAAAATCGTGGTGCTGCTTTTGTTCAAGTTCCCGACAATAGGCGAATAGGAACTCTCGGTCTTCCCCGTTAAATTTTTCTTCCAGTTTCATATTGCTGATTCGGCTACTCTTGCTCCATTTGTTAGCAAGCACCATGCCTATGTTTGGATGAAGCCATTGAAACAGCCACTGAAAGAATGGACTGTTGAATAAATACTTTTTTAAAAGCTTGTAAGTCTTGTCCCCAGGGCCCAAACCATCGCCATGACCAATCAGAATTTTTGTTTCTCCAACTTGAAGCAGCTGTGGCTCTCGATAAATGATAATGCCTAGTTCGTTTGGAAAGTAATCAGACATCCACAAGTCATGATTGCCTGTAAAAAAGTAAATTGGTAGTCCAGCTTCTCGTAACTCAGCAAGCTTACCTTGAAATCGAATAAATCCTTTTGGTATAGTTTGCTTGTATTCAAACCAGAAGTCAAAAATGTCACCGACCAAATAAATCGAGTGAGCATCATGCTTGATCGATTCCAGCCAGTTAACGATTAGTTTTTCCCTCTCCAAACTGATAGCATCATTGGGTACTCCCAAATGAAAATCAGAAGCAAAATATATTTTCTTATTGGGTGGCAGGGTAATTGTCATTCTTTGAATGCGGTAACTGGAAGTCTTCCTAAGACAAATAAAAGCATAAAAAAAGAGACCCTCCCGATTTAAGTCAGGAGGGCCCATCGTTTATCAAGATTATCGCTACTTCGGGGTTTCGCCCGTTACCTCCTGTTTCACTTCTCCATTTAATTCTACTTGAACGGAAGGTTCTTCCTTCTTTTCTACAGGTTCTTCTTTATGATCTTTTCCATTCGTGAATTTCTGGTACGTAGTCTGATTATCAAATGGCCGTTTTCCGATCAATCGTTCAAGATCCGCTTGGAAGAGAATTTCTTTTTCCAAAAGTTCTTTGGCCAATATCTCAAGATGATCACGGTGATGTGTCAATAAGTCTTTTGTGCGTTCGTAAGCGCTGTCAATGATTTTCTTTACCTCTTGATCTATCCGTTCGGCAGTTGCTTCAGAGTACGGTTTATTAAAGGTATAGTCCGATTGTTTTGAGTCGAAAAACGAAAGGTGACCAATCTCTTTATTCATACCATAGACGGTGACCATGCTATAGGCCATCTTGGTTATCCGTTCCAGATCACTAAGTGCTCCAGTAGATATTTTACCAAACACAATTTCTTCTGCAGCACGTCCTCCGAAGGTCATACACATTTCATCAATAAGTTGTTCTGTTTGATATAAGAACTGTTCTTTTGGAAGGTATTGGGCATACCCCAATGCAGCAACACCGCGCGGCACTATGCTCACTTTTACGAGCGGATCAGCATGCTCAAGGTACCAACCGGCAACAGCGTGACCCGCTTCATGATAAGCGACAATCTTTTTTTCTTCTGGTGAAATAATTTTTGTCTTCTTCTCAAGTCCGCCAATCACGCGATCAATCGCATCCTGAAAATCTTGTATATCTACCTCATTCTTATCTCTACGTGCCGCAATCAAAGCAGCCTCATTGCAGACGTTCGCAATCTCAGCACCTGCAAAACCTGGTGTTTGTGCTGCCAATTTTTTTACATCTAGATCTTTGGCAAGTTTGATTGGCTTCAAGTGAACTTTAAAAATTTGTTCACGGCCTGCAATATCAGGTTTATCAATACTGATCTGTCGATCGAAGCGACCTGGGCGAAGTAAAGCTACGTCTAAAACATCTGGTCGGTTTGTTGCCGCCAAAATGATAACTCCACTGTCAGTAGCAAAACCGTCCATCTCAACGAGTAATGAATTCAATGTATTTTCACGCTCATCATTCGATCCGGGCATTTGACCTCTTCCGCGAGAACGACCAATCGCGTCAATCTCATCGATGAAAACAATGCAAGGAGCTTTTTCTTTAGCTTGTTTAAATAGATCTCTTACACGGGCAGCACCAACACCTACAAACATCTCCACAAAATCAGATCCCGATAAGGAGAAGAAAGGAACAGCAGCTTCACCCGCAACAGCTTTTGCTAATAACGTCTTTCCGGTTCCTGGAGGCCCAACTAAGAGTGCGCCTTTTGGTATTTTTCCACCAAGCTTCGTAAACTTTTGAGGTGTCTTAAGGAAATCAACAATTTCTTTTACTTCTTCTTTGGCTTCTTCCAATCCAGCAACATCCGCAAAGGTTATTTTTACCTTGCTTTCTGCGTCAAACAATGCAGCTTTCGATTTTCCAATGTTAAAAATTTGACTTCCGGGTCCACCGCCACCGGTCATCCTTCGCATTAGCATCCAAAAACCAAATAACAATAGGAATAAGAAGCCCCAGTTCAGCAGCATGCCTGTTACATCGCTTCGCTCTTCTACCTGTAAATCTATCTTTTGTTCGCGAGGCACATTTTTAACAATAGCCTCATATTGCTCATAGAACTTATCAATTGAACCAATTTTGTATTTGTAATGAGGGCCATTGGCATTTAAACCCATTGGGCCTTTGCCATCCAGTTCTTGTTTGTAAGCTGCATTTTGAAGGGCTTCTGGCTTAAGTGTTATTTCAATAAGCTCTTCATTTTTTATAAGCACTAACTTCTTAATGTCTCTTCGCTGAACCATGTCTTCAAAGCGGCTGCTTTGAATTTCAACCAATTCATTCGATTTGGTAAAGAAACTAACCGCCAGTATTACACCTACAAGTGATAAGATGACCCAAATCTGGTAGTTTGGTTTCGGTATACGGGGAGGGTTGATTTTACTATCTTTCCTGTCTTTGTCTGCCATTCCAATAAAAATTACGATTAGATAACGTTGATAAGTGATTTAAGTTTGTTTAGTCTTCAATCTCAGTAATCTCAGCATCGCCCCACAATTTTTCGAGGGCATAGAAATTTCTCTTTTCTTTCTTGAAGACATGTGCAACTACATTGATATAGTCGAGAAGCATCCACTCTTTATTGTTTTTACCCTCGCTGTGCCATGGATTTTCTTTTATTTTTTTAAAAACATATTCGTCAATTGAATCTGAAATCGCATCCAATTGCTTGTCTGAGTTTCCTGAACAGATCACGAAGAAGTCGGCAACTGCATTTTTTACCTTTCTCAGATCCATGACTACTATATCAAAACCCTTCTTTTCCTGCATTCCTTTAACTATCGCTTCGCTAAGTTTTTCGGAATTAACCTTCTTCTTTTTAGCCATTAACTATCTTCGGTGTTTTAAAAAATGGACGGACTACAAAGCTAACTCTTTTTACCTTGTATAAAATCCCTGCCAATACCCTTTTCATCGGCCAAAATCAGGTTTTTGTGCCACAATGTCACTCCACAAATTCCCTAGCTGCTGAATTGATGCGAAATAAGGATTTGGCGGAAGGAACGGTTGTAATCACGGACGACCAAACTGCCGGCAGAGGCCAACGGGGTAATTCATGGGAGTCTGAGCCATCCATGAATCTGACATTTAGTATTATCCTCAAACCTTCCTTTCTGCCTGCGAGTGATCAATTTTTTCTTACCATGGTGGTATCCCTCGCACTTCGAGAGTTTTTAGCCTTACGAATACCGGAAGGAGCTAAAATCAAATGGCCGAACGACATTTTAGTGGGCGATTGTAAAATCTGCGGGATCTTAATTGAGAATTTGTTGCGCGTGGATACGATTCAACATTCTATTGTTGGAATTGGATTAAACGTAAATCAGAAGTCATTTTCCATGACTGGACCTACTTCCATGAGTTTAGTTGCAGGCTATCATTTTGATCGAGCTTTGGAATTGAATTTATTACTCGAAATGCTAGAGGGATATTATTTGAAGCTTCGATCGGGTAAAAAGGAATTATTGAAGCAAGAATATCTCGAGCACCTGTATTGGAACGGAGAACCTCATCAATTTAGATTGAAAGATGAAGAATTTAACGGGGTTATTTTAGGTGTTGAAGATAATGGAAGACTAATTATGTTGCATAAAGGCGAAAAGATTTCCGTAGGCCTGAAAGAGATTGGTTTTGTGAAATAGTTCGAGGCATACTTTTTTAAGAGGAACTTAAAACGTAAATCTCAGTTTGACCATCGAATTTTGAAGTTGATTGTACGATTGAGGCGCATAATTCTGTGACGGAATCTTTTTGTTTATCAGATAATTCTCCGGAGATAGATTGACTGAAAATTTGTAATCGTGTTTTCTTTTTAGGCTACTACGAATATCTGCTCCAAGATTTTTTGATTTGAAATTATGGAACAATATTCGGTGGGTTATCAATGCCAGCACAGAAGGAATGCCGATGATGACTCCAGGAGAATCGGCACCAACAATGGCAGCTAAACCAAAACCAACTAACGCTGCTCCTGCTGTAGATAATTGTATTGTACTTCCTTGCTTGTCTGTTAAGTGAACCAACGACTCGTTTTTGTTCAGTTTAATAAGGCTTTTTTTAATTTGTGTCAAATGAATTAGGTTGCTAATCTTTAGCGGTACATATGGTCGATGTAAAAGGGCTTGTTTATAGTTATTCTTCCGAAAAGAAAATTCATTTCATGGATTTTTCCATAATAAAGGGAGAACATTGGTTATTGCTCGGTGATTCTGGGAGCGGCAAGACTACCCTGCTTCATTTGATAAGTGGTTTATTAAAGTCTCAACAAGGCATAGTTCAAGTCGATGAGACCGATATTACAAAGTTATCGGAGTCTCAACTGGACCACTTTCGGGGAAAGCACTTAGGTTTTATTTTCCAAAAAAACCATTTGATCAACGCGCTAACAGTTGAAGAAAATTTACTAATGGCACCCTTTCTGGCTAAGATGAAACAGGACACGAGTCGAGTATCAGAAGTATTGGATCAATTAGGCATGGCGGATAAGAAAAAATCAAGAATTCAAGAATTAAGTCAAGGACAAGTGCAGCGGGTGGCAATTGCGAGAGCGATTTTGAACAAACCGTCTATCATTTTGGCAGATGAACCAACCTCTGCACTCGATGATAAGAGTTGCGATAAAGTCATTGATCTGTTGATGGATGTAGCATCTCAAAGTAAATCCACTCTTATTATTGCCACACACGATCAGCGCTTGAAGGGACGTGTAAATAAGCAACTGGTGCTTTCTCAAAATCCGTAATGCTATGTCGACAATTAGACTGGTCTGGAGCTATCTTAGGACTAAACCACTCAGCACTGGCCTTACTATTTTTCTTTTGTCACTTGGAATTTCTGTGATTACCATCTTGTTGCTTTTCAGCAGGCAGATGGAAGAAAAGATCTCAGCTGCGACCAAAGGAATTGATTTAGTTGTAGGGGCAAAAGGAAGCCCTCTGCAATTGATTCTATGCAATATTTTTCATGTAGATTTTCCAACCGGAAACATTAAGCTGGTGGAAGCCGAACGATTGGCTAAACATAGGTTGGTCAAAAGTGTAATTTCGCTTGCGCTAGGAGACAGCTATCAGAATTTTCGGATCGTAGGAACCAATCGTTCTTATGCAGAGCTATATCGTGGTGAAATTGAAAAAGGAACCTGGTGGAATGCAGATCTTGACGTAACAGTAGGCGCTACTGCTGCAAAGGTTTCGAAGTTGAAAGTAGGAGATTCCTTTGCAAGTGCTCATGGCCTTGTTAAAGATGGACATGCACATGAAGAAAGTCTTTATATAGTTAAAGGAATATTAAAACCAAGTAATAGCGTAATAGACAATTTGATTTTCACCAACATAGGAAGTGTGTGGAAAGTGCATGAAGAGTCTAAGAAAGTTCGATTGGAAAATCTTACAAAACCTTCTGTCATTGTTCCGTCTGTTGGTGAGGGAGATAGTACTAGAGAGATCACCTCCCTCTTACTAAAATTTAGAAACCCGCTGGCAGTAATTCAGTTGCCGCGATTTATTAATACACAAACGAATATGCAGGCAGCTTCACCTGCGTTTGAGACAGCCCGATTATTTTCAATTCTAGGAGTAGGGGTAAAGGCGATGATGGGGTTTGCCTATGTGCTCATTTTTATTTCTGGGCTTAGTATATTTATCGCCCTTTATAATTCATTGAAGGAACGTAAGTATGATTTAGCAATCATGCGTTCAATGGGCGCCAGCCGCGGAAAGTTATTTTTTGTAACCATTTTAGAGGGCACTACCCTTACAATTTTGGGAAGCTTATTGGGAATCACACTCGGCCATGCAGTGCTGTACATTTTTTCTATTTTGGTTGAAGAAAGTCAAAAAACGGGTATCAGCGCTTGGGTTTTCTACCAAGAAGAAGGGTTTCTCTTACTTGGCAGTATTGGGTTGGGTATAATGTGTTCCCTCATCCCGGCATTTCAAGCTTATCGAATCGATATTCATAAAGTCCTCGCTGGTAATTAACTTTGTGTCATGAAGAACCTTACGTTAGTATTTCCACTCTTATTTTTTACTGCAACAGCCTTTGCTCAAGCCGATGGCTGGGCTTCATTTGCTAAAACTAAGTTTGAAGCAAAGTATAATGAAAAAGCTCAGGAGTATTTTATGTTTCCAGAATTTCCTGCCGATCTCAATGCATTGGTGGGGAAAGATATAAATCTGGAAGGATATTATCTGCCCATTGATGTAGACGGTGATGCGTATATCATTTTGTCTAAGTTTCCCTATAGCCAGTGTTTTTTTTGCGGTGGTGCTGGGCCTGAGTCTATTGCCGAGGTTAGTTTCAAATCTAAGCCTGATCGGTTTGAAGCAGATCAATTTATCCGGGTAAAAGGAAAATTGAAACTGAATCCATCAGACCTTGAACATGGAAATTTTATTTTAGAGGATGCTGTAGTTGTTAGCAGGTAGAACGTTCAATTCTGTAAAATCATTTCCTGATTAGTGAAGTAGCCTTGAATATCCCGCAAAATAGTTTTACTGGCTTCATCTAGACTTAAGCACAAGACCTGTACCATCTTATTGAGGTGTAGTGGATTGAGGTATGGGTCCTTATCCATCTGAGTTTGAAAAGGGATTCCAAAGGTTAAATTATCTTTATCCAACTCCACTCGCTTGCCGTTGGCAGTCAGGAAGCCATTAACTGACCCTAGGTATGAATCTTTGAGTGTCACCATCACATTGCCGCTGACGACTGATTCATTTTCTTCTGATAGCTCCCATCTCAGTCGAACATAGGAGGAGGCATTTCTTCCATGCGCTATTAAACCGGTAATGGTTCCGTATATGTAGAAAGCACTCCATGAGCCATATACATAAATTCCTTGAACCTGACACGACTGAAGATCGATTGTAAGTTTATATTTTTTCTTTGACACAAGAACAGAATCTTCGCATGAATGAAGTAATGACTCAAATCGCTCCTTGAATGCTTCATTGATAGGCTGTTTAAATTCTCTTGCGCCTAATAAAGTTTGATAATTAGTTTGAAACCGGTTATAGAAAAGTAGGGGTAGAATTAATACGCCTGCTCTAGTGCTGAAAGATTGGGGAATAAATCCTGAAGGATAGAATACGCTGTCTAACTCAATACCTTTGGGTACTGAAATTTTTCCAAAGGGCTTATTCAGATCTCCTGTTGATGCAATATCAATGAGAGGCTGCTCAAGTGAGGCATTTAATTTTTGAACTGTTAGGCAAGAGGTGGTAATTGAAAATAATAAAATGAATTGGGCAGTTGCGATAAAAGGATTCACTTAAGAATCTTTAGTTCTTTTCCACAGCGTGACCTCCAAATTCATTCCGCAGAGCTGCAACCACTTTGCCGGAGAAGGTATCCACCTGCTGCGAACGATACCGGGTAAGCAATGACATTGTAATAACAGGAGTAGGAACTCCTAGTTCCAAGGCTGTCTCCACTGTCCACTTGCCTTCGCCCGATGAATGCATAATTCCCTTTATGGATTCGAGGTTCTCATCTTTTTCAAGTGCATGTTGGGTTAATTCCATTAGCCAACTCCTAACTACTGATCCATGATTCCATACCTTAGTCACTGAAGCAAGGTTTACTTCGCTGTCGTATTTATGCAATACTTCCAACCCTTCGGCAATGGACTGCATCATACCATATTCAATTCCGTTGTGTACCATCTTTGTAAAATGTCCACTTCCACTTTTACCGCAATACAAATACCCATTAGGCACCGAAATAGATTTGAACAGAGTCTCGCAGTAATCGAAAACATCTTTCTTTCCTCCGATCATTGTGCATACACCATGCAAGGCTCCATTCACACCACCACTCGTTCCGCAATCCAAATAGTGGACTCCCATTTTCTCAAGATCACGAGACCTTGCTAGCGTATCTTTATAGTGGGAGTTTCCTCCATCAATGATGATGTCATCCGCTTTCAGATGATTTTTAATATTGCCCAAGATGACATCAACCACATTGCCTGCTGGTACCATTATCCAGATAACTCGTTTGCCTTGTAATGAATTTGGCAATTCTGAAATGGAGGGCGCAGTAGTAATGCCTTCGGAGGCAATTTTGTCCATCGCTGCTTTGTTGACATCAAATGCTACCACCTGATGGCCTTTGCTTTTAAAATTAAGGGCGAGATTGTATCCCATTTTGCCCAAGCCGATGAGTCCGATTTGCATAGAAAATTCAGTTTGTCGGGTTAATTAATTGATAATGGATCGTTCCAACTTCGAAAGATTATAAAAATCCTGCTTTAGATTTCTGTAAAGCGAAAGAAAGATTTCAAATTTCTTTTGATAACTCTCGTAAACCTTGGGGTTTGGGTAGTAAATAACCTCTTCATTTTGCTTTTCAAAGAATTTTTCCTCTATACCCAGGGCCTCAAATGCCAATCGGGCAGCCCCGATAGCGGAGGCATCGTCTTGGGCAACTACCTTCACTTGCTTCCCAAAAATGTCAGCCAGAAGTTGAACCCAACCCGATGATCGGATGAAGCCTCCACTGGCAAAAATGACTTCATAATCTCCAGATACTTCTTTTAGACTATTCGCTATGCTTAGCAAGGAGAAGCAAATTCCTTCAATCAGCGATCGTAAAAGGTGAATTGGCTCATGCTGAATATTTAAACCAAAGAATACTCCTCTTGCGAGTGAATCATAAATGGGTGCTCGCTCGCCCAATATATATGGAAGAAAAATAGGACCATTACTCGTTGAATCTTTTTGGCAGGCTTTTTCCACGTCTTCATAAATGGAATTACTTCCTGTTTGTTTTCCAAAAATCCGTTCGAACCATTGAAGAAGGACGGCACCGTTATTTGTAGCACCTCCAATGACAACACGGTTATCGGTCAACACATAATTGAAGATTCTTTGTTCTGGGTCGCTTTTGGGTCCAGTTACAATCCTTCGCACCGCCCCGCTTGTGCCGATAGTTAAAGAAAGTTCATTCAAGTGGATTGAATTGGTGCCTAGGTTGGCGAGGCAGCCATCGCTGGCTCCTGGTATTATCTTCAGGTTGTACGGAAATTTTAGTTCATCGCACACCTCGTTTTTAATCGAAGTGATAACCTGTGTTGTTGGAACTGGAGTAGGAAGTTGGTGCGTTGTTATCCCAGCTTCTTTTAGCGAGTCTTCATTCCATTGTTTCAACCTAATATTGAAAAGACCACTCGCTGATGCTACAGAATAATCAGTCAACCATTGACCGGTGAAATAATGTAAAATGTAATCTTTGATCGAAAGAAACTTAAATGTCTTATTGATGAGTTCGGGTTGATACTTTCTCCACCACATCAGTTTACACAAAGGTGACATGGGGTGAATAGCTGTGCCAGTTGCGTCATAAATTTTGTAGGCTACACCACGTGAGATAAGATCATCAGCTTGCTCAGTACTTCTCATGTCTGACCAAATGATGAGGGACGAAAGGGGAGTTCCGGCCGAGTCAGTGGCCATCAAGCTATGCATGGCAGCACTAAAAGATAATCCTAATAATTGATGGATTCTACATTCCTCATGTGTTTTGGAAATACAAATCTTTACGGCTTGCAGAATTTCAAGGGGATTTTGTTCTGAGTGCTCAGGTTTTGGATAATAGGTAGGATAGGCAACAGTATGTGTCGCTAGCACTTTTCCAGTTGCAGTGACCGCAATGGCTTTTGTGCTTGTTGTTCCAATGTCGATAGCTAAAATAAAAGGAAGCAAGGTCAGGTTATTGAACCTGAAAAGTAGTTAATCAACCGGAGAGTTGAAAAACTTGAATATCTAAAATTAAGACGTGGGGGACAGCGATCGATTACAAACTCATAAAATAGAATTATCGCTTTAGGAATTTATAAACCCCTTTGAATCCTGATCGTTCGTCTTTTACTGCGAGAAGATAATAGCCAGTTGTTAAGTCTTTCACTTTTAAACGGACTTCATTGTCATCAATTATTTCGCTTTCTACTTCTAGGGAATTTCCAATAATAGTATGTAGCGTTAACTTTACATGACGGGCATTTGGAGCATCTAGTTTTAAATTAATAAAATCAGTTGCCGGATTTGGATAAACCTTCATTGACCTTACTATATCAGAATGTTGGTAGCCGGGCAGGCTCATCTCCTCACGTCCTTGCCCAAATCCCACCCGGCTTATCCCCACTAATCCAACCAACACAAATATTTTAAGCAATCTCATACAACAGTTGTACGGCATTATGGCTGCCATAGTTTTACCTTAGATGCATATTCAAGCCAGAAAGTTTAATTCCGAAAGAAGAAAATGTCAAATGGCTTTGATGTAGACGAATTGCCTCAATTAGACGACTTACTTGATAATTGTTGAGATTTGAATGGATAAATCGAGAAAAATCATTTTGGCACTTCCATTTCTCTCCAGAAAAAAGCCAGCCTCATTCATTAGTTGGTTGGTTTTCTCGATTTTGGATGTAGTCATGACTTTACTAAAATCTTGAATGAATTTAAGCTCATTGCCAGTTGCCCTGTTGATCTGTGTTGCCCCCGCGCGATGCAAAAGAGTTTCTCTGATCATGTTTTGGCCGTAATTAAGCAGGTTGCGTTGACTCATCTTGTCCAATTCATGGAAATTGTCGGCCAGACCAACTAAACTTCCATAATCTTTCTTAAAACATGACCTCATCCAATTGGTGAAAATTTCCTGATTGTGGTCTTCCTCTGTATCGATAAGCTTTATGGCGAGGTTCAAATCACCTTCTGCCTGTTGCACAATTTTTTTTCTTCGAGTTTCCTCAAGATCAGGCTTTGCCGCTAGGTATTGTTCAATCTCCTGGTCAGTTAACATTGGCACCTGAATGATTTGAGTCCTGGACAAAATAGTTGGCAGCAATCTCTCTGCAGCATTTGTTACTAAAAAGAAGAATGTATTTGGAGGTGGTTCTTCCAGAATTTTTAAAATACCGTTGGCAGCCGATGGATGCATATATTCTGGTTGCCAGATTAGCATCACCTTAAACTTGCTTTCAAAAGGTTTAAGAGAAAGAGATCTAATTATTTCGCGACTTTCCTCTCTTGAAATTAGGGCCAACTTGTCTTCACCTCCATAAAAGTTTGTCCAATCATCCAAATTCCCGAAGGGTTGTTCTATTAGAAACTGACGCCAGTTTTTCAGCATATCTGCTTTGAAGCGTTCTTCGTCTTTGTCACCCTTCATATTGCTGAGTGGGAAGACAAAATTGGTGTCGGGGTGGATGTATTTTAGGCTTTTTGTGCAGGCAGCACATGCTCCGCAGGAATCTGTTTCACCTTTATTTTGGCAATGAAGATAAGTGGAGTAGGCAAGTGCCAGAGGTAAGTTTAACGCTCCCTTTTTTCCTAGAAATAACTGAGCATGTGCATTGTGATTTGATTTCACTGAATCAATCAACATTGCTTTTACTTCACTAAGTCCTGGAATAGAAGAAAATTTCATATTTGCTTTCGTTCCCAAACTCTAAATTTTGAGGAATGTTCAAATACGTACTTTAGAATTTCCTTGTCAAACTCTTCCAATGAAATATTTCGTCTGTCCGTTGCTTTGGTTGCGGTCTCCAATGCTTTGTTTAATTGGAACGTTTCAAAACCCGAAGCGCCTCCCCAGGCAAATGATGGAATAAAGGTGCGGGGATAGCCATCCCCAAAGATATTGGCACTTACGCCCACTACCGTACCTGTGTTGAACATCATATTAATGCCGCACTTACTATGGTCGCCCATGATTAAACCGCAAAACATTAAGCCGGTATCTTTAAATCCTTCCTTAGCATAATTCCATATTTTAATATTTTCGTAGTTGTTCTTCAAGTTTGACGTATTCGTATCAGCACCAAGGTTGCACCATTCGCCAATAACAGAATTTCCAAGAAAGCCATCGTGCGCTTTACTGCTGTACCCAAAGAGAACGGTATTACTAACTTCGCCACCAATTTTTGAATAAGGGCCAACAGTTGTGTCGCCTCTTACTTTGGCTCCCATATTAACGTGCGATCCCTCACAGAGGGCAAATGGTCCACGTATCAAGGCACCTTCGTGAATGTGAGTATTCTTGCCAATATAGATTGGGCCGTTTTCGGCATTTAAAAGAGCAGCTTTAATTGAGGCACCCTCTTCCACAAAAATATTTTCTTCTGAATAGGTGCGGGTATGCTTGTCATGGATGCCGGCTGACTTCCTGTCTTTTGTGATGAGTTGGAAATCTGCCCTTATTTGTGAGCCATTGAGTTGAAAAATTTTCCAAACCTGATTAATGATAGTGATGCTTTCAGTGTATTCTTTAACTGATCCGCTTATAACTTCAGGAATTTCATCTTCAGGTGTACGTAATGCAATTACCCGCGAATCCTTCATCAATCCTTCTCCAGTCTTCAGAGAACCGATTGCATTCACCAATTGGGGATCGGGACAAACTGCACCATTAATCCAATAATTATCATGGGTAAGATGGGCGCTAAATTTTTTGGAAAGGTATTCCTCAGTAGAAAAGGAGGGGTTGACACCAAAATAATTGCCCCACTTTTCAGCGATTGTTAAAATTCCAATACGAATAGATCCAATCGGTCGCGTAAATGTAAGAGGGAGCAAATCAACACGAATGGTAGGATCGTCAAATAGAATAACGTTCATTATGCAAAATTACACAGGATTGTTTTGTTTTATAGGTCAAACCCAACCTAATAACAGTTGCCTTTACTTCTTGAGGTGTATTTAGTCAGGTATGTTGGTTGACCAATACGGCAATGACGAATAAAAAAAGGTCTTCGAAATGGAAGACCTTCTTATTAGAAACCCTACAACAAATTTGTCTACGCCTCTGACTCTTTCTTTTTGTATTTCTTTTGGAATTTCTCAACGCGACCTGCGGTGTCCAAAAACATCTTCTTACCGGTGAAAAATGGGTGAGAAGCTGAACTTACTTCCACTTTAATAACAGGATAATCCTTGCCATCAGTCCATTTTACGGTCTCTTTGGAGAACGTGGTAGAACGGGTTAAAAACTTAAAATCGCTGGAAGTGTCCCAGAAAACCACTTCTTTATACTCTGGGTGAATACCTTTCTTCATATCTTTTATCTTAAAGGACTGCAAAAATAAGGAACTGGCTACGATTTGCAAGGGAGAGGTTTAGAAATTCTTTAGGAAACAGGTATTTTGCCTGAATTTTAAACGTTATTTCTGACTTTGCAAGGATAACTGGTATTCAATGAAACTAATGACAGGAGTGATAAAGTGCTTAGAATTCTTGAATTGGCAGATACTTTCTATCCTGTCTATTCTACTAATTCAGGTTCCTGGGTTTGCCCAAAGCACTAATGCCCCGCTCAACGAGGACTATTATCATTGGATAGATCGATATGAAATAAAGGCAGGAAGAGTAGCGCCAGAATTGTTTACATCGGTGAAACAATATAAGCGGTCTTCCATCATTGCTTTTATCGACTCGCTTAATAGCAAGGATAAAGTGTTTATCTCGCCAAGTGATTTATTCAACTATGAATATTTGAGAAATGATAACTGGGAGTGGAGTAGGGCTGAAAGCAGCAACAGCGCAAAGCCATTTTTGAAGCAATTGTATAAGAAAAAATCTGATCTCCTGATTTTGGATAAGCCTGAATTTGATCTTCATGTGAATCCCGTATTATATCTGGGTTTAGGTAAAGATTCACGTACTGATGAAACCCTCTTTATCAATACAAGAGGATTAGAAATTAGGGGTATGGTAGATCGGAAAATAGGATTCTACACGTATATAGGCGAAAATCAATCTATCCTCCCATCTTACGTACGTGAAGAAGTTTCTAAGTATTCGGTATTACCACACGAAGGTTTCTGGAAACCCTTCAAAACTAATGGAGTTGACTACTTTCATGCACGTGGTTACATCGATTTTGATATTAGCAAGCATATCTATATGCAATTTGGCCATGATCGGATGTTTTTAGGCAATGGATATCGTTCGTTGATTTTTTCAGACTACGCACCTCCATCGCAATATCTAAAGACAAACCTGAAAGTTTGGAAATTGAATTATGTGTTTCAGCTTAATCGCATGACGGCCGAAAATAGAAGCTCGAATAATGCTCCCTATCCAATTAAGTATGTGGCCTTTCACCACTTGAGTTTTAATGTTGGGAAGAAATTGAATTTTGGTTTGTTTGAGTCGGTTGTATTTGGCGATAGAACTGGAAGGTTTGAATTCAATTATTTGAACCCTGTGATTTTCTACCGTGCTATTGAGCACCAAAACGGAAGTGCAGACAATGCGATTCTTGGTGCGGATTTTAAATGGAACGCTATTAAATACTTGTCATTCTATGGTCAGTTGGTGATCGATGAGTTTTTATTGGATAACGTGAAGGCAGGTACTGGATGGTGGGCCAATAAGTTTGCTTATCAGGCAGGATTAAAATATATAGATGTTGCCCGAATTAAGAATCTTGATTTACAAGTTGAGGTTAACCTGGTAAGACCTTACACCTATTCTCATGCTACCAACTTTACCAATTACACAAATTACCTACAACCATTGGCTCATCCGGTGGGAGCCAATTTTTATGAGTTGGCAGCAATAATCAGATACCAACCAATACCTAAGCTTAACCTGGTATTAAAAAACGTATTTATAAAAACTGGTCGTAATGGCAAAAATGAAAACTGGGGCGGGGATGTGAATAAAAGTTACAACACCCGTCAACAAGATTTTGGTAACACAGTTGCTCAAGGGATAGAGAATAGAATTAACTTTATCGACTTAACTGCTTCCTACATGTTGAAACACAATTTCTTTATTGACATCAAGCAAACATTCAGGAAGAGTGAAAGTTCCGATCCGTTTTACAATAATAATACGTCTGTAACTTCATTAGCTTTGCGATTGAACATCGCTCAGCGGTTATACGAATTCTAATCTTTATAATTTTTTCATGAATAATTTTATTCGAATTCTTTCCTATGCTCAAAACGTTGTTCCCAAGCTTACCCAATTTTTTATTTACTCTGTATTAGGAGTCATATTTGGAGTATTTAATATTCTATTAGTTATTCCTATGTTGAGCATTTTGTTCAATACAACTAAAGCATTGGTAGTCCCGGAAATGCCTGAATTCAGTTTTTCATCTGACTATGTAAAACAAGCCTTCAATCACTATTTTCTTCAAATCATTAATGATCATGGCAAGCTTAATGCTTTGCTTTTTGTTTGTGCACTAATAGTGGCCTGTGTTTTTTTGGCGAATTTCTTTCGCTACCTGGAACGGGTAATGGCAACCAAAATCAGAGTCGATCTGGTAAAGAATATTCGGATGGATTTTTTCAAAAAAATCTCTCTACTACATATTGGCTATTTTAACAACGAACGTAAGGGTGACTTAATTTCAAGATTTACCAACGATGTTCAGGAAGTAGAGACTGCGGTGATGGGAAGTTTAAAGGCCGTTTTGAAAGAGCCCATTACAATCATCGGCTATTTTGTTGGGTTGTTCATTCTTTCTCCTCAATTAACACTGTTTACACTTATTGTCCTTCCTGTAACGGGTGGAGCGTTAGCTGAAATTATTAAACGATTGAAGCGAGAGGCTGTTGAAAGCCAGGAATCGCTTGGTCGCATAGTAAATATCTTAGATGAAACGTTTAGCGGCATGCGAGTTATAAAAGCATTCAATGCGCGTAATTTCATCATCAAAAAAATGGAAGATGAAAGTATTAACTACAGAAAGTTCAGCAAATCTCTATCTTATAAGAATGAGATGGCTTCCCCGGTATCCGAGATTTTAGGTGTGACCATTATTGCAGGGGTTATTTTCTTCGGTGGAAATATGGTACTAAGTGATGAGTCGACCCTATCGCCAGAAGTGTTTTTGACTTTTTTAGCGCTGTTCTCTATGATCCTTCAACCAGCTAAAAGCTTTTCCAACGGAGTAACCTCCTTGCAAAAAGGGAACGCCTCTGCGAAAAGAATTTTTCAAATTATTGACACAAAGCCGGCCATTGAAAGTAAACCAAATGCAATTGAGCTTAAAAATTTTGAAACAAGCATCGAATTCAAAAATGTAAGCTTTGCTTATGAAACAGAATTAGTCTTAAAACATATCAACCTCACCATAACAAAAGGAAAAACAATAGCACTGGTCGGTACTTCAGGAGGAGGAAAATCAACATTGGCTGATTTGATACCCAGGTTTTATGATCCCATCAGTGGTGAAGTGTGTATCGATGGGAAATCAATTATGGATTATGAGCTTGAATCACTCCGCAAGCAAATGGGGGTTGTAACGCAAGAGTCAATACTTTTCAATGACACCATTTTTAATAACATAGCTTTTGGAATGCCCAATGTAGGCGAAGATTCTGTTGTTGAAGCGGCCAGAATAGCTAATGCTCATGATTTTATAATGCAAACTGAGCAGGGTTACCAGACGTTAATTGGAGAGCGTGGCTCCAAACTTTCAGGAGGGCAAAGACAACGATTAAGTATAGCCCGTGCTGTGTTGAAAAACCCACCTATTCTTATTTTGGATGAAGCTACTTCAGCACTTGACTCAGAATCAGAAAAATTAGTGCAAGAAGCGCTATTTAATCTAATGAAGAATAGAACTTCTATCGTAATTGCCCATCGATTGAGTACTATTCAACATGCCGATGAAATCTTGGTCATTCAAAATGGAGAGATTGTTGAGCGTGGGACCCATGATCAATTATCACAAAAGGACGGACTTTATAAAAAATTAAACAGCATCCAGAAATCGGATAAATGAGCCGGGTAGGAGAGAATTATTGCGAAATAAGATGCATTGACATGTCAAATTCTTGCATGTAGGGTTTAATAAAGAATTGGCATTTTTGAATTAGTATAAAAACCCTATGTTTGTCTGACAATTGCTATCACTATGATGAAAAGAAACAGGCTCATCTTTTATTCAATATTTGCCGCGCTTCATCTTTTCATTTTCTTTTTTAGTGTCTATACCGACAGCCAGAAAGACAACCTTCAGTATCTCCTGGGTTTACAAAGCAAGATATGGATGTTGAAATATGGATCATTAATTTTATTGATCTTGATGGTCACTAATGTTGTACTTCATTATCGTGATTTAAGAAGAACTTCAAAAGAAAAAGACCAATTGATACTTGAGCTTAATGTATTGAAGGCCAAGGTTTATGATTTTCAAGAGGCAGCTAAAGCTAAGTCCTCATCCAATCAAGCCACCCAATAAAATGGAATTTCGTTCGATCATTGAAAATGAACTGAACGAGGCAGCTAAGATTCTCCATTCCTTCCTTAACACGAGCAGCAACATTGATCGGATTGAACAAGCAGCAACCATTATTGCTTCTTCTATTAAATCTGGAGGCAAAGTAATGTCTTGTGGAAATGGAGGCTCGCATTGCGATGCCATGCATTTTGCTGAAGAGCTAACTGGCCGCTACCGCGAGAACAGGAAAGCACTTCCCGCCATTTGTATCTCAGATCCAAGTCATATTTCCTGTGTAGCCAATGATTATGGATTTGATTATGTCTTTTCTCGGTATATCGAAGCATTAGGAAATAAAGGAGATGTGCTGTTAGCTATCAGCACCAGTGGAAATTCTGAAAATGTCATTCGTGCAGCGCAGTCAGCAAAAGATAAAGGAATGAAGGTCATTGTCCTTTCTGGAAAAGATGGAGGTAAGCTTTCTGCTTATGCCGATATTGAAATACGCGTTGAACATCATGGCTTTGCTGATCGCATACAGGAGGTTCATATCAAGGTCATTCACATTTTGATTTTACTTGTTGAGAAGCAGGTTATCTGATTTTTGAAAATCTATTTAACGTTTATATCCTCAACTGAGCTGTTTTTTTAGCAGGCTAAGGATTTTATTTGGCCTCGATAATCGCTTAGCTAGAGTAATTGAGTAAAATATTGTTCGTAATTTGTATTTCCTAAAGAGAAATATGGTTTCGAAAACCTTTGGTAGCGCTGTTTATGGGGTAGATGCAAAGACCATTACGGTTGAGGTGAATGTTACGCAAGGCAAACATTTTCACATGAGCGGACTGCCAGATAATGCCGTTAAGGAAAGTGAACATCGCGTTGAGTCTTCGCTTAAAAGCCTTGGATACTTTATGCCACGCAATAAGGTGGTAGTTAACCTTGCGCCTGCTGATTTGCGTAAAGAAGGCTCTGCCTATGATCTTCCCATTGCGTTGTGTATTCTCTCCGCCTCAGGCCAGATACAGACGGAACTTCTTGAGAAATATGTGATCATGGGTGAACTTGCGCTGGATGGAGCTCTTCGTCCGATCAAAGGAGTGTTGCCAATTGCTATTCAAGCGCGTAAGGAAGAATTCAAAGGATTTGTTCTACCAAAGACAAATGTGCGCGAAGCCGCCATAGTCAATAACCTTGATGTAATTGGGGTTGATACGTTGCAAGATGCTATTGATTTTTTTGAAGGCAAGAAGAGTATTGAGCCACTGCACATTGACACACGCGAAGTCTTTCAAAGTAAACTCAATGTGTATGATACCGATTTCAAAGATGTGCAAGGTCAAGAAAATATCAAGCGAGCACTTGAGATAGCAGCAGCAGGCGGCCATAATGTTATCATGATAGGGCCACCAGGTGCAGGCAAGACCATGCTGGCAAAACGATTGCCTTCTATTTTGCCGCCATTAACCTTGAGTGAAGCGTTAGAGACAACAAAGATTCATTCTGTTGCTGGAAGAATAGGCGCAGACTCAACCCTATTAACAACTAGACCGTATAGAAATCCGCATCATACTATTTCTGATGTTGCTCTGGTAGGAGGTGGCGGAAACCCACAACCCGGTGAAATTTCATTATCACATAACGGAGTATTATTTCTTGATGAGCTTCCTGAATTTAAGCGGACTGTTTTGGAAGTTATGCGCCAGCCGATGGAGGAGAGAAGAGTTACTATTTCAAGAGCCAAAGCTTCGATCGAATATCCAGCGAACTTCATGTTGGTTGCAAGTATGAATCCGTGCCCATGTGGATATTATAATCATCCTGAAAAGGAATGCGTTTGTGGCCCGGGTATTGTCCAACGTTATCTGAGCAAGGTCAGTGGGCCGTTGTTAGATAGAATTGATCTCCATGTAGAAGTTGTACCCGTAAGTTTTGATCAGATGACCGCAGTACGCAAATCAGAGACGAGTGCAGAAATCAGGGAACGGGTGGTGAAAGCACGTGAACTACAAACCGAACGCTTTAAAGGACAGAAGGAAATATATTGCAATGCGATGATGCCTTCCAACATGGTGAAAGACCTTTGCGTGATTACCGATGCAGGACGTGCTTTACTAAAAACTGCCATGGAAAGATTGGGCCTATCCGCTCGAGCTTATGATCGCATCTTAAAAGTATCGCGCACCATTGCTGATTTAGCGGGTACTCCTGAAATTAAAATTGAACACCTGGCCGAAGCTATTCAGTATAGAAGTTTGGATCGAGAGGGGTGGGCAGGGTAACTTTTATATGAGCAGTACTCTTCCAAAAAGGATAGTTGATTGACAGTCCTTTTTTATTTACATTTGAATGATAGTATTACTTCGATTTAAATAAGCATTACTCTTATGAGGAAAAGATTATCGCTTTTGGGCCTGTTTTCAGTTCTTTTTACCGCTTTTTCTTTTGGCCAGGTTGAATCTGAGGCTATTCTTGGCGTATGGGAATCCGGAAGTGGCAAAGCTCGAATCAAAATTGATAGAGCAGCTGACAAGTTTAATGGACGCATAGTTTGGTTGCGTGAACCCAAGGATGAAGCAGGCAACCCTAAGTTGGATAAGAACAACCCTGACGAAACTCTGCGCTCTAAGCCATTATTAGGTTATAGCATGCTAAAGGACTTTATATACAAGGAAGAGAAAAATTGGGAGGAGGGAACCATATACGATCCAGAAAGTGGAAGCACCTATTCTTGCACCATTACCCTTACTGATGAAAACACGTTGGATGTACGCGGCTTCATTGGTGTGAGTCTGTTTGGAAGAACAGATGTTTGGAAGCGAGTAATCATTAAGAAAAAATAATCTCATGATTCGTTTGCAACTTGCCAGTTTGCTAGTGGTGTTTTCTACAACCCTCTTCGCACAGGAATCGGATACCACTATAGTGGAAGAAGATTTCAGTATGTATGATGATGCAGAATTGGCAGATGGTGCAAAACGTTTTTGTACTAACAAAGTATTGGATCAGAGCCCAAATAAACTAATATCTTTTGGTTACGATTTTCAAGGTGCTCATGACCTCAGTTTTGGTGCATGGGGCAGCCTCCCAGCATCAAGCGTGCGCGTCAAGAGTGCACAGGGCATTCGAATCAATAGTAACTTTCCGGTTATATCACGTGCCAATGTTCTTTTGAATATCGGTGTCAATTATTGGGAAACAAACTATCAAATTGAATCGAGTGAGTCGCATCCGATCAGTTCCTCACTTCAAACGCGTGGTCTACGCACCACAGGTGTTACGGCTACATTATTCAAGCCATTTAACGAAAAAAGATTTGTGTTGATTCAATCCGTGTTTGACTTGAATGGTGATTATTCTTTACCTGATTTCCAGTCTTTGAGTTACACAAGGGTATCACCCACCTTTGTTTATGGTTGGAAGAAACACGATCGGCTTATGTATGGCTTTGGTGTCTCACGCACATATCGGGTGGGTGAACCAAACGTTATTCCGGTTTTCATGTATAATTATACTTCGCCATCACGCAAGTGGGGAATTGAGTCGGTCTTCCCGGCACGGGCAAATTTTCGTAGAACATTCAATACACGGACACTTGCCTTTTTTGGATATGAGTTAGAAGGTCAAACCTATCGCATGTCGTCATTAAAAGGAGTGGAGGGAATAGCGAACCCGGAGTTGCGCAGAAGTGAACTTCGAATTCGAATGACATTTGAGCGGTCAATTAAAAACTTCGTTTGGCTAAGTGCACAGGCGGGGCTTCGGTATCCATGGAACTTCAACTTAGATGACGGAAATATTTTCCGTGGCTTTGGTGACACTCCTTACACACTTGAAAACAATTTGCAGAATGCCTTTTACTTTAACCTTTCTGTAAACCTGGTAAGCCCTTAAAGTACTGACTTGTCAAATCTGTCATTAGCTGACAGTTAAATTCATTTACACCATAAGCATCAAACAAACTTCAATGTTTTCGAAGTAAGAATGTATTGCGCCAAGTAGTCGTCAATCTCCGCATAGAAAGGTTCATTCGTCAGATGTGTGACTGCCCGTGTCATAACTTGTTGTACTATGGGATCGTAATCTTTTAGCTCAATATTGGATTTCTTCAACGCGAATAACTTTTCACGAACGGTATCCATCAAATGCTTTTCCGGTTTTACGTTGAACCGGTAATCGATATAGGTGGCCAGGTCACCCACCATTCGGTTGATGATCAGTTCGCGGTGCGCCTTTAAAATCTCTTTGAGTTGAAACAAGAGTGCATCTGGATTGCTGTCGATGATGGATTTTGATCCTAGTAGGGCGGATTTGATAGTTTTCATTGCTACATTGATTAGTACGCAATAAAAGAATAAATACTAAAATAATTAGTAATTTAATAATAAATTATCACACTGTAAACCAGCAGGTTACACTTTTATCAGAAATCCACCACTGTAATTTCTCGCTTATCAAAGTAATCAAGACTTCTTTAGATTTGTTTAAAGTTTACAAAAACCGAAAGCGAATGAAAAAACGACTTATACTGATTTGTTTAGCGTCTATTGTAATCCTAAATGTCGAGGCACAAAAGATGGCTAGTCTAGACAAGAGTCCGATGGATATGTCTTACTACCCAGATAATTTTGCTCATGATAGGAAATTTGCTCCTAAATTAATTGGTGATAGCCCTGCCTTGGTGCGCGTAACCTACAGCCGCCCGGCAAAGAAGGATCGTGAAATATTCGGAAAATTAATTCCATATAATGAAGTATGGCGAGCAGGTGCTAACGAGTCTACTGAGATTAAATTTTATAAGGATGTTACAATACTGGGTAAAAAAGTGAAGGCGGGCACCTATTCATTGTTCATTATTCCCAACCCAAATGAGTGGACTGTCATTTTAAATAGTGATTTAGATTATTGGGGAGCGTATAGTTACAATCAAGCCAACGATATAATGCGAATAGCAGTACCTGTAAAGAAATCTGAAATGGTAGTTGAAAATTTCTCCATTCAATTAACAAAAGGAAATGACAGTGAAGCTGTCTTAAGAATGGCCTGGGATACTACATCGGCTGAACTACCTATTGCGTTTTAATATCGTGGACAAGTATCTCGAAATAGTAAAAGGTGCCTATTCTGGTTATTGGAATTATTTCATAAACGAAATTCTACACCCCAGTTGGCAGAACTACTTCTATTGGCTGTTGGGTGTTTCCGTTATTATTTGGTTGGCAGAGATTTTTTTTCCGTGGAGGAAAAACCAACCTGCTATCCGCGAGCACTTCGGATTGGATATCTTTTATTTATTCTGGAATTACTTTCTATTCGCTCTTATTGCCTACAATGCAGTATCAATGGTTGGGGTACAACTCTTCAATGACTTTTTGGGGCTATTTGGTATTACGAATATCGTTGCCCTGAAAGTAGGAAGTTTACCGAGGTGGTCGCAACTGCTTTTGATTTTTGTTTTACGCGATTTTATGCAGTGGAGCATACACCGCATGTATCATCATGTCAATTGGATGTGGGAATTTCATAAAGTTCATCATAGCACGCGGCAGATGGGCTTTGCTGCATTGTTGCGCTATCATTGGATGGAGAATATTCTTTACCGCACGTTGGAGTATATTCCATTGGCCATGATTGGTATTAGTATCACCGATTTTTTTATTGTGCATATTTTTACTCTTGTGATCGGGCAATTAGGGCATGCCAATCTTAAAATTCCATTAGGTCCTTTCAAATACATCCTCAATGGCCCACAAATGCACTTGTGGCATCATGTGAAAGATATGCCTGTTGGGTACCCGCATGGATTTAATTATGGTATTACTCTAAGTATTTGGGATTATGTTTTCAAAACAAACTACTGGCCGTCCGATGATGAGAATTTGCCGGTTGGCTTACCTGACAAAGAAAATTTTCCAGAAGATTTTGTAGGTCAAACGATACGTCCGTTTCACAGAATATTTTGTAAGAAATAGAATATCCTAAAGCATAATTTGGAATCGATTCTGTAAAACTCTATTCAGTTATTCGCAGCTAAATCGCAGAATATTTTCGAACTTAGCATGAGCTAATTAAGTAGTATATGGTTCGTTTGCTTATTATCAGTCTATTATTTATTGTCTCATTGAAGGCCATTGGGCAGAGCAATGTAATATCTGTCTTCCGATCGGAAATGACGGGTATTGAAATGCCCTCGGGGGCGAAGCAAGACAAACGAATTCTTAGTTCAGCAGCAGCAGAAACATTGATGGAAATGACTGCAAAGGAGAATGCTATCATGCTTGGAGATAAAAGCGAGGTGTTTAGTCTTACCCCGCCATCCAAACAAACTGAAGAGCTTGTGAAACAGGCAGCTCAAAAAGCAGGCTGGATCATAAGCCCTTTTTCTAAGGAGCCTACCTACTCTTTGTTAAAAAATAATGAACGCGGAGTGCTGATGTACTTGCAGACGTTCAAGAAGGAAACAACACTTTACTTTATGCCGGTGCTCACAGTTGAATCAGAAACTGCTCTGGAAGTAACTCAGCCTGTTCAAACGGTTGTTGAACAACAGCTGCCTGAAGTCAAGGAATCGCCCATCATTTCTACTCCCGTTGTTGAGACAAAACAGCAGCCAAATACTTCAATAGCATCAGGCAATTCATTTACTTTCACCACTATCAATTTCGATGATGGTTGGACTTCAACCGTAGACGCGGATTTTGTGAAGGTGACCAAAGGCGATCTCAATGTGCAGCTTTACTATTCATTTGAAATCACAGATCAGATGCGCAACTCTAGCCTTGAGTTTAGCGAGTATTTTTGGAATCTATTGGTTGTCCCAAACTACAACGTTAAATCTGCACAACGTTTGGTAGAAGGAGTTACCTACTTCAGAACTTATTTTATAGAAGGCGAAGCTTTAAATCCCAAAACGGGGATGGCTTGTTACCTGGCATTAAATGTTTTGGTGAATTCGGGTGTTGCCACCCCGGTACTGGCAATAGCGCCAGATAAAAATTCTTATTATCAACAATTTCCTGAACCAAAAAATCTGGGCGACATGACGACTTACAATAAGTTTGCGGTTAGTGCTCAGGATATTGTTGGCAGTTGGTCTTCCAATAGCAGTTCAGGTGTTAACTTATACAACACCTATACCGGAGATTATGCAGGAATGAATTCAACACAAAGTGCTGACTCATTTGTATTCAATGCGGATGGAACCTATAGCAGCAAGCACAGCGGAGCATCTAGTGTGTATGGCAATAACACCTATTATACGCAGGAGTATACGGGCAAATTAACAGTAACAAACTGGGATATCACCATGACCAATCGATTTAAGGACGCTACTAATATTTATTTTGCGCAATTTGAAGTAGTCCGGGACGGGCGGATTTTACATCTTCAGGATAAGACAGCATCTGGTATGAAATATCATCTGACACGGTCAAAGTAGTTTTTTGATAGCCAGCATGAAACGTACCATTCTCCTTTACGGCCTTGCCATGGCCATTTTAATTTTTCTGCTCAAGTACCTGGAGTATCGATTGTTCGTCCGCGATCTATCGGTTGAGTTTTATGTAGGCATTGTTGCCGTCATGTTTACTCTACTTGGAGTTTGGGCTGGGTTGAGATTGACTCGCAAAAAGATAGTGCTGGTTGGTCCGGATTTTATTCTAAATGAAAATGAACTACTGCGGCTAGAGATTAGTAAACGCGAACACGAAGTATTACGACTGATGGCGCAGGGCCTTTCCACCCAGGAGATAGCCGACAAACTTTTTGTGTCACTCAATACAATTAAGACCCACACATCCAATCTTTTTCTAAAGCTGGAAGTGAAGCGCAGGACGCAGGCAGTGCAGAGGGGGAAAGAGTTGAGGTTGATACCTTGAAATAGATGATAGCTTCTAGCTTCTGGCTGCTAGCTAGAGGCTCGAAGCTCCCTCTTTTGAGTGATTTCCTTTTATTTTATTGAATTCATACTTTCGGGTGAAGGTTTTTGTATGTGCAGGCCGTTGGTTTGGGCAAAAAATAAAACATTATGAAAAAAATTGTATTGATCTACGGAATCATTGCAGGTGTGATCGTTGGCGCCATGATGATGATCACCATGCCCCTCTACGAAAGTGGTACACTGAAATTCGACAATGGCGAATGGCTGGGCTATACCACGATGGTCATCGCCTTGTCAATGGTCTTTTTTGGTGTGAAGTCCTATCGCGATAATCATTTGGGCGGCTCCATTACATTTGGAAATGCTTTGAAGGTTGGTTTGCTCATCACCTTAGTGGCGGCACTCATGTATGCCTTCAGTTGGGAGATCACGCGCAGCACAATGAAAGGTGATCTTCTTACGCTAATGGGAGAAAAGCAAATTGAGAAAATGAAGGCTGGAGGTGCCACCGAGGCGGCACTTGTGGAGGCAAAGAAAAAAATGGATGATTTTGCAGTGATGTACAGAAATCCATTCATTCGTTTTGGTATTACATTAATGGAGATTGCCCCTGTAGGCATACTTATTTCTTTGCTAAGCGCAACCTTGCTACGAAAGAAAGAATTTTTATCAGCTTCTTCAAACCCTTAATTCCCAATACCTAAGTCCTAAAAAACTATGCAATCCAACGCTAAGACAGTTCAGGAATACATCGATTCATTGCCTGCTGAGAGAAAACCAGTGATAGTAGCGTTGCGTAAGGCTATTTCTAGAAACTTACCAAAAGGTTTTGAAGAACAAATAAGCTATGGCATGATTGGCTTTGTAGTGCCGCACACACTTTATCCCGGTGGCTATCATGTAACACCTGAATTGCCATTGCCCTTCATGAATGTGGCATCTCAGAAAAATCATATTGCGGTGTATCATATGGCGATGTCTGGCGATTTGCTGGATTGGTTTCTGGATGAATGGAGAGTGCATTCCAAGAAAAAGTTAGACATGGGAAAGTCATGCATTCGGTTCAAAAAACCAGAGGATGTGCCTGTTGATTTAATTGGCGATCTCGCTTCGAAAATGACACCGCAGCAATGGATTGAGATTTATGAAAAAACAATAAAAAAATAATAGTATGAAACGAGTTACAGGACTGGGTGGTGTGTTTTTTAAAACAGCTGATCCAAAAAAAATAAAAGAATGGTATGGTAAACATTTGGGTTTACCCGTTGATGAATACGGAGCTTCTTTTCGCTGGGTAGACATTAATGATAGAGAAGCAAAGGAACCGGCTCTTACTGCCTGGAGTCCATTTAAGGATGACACTACCTATTTTCAACCCAGTGAAAAGCAATACATGTTCAACTACCGGGTAGAAAATCTGGTAGAGTTATTAAAAGTTTTGAAAGAGGAAGGTGTTCAGATTGTGGGTGAAATGCAGGAGTTTCCATATGGGAAATTTGGATGGATCATGGATCCTGATGGAAATAAAATTGAATTATGGGAGCCCAAGGATGAAGGGTTCTGATTTTACCGTAACTTCCTTTTTTAAATTTATGAATTATGCAGTGGAGAGGAAGAAGACAAAGCGGTAATGTAGATGACCAGCGCAGCAGTGGAGGCGGTGGTGGTGGATTGCCGATAAAAGGTGGCATAGGCTTGGTTCTCATTGTGATAGTGTTTGGATTGATCACAGGCAAAAATCCATTGACCTTGTTGCAAAGTTTACCATTAGAAGAGGGGACTAGTATTTCCCAGAGTACACCATATGAATCTACAGCAGAAGAGGAAGAGCTAACTCAATTTATAAAAGTGGTGTTGGCCGACACGGAAGATGTATGGCATAAGTTATTGCCTAACTATCGAGAACCAACATTGGTTTTATTTAGTAGCTCAGTGCAGTCGGGTTGTGGCAATGCCGATGCTTCCTCGGGGCCGTTCTATTGCAGTGAAGATGAAAAACTGTATATCGATTTGGTTTTTTATCAAGAACTTAAAGAGCGTTTTAATGCTCCGGGCGATTTCGCGCAGGCCTATGTGATCGCACACGAGGTGGGCCATCATGTGCAACATCTTTTAGGCACCACCGATAAAGTCCATGCAGCAAGAAGTGAAATGAGTGAGGAGGAGTACAACGAGTTATCCGTAAGGTTAGAATTACAAGCAGATTTTTTGGCCGGAGTTTGGGCACATCATGCCAACGAACTTAATGACATAATTGAGCAAGGTGATTTTGAAGAAGCCATTAACGCAGCCAGTGCAATTGGCGATGACAGCCTTCAAAAACAATTTCAAGGGAGCGTAACGCCCGATTCATTTACGCACGGTACTTCTGAACAAAGAGTGCGGTGGTTTACAAAAGGATATAAGACAGGCGACACTGCTCAAGGAGACACGTTTAATGCAGAGGATCTTTGACATGTTCTTCAAGTTCACCTTGCTTTTAGTTATTGTTTCTGTTAGCAGTTCATTTTCTCAATCTATTAGTTTAACGGCAGTCCCGGAAGGGTCCTATACATCATATCAGGAGTTTCTTGATAAGAAACCTTCTGTTTTAGTAGATTCAATTAAGAATAATCTCATTAAAAACCAGTATGGCAACATTATTGTTCTTCCGGCTCGTCAGTTTTCAAAAGCATGGGGAATTGTTTTGAAGGACAATTTATACATAAGACGAACTAGCAATATGAGATCGTCAGTTTTGCCAATTGCTGCCATTCCTTTAAACGGTGCGGTGGTAACCATTTCAAAGTTAGACGCTGCTTTTGTTCGAATCCTTAAGTATGGGAGCATTTGCCTGAATGCTGAAAACGATATGCTTAAGCTACCATCGATTGAAAATTATAGGGTTAGTGTTTCGAATTTTAAGTATCTTATAAAGACTGATAAAGAACTTACCGCTTCTTACAAAAAAGAACAGGATAAATTGATAAGTGTTTATAAATACATCGATTTATATAACGACAAACATCCAATTACTGATTAATCATGCTAAAAATTCTTTCTACAAAGCAGATCAAGGCGCTGGATTCTCATACCATCTTGCATGAGCCTATTTCTTCCATCGATTTGATGGAGCGTGCGTCAAGGGCTTTTGTGGATTGGTTCACTATTCAGTTTACAGCTCCAAGAAAGATAGGAATCATTTGTGGTACTGGTAATAATGGAGGGGATGGTTTGGCAATTGCCCGACTATTAAGTGAGTTGAGCTATCCCGTTAAAGTCTGGATTGTGCGTGGCTCTGCGCCCACTACTGAGGATTTTAAAATCAACTACGAGCGCATTAAAGGCATACTTGATATATCTGATTTTGTGTCTACTGCTGATCAGGGATTGTTTTCTGATCGAGTAATTCTGATCGATGCTATTTTTGGGTCCGGACTTTCGCGTCCAGCGGAAGGAATTTATGAACACGCAATTAACTGTGTAAACAAGTCAACCGCCATAAAGATAGCAGTAGATATTCCTTCTGGCCTTTTCGCAGATCAGCATTCATCTGGTGAAATTGTTAAAGCTGACTTTACGATTTCCTTTCAACTCCCAAAGCTTGCCTTCCTTTTGCCGGAAAATGCAAATTATGTGGGTGACTGGAAAGTATTCGATATTGGCTTGAGTAAGACATTTCTAAAATCAGCAGATACGTCTTATTTCTATCTCACTAAAAAAAGTGTGAAAGAAAGAATTCTGCAACGAAAAAAGTTTGATCACAAAGGAACCTATGGTCATGCTTTATTAATTGCAGGTAGTTTTGGAAAAATGGGTGCTTGTATTTTGGCTGCCCGAAGTTGTCTGCGCGCTGGTGTGGGATTATTAACCGTGCATGTTCCTTCTGCAGGTTATCCTATTGTTCAAACTGCTGTTCCTGAGGCAATGGTCTCAGTTGATCAACATAGAGAGTATCTTACGGATGAATTAAAAATTGATCAGTTTACATCAATCGGAGTAGGTCCCGGTCTAGGGCAATCACACGAAACAATCAAAGCATTTTCCACTTTATTGGGGTATGGAAAGCCATTAGTGATTGATGCCGATGGTTTAAATATGATTTCAGCTCATTCAGAGTTTATAAAATTAATACCGGAAGGGAGTATTCTTACTCCTCATCCCAAAGAATTTGAAAGATTGGTCGGACCATGGAATGATGATTTTGACCGTCTGGAAAAACAAAAGAAATTTTCAAGAGACACAAACTGCATTGTTCTGTTAAAAGGAGCGCATTCATCCCTTTCAACTCCTGATGGAAAAATTTATTTCAATTCAACTGGTAATCCTGGTATGGCAACAGGCGGAAGTGGCGATGTGCTAACGGGTATTTTAGCCGGACTTTTGGCACAAGGCTATTCTGCTATTGATGCAACTTTGATTGGGGTTTATGTCCACGGGTTATCAGGTGACATAGCAGCCCGAGAAAAAGGACAACAAAGTCTTATTGCCTCCGATTTGATTGACTTTCTCCCTGCTGCCTTTAAAAGTATTGCGAATTGATTTGCACTTCAAGTTTTGAAATTCCTCTGCTTACAGGTCTTTGCCCATTTGCATTAAAAATCTATTTTTGCTGTTCAAAATTCTATCTATGAATAAATCAGCTTCGTTCTTGCTATTATTTATCCTTGTCTTGGCCACTAGTTGTGCTCAGAAAAAAGACTATGTGGTTACCATCAAAACTCAATATGGAGATATGGTAGCCATCTTGTATGATGAAACTCCAAAACATAAGGAGAATTTTATCAAGCTTGCAAAAGAACATTATTTCGATAGTCTGCTTTTCCATAGAGTGATGTCAGGATTTATGATCCAGGGGGGTGACCCCAATTCAAAAAAAGCTAAGTTGGGCGAACCCTTGGGAATGGGCGGTCCGGATTACACTATTCCTGCAGAATTTAATTCAAAGTTTTTTCATGACAAGGGCACATTATCTTCAGCCCGTATACCTGATGATCGGAACCCTGAAAAGGCATCCAGTGGTAGTCAGTTTTATATTGTTCAGGGATCGGTTATTCCGGAAGCAAGCATCAACGATCTTCGGTATGATCAAATGAAATTAACAATGGGCTTACGCCAGATTATTTCAAAACCTGAAAATAAATCGTTGCTTGATTCGTTAAATGCGCTTTATTATGCAGGAGATATGCAAGCCTATCAAAAGAAGATTTTTAGCCTGGTTCCTAGAGTGGAAAGAGAGACAGGAACTAAAGTGACAAAAGATCTTTCACCCGAAAAAGTAAAGGCCTATACCACAGTTGGCGGTTCGCCACATTTGGATGGCGAGTATACAGTGTTTGGAAAATTAATCAAAGGACTGGAGGTTATTGATCAAATCGCGGCACAGCCCGTGGACGCTGCAAACAGACCTTTTGCCGACATCAGAATGACGGTTACGGTGGAGGAGATATCGAAAAAGAAGATCACGAAGGAGTACGGATATGTTTATCCCGAAACCAAATAATGAAAATACTTGTCACGGGCGCTAATGGTTTGTTGGGGCAAAAGCTAACCATACTTCTGGATCACCAAATTGGTATTCTTGCTGTAGCAACGGCAAGAAAACCATTGAGTTATACATTAAAGAATTCAGCGTTTCGGACTTTGGATGTTACGGATCAAAAGGAGACTGAAAAAGTAATTCTTGAAACAAAGCCGGATGTGGTAATCCATACCGCAGCAATGACGCAAGTAGATCAATGCGAAACAGAACGCGAAGCTTGTTGGAATGCAAATGTTATTGGTGTTGAAAACCTTGTGAAGGCATGCGAAAAAGTCAATGCATTTCTGGTACATGTTTCTACTGATTTTATTTTTGATGGCACACATGGCCCATTAGAGGAATCAGCCATTCCGAAACCAGTCAACTACTATGGTGAAAGCAAACTGTCGGGGGAGAAAGCGGTAATGAATAGTAAATTAGATTGGGCTATTCTTCGCACCGTGTTGGTCTATGGAGTTACCGAAGACATGAGCCGTTCCAACATTGTATTGTGGGTAAAGAAAAGCCTTGAGGAAGGTAAGACAATCAATGTGGTGAATGACCAATGGCGCACTCCAACATTAGCAGAAGATCTTGCCATGGGTTGTTATCTTGCAGCAACAAAAAAAGCAAAAGGTATCTTTCATATCTCAGGTGAAAAGATGATGACACCTTATGACATTGCCATTGAAACTGCAGACTTTTTTGGGTTGGATAAATCATTGATCAAACAAACAGACTCATCAAAATTTAAGCAACCAGCTGTTCGACCGTTGAAGACAGGTTTTATTATTGAGAAAGCGAAACGAGAGCTGGGGTATCAACCCCACACTTTTCGGGAAGGACTTTCTATAATTGGTAATCAGTTGAAGGGGTAATCGGTATAGGGTCGTATCGATCCTGTTTTACCGATTACTTTATTTACCGCTCACCGATTACCTACTTGCTACTTAAGCCAATTCTTCTAATCTTCACGTATATCATTTAATGAATTTCTTATGACAGAAAAACGCGGACAATGGGGCTCTAAGTTTGGATTTATCATGGCTGCAGCCGGTTCTGCGGTGGGCCTTGGTAATATTTGGAGATTTCCATACTTAACAGGTGAAAATGGAGGTGCCGCGTTTGTGTTGGTATACATTTTATGTGTGGTATTAGTGGCTGTACCCATGCTTATCAACGAGATAGCATTTGGAAGACTGACTGGAAAAAATCCAGTGGGAGCAGTTCAAGTGTTGGGAGGTAATAAATTTTGGACAACGTTAGTTGGTGTTCTTCCATTGATAGTAACATTTGTTGTGCTCAGTTATTACAGCACCATTGCTGGCTGGACGGTGGGCTATATTTTTACTTCACTCTTTTCTATAAAAACATCCTTTTCTGAATTCATCGCTAATCCTGCTTATGTTATTCCTCTTGGGGCTGCGGTGATTTTGATGACCGCATTTATTGTACTAGGAGGAGTTTCTGGTGGAATAGAAAAGGCCACGAAGATTTTGATGCCGATGCTTTTTCTTTTATTGATTGTTGTAATCTTCCGGAGTGTTACTTTACCAGGAGCTGGGAAGGGAATTGAGTATTATTTAATTCCAGATTTTTCAAAAATAAATGGTCACGTTGTTTTAGCAGCTCTGACACAAGCATTCTTTTCATTGGGTGTAGGTTGGGGTATGATGATTACCTATGGATCCTATCTCCCAAAAACTCAGAACATAGTTACCTCCAGTTTCTGGGTCAGCGCAATGGATACATCCGTAGCACTTTTGGCTGGCTTCATGGTTTTTCCTGCCGTGTTTGCTTTTAATCAATCACCCGCAGAAGGGCCTACGTTGGTATTCAATGTGCTGGCAAATATTTTTCAAGAGATGCCCCTCGGTAACATTGCCGGGGCGTTGTTTTTCCTCTTGTTGTTTTTCGCGGCCATCACTTCTACTATTTCCATGTTAGAAGCACCTTCAGCTTATTTCATGGATCAGAAAAAATGGAACCGAAAAAAAGCTGCGTGGACAGTTGCTATCGCTGCCTTTTTGTTGGGCATTCCTTCGGCCTTGTCAACAGGTGCTATTGAGAGTTTATCCGTCATGCAAGTAGATTTTCTGGGAGTAATAAAAACCGGTGTGATGGACATATTTGATTATGCCTTTGGAAGCCTTTTGATGATGCTGGTCGTGTTAGCTACTTGTGTATATACGGGCTGGTTCATAAAAACGGAAGTACTGGTTGATGAGATTGAACAGGGTGCACCAGGGTTTAAGTCATCCAGAATTCTCGGTGTTGCGCCTTATCAAATCTGGGTGTTTATGATCCGGTTTGTTTGTCCGATCATTATTGGACTGGTCATTCTCAATATGTTTGGAGTGTTTGGCTCGTAAAAGAAATAGTTCTTGTCAAGATACAGAATGCCAGTAAGGCTCAATTGAGCTGTAAGGCCATTTGAATGAGCGAGCCAACCGAAGCATTGGAGTAGGCAGGATCATAAAAAAACCCTGAAGCACCATGCCTCAGGGTTTTCCTCTCTATTTGCAAGCAGAGAGATCAATACTACTCAGTTGAAACTTCGCAGTATTAATATCTATAGTAATCAGGTTTGAATGGACCTTTTACTTCCACGCCAATGTATTTGGCTTGTTCGGTAGACAATTCTTCTAATTCAACGCCAATCTTTTTCAAGTGAAGACGGGCTACTTTCTCGTCCAGATGCTTGGGGAGCATGTATACTTTGTTTTCGTACTTATCTGTATTTGTCCAGAGCTCTAATTGAGCAAGTGTTTGGTTAGTGAATGAGTTAGACATTACAAATGACGGGTGCCCTGTCGCACAACCTAAGTTTACCAGTCTACCTTCGGCCAACAAAATAACCTGACGACCATTCTTCATGGTGTATAAGTCAACTTGTGGTTTCACTTCATCTTTCGATGCATTCTTGTTCAACCACGCAACATCAATTTCATTATCAAAGTGGCCGATGTTACACACGATCGCTTTGTCTTTCATATTTTCAAAGTGACGACCTAATACGATCCCGAAGTTACCAGTCGCTGTTACAATGATATCAGCTTCTTTTACCGCATCGTCCATTTTCTTCACAGCGAAGCCATCCATAGCAGCTTGTAGGGCACAGATCGGATCAATCTCAGTAACAGTAACACGTGCGCCTGCACCGCGAAGGGAGGCTGCCGAGCCCTTGCCCACATCTCCGTAGCCAGCTACTAACGCAACTTTACCAGCCATCATCACATCAGTTGCTCTGCGGATTGCATCCACTAATGATTCTTTGCAACCGTATTTGTTGTCAAATTTCGATTTTGTAACAGAGTCGTTAATATTGATAGCAGGCAGAGGAAGTTTGCCATTGTGCATGCGCTCAATCAGGCGGTGCACTCCAGTCGTGGTCTCTTCAGAAATTCCTTTAATTCCTGTTACAAGTTCAGGATAACGATCTAATACCATATTGGTAAGGTCGCCACCGTCATCAAGTATCATGTTCAAAGGCTTGCCACCTTTGAAGGCATGAAGTGTTTGCTCAATGCACCAGTCAAATTCTTTTTCATTTAATCCCTTCCATGCAAAAACAGGAATACCAGCTTTTGCAACGGCAGCAGCAGCATGATCTTGTGTCGAGAAGATATTGCAAGACGACCATGACACTTCCGCTCCCAGTTCTACTAAAGTTTCAATCAGTACGGCAGTTTGAATTGTCATGTGAAGGCAACCTGCAATACGAGCATCTTTCAATGGTTTTTGTTTGCCGAATTCCTCGCGCAACGCCATTAAACCTGGCATTTCTGCTTCAGCTAATTTAATTTCTTTACGGCCCCAATCGGCCAAGGTGAGGTCTTTTACCTTAAAAGTGAGCTTTTCAGTTGCTATCATGTTGTTATTTTCAAGTTTGAGCCGCAAATGTAATTCAAAGGTTTATAAATAGGAAGACCTCCTTCTATAAGCTTCATTCTGTTAGCGCTAAATTTGTCTTTTCAGCCCGGAACCATCTAACTGGATAACCATTAGTATGGAACTTAGTATGGAACTAATAGTATAGTATGGAACTAATGTAGTATGGAACTAATGTTATAAAATGGAGGTTGTGTCAAAAATCAAATTTAAATGAGCATTCCTAAAATCAAAGTAGATGTGGTTTCCGATGTAGTTTGCCCGTGGTGCTACATAGGTAAAAGAAGATTGGAAAAAGCAATTGATAATCTTAAAGGTCAAGTTGAGGTTGAAGTGGAGTTTCATCCGTTTGAACTCAATCCTGATATGCCTAAGGCAGGTAAAAATCAAAAGATGCATTTAACTAATAAATTTGGTGGTGCCGATCGCTACAAGCAGATCACTAATAACGTTGCAAAAGTTGCGGCAGAAGAGGGGTTAAAATTTGCTTTTGATAAGCAAGAAATTTCCCCAAATACACGGGATGCCCATCGCATTATCCGCTATGCAAAGAGTGAAGGCAAGCAAGCAGTTGTTAAAGAAGCTTTTCTGAAGGCTTATTTTGAAGAAGGAACTGATTTGTCAAAAAATGAAAACTTAGTCGCAATTGGCACTAAGGCTGGATTAAATGCAGAAAAAATTTCCTCTTTATTAACTTCAGATGAAGGACTCGTTGAAGTTGAACTGGAGGAACAAATGAATTCTCAGCGGGGTATCAGCGGTGTTCCCTACTTCATTATAAACAATAAATATGGTGTTTCAGGGGCCCAACCTTCTGACGTATTTGAGAAAGCATTTCTGGATATTGCCAAAGAACCAGTTGAATCACTGGCCAAATAATTGACAAGTCTTACTTTTTTATCAAGTCGGTATCCTTTATCACGGCAGTCCAAACGCTTGTCTTCCCATTGTCCATCCGCGTCCAAATGGGAGCTATAACACCCTTGTGAGCTGAGATGTTATTGTAATCACCGAAAAACTTTGATTCAGTTGGAACGAACGGGCTCTCACTTATCTTTGATTCCATAAAAGAACTTCCTCCATCCGTTGAATACGCTAGATATACATCTGTCTGAAGATCGTCATAGTTTCTCCTGTCATAATACACCACATATAAAAAGCCCGTGGCTTGATCGACCGCTAACCAAGGTAAAAACTGATGCTTGCCAGCTTCATCTTTGTTTATTCGCATGGGTGTTGTCCAATTATCACCTCGATTGGCAGAACGCATAAACCAAATATCGGTGTCATCCTTGCCATTTCGTTGATCTGCCCATACTACGTATAAACTTCCATGATAACGACTTGGGCTGTTATCAATCATTAAAACGGGCATTCCATTCGATCGACTCAGACCGGGGATATCCATTTCCCATCCACCTGGTTGCTCTGCAATTACAATATCATTTTGTAACCACATTTTTCCATTATCATATGAGCGATCGAAGTAGATTTTGTTTTGATTGGCCCACGTCACAAATATTTTTCCATCTAAGTAAATGGCTGGCACAGCACCTTCGGCTGTATTATCACGGTCAATGCAATCTCCAGCAACTTGATTGATCTGTACGGCATCACTCCACTTTTTACCACCACTTGTGGATATACTGAACATGATGTTCGATTGACAAGTAGAATCTGTTGAACCGTATTTGTCAAACTGAGTCCAGGTGGTATAGACATAGTCTTTTTTTGGATGAACTGCTGGCCATTGTTTATCTTGATCTTTTGGCGGGTTGTTACCTATCGAGCTACCACTGGTCCAGGTGGCACCTCCGTCATCTGATTTTTGGCAAACGATTCTATCCAGCCAGGCATCATTACTTCTGCCTTTAGTGCTTGGATCAGCCAAATGAAAGAAATAAATGCTACCCTTTGAATCTGAGATAACTGCGGGATCACCGTAAACCCCAAACGGTGATTTTAGAATTGACTCTTGCCAGGTTAATCCACCATCTTTCGTGTAAACGGAGCGATCCAATACAATTCCTGCAACAATATTGTTTGGATCTTTTTTATTTATGGTAATGCTTGGCTCTAGGGGTGGATACACGCCATCTTTCTGCTCGGCTAACATACTATTTTTGTGCTGGGCAGAAACTGCAATGCAAAGAAGAAGGAAGAAGATTGAGAAATTAATTTTCATTTTTTTAAAGAAGCATTTAACCTTACAAGTACTTTGATGTTTTTAAAATCTCTGACCAATGTAAATAAGCTGCGGCATTGAGGTGGAGGCCATCGTAGGAATATTTTTCATCCAGCTGCAAGTTGCCATTCGTAAACTGATTATACAAATCAATATAGGTATAGCCGAAATGCTTATTAAGTTTCTTGAGTTGCGAATTGATGGTAATAATATGATCTTCCTTATCGTAATTTCTGGGAAAATTCTTGAAGGACTTATTTACTGGAAGAATACTTTGAATGAATACTGCCGTTTTTGGTGAGCCGGATTTTACCTGCCTGACCAAAGAGAGAATATTTTGTAAGATAACTTCATCCGGAATTTCTTTGAAAAGATCATTGATGCCAATTAGGATAAAAAGCTTAGATGGTTTTCGTTTGATTACATCCTCGGTTCGATTTAACAGGCCAAAGGTTATATCTCCGCTGATCCCTCGGTTAATAATGGTTGAGTCTTTTAGTAGTTTCTTCCAATTTGCTTCTTCAGTAATACTGTTACCAAGAAACATTATTTTTCCAGTAATCACGGGCTCTTTATTGAAAGTTGCCATTCGCTCAGCATAATGCGCTGGTAAGTTTGGAATTGTGTCCCATACCTTTTGTGCATGAGAATTTCCGGAAAGCAAAAAGCTTAAGGCAATAATAACAGAGGTAATGGATTTTTTAACCAATTCAATCATTACGATCACTAGAATTCGTCAAGACTATTTTTTGTTTTCAATTTTTCCTTTCAGCTTTTCGCCACCACCTATTTCTACTACAGAAGAACCATAGACTCTAATTGTAGATTTGATAAAATCTTCTTCATTGGCTTTGAAGATATTGTCTACATACTTCTGTGGGTTGCGATCAATATATGGAAACCAGGTGCTGTGAATTTGTACCATTATTTTGTGGCCTTTTTTGAACGTGTGTAGAATATCCTGTAACGCAAACTGTACATCGGTTATTTCATTGGGTGCAAATGGCTCTGGTTTTTCAAAGCTATTTCTAAATCGACCACGGAAAACTTCGTGCCTTACCAATTGCTGGTAGCCAGCCATGATAATATTAGCTGGATTTCTTTTTTCCTGCGGTGTATCATCGGGATAAACATCAATCAGCTTCACTACGAAATCGGCATCACTGCCCGTCATCGACACTTTCAATTTAGCCATAATCTCTCCCGCCAACGTGGCATCTTCTGTTAATGCATCAGTTGAAAAAGTGATTACGTCTGGCCTGGTTGAAGCAGCCCGTTGATCATCCGACATAAATCTTCTTGGAGTAAAAACAAGCCCTTCTGTCTGCGAGGTATAAGGAACAGGTTTAGCGGGGTCGCTTATATAATCAAACACGGCTTCAGCTTTTGTTGGGCTGTTTATGGAAAGCTTGCCATTCTCACCAAAGTAAAGTTTCATAGGAGGTATTTCTTTTGATGGCCACTCGCTAAATTGTCTCCATTGTTTCAAGCCGCAATCAAACATATAGGCTTCCGGAAGCGGAGCTTGAGCACCATCTTTTAGGTTTGAATTGAAAAATTTCCGTTCTATTTCGCGTTGATAAAATGTAGAGATACTATCTCCAAAATAAATATGGTTTACCATTTGAAACCCTCTTTCGCGCGCCCAATCTCCGTGGCTCCATGGGCCCATTACAATAGTATTTGAGGCAGAAGGGCTCGTAGACTCAATTTTCTTATAAATATTTAAGGGGCCATACAGATCTTCTGCATCGTACCAACCACCTACTGTCATGACTGCATGTTTCACATTGGTAAGGTGGGGAAGTAAATTTCTTGTTTGCCAGAACTCATCATAGTTTGGATGGTCAACAATTTGTTTCCAGAAGAAATTGTCACTGTGATATTTTTCTGTGACGTTTTTCAAGGGCCCTAACTTGAGGTTGAAATCATACCCATCTTTGGGGGCTTCCTGATAGAATTTCATTATCTTATCATCGTACCAACTTTCTGTTGTGGGCTTGTCTTTCTGATAACCAAATACTGCAAATGCGGCAGTATAGCTTTGCAGGTAGGCTCCCATGTGGTGGAAGTCGTCAAAAAAGAAATCCGAAATAGGTGCTTGAGGGGAGGACGCCTTTAAAGCCGGATGCGCATCTGGAATTCCGGCTGCTGTGTAGTGGCCTGGGTAGGAGATACCCCACATGCCAACTCTACCATTGTTGCCCTTAATGTTTTTGATAAGCCAGTCTATCGTATCCCAGGTATCGGAGGATTCGTCAATGGCAGTTTTATTCTTTCGGTCATTCCCAGGAATATTAGGGCGCATGTTATCAAAAGTTCCTTCTGACATCCACCGGCCACGTACATCTTGGTAAACAAAAATATACCCGTCACGCATCAGGTATTTGGATGGCCCCAGTGACCTTTCAAACTTATCAACCCCATAAGGTTCGACATTATAACAAGTACGCTGCATTAACATGGGATAGGTTTTAGACTTATCCTTAGGTAAATAGATGGCTGTAAAGAGCTTTATGCCATCCCTCATTGGAATTTGGACTTCCATTTTCTCATAATGCTCGCGGACATAGATAGAATCTCTATTTTGAGCAATTGCCGAGGTTGCCAGGCATAATAACAACAATAAATTGAATGTCGATTTCATATAGGGTTTGTTATCCTGAAAAGTAAGCATTGAACGACCATTTTCAATGCTTTTTTGGTCAAATGCGTGGTAGTAAGTTCTCGTAAACACAGATGAGTATTTATTTATCGGAAAAAATAGATTGGATGTCTAAACTATTTACTTTCGCGCCTGTTTTACTGGGACTTCCAAACTTAAACGATCTAAAAATTATGAAAACTCAAAATTCAATCCTTGTTGTAGCATTATTTGCTATGGCAATCTTCGTTACCAGTTGTGGTGACGGTGGAAAAGCCGCTAAAGAAAAGGCAACAGCTGATTCAATCCGCGTTGCAGACTCATTGACTGCCGTACAACGTGTAGCTGATTCAATCGCTGCCTTACCAAAGTCAATTGCTGAAACAGCAATCAACACCCCAAATCTAAGCACTCTTGTGGCTGCCTTAACTGCTGCTGAATTAGTGGATGTTATGAAGGGTACTGATGCCTTGACTGTTTTTGCTCCAACAAATGATGCATTTGCAGCCATTCAATCAACCGTTGATATGTTGTTGAAGGCTGAAAACAAATCAAAGCTTCAAAGTGTGTTGAAATACCATGTGGTAGCGGGCACTGTGAAGGCGGCTGATTTGAAAGACGGTCAGGAGCTGACAACGCTGCAAGGCGAAAAAATTAAGGTATCCATCAAAGACGGTAAAGTGCTGGTAGGTGGTGCTGAAGTGACCAACGCTGATGTTGCTGTAAACAATGGCGTGGTACACATGACCAATAAAGTATTGGTGCCAAAGAAGATGTAATTTCGATTACCAAAGTTTTCTAAGGCTAAAAAAAACCCTGACAGTAAATGTCAGGGTTTTTTATTGTGAACTGCTCCAAATTGCAAATTGTAGTCTGAATGCTGAACTTACCATGATACAAAGCATGGCTCCCTCCAAAAACTATACCCTGTCAGTAGCCATTGCTTTGGTTATTGCTAATATGATCGGCACTGGTGTGTTCACCTCATTAGGTTATCAGGTGGAGCCAATTCCGTCCGGTTTTGCTATACTTATGTTATGGTTTATAGGGGGTTTGATAGCATTATCTGGTGCATTTACATATGCCGAAATTTCAACCACTTTAAAAAGATCGGGTGGTGAATACTTTTATCTAAGCAAAATTTTTCACCCTGCGCTTGGCTTTTTAAGCGGCTGGATGAGTGCGATTGTTGGTTTTGCAGGAGCGATCTCGGCAGTTGCTATTGCTATTGGAGAATATTCTCAAGATGTGCTAGGAATTCCGACTCGCCTCGTAGCCATTGCTGCCATACTTTTAGTTTCAACAATACACTGGTTTGGTGTAAGGACAGGTGGAATTGCTCAAACCATATTAACTTCTATCAAGCTTTCTCTTATCGGGTTCTTTTGTTTGGCACCTTTCTTTGTTTCGGAGTCAATGGTATCTGGGATTTCGTTTATACCCGTTGCGAACGATTTGAACCTAATGATGAGTCCAGGTTTTGCGATTTCCCTGGTATTTGTTGTGTATGCTTATACAGGTTGGAATGCCGCAGCTTATATCGCAGGAAACCTGGAAAATCCAATTCGAAATTTACCTATTGCATTAATAGCTGGAACGTTAGTTGTTGCATTCGTTTACCTTGCACTTAACGGAATGTTTTTATATACAGCAACTTTTGCCGAGCTCCAGGGTCAAAATGATATTGGTAATGTTGTGGCTCAAAAGCTATTTGGCCAGCGTATCGGTATTATTTTCTCCGGCCTTTTCAGTTTTGCTTTGCTTTCAACACTTAGTGCGATGACAATTGCAGGGCCTCGTGTAACGGAGGCCATAGGAGAGGATTACCCATTGTTAAAAAAATTCTCTGCTAAAAATAGATTTGATATGCCATTCATTGCCATCCTGGCACAGGCTGGGTGGGCGATATTCCTTGTCTTGGTAAGTTCCTTTAAAGAAATTATCCAATATATTTCTGTTAGTCTTTCCATCTTTTCTATGATTACGGTAATTGGTGTTTTTCAATTGAGAAGAATGTACAAGAAGGCAGATCGTCCCTATAGTCTTCCATTTTATCCAATCCCACCCATTATTTTTACGGGTTGTACATGTTGGATGATTTGGTACATGACAAAGGATGATCCTCGAATTCTATTGTATTCGTGCCTAACCATGATTCCAGGCTTAATTTTGTTTTTCGTTTCCTCAAAAATGAAAAACGACTCAGCGGCTAGTTAAGCCGGATAAAAAAAGACAGAGGCCAGAATTTTCCTGTTATCAGGATGTCTTTTGTTTTTTGGTTGTAAGCTATTCCGTTAAGTACATCGGCTTGCGGATACATCCACTTTGCTTTCTTGGCAAGTTCTGAAAGGTCTAATTTCCCAACAACCTCTCCAGTGGTTGGATCAATTTTTAAGATATAATTGGTTTGCCATTGATTGGCAAAAATATAACCTTCTATAAACTCTAACTCATTTAAGCTCTTTGCTGGAAAACCATCTTCTTTTACTACAACCTTTCTTGCGACCGTAAGATTTGCAGAATCGAGAAAATAGATGTTTTCAGAACCATCGCTTAGAATTAAGTGATGGTTATTGTGAGTGATACCCCAACCTTCACGTTCATACGAGAATTCTCTAATTTTTTTATAAGTAGACAGGTCATAAATAAAACCAACTTTGTTTTGCCAGGTGAGTTGGTAGATCTTGTTATTTAAAATCGTAATCCCTTCGCCAAAGTATGCCTTGTCGAGTTCTACTTTTTTATTTTGGGCACCTGTCTCTACGTTAACTTCTGCGATCCATGAATTTTCACTTCCTGTGCTTTCGTAAATTTTTCCGTTGTGGATGATAAGTCCTTCTGTAAATGCCTGGTTGTCGTGGGCAACCACAGCTCGGATGGAATATCGTATAATCAGATTATCAGTTATTACTTCGTTTTGCTTTTTACTTGGGGTGCAATAAACAAGAAGTAGAAAGACGAAAGGAAGTAGGAATTTCACTTGGTGTTAACTTAAAAAGTCACGGTAACGGTTAGCTCGTTACCTTTTCTTTTGATCTTCACGGGCACTGTTTGTCCTTTATCGAATTTACCCAGGGCCTCCATGTACGTTTGGATATCGGTAATGTGAAGTTCTCCTATTTGTGTGATGATGTCACCCGCCTGCATACCGGCTTTCTGCGCGGGCTTGCCATCTGAGACGCCATCAATTTGCAGACCTGTTACGGTGGCAGAATAACTCGGCATCACACCTAGCGTTACTTTAAAACTACTGGTACCGTTCATTGATTTATTTTTTGTGGTTAGGAAAGTAAGTTTGGGTTGCCCGTCTAATTGGCCAACTAAATTAACTATCAAATTTAATATTTCAGCTTCACCAATATAATTGATTTTGTCCCAATCATCAGATGGCTTGTGGTAATCACTATGAGATCCTGTAAAGAAGTGTAGAACTGGGATATTCTTTAGATAGAAAGATGTATGGTCAGAAGGACCTACACCGGCAGAGTCTGTTTTTATTTTCAACCGATCAGTTGATAAACTTTTTAATAGGTTTTCCCACACAGGACTTGTTCCTGTTCCACTAACTACCAATCCATTAGTAGTGGGATTGAGTCGTCCAATCATATCCAGATTTATCATATAATTAGCTTTATCTAGATCGATCGTGGCGTGTTCAGTAAAGAACTTTGAGCCATATAATCCAAGCTCCTCTCCGCTAAAGCATATGAATAGAAAATTATAATTTTCCTTTTTACCGTTGGTTTTAAAGTAGCGTGCAAGTTCAAGTACGCCAGCGACACCCGATGCATTATCATCTGCGCCATTATGAATTTTTCCTTCTGGGTTGGAATCCAATGAACTTCCTTGATTTCCAATACCAAGGTGGTCATAGTGTGCCCCAATTATAATTGTAGATGACCTTTGATTATCAATAAAGCCAATGATATTGGCAGCTTGACCTTCATCTCCGGTACCGTGGCGGCCGTATTTAAAGGGAAATAATTGGATGTATGAAGACTGATCCCCTTTAGGATCAAGTCCAATTTTATTGAATTCTGACTGAATATAGGCAGCGGCCATTTTTTCACCTTCTGTTCCGGTGCCGCGGCCTTGCAAGGAATCGCTGGATAGCGTCTTAATGTGTTTTTGTATTTTATTTTGGTCAATTTGCTGCCCACTGCAGCTGCTGCCAAAAATAATCATCATTAAAACAAGAGCTAAGCCGTTTTTCATCTTCCATTCGTTAAGGCGCAATTTAATTTTTATCTGCAACACGAATGATCTATTTTTGATAAAACAAACTCTTTATGGCTGCTTTAAAAATTGTTCTGCTTACAGACTTTTCACCATTGTCAAAAGTTGCTATTCAGTATGCTTTAAAAATGTATTCCAAATTCGATGTAGAGTTTACCATTCTCAATGTGGTGCGTTTGGACGGAGTACCCAAATCAAACTTAAAATGGAAGCAAATTGAGCGAAGTCATTTTGCTGTGGCCGAAGAAGAAGGTCAAAACATGGTTCAGGATTTGAAACAAAAAACAAATGCCCCCATATCGTTTAAAGCGATCCGGTCTCATTCGGTCGCTGACATGGTGACTCGTTACGTAGAGAAAAATTACACCAACCTGGTTATTATGGGGTGCCAGGGAGCAAGTCAATTGAAGAAAGCAAGATTAGGTGGTACAGCCGTTTCAGTCATTGATTCCGTTCATGCACCAGTGTTGGCAATTCCAAAATTGGCTGAATTCAAAAATTTTAAGAATGTAGTTTACGCTTCTGATTTAAAAGATGTTAAAAAGGAATTAGAGATTCTTATCCCGATTGCTACCCTTTTTGATTCAAAGATTCATATGGTTCATGTAGTACCGGCTATTGATATGAAGATAGAGAGTCAGCGTAAAAATGTGGAAATGCTCATTCATCAAAGTGGATATGGCAAAATTGATTTTAAATTATTGATTAATGAAGATGTATCAGTAGCCATTGACAACTACATTCAAGAAATGAAAGCAGACTTGCTCACAGCTTTTACACATGAGTTAAGTCTATATGAAAAACTTTTTGGGTTGAGTATTACGCGGAAACTGGCTTATCAGGCAAGAATTCCACTGTTGGCATTTAAGAGAAAGTAAATTTGAATAGATTCGAAACTGACTACACCACTATTGGTGTGCAAACGAAAAAATGCCTTCGACTAGAAGGCATTTTTCACAAACAATTTTAGAGAACCTTTTTTCAATGACTGATTACTATGTTTTGAGTTTCTGTTTTGTCTTTAAATTTTACTCGTAGAAAGTAAAGGCCATTTGGCAATTGAGATACATCCATCTCAATTTTGTCCCCTTTGCTCTTAGCTAGTTTTACATTCTGATTATTCTTATCAATCAATGTTACATCTACCTCTTCCGTAGATGAAAAATCAGATACCACTAAAGTACTGCTTACTGGATTAGGACTTGCTGAGAAGCTAAAGCCACAGCTATTATAAAGGCCTAATACATAAGGTGTATTAGTCCACCCGCACCTGTTTTGAAGCCTAAGGGTTATCGCCCCTCCATCAAAAGGTGATGGTACGCTCACCGAAAAGTATGGAGTGCCTTGGCCGCTGTTAGACCATCCACTTGGGGCTGACCACTGATATCCAGTTATATCGCCAGAAATGTAAGAAGAACTAAAATCAGCTGCCTGATTCGCACATATTGATTGGGGCCCTATAATATAAAATTGACTGTTGCTATAAGGGCCTACTTGTGTAGCTAAATTAACGTAGTTTGAAGGTGTACATGTGCCACTGCGGAGTCGTACAAACACATTAGCCGAACCAAAAGATCCGGAATTTGCCGATACAGTTACGATGTTGCTGGTGGTAGCTAAAGGCGAAGCACTTGATGTTGTCACTCCGTTGATAAGCAGACCACCTGTTGCATACCAATTGAATCCATAATTTGTCGGAAACCCAGATGGTGGAGTGCAGGTGAATGTCCACGATTCGCCAGAACATATTTCAGCAGGACTGCTTTTTGAAATACTAGGATTTGTCGGTACGGCAGTATTTATGGGCACAGCTAGTGTTGCGCCTACCCTCCCACCCGTACTGAGATTGATAGTAACAGAAATTGTTCCTCCAGTTTGACCATCTGGTGTGAGGGTTACACTGCTTGTGTTTAATGGTGATCCTGACCAGCCAGTTGGTTTGTTCCAGCTGTAGGTTGATGCGCACGGAATTGAAGTTACAGTGAACGTGACGGGAGTTTGTACTCCACACCTGTTAATAAAATTTGCTGGTGAAATTGCAACTGCAGGTGTGCGTGTTATTGTAATTGCCTTGACATTTGAATTGCTGACGTTTGTTCCACAGGTATTTGAAACGGAGCCAACAACATTAAGTGTGGTGCCTCCGGTTGTTGTGGCAAGTGGCTCAAATGAAATAGAGTTTACAGTTGTGGATAATTGGTGGGGGCCATTAAAACCATTTCCTCTCCAGCCACTAGGAATAGTCCAGATATATCTATCTACTTCTTTGCGTGGAGGTTGACCAATTGCTCCTGTACCTTGAACGACCATTTGATCTACGCATATATTTGCTACGCCTGGACTGCACAAAGGAATATTTATGGAACTAGTGCATGTTACTGACGGGAAGGATTGATTGAAAACACTGAGTCTGGTATATGTGTTGGTTTTGGTTTTACCATTTTCAGAAATTGGACTACAAGCAGTAGCTGTCACTTTAAGAGTGCCCGTGCTCGGTAAATCATTCCATCTTACAAAGACTTGCGGCCCCACACTAATATTATTAAAAAAGGTACCACCTGTAATCTCCCATCTATAGGTGCAACTAGGGAGGGCACCAGTCCCTGGCGCTGTAGTTACAGAATAGAGGATCCCGGTGGAAGCAAGCGGGCATTGAGCTGCTGTAACAGGGTCAGGTGCAATTTCCAATGTTTGGGCAAGAGCATATTGCGAAAAACTCGCAATAAGTACAACTGAACTTAGCATTAATTTTATTTGTCTCATAATAAAGTGGGTTAAGGTTCTAAAGGACTGTTTTTATTGATTGAAAATCCAAGTTGAATGGTGTACGTAGTATTCCTTAAGGGATATGTGCCAGCTTTTGTGACATCTTTTAATCCAAGACTGGAAATAAATTGAATGGAGCATTCTATCTTTTGATTGATATTTATATCGTGCCCCACCATACTCACAACCCCAATATCAGTTTCCTTATAATCTAAATGAGGATCTGGACTCCAGCTTGATCGACCAACCAAAACCCCATTTATCGATGCATCAGTATAGATTTTTACTTTTTTGAGGTAGCCAATATATGGTCCAAATCCCAAGTAAATTTTCCTGTTTTTGAAAGCGTAATACTTGGGCAAAATAGAAACGGTTAAATAATTAAGAGTGAAATCCATAGTGCCTTTTGTATTGGCTGGTGGATTATAACGTGGATCGAAATCATTATAAAGAATCAGCTTGTTGCCTTTGTTTTCAAAGCCGCATTTTAAATTGATAGCCCACCTAGAATTGATTACATGAATCAATCCCACGCCAGCAGATAAGCCCAACTTCGCAACCCGAATATCCTTAAGCCAGGTACCTCCATACGGATAGATAATACTAGGCCCAACCAAAAATTCGATTTTAGAAACGAGCGGTTTAGGGTAAAGCTTACTGAGATCAGGTTTACTTTCAAATTCCTGTGCTCGAGTGCATAGCGCAAAAAATAGAATTGGAACCACTATTGATTTTTTCATAACGATCCGTAAGCTTATGAAAGTTAATTTATGCTTTTGTAAAAAAAATCACCTAGTACGAGGTATATCCTTTCACTCCGTAAAAAATGAATAGAAAATTTTTGGGGATAGTATACCGCTTTGAAGGCGTGGTTTACCTGATTTAGAAGATTAATTTTGTACTCTGTATGGAAACTGTAAGTAGGTTGCTTTTACTTTTTATTGTACTGCTTTTAGCATGTGAGTACAATGAGATTTCATCGGCCAAAATGTATGTGAAGGAAATTGGCGACACGGTTATCATCAACTATAAAGATCAATTTGAGTATGAAGGGGAGCGCCTGGTTTTGTTTAAAAGGTTTTTTGGTGAACGGTTGTCCACGATCACCAAATTTGAGTATCAGAATGATCACCTAAAACGTGTAGAGTCCAACATCATTGATGTGATGGACTTTTTAGTAGAACTAGAGCATAATTCTGAGGGGCAGATAATAAAGGAAAAGATAACTTACCCCGATTTAAGAGATTCTACACGTGATCTTAAAATCATCATACTTAGTGATTTTACTTATTATGACGATGGGAATTTGCGAACAAAGAATTCAATCTATTCAGACTCCGCGTTGACTTATCCAACGGAAACTGAGTTTGAATGGAGTAATGGAAACCTGGTAAAAATGAACGTTAACCGGCTCGACAATTTAGGTAAAAAATTTACCCTCACCCGAACAATGACCTACGACAACAAACGAAATTATTCGAACCAAGACTGGGCGTTTGTGTATATGGCAGCAATTACATCTGACGAATTTTTAACAGCATTATCAAAAAACAACTCTTTGTCAACGACAGAAACTCTTTTCGGGCAAACTTCGGTTAGAGTTTTAACCACATTTTCCTACAATAAAAATGGATATCCTAATGCATACAGATCCGTAAATGATGGTTTTGAAAATACCAAGAGACACGTGAAATACGAATAATTCATCCGCTCCTAATATTATAGCGACAAAGTAATTTTGGTCTACAGAACTTCCTTTTTAGAACTCTGCATTTCCCGGAAACCTCGGGAAAGGAATTACATCTCTGATGTTGGTCATTCCAGTCACAAATAACATGAGGCGTTCAAAGCCAAGTCCAAATCCGCTGTGGGGTGCCGAACCAAACTTGCGCAGTTCGATATACCACCACAGGTCTTTCTCGGGCAAGTTAAGTTCCTGAATTCTTTTTAAGAGTCGATCATATCGCTCTTCGCGTTGTGAACCTCCAATGATTTCACCAATTCCTGGAAACAAGACATCCATAGCCGCAACGGTTTTATCATCTTCATTCTGCCGCATATAGAAGGCTTTGATCTCCTTAGGATAGTTATATAGAATAACGGGCTTTTTGAAGTGCTTCTCTACCAAATATCGTTCGTGTTCCGATTGAAGATCAACGCCCCAATTTTCGATTAGATATTTAAATTTCTTTTTCTTGTTTGGAGTAGAGTTCTTTAGAATTTCAATTGCTTCCGTGTAGCTCAGTTTTTGAAAATCATTTTCAGTTACAAATTTCAGCCTGTCTAACAATCCTAATTCACTTCGTTGATCTTGCGGTTTTGCTGATTCTTCCTCAGATGCACGCTTGTCCAAAAACTCCAAATCATCAGCGCAATTTGTTAATGCATACTTGACAAGGTACTGCAAGAGGTCAGTTGCCAGTTGCATATTATCTTGAATATCATAGAAGGCCATTTCTGGTTCTATCATCCAAAACTCTGCAAGATGCCTGGTTGTATTTGAATTTTCTGCTCTAAAAGTAGGGCCAAAGGTATAGATTTCACTTAGCGCCAACGCATACGTTTCACCTTCTAACTGACCCGAGACAGTAAGGTTAGTTTCCTTACCAAAAAAATCTTCCTTATGGTTGATGTGCCCTTGTTCATCAAGTGGTGGATTTTTAGAATCCAACGTGGTTACTCGAAACATGGCTCCTGCACCTTCAGCGTCAGAACCAGTGATGATTGGCGTATGAATATAATTGAATCCTTTATCGTTAAAGAACTTATGAATTGCAAATGCCATGGCATGTCGCACTCTCATCACGGCACCAAATGTGTTGGTACGTGAGCGAAGGTGAGCGATCTCTCGCAAATATTCCAAACTTGGTTTATTCTTTAATTGCAACGGGTATTTTTCAGGATCACAATCACCAAGAATTTCAAGTTCTTTTACTTTTACTTCTACTGCCTGGCCTTTTCCCAGTGAGGTAATGAGTTCGCCAGTTACAGATAGGCAAGCCCCCGTTGTTATTCTTTTAAGTGTGCCCTCTTCAAGAGAATTTAATTCGATAACGGCCTGAAGATTTTGGATGGTCGACCCATCTGTGATGGCAATAAATTGGTTGTTGCGAAAAGTTCGCACCCAACCTTGTACAGTTACTGTTTGTCCTGTTGGGTTAGTAGACAGAAGTTCTTTGATCTTTATTCGTTTCATAACTCATTAAAAGTAGCACTTGATGTAAACACAAAAGCGGCTAGTATAAGCCGCTTTATGAGTTCAGTTTTGTGAGCCTGCAGGGATTCAAACCCCGAGTCTTCTGATCCGTAGTCAGATGCTTTATTCAATTAAGCTACAGGCCCGTTCCTTGCTTTTAAACTTTTACGATGAAATAATCATCTCATCGGTACGTTTGTAAAAACAGTCCGCAAATCTAAAAGAATAAATTCACTCAGCAAAGAGACTTTTTGGCCACTGCCTGCAAAACACCTATTTTTGGAACTTTTAAAATAAACATTGAATCATGATTCGGAGCCTTCTAGTGTTGTTACCTCTTTTTATCATATCATTTAACCTGTTTTCTCAAGAAAAGCCTAAGAAGGCAGCTAGACCAAATATACCAGGCTCTTTCATGATCGACTTGGGCGTGAACCGGGCAATCGATAAACCAAACAATTTTAAGCAAGGCTTTTGGGGTTCCAGGACACTCAACCTTTACTATCAATATCCGATGCGTTTTGGAAGATCTAAGTTTAGTTTTAATCCAGGTGTGGGTGCCAGCATGGAGCGGTGGAAGTTTACCAATAATTATGTTGTTGCAGATACAACGAATAACTCGATTGATGATTTCTTCCTCTTTCCAGGCTCCACTTTTTATAAGGGTATAAAAAAATCTATGCTGATAGCAAACTACGTTGAGGTTCCGCTGGAGTTTCGTTTTGACACTGCGCCTGAAGACATTGCTCGTAGTTTTAATGTGGCAATCGGAGGACGTATCGGTTATCTTTTTGAATCGAAGATGAAAGTAAAGTATCGGGAAGATGGAGAAACCAAGATCATTAAGGATAAACAAAACTTAGGTCTCACACAATTGCGGTATGGAGTCTATTCAAGGATTGGCGTGGGAGCGTTTAATATTTTTGGTTTTTATAACTTGACCCCTCTATTTGAAAAGGATAAAGGTCCAGATAAAACAACCATGAATAGTTATACTGTTGGTATTTCTATTAATGGGTTTTAGAAACACCTCCTTATTTGCCAATAAATTTCGCTTTTCGTTTTTCAAGGAAGGCTGAAACTCCCTCTTTATGATCGTAGCTGCTGCCAGCAATCTCTTGAGAATACGCTTCGTATTCCAGCATGTCATCAAGTGAGGAAGAAGCTGATTTATTCAACATCTTCTTGATCAAGCCTATTGCTTTTGTTGGTGCTTGCGCGAAGTAGTCAGTGTACTCTTTTGTGGCTGACTCCAATTGATCAGCTGGCACTACTTTATTAATTAATCCCAAATCAAAAGCTTCTTTTGCTTTTACTCGCGAACCCATGCTGCAGAGTTCAAATGCCTTAGACATGCCAACCAACCTGGGAAGAAAAAAAGAAGACCCTGAGTCAGGTACCAAACCGATGTTGACAAATATTTCGATTAGAGTTGCTTCTTCGGATGCTACAATTATATCGCAAGCTAGTACCAGCGAACAACCTGCACCAGCGGCAACCCCATTAAGTTTGCATATGATTGGCTTTGGTAGATTCCGCATGGAGCGAATGATGGGATTAAATCGTTTGTTCAAGGAATCCAGAAAGGAACGTTGTTCTTTTGCTGCGTCCTTTAAATCCTGTCCTGAGCAAAATGCTTTTCCTTCTCCAGTCAACACTACAACGCGAACCAATTCATCTTTTCCGACTGCTTTCAGTGCATCTTGCAATTCATAGGTGATTCCATCATTCAGAGCATTATAAACATCAGGCCGGTTGAGTGTAATGGTGGCTACGCCATCTTTTACTTCGTATTTTAAGAATTGAAAGTTCATATTCTATTTCCTTCAGTAACTTACTAATCGCAAAAAAGCAATTTACAAAATCCTGTAGTTGCCGCGTAAAAGAATTTTAAAACAATACCAACATGCCGGCAAACCCAATTCCAAAGCCTAAAACACTTCCTGCAAGGACTTCACGTGGAGTATGAGCATTTAGCTGAAGCCTCGAGGACATTACTAATCCCGCTGCTATAATGAGGACAAGGATGGAAGCCAGAAGGGTGCCATTTGAAGATTTGTTTAACGGTAATAGAATTCCGATTACCCCCCAAATGGCAGCGCTATGGATACTTACTTTATAGAAAAGTGTAATACTGGCAGATAGTACTACTAATACACTAATGATCATTAATAAATTTGTAACGTTGGCTACGCCCACTTTCCAATGGAATAGTAGGGTGACCATTGAATAAAGTAGTGAAATAAACAAAAACGGTAAGATTCTTTGCCTTCTTTCCGGCATCGCGAGATTCTCAATTGTGCCTGTTACCTTAAACAGAACAAAATTGAGAGCGGGAAGAACAAACGTCATTAAGGAAATAAGACCTATAAATGCAAATGAAGGTTTAATTGGCTGAAAGATGACAGGTAAGAAGAAGAATAACGAAATGAATAGGTAGGTAGTCATCAGCAACGGATGAAATACAATGGAAATAAAAATAGCGATGCCCTTCACTTTATAACTTTTTTCTAAGGCGGGCTACCGGAATGTTTAGTTGCTCACGATACTTGGCTACTGTGCGCCTGGCAATGTTATAGCCTTTTTGATTAAGGAGGTCTTCCAGTTTATCGTCTGATAGTGGTTTGCTTTTGTCTTCTACTTCAATTAAGTCGCGAATGATTTGTTTTACTTCTCGACTGCTCACCTCTTCTCCTGAGTCAGTTGCAATTCCTTCTGAAAAGAAATACTTCAATGGAAAAACGCCAAAATCTGTTTGCACGGTTTTGCTACTAGCCACACGACTTACTGTAGAAATGTCCATATTAATCATCTCAGCAATATTTTTTAAAATCATGGGCTTGAGTTTGGTCTCATCACCTTCCAAAAAGTAATCAAATTGAAAGTCCACAATAGCTCGCATCGTGCGCAATAAAGTTTGCTGCCGTTGTTTGATGGCGTCAATGAACCACTTGGCAGCATCCAATTTTTGTTTAACAAAGGTGACAGCTTCCTTAAGCTTCTTGTCTTTTTTATCCCCCTTGTCGTAGGCTTTGAACATTTCCGAGTATGACCGGCTTATTCTAAGTTCGGGTGCGTTTCGTGAGTTGAGCGCGAGATCTAATTTCCCATTGTTATTTGTCAGGATAAAATCAGGAATAACAAATTGATTCTTTACCATACCTGAACTGACCTCTCCACCCGGCTTGGGATTAAGTCGTACTATTAATTCGATTGCATCCTTGATATAATCCTCATCATCAAGGTCAAGCTTCTTTAATATTTTGGCATAGTGTTTCTTTGTAAATTCTTCATAACACTCTTTCAGAATTCGTTTGCCAACAATTACATCCACATCTTGTCCATCATCCATTCGCTCCAGTTGCAACAGAAGACATTCTTGTAGGTTGCGAGCTGCAATGCCTGCAGGATCGAAATTCTGAATCATTTTTAAAACCTCCTCAACTTCCTGCAAGTTGGTCTCCATGGTTTGGGAAAAAGCAAGGTCATTTACAATAGATTCTAAATCTCTACGTATGTATCCATCACCTTCGATGCTACCAATAAGTTGCTTTCCAATATTATACTTATGCTCATCTAGGCCAATGAATCCAAGTTGAGTCATTAATGTTTCGTGCAAGGAAGTAGCCGTGGGAACTGGCATTTCACGATCATCTTCATCATCATCGTCATCGGTGTGAGTTTTATAGCTGTTGTAGTCATCATCCTGAAGATAGTCTTTGATGTCAATCTCCTCATCCTTAGTGGTAGTGGCCTCTTCCTCCTGTGTGGATTCCTCGGAAGACGGTTCTTCAGCTGTCGGCTCTTCGTCTGGAGTATTATCGTCCTGAGAGGACTCGTCAGGAGCACCTTCTTCCAGGGTGGGGTTCAATTCCAGTTCTTCTTCAATTCGGTTTTCAAGTTCAGCTGTTGGCACCTGCAGCAGCTTAATAAATTGAATCTGCTGTGGAGATAGCTTTTGTTGAAGGCCTTGAAATAAACCAAGTTTTTGCATGAGGAATTTTTTCCGACTGTAAGTTAACTAAAATCAGTGGGCATCTAAATTTAAAATACGGAACGAAGGAGATTTTATCTGAGTTAATCGGTAGGGAATCAGTTATTCGGGATCAAGTAGTTGTCCAGCTTTTGTATTTCGCAATAAAGTAAACTAGTGATAATGAAATTAATATCGAACCAGCTATGGATAAAATATATCCAGAGGTCATGAAGAATTCTAACCAACTCAATTGTGTATTTCCAAATTCCTTGAAAAGCAAAACACCCACGCTGCCCAGGTATCCAAAGGAGTCTGCTAGGTAGATCAAAAATCCAACGGTGCTGACATACTTAAAGGTGGCGATCAACCGATCAAAAAAGATACTATTGAATTGGATGTATCCAAAATACAACCCCATGCCCACCAAAATCATCCAAGAAGGCGCATCGATGATTTGCTGTTCAAATGCCAACGTGCTAAGACCTACGGTTATCATGCCAAGAAATACAATCACATGGTTAACAACCATTGCCTTAAAATTATCTTTGATGACCATCAGACTTCCGATAACAACTAGTACGACAATGGTCACAATAGATTCTGTATAGGTAAATATACCCGGCTTGTCGCCATAGTTTAATGACTTCCATATTTCAGCAGAAAAATTATCACGAAAATCACGGAAGGCAGTTAGCAGCATATAGGTGAGAATAAGAAGTACAAGGCCTGGTGCAAAGGTCAGTACATATTTCACCCGCTCCGGGCCAGTCATCGGACTTCGTTTAGTTCTCAACGCCTCATCTTCTGCAGTAGGAGGAGGTATTTTATTTAGTAACCAAAGAAACAAGACAAGAGGAGGAAAGAATAAACAGGAAGATATAAACGGCATCCAGAATTCGGAAGTTCCCCAATCCATCATAATATAACCTCCAACTGTCTTGGCAAAACCAGCTGAAAAAATAAAGCTTACCGACAAACTTGCTCCTAATACTTCCGTAAATTTTCTTCCTTCCAGATAGCCAAACACCATTCCCCATACCATACCAAGAGGTAAGCCATTAAAGAAAAGAAAAATTAGATTATAAGGGGTAGGAGTAAGGGCAAAGAATAGCCAGGATAAACTGGCGATACTCACCATCAGAAAAATTCCTTTTAACCGAGCATGCGCACCAAGTTCTGAAACAACTTTTATTCCAATGAATTTGGATAGCATGTAACCGAGCACTTGAAAGATCACCATCCAAACTTTGAAATCAACACCACCAACGCTCATGTTTTCATAAGTGGCTACGCCAAACGTTTTGCGTAAAGCGAAGATGCAGGTATATAAGCAAAATGCTGAGACAGCAGTATATAAAGAGAACCAAAAGCCATTGGTTTGGCGGAGCCAGGTTGTGATGCTATGTTCTTTGAGGGAATTCAATTGGTTAGATTTGTTTCTTACCCTTTAATTTGTTGCTCTTGCCATTTTCCGTCCATCAAGATGCGTATTTTTTTGAAACCTATCGATAGCAGTAGTTTGGCAGTGTCAGGAAACAGCTTGATAAGGTCATCCGGATGGTGGGCATCTGAACTTAAGGTAATGGGTATCTGCTGGTCACAGATCAATTTCAGAATCCATGTGCTAGGATAGGTTGTTAAAGATTTCTTTTGGTAAAGCCCTCTGGTGTTCACCTCTATAATTGCACTTGATGCTCGGATGACATCAAGTGTGTATTTAACCTCCTGTTGATACCAGTTTTCAGATTCTTCAAAGTAAGAGTAATACTTATTCTGAATTTTTATTTTATCTAGGTGGCCTATTATGCTTGGGCAACTTCTAGTAACCATTTCACGGGTAAGTTCAAAGTAGCGATTAACAACCGCACGAATATCCTTTTTAAAAATGTGTTCATAGCCTTCGTTAAATGAAGCATGTGTTCCATCAATCTCCCAACCACGGCCATCCGAAAATGATTCAACAAAGTGAACGGAGCCAATCGTATAGTCTAACTGATTTTTAAAATCTTCAGAAGAAATTTTTTCTGGTATGTAATCAACTTCCAGACCTGAATATACTTGAAGTTGCGAAATACTCTTTTTTAGTTGATTAATTTCATCGATGTAGTGGATGAAGTTTTCTCTTTTCATGCACCAGGAAGAATTGAAAGGCAGAGGTGCGTGAGAGGAAAATCCGAGGCTAATCATGTTGTTTGAAATAGCAGAATTTAGTATTTCTGTAAGTGAAGAAGTTCCATCGCAATAATTGGAATGCGTGTGAAGGTTGCTCCACATGTCTTTAACTTATTTTGGTTATAACCGGTAATCCTAAATTAGGAATTATTTGGTAAAGTAAATGAAGTTTGTTGCCAGGGGTGCGGCCAAGTGCGTTAATGCGGTAGTTCTAAACAACGAAAGAGAGGAAGGCTATTGTCTTCCCCTTTTGTGACTACTTGATTTATTTGTGCCTCCACTAATACCTGATCGTTGAATGTTTGGACTTCCTGATCCACGTCTTTCTTGTTGAACAGTAGAAAACCTTTGGATGCTTCTCGTTTCATGCGAGGGCTTTGTTGCCAATTGACGCGAGCCATTGTTATGGACTACACCGCCCGACCATTTTCTAGATACATCTTGTCTTTGCTGACCCGTCCAGCTTGGTTGGGAAACATCAGGCGTACGTTGAGCATCAGGTGTCGATCGATTTCCGGAAGAAGACTTATCTATGCTTACGGATGATCGTCTTGTAAAGTCCTGCCTGTCCTGTTGCTGACTTCGGTCATAGGATGATCTCGAATTATCCTGTTGACCAGAAGCTGATCGCTGTCTTCCATTTGTATCGTTGTGATATGCATTGTTGTTTTGACGATCATTGGATCTGTTATCATCATACTTGCTTCGTCCATTGCGATCATCATCACCGCGTGTTGATCTGTAGTGCACAATCTGTGTGTTGTGCCGGTCATGAACAATTACGGAGGTAGTTCTGTAAGGTCTGTAGATATGTTGTGCATACACCCTGTGCGTATAACATACCGAGTAGTAAGGTCGGTAAGAGTGCCACCATGGATTGTACACATAATAATCTACCGGCCTCCATGTGTGCCACCATGCTGGTCGCATACTCCATCCCCATGGCGACATCCAGGCAGTATAATAGTAGGGACTGTAGATGTATTGAACCGATGGCCATGACCACACATTGACCACGTTACGTGATGTGCTGGTGCCAGCATTGATTCTTACTTCTTCGGTGGGTTCGATAATCGTTTCTATACCATAGATGTCTGTATCGCCAGTGATCTGCAGAACAGCTTTGCCGTTGGCCAATTTCTCCAACTCAATAACGGCAATATCCTGACTCTCTCTTTCGGATACGATAGCCTGAAGAATAAAGGCGTGGACATTGCCTTCGTTCCGATCGATTACTTTAATGTAATCAATATCGCCATCACCGTTGAGGTCGAGGTTGTTTACTCTTGCATCGGCTGAGTTAAGTAGTCGTTCAAATTCTTCCGGAGAGGCCGATTTCTTAAATAATTCAAGCGCGCCTTCCAGACTGAAATGATCACCCGGTACTTCCGATTGACTCACCTGACCATATACCGCTATCCCTCCAGACAACAGGAAAAACAACGACAGCATTTTATTTAATCCAAGCGTTTTCATACGAATTCATTGTTTAGTTGTACTAACGCAGAAGTTATCAAAGCGAAGGCCAAAGAATGGCCGCTGGCATAACTACCCTAACTGCCACGATAATTTTTGATCAAATGAGCAGTTGAGCTATAGCAGACGGGCTTTAAAAAACAGGTGACGATTTTCTTTCACATTGAAACCACAGATTCCCCATTCAAATCAATGGTCAACACTTCACTGACATAGTCGAAGAAAGGTCGGATGCTTTTAAATGTTTTATTTACACTGATCAGAAAGTCCGGATCAAGTACTTCTTTATCTGAAAAGTGATGTTCAAACCAAAATTGTTTATAACGCAATAACTCAATAGCCGGATGATCCATTTGAAATCCACGAGGTGTGGTCTTCACCTGTTCCCCTTGCATCTGTCCAAAATTAGTTTGGATAGCTTTTGACTTTAAAAGTTTATGCCAGTGAGAATAGTTTCGCTCAATATCTTGACGAATCCGTTTTAAGTCCTCTGGATTAGGATATGAAAATCCGCATGCAACGTGGGTTCCTCCCGGTCTTATCCAAAAGTAGTATCCTCCGCGTAAAAATGGTTTGTTGCGCTTAAGGTACCCGGAAAAACGCGGATTGTATGGCCTCTTATCTTTCGCGAAGCGCACATCATTGTAAATGCGATAGAGACTCTTCTTGCCCGATGGAGTTTCGATTCTATCGTGGCTATTCATTTTATCGATTAGCTTATTGACAAAATCCTCTATATTTTCTTTTGCTTGTTCATATTCCCCCTTATGGGCATTGAACCAATAACGGTTGTTATTCGCTGCTAGTTTAGTTAGAAAAGTTAAGGTTGATTTTTGGACTACAATGTTCACTGCGATGGATTTGTAACAAGCTACAACATTCAACTTACGAAAAAAGATCCGTCCTTCACCGTCTTTTCTCTTAGTGGCAAAAGTTAGATATAAGCACTTTTGTATTCATGTAATAGCGTAGTCTTCAGATTTGGCTCCTTAGTATAATTGAAATATATTGAATCGCTTAGATGAGTTTTTTATTATTATTACATTCCGAATTGAGAAGGAAAACGGAGTTGAATTTATACAACGATCATAATTAAAATAATCCTTAAACTATATGCAATGAGATTTATTCAGCAGTTGTTTCTTTTAGGAGTCTGTATTCTCCCGGTTGACAGTTTTTCGCAAGATTCGTATGGCAATGAGATTAGAAAATATGCCATCGAACTACATAGCTCCTTTAGCAAAACCCAAATGCGCTCAGGATTGCTCGCCTTTTCAGACACATCTCGGTTAAAGTGGAACAATCTTCCTGTTGGCTTACGAGCAAGGGCGGGTACCAGCATCGGAAACATGAACAATGACCAACGAAGAATTGTACATCGACTTTTGTCTGCCTCTTTGAGTTCACAGGGCTACCTAAAGGCAACCAGTATTATGCATTTAGATGAATTGATCAATCGCTTCTATGACACATTGCATGTTAAGAAAGCATTCTCTGATACCACTTATAACTTTTTACAATCCTTACAATGGTCTCCTAGAAACTACTTTTTCGCTTTTTTTGGATCTCCAATAGAAAACGAATGGGGCTATAAATTGGAAGGACATCACTTGTCATTAAATTTTACCTATGTGGCTGGCAGATTCTCGGTCACTCCTTTATTTGTAGGGACAGACCCTGCAGAATATTTATTTTCAGAATATGCAGGCTTGCGAGTATTGGGGCAAGAAGAAGATTTAGGTCTTAAGCTTGTCAACTTACTTTCTGAGCAGCAAAAAGGAAAAGCAATAGGAAATGGCAAAGTACCATTGGATATCATCACCAGTGCGGAAAGTGGAAAGAGATTGATTGACAATTGGGGAATAAAAGCTTTTGATCTTACTGCGCCACAAAAAGAAGTACTTCAAAACATGATCAGAGAATTTGTTTTCAATTTAGAGTACGAAAAAAGTACGGTAGAATATAATAGGATTATTAAGGCTGGAATAGACAATGTATATTTTGGATGGATTGGAGGCCTTGAAGAGAAGCAGGCCCATTACTATATTATTAATGGTCCAACTTTTTTGATTGAATTTGATAACAATGGAGGTCCGCGGAGGGAGGCCAACCATATCCATGCTATTTGGAGAGAGAAAGGGAATGAGTATGGCGAAGATGTGCTGAAGGCACATTATAAATCTGAGAAACATTAGCTCATAATAGCACTATCGTCAAAGCAGGTATAATAACCACGGAATCCATCTACAACGAATTCAAAAAACTTGTCTTCAGCGGGTGCTTGTGCTATGTCTTGAGCAAGCAGATGCGATGGATGTTGGCCAGAACGGAACGACTAGAATAAATCTTTCTTTTCCTAATTTCGTTATTGTCTTGGAGATAGGAGAGTTTTAAAGTACAAGTTTCATCTTTCGCACATTAAATCTGCTACTATGATCATTCTAGAAGCTAACTCATTCGGCCACATTAAACAACTTAGTCACTTTGTTATTCTAATGTTGCTACTTACAATATTAAGTGGATGTAACGCTCAAAGTAGTAGCCAGTCAACAAATCAGATACCGACAGACAAACAGAAACTTGTTGGAGGAGGATGTGATGGCTGTGAGATAATGTTCGTGGGTATGCCTAAACAAGTAAACTCATCTGACACCAGCGCGGGTTGGTTTGAAATGGGTCAGAAACTTTTAATTACGGGCACGGTTTACAAGTTAGATGGAAGAACTCCAGCTCAGAATGTTACTATTTACTATTGGCAGACAGATAGTAAGGGATACTATTCACCGAGTGAGAAGTTGAATGCTAGGGCAAAGCGGCATGGGCATATTCGTGGATGGGTAAGGACAGACGAAAGAGGCAGATACTCAATTTATACAATACGCCCTTCACCTTATCCTAACGAAAATATCCCTGCCCATATTCATACATCCATCAAAGAGCCTAACATTGACACTGAATATTATATTGACGAATTTGTTTTTGATGATGATAAATTGCTAACAGGCACAAAGCGAAAATCGCTTGAAAACAGAGGTGGAAGTGGAATATTGCGTGTTCTTATTTCTGGTGACCTGCAGGTGGCGGAACATAACATTGTGTTAGGAGTAAACATACCTAACTATCCAGAAACCAGTAGATCGACAAAACGATCCGGGCTAGAGGTCGGTGAAGACAATCCATCGTTTATTCCATTTCATGCCTGGGGACCTGATAAAGGAACAAGGACTTGTCCTGTTTGTAAGTACGGCCGTTATCATGGCCTTCTCTACTTTGTTGGCAACAACCCTAACTGGGAGGACATCAAAAAATGGCTGACTTTTTTAGAGCTAGAAAGCGCAAGCAGAAGTAAATATTTCAAGGTATACTTTGTTTATGGCAATGGGCAAGAGTATAGCGAAGCGAAGAAGCGAATTGGAAAAAATTGGGAAAGAGCTGCCTATCTCAAATCAATTGACGTATCTCACTTTACGAGGTGTATATAACTATTACCACGCAGTAATATTCCAACCTTACAGGTTCAGGATAACCCTTGCCTGTGAAATGCGCGAAATGTGTAAAACCTTTACAGCGGGATGTAATGATTTTCATACGTGATCACCTCACTTTTGTCAAGTCAAATCGAAGCAATGAGTTTAACGGTGCGCAACGTTGCAGCTGGAAAAATTAACCGTTAGTGGAAGGTTATGACAACAAAATGAAAACAAAAATATTTTTACCAATTCTAACAATCCTATCTGCAGTTCTAGTAATCGGCTGTGATAGTTTAAATGTTGACCCATCACCCTCACGTTCAAGTGAATCTTCTTTTAGTGCTGATCAAAATCTTGCTTCCGGTCTTTTACCCAATGGATCATTGGCAGGTGTCAATCTTGGAGTCGCTGGCAATTTTGTAATTCTGTCGAAGTCAGGAATTACCGATGTTTATAAATCGGATATTACCGGAGATGTTGGCACTAGTCCAATCACCGGTGCAGCTCTTCTTTTAAGCTGCTCTGAAGTTGTAGGTACCATTTATACGGTAGATGCTGCAGGTCCCCTTGCATGCAGGGTAACTGATGCAACCATGTTAACAGCAGCAGTAGGTGATATGCAAGCCGCATACCTGGATGCCGCTGGTCGAATCAATCCGGATTTTATAGAGTTAGGTGCCGGTAATATCGGAGGCCTAACCCTTACTCCTGGTTTATACAAATGGTCAAGCACACTTATCATCCCTACAGATATTGCAATTGCTGGCGGCCCTAATGATGTTTGGATCTTCCAGGTTGCTGGAACCATGACTATGAGTTCTGCTGTGAACGTTACCTTGAGTGGTGGTGCACAAGCAAAGAATATTTATTGGGTAACAGCCGGTGCGGTTACGCTAGGAACAACCAGTCATTTCGAAGGAAATATATTGGGAGCCACTGGTATCAATTTACAGACAGGCGCTTCGATGAACGGAAGAATGTTGGCACAAACTGCCGTAACTCTTCAAATGAATACTGTTGTAGTACCACAATAAGTAAAAAGGAATCGAATCCTCAAAAGGGACTGCCGCAAGGACAGTCTCTTTTTGCTTTTTTTGAATCACCAGATGATTTGTCAACGGTTGAACGATCAGTGATGTGTGTAAAACTCTTCCATTAATTTGTAATGCTTTGCAGTGTCAATCATTATTCCTTTGTGAAGTCAAATCGAAAGCGATGTGTTTAACTGTGAGCAACGTTGCAGCTGGAAAAATTAACCATCAGCAGAAGGTTTAAGACAAAAAAATGAAAACAAAAATATTTTTACCCGTCATTGCAATCCTAGCCGGCATTTTTGTGGTTGGGTGTGATACTCTAAACGTTGACCCTTCCTCTTCAGGGACCAATCAAACCGCATTTTCACAAAAAAACAAAGGCCGGAATCCTTCCGCACATTCTCTCGCACCGGTACGACTTGGGGGCGCAGGAAATTTTGCGATTCTTTCAAAGTCAGGAATCACCAATGTTTTTAAATCCACGATTACCGGTAATGTTGGTAGCAGTCCAATAACCGGGGCAGCTATCCTTGTAACCTGTGAAGAAGTGGCTGGGACAATATACTCAGTCGATGCTGCCGGCCCTCTTCCATGCAGGGTGACTGACGCTACTTTGTTAACCTCATCAGTGGGTGACATGTTAACTGCATACAATGACGCAGCCGGACGTACTAACCCAAATTTCTTGAATTTGGGTGCCGGAGATATTGGAGGCTTAACGCTTTCTCCTGGTCTGTATAAATGGACGAGTGCTGTTATTATTCCAACAGATGTTAAAATTTCAGGAAGCCCGAATGATGTCTGGATATTCCAGGTTGCGGGTACACTTAAAATGGGTTCTGCCGTGAAAATTACGTTGAGTGGTGGTGCGCAAGCAAAGAATATTTTCTGGCAAGTTGCTGGTGCCGTTACATTAGGAACAACCAGTCACTTTGAAGGAAACATTTTGGGAGCAACTGGAATTAATTTGCAGACAGGCGCATCCATCAATGGAAGGATGTTGGCCCAAACTGCGGTAACTCTTCAAATGAATACCGTGGTAGTACCAAAATAAGTAAAAGGAATCGAACCCTCAAAAAGAGGCTGCCGCAAGGCCAGTCTCTTTTTGATTTCCTTCAGTGTATGTAATCAGTGTCAGACAACTAAAACTAAACATGAAACGCATTGGTATCTGAAAACGCGAACCTGAAAAACATTGGGAATCTGTAATACCTTTCCCTGTATCTGTAACCATTTATGCAGCGAACCATCACACCTTTGTTCTTTAACGATTCATTAAACGCTAACATCCAACCTGTCATGAAAGATTCAACAGAACTGCACGTAGACTGGAACAAAACCAAGGAGAAGCTGAAACAAAAATTTGCCATGCTAACTGATAAAGATGTATTGTTAGCAGAAGGTAAGCAAGATGAAATGCTAGCCAGGCTCCAGGTTAAGCTAGGTAAAACAAAAGAAGAGTTGCTCAAAATTATCGGGGCACTTTTTTCATCTGCTTTTTAAAAGAAATAATTAAGGGTTCACTTCCCGCTAAAATAAGTGGAAACGATACAGTTGAGTTTGTCAAACAATCTGCGACCTTCTTGATGAAATGTAATACTTGTGTAGTTGTATGCGAAAAGGCATTTACGAAAGGAAGAAGCAAAAAATGCAAAGGTGTAGCACACCAATACTGAGCAAAATCCACCACTGAATAAGAGCAAGGCAATCTTTAAAAACAGTAATAGATGTAAGACTCTTACACTAGAGTGTAATGATCTACAGCGCTGACATCTCACCTTTGTAGAGGTAATGCGTATTAGTCAGAAGTATCTGAGATTAATAATCGACCCCGCTTTGCAGGATATCCTTCTCAAAGTTTGGGTTAAGAATTAACAAGCTCTACTTTTTTCATACGATTAAACTATGTAGAATACAGACGGACAGTCGCGCGTTATTATTCTTCATTACAATAATCCAAACGCGATTTAAAATAAAACCAAAATGAAACTAACAAAAGTGTTCCCAATCATTGCAATGCTATTGATTGTATTGGTTAACGGATGTAAGAAGGATGAAGATCCTGCTATACGTCCTGTGGTCAGTGCGACAGATCCGTTAAGCAACGCTACGAATAGCGCTATTAGCGGAAAAATTTCAGCTACCTTCAGTGTGGCAATGGATGCTACTACCATAACGACCTCATCTTTTACCCTGAAGCAGGGCACGGTTAATGTGGAGGGAGTGGTAAGCTACACGGGCACAACAGCCTCTTTTACTCCTGTAGCTGCTTTAGCGCCAAACATGGTGCATACTGCAACAATTACCACAGCAGCTAGAAATGTATCGGGCACAAGTTTATCAAAAGACTATACATGGAGTTTCACTACAGGCGCAATTCCAGATACTTCTTTGCCAACCGTAACTTTAATAGACCCAGCGAACAATGCTACAGATGTGGCCATCAACAAGGTAATCGTTGCAACCTTTAGCGAAGCGATGGATCAAACCACTATCAACGCAGTGACCTTTACTCTAAAGCAAGGTTCAACTTCCGTTGCAGGAGCAGTAACGAAAACAGGAACAACAGGAACCTTTACTCCAACAAGCAGTTTGGAATTTAGTAAAGTTTATACGGGAACCATCACTACAGGAGCGAAAGATTTGGCAGGAAATGCAATGGCCAGTAACTTTACTTTTAGCTTTACTACGGGTGTAGCCCCAGACATAACTTTGCCTTTGGTAAGCTCAACGGATCCGCTTAACAACGCCATTGGTGTTGCGCAAAACAAAGTGGTTACTCTAACCTTCAGTGAGGCCATGACTGCCTCAACGATCACCAGTACTACGTTTACCCTTAAGCAGGGAACAACAGCCGTTGCTGGTGCGGTGGCATATTCAGGAACAACAGCAACCTTTACACCAACAGCTCTATTGTCAGCTGTTACCATTTATACAGCTACTATTACAACCGGAGCAAAAGACGTAGCTGGCAATGCACTTGCGGCTAATACCGCGTGGAGTTTTACAACTGGTGGAGACATCGTGTTGCCGACAGTAAATTCAACGGATCCGATTAACAACGCGACTAATGTTGCCCGTAATAAGGTAGTTTCATTAATCTTTAGTGAAGCAATGGATGCCTCAACGATCAACGCCAATACGTTTACTTTCCTGCAGGGTACTACTCCAGTTTCTGGTGTAGTGGCTTTTTCAGGAACAACAGCAACCTTTACACCTACAAACACTCTGGCCGTCACTACTTCTTATACGGCTACGATAACTACCGGAGTAAAGGATGTTGCTGGCAATGCACTTGCAGCAAATACTGTTTGGAGTTTCACAACGGGTGGCACAGCGGCAACGCTGGCCGTAGTTGATCTTGGCGCATCAGGAAATTACGTGATCCTTGCAAAAACAGCAATTACAAATATTTCGACTTCCGCTGTAACGGGAGATTTAGGACTGAGTCCAGCTGCTACTTCTTACATCACAGGACTGTCTTTGACAGACGCAACCGGGTATGCAACCTCAGCGCAAGTGACTGGAAAAGTATATGCTGCCGACATGGCTGATCCAACTCCAATCAACTTGACTACAGCAGTTAATAATATGATCACTGCCTATACCGATGCAGCCGGACGTCCTTCTCCGGATTTCACTGAACTAGCTACTGGAAATATTGGTGGAAGAACGCTGACACCTGGGCTCTACAAATGGTCGAACACCGTTACGTTGCCATCCAGTGTTACTATTTCAGGTGGCGCGAATGATGTCTGGATCTTCCAGATTGCAGGTGACCTTACCATGAGTAATGCAGTGAATATTTCACTGACAGGAGGAGCACAGGCGAAGAATATTTTCTGGCAAGTGGCCGGTACGGTCACCATTGGGACAACCGCTCACTTTGAAGGAATCATATTGTCGCAGACAGGCATTACCTTTCAAACCGGAGCATCGTTTAAGGGCCGGGCCTTAGCACAAACTGCAGTTATTCTTGACATGAACGCTGTTACGCAACCATAAACGAATTAAACGAGATCAAAATCATTATAAAAGCTGCCCTTAGGGGCAGTTTTTTTGTTTAAGCCGTATTAACCTCAGATACTTTACTTTCAAGCTTTTCGCTTCCTGCATTCAGGGTGCCAGGAAAAATCAGTGAATTGTGTAAGACTTTTTCGCAGGACTGTAAAGTTTGACAGCACGAATTATTCCACCTTGTAGGGATTCCATTTTTGGAATTAGAATTTATTTGAAAATATACATCAAATACATGGTGAGCAACCGCTGCAAAATGGCAGTGAAAGAAGAACTGAAAGAACTTGGGCTGCATTTCATCGTTGTGGATTTGGGTGAAGTGGAGATCATGGAAAATATTTCTGATGAACAACGAGAGCAACTCAAACTAGCTCTGCATAAATCCGGACTTGAATTAATGGACGATAAGAAAGCTGTTTTAATTGAAAAAGTAAAAAATGTAATTACCGAGATGATTCATTATTCAGAAGAGTTGCCTAAAATGAATTATTCAGATTACATCAGTAAAAAACTGGATTACGATTATACCTACCTGTCTAACCTGTTTACAGAGGTGAAAGGTATCACGATTCAGCAATTCATTATTATCCATAAAATTGAAAGAGCAAAGGAATTATTGTTGTATGACGAGTTAAATCTTACGCAGATTTCTTTTAAACTTAATTATAGCAGCGTTGGGCATTTATCCAATCAGTTTAAAAAAATAACAGGGCTCACACCTTCACACTTTAAACAGTTGAAGGACAAAAGGAGAATACCAATTGAAGAAATTTGATCCATTCTACTTATATGAATTAACTCTATCAGCATATGGCTAAAATAAAGAAATCGGATGAGCTGAGTATTGCTAATAAGGAGCTTGTCTTTCAAAATAAGGAGAAGGAAAAACGCGCTGTAGAGTTAATCATTGCCAACAAAGAACTTGCCTTTCAAAACAAAGAGAAAGAAAAACGCGCAGCAGAATTAATCATAGCCAATAAAGAACTTGTCTTTCAAGACGAGGAGAAAGAAAAAAGGGCAGAAGAGTTAATCATTGCCAACAAAGAACTTGCCTTTCAAGACGAAGAGAAAGAAAAACGAGCAGCAGAGTTAATCATTGCTAACAAAGAGCTGGTTTTCCAAAACGAAGAGAAAGAAAAAAGGGCAGAAGAGTTAATTATAGCCAACAAAGAACTGGTCTTTCAAAACGAGGAGAAGGAAAAAAGGGCAGAAGAGTTAATTATAGCCAATAAGGAACTTGTCTTTCAAAATGAGGAAAAGGAAAAACGAGCGGCAGAGTTATTCATTGCCAACAAAGAGCTGGTCTTTCAAAATGAGGAGAAAGAAAAAAGAGCTGCCGAGTTAATCATTGCTAACAAAGAGCTGGTCTTTCAAAATGAAGAGAAGGAAAAACGCGCGGCAGAGTTAATCATTGCTAACAAAGAACTTGCCTTTCAGAACGAAGAGAAGGAAAAACGAGCTGCTGAATTAATTATTGCCAACAAGGAATTAGCCTTTCAAAACGAGGAAAAGGAAAAACGGGCGGCAGAGTTATTCGTTGCTAACAAAGAACTTGTCTTTCAAACCGGAGAGAAAGAAAAACGTGCTGCAGAGCTTGTCATTGCCGACATCGAACTTGACTTTCAAAATAAAGAGAAAGAAAAGCGGGAAATTGCCAACAAAGAGCTGGAAGCATTCAGCTATTCTGTAAAATTAGCGTCACAATATTCCCTCAGTCTTATCGAAGCGAGCCTTGACCCATTGGTGACGATAAGCACCGAAGGTAAGATCACCGATATGAACGAGGCACTCGTGAGCATCACGGGTATGACGCGAGAGGAACTTACAGGCACCGACTTCTTTGACTATTTCACGGAGCCGCAAAAGGCGCGCGAAGTTTACCAGGAAGTATTTGCCAAAGGATCTGTTGCCGATTCTCCGCTTACGCTTCGCCATAAGGACGGCAAGCTGACCGATGTATTATTTAATGGATCGGTTTATAAAGATGATAGTGGAAATGTATTGGGCGTTGTGATTGTGGCAAGAGACGTTACGGACCAGAAAAGAATTGCAACGGAATTGCTGGAAGCAAAAGTATTTGCCGAGTTGGCAACAGAAATTGCAGAAGAAGCAAAAAGTAAAGCCGAAAGCGCCACCCGCATAGCCATTGATGCCGTGAAAGCGAAGCAACAATTTCTGTCCAACATGAGCCATGAAATCCGCACGCCTATGAATGCGATTATTGGATTTACAAAAGTGGTATTGAAAACAGATTTGTCAGCAAAGCAAAAAGAATACCTGACCGCTATAAAAGTGAGTGGCGATTCATTAATCGTACTTATTAATGACATACTCGATTTGGCAAAAGTGGATGCAGGCAAAATGACGTTCGAGCAAACGCCATTTAAAATGGCCGCATCCATATCAGCCATGCTTCAGTTGTTTGAGCAAAAAATCCAGGAAAAGAATCTGGAGTTGGTGAAAGAATATGACAACAAAATTCCGGAGGTACTAGTGGGCGACCCCGCGCGTTTACACCAGATTATTTTAAATCTTGTGAGTAATGCCGTAAAATTTACTACGCAAGGAAAAATCACCGTACGAGTGCATTTGGTAAAAGAGGACGAAGAGAAAGCAACCATTGAATTTGCGGTTACCGATACAGGAATTGGGATACCAGAAGATAAACTTGAAAATATTTTTGAAAACTTTGAACAGGCAACCAGTGGCACCTCCCGATTATATGGAGGAACGGGATTAGGACTTGCCATCGTGAAGCAATTAGTTGAACCCCAGGGTGGCAGTATTCGTGTTAAAAGTAAAATGGATGAAGGCTCTACGTTTAGTTTTATACTAACCTTTAAAAAGACGACTGCCGGAGCTGAATCGGAAACAGAACTGATGGAATTGGATGCGGAAATTAAAAACATAAAAGTATTAGTGGTAGAAGACATTGCGCTCAATCAACTGCTGATGAAAACACTTTTGGATGATTTTGGATTTGAACGGGATATTGCAGCCAATGGAAAAATAGCCATCGAGAAATTGGAGGCTAACTCTTACGATATTATTTTGATGGACTTGCAGATGCCCGAAATGAATGGGTTTGAAGCGACCGAATACATTCGCCATAAAATGAATTCTAAAATCCCTATCATCGCTTTAACAGCCGATGTGACCACGGTGGATTTAGCAAAATGCAAAGCGGCAGGCATGAACGATTACATTGCCAAACCAATTGATGAAAAGTTATTGTACAGTAAAATAGTTGGGTTAGTGAAAAAACCTGTGATGAAGTACCAAAACCTGGAAATGAATGGAAACGGACAAGGTACGGTTTTACGTTACATTGATTTGACCTATATGATCCGCCTTACAAAATCGGATCGTGCATTAATGACGGAAATCATGACCATTTATCTACAGCAAACACCGCCATTAATTAAGGCAATGAAACAAAGTGCGCTGGATAAGGATTGGCGCGCTTTGTACTCGGCAGTACATAAAATGATTCCTTCTTTTTCGGTGGTGGGTATTCATACCGATTTTGAAAGTATGGCAAAAAAGATACAGGAATATGCCCGACTGAATAACGAAGATGGGCTGGCAAGTACACAAGAGCATACGGAGCAAATACCAGGCCTGGTCTTGCAGCTTGAAAGCGTTTGCACGCAGGCCTGTCGGGAATTACAAGAAGAGTTCAACAAGTTAAACAATGCAGCCTGATGAAGAACAAAGATAAGATAATGCTTTTCCTGGTAGATGACGATGCGGTCTTCTTGAAATCATTGGAAATTGAATTTCTCCAACATGCTGACTTTACCATTGATACCTTTTCAACGGGCGAACTTTGTCTGGAGAATTTACCGCAGAATCCGGATGTCATCATTTTAGATTATCACCTGGATGGCATTGACACAAACGCGATGAATGGAATTGAGACATTGGACAGAATAAAAGCTTTCAACCCAGATATTCCTGTGGTCATGCTGTCGTCCCAAGATAAAATTGATGTGGCAATTAATTGCATGCACCACCGAGCTTTTGATTATGTGGTAAAAAGCGAAACGGCTTTCGTGCGATTACAAAAAATTATCACCACCCTTTTCCGGTATAAAAAAATGGAGAAGGAATTGAATTGGTATATGCAGAGAATGTAGTTTTACAATCCTTTATCATACATTTTCAACCCCTTCAAAAGCCTGTCAATGTTTTTAACTAACCTATCAACTTTCGTTTCATCTTTTTTAGCCGAGTAAATCCATTGAATGTAAAACTTCTGCTCACTTTCAGAGAGAGACTTGAAGAACTTCAAAGCGGCAGGCTCGTCTTGCATACACAGTAACATTTCTTCGGGTACCTCCAACGGTTCATTGTCGGGGTAGAGGATCACATGAACTTTATCACCTGCTTCCTTTTTAATTTTTTTTCTGATCTCAGCTTTTATAGGTAGAAATAACTTTCCATTGCCCATGGGCATCAGATGATATTTCCTTATTTCATATCCGTCAATTGTACCTTTCACCTTTACCCAACCAAAGTGTGCCTTCTTGTCCTGTGGAATTTCAGGGATGCGGGCAAAGGTCCAACCCCCTTTACCAGGAAACTTTTCGAGCAGACATTTTTTGTTAAGTAGTGGTTTCAATTGAGTCGTTTCTAAGAGAATATTAAATACTAAAGAAGTCACAATTTTGGTTGCACTATTTCAGAATTTTCATTCTTGTTATTTTGGCTTATTCTTTTCTCCCAGCGAAATACCATAATGATAAGCATGACCAAAATTAAAATAATAGCAAATAGTGTAAAAACCTTCAATATTTTTTTGAGTCGTTGGTTGTCTTCGTGGCTTTTGAGCACCGCATCATAATTGCGGAATCGCTCTGTGCCTCGAGCGGTTAGCCTTTTTCTTCGTAAACGTATCTCATGTCTACTCATTGTACTTCACTTTAATATTAAAATGCTTGCGTAGTTTATCCAGCGCCCTGTATGTCCTCATCTTTGCACCGCTTTCAGTAATGTCCAAAATAAAGGCGATTTCTTTAAAGTCTTTATCTTCAAAGAAGCGAAGCTCCAATACCTGCAGCATATCAGTAGGCAGATCTTTCATGAAGTCGATTAGCTTGTTGATCAGTTCTTCGTCCCATCCTTCGTCTGCGCGCTCAACAAGTTCTTTTACCTTTAGCTCCTCAATGCTAAATATCTTCTTGCCTTTGTTTTTGCGATAATGCTTATTGACTTCATTACCAGCAATCTTGTAGATCCATGCTGAAAAGGGAAGGCCCCGGAATTCATATTGATTAAGATTGTTCAAAGCGTTGATGAATGCCTGCGAACATAAGTCTGCGGATAACTCTTCATCATCTGTTTGGCGGTAGATATAATTGAATATCCGGTCGAAATATTTTTCATACAACTCACCGAAAGCCTTGGCATCTTTCTTTGACCGTTCTACGATTTCCTGTTCTTTCCGGATTTCCTCTTCGGTCATACAACTGAATTTGTTGGCGTAGCATTCGTTTTATCTACTACCAATACTTGGTAATAATCCGAAGTATTAGTCGAAGTCACAAACTATAAGAATAAGTTGGGTCTTTGTAACTAATGGATGTATATTTTGTTGTATTGGTGTGATCTCGGATATAATTAGTAAACATCCTCCACTATATGATGGCGAATATTGACGTAAATTGCGTTACAAGTCCACCGCGATAATTTCTCGTATTTTACAATTGTCTATGTATAAGGCCGGATTTCTTGTTTTTTTTCTTTTCGCAGTAACTGTTTCCCTTTGTGCACAGCAGTTTTCTTTACGGCAATATACGGTGGTTGATGGCCTTCCTCAGTCGCAAGTAAATGTAGTATTGGAAGATCCCAATGGATATTTGTGGATTGGTACGCAGGGCGGGGGGTTGGCCAGATTTGATGGAAGAGAGTTTAAAGTCTACACGACCAGAGACGGGCTCCTAAGCAATATTATTAATTATCTTAAGCTAGACACCAAGCAAAATCTTTGGGTGGTTCATCCAAGAGGCATTACCCGGTTTGATGGAACCGACTTTGTTAAATTTCAACCTCCTGTTCCACCCTATACCGGACGAAGAGTTCGTAGGGTATTGGAATACAAAGACACCATCTTTTTAGTTAACAATCAGGGAAGGCTAGGCAAGGTTTATAAAGATTCTGTATTTTATTGGGACAACCGGGTGCAAAAGGATAAAGTTATTTTATATACGCATTTGTTGCCTAATAAAGATATTTGTTTCTACCTCAATGACAGCAGCTTTTTGGTGTGGGCAAAAAAAGGAAACTACACAGTATCTCACAAAGGAAAATTCAATCGGGCCTTGAATATTTTTAATTATAAAAATGAGGTGTGGGCTAATACCGATCAGGGGTATTTTTCAATTGATTTTGATTCGAAAGAAATTGTCAAACAAAAAATCAACATTGAAAATCATATCATTCAATTCGATTCTACTCGCAATTATTTCTGGACAAATTCCGATAAGGGCTTGTTTCGGGAATTTGATCAAAACGGAGAGCATGTAGTGGACACAGTATTAAAAGAAGTGGGTATTACCCAAATACTTCCTGATGCCGAAGGCAATACCTGGCTGGGTAGTTCAGGAAATGGATTGTATAAATATTATATGAGAGATTTTAACCGATCTCTTCCGGAGCGCCTTAACACTGTACTTGCGATTGAGAAAGGCTTAGATGGCGTGTTATGGGTTGGGTCAATGAATCGGGGGCTTTGGAAAATTGAGAAGGGAAAAGAAACATCTTATAGCACGAATGAGGCAACAGACAATAGTTTTCAGGATATTCAAATAACCAAGCAAGGAACTGTTTGGGTAGCTTCCTCATCTGGCTTGGGTATTTACAACCAGGTACGTGATAATTTTAAATGGTACACGCGAGAAGATGGGATAGCCGGAAACAATATTACTTGCCTCGAAGAAGATGATCAGGGAAGGATCTGGTATGGAACAGTAGGTGGGGGAGTAGGCTATTACAATGGCAAATCATTTAAAGGGTTTACGACCGAAGATGGGCTTAACGGTAGCAATGCCGCTTCCATAAAATTCTTTCCTGCCAATAAAACAATTTATAGTGGAAGTGAATATGGATTAAATTCTATTAGAGGTGACAGCGTAAGTACAATCTCTCTCCCTGAATTTTCGAACACTGTCATTCAGTCGATTAATGTATACAAAAACGCATGGCTATTAATTGGGTCGGGTGGCGCGGGGGTAATGCTTTTTGATCCGTTTACAAGAACCAGGCGAATCATAAATTCAAATAATGGATTGCCTTCTGATTTTATAAATTTTGTAGCGGCAGACAAGGAAGACCAAATTTGGATTGGGACTGAAAAAGGAATTACCAGAATTAGTCTTGATCAGGAATTGAATATTGTTGAGAATTTATCCTTTGGATTTGATAATGGCCTTGATGGAGTGGAAACTACTAAAAATGCATTTTATCTGGGAACGGAAAAATATTTTGGATTGGTAGATGGCCTGTACCAATTCAACAATTTAAGAAGTGAAAATGTTAACTCATTTGATTTGCATTTGACAGCTGTAGAAATACTATACGACCAACAAGTTAGTCGACAATTCGCGGATACGGCAGTAGGTTTTTTCAAAATTCCAACGAGGCCAATTCTCCCCTCCAGTAAAAATCATATCACCTTTAGGTTCAACAGGGTGGACAAACGTTATCCTAAATCAGTTCAGTTTAAGTATTTCTTAGAGAACTATGATAAGACGTGGTCACAATCCTCTTCAATTGAGCAAGCTACCTACGGAAATTTACCACCGGGAAGCTATGTGTTTAAGGCGCAGGCTACAAACAGTCAGGGTAGTTGGGAGACTATTCCAATGGAATATGCATTTGTGATTAAAGCCCCCTTTTATCAGACTGGAGCCTTTCAAGTAGGAATAGTTGGCTTGGTAATTGGGATGCTCTCTCTATATGTCTATTTCCGGGTTCGTGGAAACATTCAGAAGGTAATAGAGCGTGAACGAATACGACAGCAAGAACAGGATAGTTTGCGCAAGGAGATTGCCAGGGATTTTCACGATGAAATGGGCAATCAGCTTACCCGGATTATTAACTATGTGAGTCAAATGAAATTGCAAGCCAATGGACAATCAACTGTTCTTTATAATAAGGTAGAAGATTCCGCTAAATACTTATATTCGGGCACTCGCGATTTCATTTGGAGTATTGATCCAGTAAATGATGAACTTTCGAGGCTGTTTATTCATATCAGGGATTTTGGAGAGAAAATATTTGAAGAAAAAGGTATTAAGTTTCGAGCTTATAATGAGCTGAAGGAAGAAGTAGTCAAGGTTCCTTATGGTTTTGGGCGAGAGGCCAACCTGATCTTCAAAGAAGCGATGACCAATGTATTCGCTCACGCAAAAGCCGGAAATGTTTCATTTAGCTTGAAAAGGACAAATGATCAGTTTGAAATGCGTTTGGAAGATGATGGTACTGGCTTTGAAATGGAAAGAGTGGAAAAATTGAATGGTATCCAAAATATGAATTTGCGTGCAAAAAGAATTCATGCAGCTTTACATTTTGTGAGCCGTGCAAATGAAGGAACAACAATTAGTTTGATTTTTAAAATTCAAAAAAATAAAGAGTATGACAACGCTAGCTAAGAAAAGAGTTTTGATTGTAGAAGATGATGCTGAAATCCGAAGCAGTTTTTCTTTAATCGTAAATAGCTCAGAACGTTTTTTTGTTGTTAACGCTTACGCCACTTGTGAGGAGGCTATTAAGCATCTCAACCAGGATAAACCAGACATAGTATTGATGGACATTGGGCTACCAGGGGGAATGAGTGGCATTCAAGGCACTAAAATTATTAAAGATAAAAGCCAGCACTCGGAAATTATCATGGTTAGTGTTTATGAAGACAGTGAATTGGTTTTTGAGGCGTTGAAGTCAGGAGCATCCGGATACATAACCAAGAGCGCAAATTACCTTGAATTGCTATCGGCATTAGATGAGATAGTAAAAGGAGGTGCTCCGATGAGTAGCAAAATTGCCCGACTAGTTATTGATAATCATCATGTGAATCCAAATAGTCCGTTGACCAAACGTGAGACAGAAATTCTACAACTCATTTCAGAAGGGAAGACCTACACTCAGATATCGGAAGAACTATTCATTTCGAAGGAAACCTCTAAGACACACATTAAGAATATTTATTCCAAGTTGCAGGTGAGGAGCAAGTCGGAAGCCATTGCAAGAGCCAACCAGGATAAATTGATCTAACTTCTTAGGTACCTACACATATTTTTTAAGATTGGACAAAGATCAACTTCATATCGCTCGGCAATGGCTGTCAGCCTTCAACGACCATAACCTTGCGAAATTACTTGCCTTATATGCAGAGGATGCCAACCACTATAGCCCCAAACTGAAGGAACGGCATCCTGAGACCAACGGTTTGATAACTGGAAAGGAAAACCTGAGTGCATGGTGGAGAGATGCATTTAAAAGATTACCGTCCTTACAGTACAAAGCAACTACACTGACAGCCAACGGACAGCGGGTTTTTATTGAATACATAAGACAGGTAGATAATGAGGCCGATATTGCTATAGCTGAAGTGCTTGAAATCGATGATGGTTTGATAGTCGCTTCGCGTGTTTATCATGGATGACCTTCTGAACGGCCAGCGATAAAGTAGACCAAAGCTTCCAGGCGTGGTTTCCAATTCTTGCCGTTAATGTAACAATCAATAGCATACTTATTTTTTAATTTGCGAATGGCAGTACTTTGAATTTACTTGAAGCCAAATTCATTCTTATGAACAAATTTTTTCTTCTCATTTTTCTATGCTCTTCTGCAGTTACTCTTGCCCAACGGAAAAAAGATACACCCGAGGTTACCCCTGTGCCTGTAGTCTCTTTATCCCCAATTGAAACTAAGGTTGCTGGCATGACTAAATATGCCGGCTATTTCGAGTATTACTATGACGAGAAGCAGGACAAGATTTTTTTGGTCGTGGACAAGTTCGATACGGAATTTTTGTATGTGGAAGGATTAGCAGCGGGTATAGGCTCTAATGATATTGGTTTAGATCGTAATCAACTTGGGAAAGAAAGAGTAGTAAAGTTTGAAAAGAGAGGACCTAAAATCTTATTAACTGAACTGAACTATGGTTATCGAGCCATCAGCGAGAACCCTGCCGAACGAAAGGCAGTTGCAGAAGCTTTTGCACAGTCAGTACTTTGGGGATTTGCAGCTATCGCAGAGGATGGTGGCAAAGTGCTGGTTGATGCTACCGATTTTCTTATTCAAGACGTACATGATGCCATAGGGTCACTGCGAAGAACTCAACAAGGAAGTTATAGTCTGGATAAATCTCGTTCGGCCCTCTATCTCCCACGCACAAAAAACTTCCCTGAAAATTCAGAGTTTGAAGTCACGCTTACTCTTACGGGACAGCCTACTGGAGGTCACATTCAAACCGTTACTCCGTCACCTTCAAGTATCACGATACGGGAGCACCACTCTTTTATTAAACTACCCGATAATAATTACAAGCCGAGGAAGTTTGATCCTCGCGCAGGTTATTATGAAATGAGTTATAATGACTACGCCACTCCAATAAATGAACCGATTAATAAAAAATTCATAACGCGGCACAGGTTAGAAAAGAGAGATCCTAAGGCTGCTGTCAGTGAGGCAATTGAGCCAATAATCTACTACATGGATCCAGGAGCCCCTGAACCCATTCGCTCTGCTTTAATGGAAGGTACGCAATGGTGGAATCAGGCATTTGAAGCCATTGGCTACAAGGATGCATTTCGGGTTGAAGTGCTTCCTGTTGATGCTGACCCGATGGACGTTCGATACAATATGATTAATTGGGTACACAGGTCTACTCGTGGGTGGTCATACGGTGGTGGAATAACCGACCCACGCACTGGAGAAATTATTAAAGGTCATGTTGTTTTAGGCTCACTTCGGGTGCGCCAGGATTTTTTAATAGCCGAAGGATTGCTTGCACCCTATGAAGAAGCCCGCCTGCCGGACGGGCAGGGCAAACCTGTTTCGAAGGAGATGGAGCAAATGGCACTTAACAGGTTAAGGCAATTAGCCGCACATGAAGTGGGACATACGATTGGACTTGCCCATGCGTATTCTTCCAGCTCGGAGGAGCGTTCCTCAGTAATGGATTATCCTCATCCACTTGTAAAAATTACAGAAGGTAAAATTGATTTAAGTGAGGCTTATGATTTGAAGATTGGTGCATTCGATAAGGTATCTATCGCTTATGGCTATCAGCATTTTCCGGAAGGCACAGATGAAGAAAAGGCACTGAATGATATTGTTCAAAACTCATTAAAAGCAGGCCTTAGCTTTTTATCAGATCAGGATGCGCGACCTTTTGGAAGTGCGCATCCCTCTACCCATATGTGGGATAATGGAAAAGACGCATCTGATGAACTCAATCGATTACTGGAAGTTCGTGAAGTAGTGTTGAAGAATTTTGGAGAACGAAATATAAAACCAGGTGCTCCGATGGCGATGCTTGAGGAGGTATTGGTTCCTATGTATTTTTTTCATCGTTATCAGACTGAAGCGGCAGCTAAAGTAGTGGGAGGTTTGAACTACCGATATGCCTTGCGAGGAGATGGTCAACTCATTACAGAGATTGTTTCTCCACAAAATCAGATCAAAGCGCTTGAGGCGTTGATGAAAACGATTGATCCAAGTGTGCTTTCCCTACCGGAAAATATTTTGAAGATTATTCCACCTCGGCCATTGGGTTATAATCGCCATAGGGAAGTTATAAAAGTCAGGACAGAACTTACGTTTGATCCTTTATCTGCAGCGGAAAGCGCAGCGGATATGACCATTGGGTTAGTGCTGCATCCTGCCAGGGCATCAAGACTTGTAGAATATCATGCTCGGGATGCGCGGATGCCAAGCCTCGAAAGTATAATGGATCGATTGATTGCTACGACTTTTAAATCGACTTCAAAAACGGGTTATGAAGGAGCTGTTCAAATTACGGTGAACAATGTATTGCTCAACAACATATTGAAACTTGCTATTAGTAAAGACGCATCGACCCAAGTAAAAAGTATTGCTTCGCTGGAAGCTGGTAAACTAAAAGTATGGCTTGAGGCAAAAGTTAAATTGACTACAGATGAAGATTGGAAAGCGCATTATCTTTTTGCCGTTAAACAGATTGACAAGTTCCAGGATGATCCCGAAGAATTTAAAGTAGAGAATTTCTTTATACCTCCTCCCGGTGCGCCTATTGGAGACATGGATTGGGAGTTATGTGGAAATTAATAAGAGAAGATAGCAGATTTAATTTTGATCCAGCCAGCGTTTTAAATTATCGCCATCTACTTTACCATAATGCTCGCTCAAATAATCCAGAATTTCATTCTGGATTTTTGAGGAGTCTTTTTCTGATGAGCCCAATGCCTCCACCAAAACATCCACTTCTGTTTTCACAGCGTTAAGATCGGCTAGTGTAAACGATATTGAGGAAATTAATATAGACCCTTTATCGGAGTAGTAGTGGAGCACTGGAGTTTTGATTTCCGATTCATTAACTGACTTGCCATCAATTTTGAATAAATCACTTCGGTTAATGATAAACAAACTGTCTGCATTAATTTTAAGTTGTTTGTTAATTAATTCTCCTTTGTATTGGCACTGAATATAAAAGAAAGTCTTTTCCGCAATTGGAAAACTTTGCCCGTTTATTTTGTATTGAAGTTCTGGCAATAGAAGAATGGGCTGAGAGAATAGAGCCTTTAAGTCCAAAATATTATTAAGACCTCCGCTTCTAGTACTTAGTCGTGTGCTGGCAGGACTTAGTGCATCCTTCACATAGCTCATCAGCTCATTTGATTTAGTGGACTCCCCTGGCTTTAAGATAAACCTGCCCGACTTAGTGCTTACAACAGCCACGGCATCCGAGGATGAAGAAAAAATGAGTTGGTCATCGGCCTTTACCACGTCTTTAGTTTTGATCAATTCTCCTGTTTTATTTTTTTTAACGATACCCTTCACCTGAAGAACATAATAGTCCTGGCCAAACAAAGTCAGTGAAATGGTAAGTGAAAGCAAGAATAGTAAAATAGCTTTTGTGTTCATTGGTGTTTAATCTTTAATTTTTTACGATAATCTACAAACTCAATTCCATACTCGACAAGGCTGAAATACAAGCTGATGATAAGCACATTTAAATGCACATCAAACATCAAGAAAGAAAAAACGGACATTAGCAAAAGGAAGAAGGCATACTTCAGGTAATTAAAAAGGAATCCTCCCCAGCGGTTAGTCTTTAATTTAATGGTCCAGCCAAAAGAGAAAATCTTGCTATTGAAGAAAAGGACATACGAAAACACACTATAGAAGATAAAGAGGTAAAGGAAGAACCAAAAACTGAGGTCGTTTCGGTTTTGCTTCAGGTTCAGGTAGGCATCAAGGTGGATGAGTGGGCCAGCAGTGGTGCCATAAATTGTTTGGTGCATGTCGTTTTCCAGAAAATCACCCAGTACAACGATTTTGTTTTTTAACATTTCAGATGAAAGAGAATCGGGCAAGGTTAAAAAATTATTCAGATGCATACTATTGTAACCCAATGTGTCGTCACGAAAAATATCATACTGACGGATAGGAAACTCAATTATGAAAGAATTAAGCGCCAGACTGTTTTCTTTTTTGTATCCCCAAAAACTTTTCCCATACTGCACATTGTCCAATGTTTGGTACATATCCAGGGCAATGGTTCTGCAGGTATCGTATTGCAAAAATGAATACTTCAAGAAATTTCCGAAGTCGGAATCGTAATCAGAAAATGCCATAGGCACAGGTATAACAGGTTTGACAAATGATCCATTTTGACGATGATATGGAAACCTTACATTCTTTGTTGACTGAACATTGGCTAGCAACAATGAATCATGCGGGGAGACATTCTCCAAAAAAATATCGCACACAATAAATTGATGATGATTGTAGAGGGACGTTCGCCTGAAAAAATCTGCCAGACTTTGCCTGTCAGTAATAGTTTCGGTGCCGATTTCAAACCCATATTCATCTAGCTTGGGTAGCAATGCTTTTTCATAACTGGTATTGATAAGAAGAAAATTCTCTTTCGGTGGTTTATCTTCAATACCTAGCGCAATATTTTTAATGATGGATGACCAGGAGATGATCACGCCCTCATCTTGATAGGTGTAAGGAAGGTTAAGCCAATGGTAAGTTGCCCATATCAGCAAAAGTGAGTGTATGAATACGAGCAGGTAAGTGCGCCAATAGGCAAATGATAACTTCATAGGTTGTAAGAATCACCAAATCCTAAAATCTCCTCTGATATTTTCGCTTCTGAATGTAGGCTGCTGCGCACCATTTGTAAGTTCTGGAACTGCTTTGTAGAGGTAATCTTTCAGTTCGGAGAGCATAATTATTCCATCTTTGTTGGCATCAGCTTCTTTGTTTTTCAAACCTTTCAACAAGCAATAGGTAAAGCCTCCATTATTCCATTCTTGTTTTTCCCCTGCTAACTCTGAGCCACGCGCTGCGGAGATAATGGTGGCGCCAGAACTCTTTCTTAAATCAGTAAACAAATATTTCATCAACTCAAATGAGTTTTCAAGTCCCTTTTTTTCCTGAATGGTTTTATCGCTGCCAGAGCGGAACACAATTCCTCCTTTTGTAGTATCTGTTTTTATTGTGATACTCGAAACACTTTCTTTATCCACTTCCCCTGATTTGCATGCATCTATAAAAATCACTTTTTTGCGAGCAGCAATATTATCCAGTAGGCTGGACAGGTCATCATACGATAAACCATTTTCTTCCGGGTTGCTAAATTTACTGTTGTAGGTGAAGAGGAAGTAGTTATAATCCTTATCTGTATCCCCATGGCCGGCATAAAACAAAATGACAACATCATTGGGTTTTGATTTAACAAGTTCTGCCCGCATATTTTTTACGTTTTGAGCACTCACGTTTTGATTGATTAGTGAGAAATTGTAGATGTTCGCAAACAAATCGCTTTTTGATTTGAACGCACCATCGATATCAAAAGCGTCTTTTGACGGATACGTCAGATTACGACCAGGATCCGTAATCCCTTCCTTGTATTCGGACACGCCAATTGTTATTACGTATAGATCTGGTTTAACTGATTCACCTTCGTAAAATATTTCAAAAGATTCGCGTTCACTTTCAATTCCCTTGTCGTTGACTACATAAGTGCTGACCAGATTTTGCCCATTTGTTAATTCGACATCTATATCTTTTTGAACGGTCGTTTGATTGAGGCCTTTTACAGAAATCCCTTCCGATCCAAAAACCGGCACATCGTTGATCAATACATGTATAGCTGATAAAATATTTTTTGGATCCGTAGCCGAAAGCGAATAACTAATTTTGGAATTTTGTGTGGAGGCCTCTTCAGGTAATTTACTCAAATTAAGTTCGGGGTTTGTCTGGGAAATCGCAATGTTATCTTCCGTCAGACCCATTTTGGAAATTCGTTTTTTGTAAGCATTGCGATATGCCTCAATTAATTCCGGTGAGCCATTTAATTTCTCTAGCACCAGGTCCGGGCGATTGAAGTTTATATCATACTGTTCGAATAGATATACTTTCTCACCGCTTACGAAGTGTATTTTCTGTATCGCGTCTTTCGATACATAATAGTTGTTGCCTTTGGTTACGGCAGCAAAATTTAGCGAGTCGGTTGTGACGTAGCTCGCGATTTCTTCACCTGTTTCCGGATTCCACAAACGGGATGTGCCGTCCATACTGCCACTGACCAGCAAACTCCCTTGTTTGTTAAACGCAATGGATTTGATATGCGAGCGATGGCCTTTGTATTCCCTCACCAAATTGCCGCTTGGAAAATCATACTCGTGAAGCCCACCATTGGAATTAGCGCTCACCAACCTCGAAGAGCCAGGCTTGAATTGTATGGCCTGCAAAAAGGCCGAGCCTGCGTTCACCGATTTTATTTCTTTGCCTGTGGCCGCATCAAAGACGGTGATGGCTTGGTACATACCAATTGATTTTCCCATTACTGTTCCTATTGTTTGCCCTTTTGCCTTGCCCCGGCTTAAATCTACCTTACCGTGCGCAACCGCCAGGTATTTATTGTTGCTGCTAATGGCCAAATGGGTTGCCCCCCGTTCGGAAACATTGATTTGAGCGAGCAGCTTTCCGCTGCCCACATCATATACTTGAACAGGGCCTTCATACCCTATTGCATACAACTTGGCATTATCTGACGAGGCGATGAGTTTGATGAGCCCGCCTGAATAATTAGCGGGAAGGCCATCAATTTTTAGGCGCTCCTTAAAGTCGGATGTGCCCCAAATCCTGATGGTGTTGTCTGCACTGGCGGTGGCCATCCATGAATTATCGGAACTGAAAGCAATGGACTTCACCGTGTTTGAATGCCCTCTCACCTCAGCTAGCTTTTCACCAGTCTGTCCATTTAATATTTCGACTTTCGTGCTCTTGGCCGACATCACATCGCCTTTGCCAGCCGAGCCGGTGAAGCCGGAAGGAACAGCAATAAATTTTAAGGCCGGACTAAAAAATATTTTACCTCCTGCCGTTGCATTAATTTTTTTGGTGGTGATTTGATTGATGTCCCAGTATCGAATCAGTGCGTAGTCTTTCGCAAATTTGGCTTCTATGGGATAGACCCCCGTCTCGTCAAACCCCAACTCATCGTTATACACATCAAGCCCTTTGAAGTCCCTTATTTTTTTTCCTTTCAGATTATACGTACAGATGAGTGGCAAATTGGTATAAAAATATTTTGAGTCGTTTGAGAACATGGCATAGTTCTGCTGGCTCAACGTGGGATACTCTTTCATGAAAGTAGAAATGGAAAGTAGCTCAACACCATGCGAAATATCCCACAACCGATAATTCCTATCATCGCAGGAAATAAGAAAATTTCCATCAGGGCTAATCTGCACATGGTTGGCGATTAAATCTTTGCCAGCACCTTTGAATGAAACGTTCTCCTCCCCCGATGATCCATTCCAAAGCGTGATGTTGTTATACATGGAACTGCTCGCGATGACATTATTGTTTCCATAGTCAACCGAAAAAACCGGGTCTTGATGCTTGCGCAATTGATGGGTTTCTTTTCCTTTGGCGACATCCCACACACGCACCACTTTATCCAGCCCACCGCTCACGAGATTTTTTCCATCAGGACTGAAATCAAGGCTGAGCACATAATCAACATGGCCGATGAGCTTTTTGATGAGTTTTCCCGAAGGCACTTCCACCAAACCAATCACACCATTCTTATCATAATTGCCCACGGCCAAAACATGGGCAACAGGACTGAAGGCAAGTGCTTTGAATGGTGCTGCCTGATTGATGAAGAGTGGGCATGAAAAATTTTCCACTTCGATATTATTGTCCAAATCCCATAGCCGTACTTCATACACCGAGGCGCTTGCCATGTACTTTCTGTTATGCCCCATGGAAACCACCATTGGCTGGATGAGCGTTTCATGGACAAATGATTTTACCTCCCGGCCAGTAGCCATGTCCCAAACCTTTATAAGCTTATCGGTGCCCGCAGTGGCCATCCATTTTCCATCTTGCGAGAGCGAAATGCTTTTTGCGAATCCGGTATGTCCGGTTTGCACTCGGAGTTCGATTTGCTGAGCAAACAGGCTGAGAGGCGCAAAGAGTAAGATGAATAAGGATTTCATTTTATAATAGTATGGATTTCATTTTGTGTACCGGTTCTTCGAGACTACGAATGTCTTAGGACAGATAAGATTTGCAATCCACTTCGTTGCACACGGATTGAAAATCCGTTTTATCCAAAGCTCGACATTAAAGATGTCAAACAGCAACAAAAACATACCCGACCGCTCATTTCCAAGCAGCCGGGCATGCCCACGCATTCACACTACTCTATCGGCATTTTTGCCAACCAGATACTTTTCTGGTCTTCATCTGTGCCAATAAAGATGACGTTGTTATCCTTGGTGACGATGTAAGGAAAGGTATTGTTCAAAAAATACTGTGGCGATTTCTTGTCGAACTCTTTGCCCACGCCAAAGGCCATCTTCTTTTTGCTGGGAATTAATGTGATGCCCAATTCTTTTTGCGGAGTTGCCTTTTGATTTTCCATCAAATTGATTTTCATGACAATTGGAAACTCCATGTATTGCCACTCGCTGCCCACCTTCTCGGAACCCAGCCGTTGAAGTCCAATCCAGTAGGCGCTGGTTTTGTCTTTGTTCAAGTATATTTTGTTTTCGCCACTCACTTCTGGAGGATTTTTGTATGGGTTATTCATAATATATGAGTTGGCCATTCCATAATAGCCTTTCATAGTACCGGTTTTCAAATTGGTAAGCATAGCCATACGTGACGAGCCATAGTCAGCATCGCGTGTATATTTTGCCGGGTCAAGTTTGAAATCTTTGCCGGGCGGCACCGCAAACGTTTCCCTAATGGAAGAACTTTCCGAAACATACAAGATGTCGTCATTAATCACTTCCTCCACGCGGGTGTCCATTCCCCTGTAACCTGTTTGGCAGAATTTGGTCATTGCCATGTCGGTAATTTCCATCGTACAATAGTCACCATGGATGCCGGCAATCTCCCACTCTTTAGCGTTATTAGCGTACTTCATTAGTTTGCCAGTAGGCGATTTGGCAGTACCCGTGCCAGGCCATCCGGCCTCGGGGATAATCCCTCTGAAATACAAAGCACCATCATACATGCTCACTGAAGTTCCATCCTCAAATGCAATATCTGATTCAACTTCAGTTTTGTTAACGATGCTTCCGTCATTCTTCACGCGCACAAACTGGAGTTTGGCTGTTACGCCTGTTGCACTTTCTGGCCTGAAGACCATGAGTATGTCACTGTTTTCAGGGGTGTATGCTTTCTCTTTCTCATCGTCTCTCAGTGTCTGATCACGGTTCCAGATATTTTTTGAAGGAAAGGATTCTGAATCGGCAGAACCCCAGTCGGCCTGCGAGAAATTAATCTTCATGGGGTTTTCTTTCTGACCATTCATGTTGTCATACATTTCTGAAGTGAGCAAACGGGAGAGTGGCCATTTTGCTGTACCCGTCTCTCCTTCCTTTGGGATAATGAATTGCACTTTTGCAATGTGGGGAGAGTCAAAAGAAATTTTTTCTTCCTTCACTTTTTTCATATTACTATCGAATGTCAGCAAGTAGAATTCGGTGTGAGCTGTCGGTGCCGAGCCCGATGGCTGGTCTTCGGCAAATAAGGAGCCACCACCCGTTATCCTATAGCTGAACTGCAATTTTGTTTTGTCTTTAATAAGAGGCTTAGCCAAGCAAGTGATTTGTTTGGTGGTTGGGTTGTAAACATAACTTATAGGAGTTACCGATTTCCCCGCTGCATCTTCATACTTCAATTTGTCCGTTACTTTTCGGGATATTTTGTAATCCAATTTCCACCAGCTGTATTTGTAGTTGTAGCGTACTTTCAGCACATCAAGGTTATTTTTCTTGGCTTCCTGTGTCTCCATGGTTTCCCACTCATATTCATCGCCTTTGTAATTCTTCAGTTTCTTTAGTTTTTCCAAGGGAATTTCTCTGGGTTCCTGCGATACGAACTTCATGTTCTTGTCGAACTTGTAGGCAATGGCGTTGCACATTTTGTTGGTGATTTTGGTGGAGTAGACCAGCGTTACGCCCTGGTCGTCCTCATCAATAACGTCCACAATAAATCCCTTTGGTTTTAAGGGCGATGCCGCTTGCGCGGTAATTTCCTGTGCTGTTGTAAGGGTGCAGCAAATGGCCGTGAACAGCAGCAAGGCCAATGTTTTTCGCATTAAATTTTTCATGGGTGTTTTGTTTATGTGAATGGTGAATCAAAGATTACCAACTTGTATCCAGTTCATTTCAGTACTATCCGGTATTTTTCCTACGTAGGTCTCGGTATATTTATTAAGGAGGCGTCCCTGATTTTACTAATTTGTCCTGCCTAAGAATAAAAAGCATTGCGTTATGAGAAATATGACCCAAAACACTTGTTCTCTTTTCCTTGCACTATTTAGCTTACTCCCGTTCTCCCCAATGAAAACGATGGCGCAAGATTCACTTAATTTGAGAATTGAAAAGGCAATCGGTATTGAAAAAGCAGTAGCTTATTATGATGCTGTATATTTTTACCTGAGGAGCAATCCTGGCCAAGCAAAAAAGTATGTATCTGAATCGGAGAGGTTTGCTTCACTTGAAAACAAAAATGCCATTACGGCTTATGCTCTGCTGAACCGCGGCACCTATTATTCTGCAATGGGTGTTCCGGACAGTGCTATTATCTTTTTGGAAAAAGCAAAAAAACTGGCAGTGGAAGTCGGCCATGTTTCTTTGTTGATCAAAAGTAGCAGCGGTTTGGGTAAAGCCTACATAGCTGATGGCAATCCTGAAAAGGCACTGGCAAATTTATTTGAAGCCTTAGAAAAACTGACAGAAGCTCCGGACAAGGAAACAGAAATTAAAGTAAGAATAAATATTGTTTGGGCTTATTTAGAATTGAAGCGGCATCGTAACTGCGTGGATTTTGGACGGGAAGGAATAAAATTGGTAGATCAGCAATTTGAATGGATGCTTCCTTACTTCTACAATAATATGGCCATTAGTTACGGTGCAATGAAGGCATTTGATTCCGCAAAATACTTTGTGGAGAAGAGTATAGTAATTGCAGAAGGCACACAGCAGTATGGCATGTTGGCCAACGCGCATTTCATTTTGGGCAATTTGTTTGCTAGCGACACCCAGTATGATCGGGCTGCCACCGAATATTTAAAAGCAAAACCTTATCGTGAAAAGACAGGGAACATTATGTTTATTGTGTCTGATCTGTATACCCTCGCAGATTTGTACTTTAAAATGAACAACTACCAGAAGGGGATTGACGCTGCCCTTGAAGGATTGACCATCGCTGAAAAAAACAATCTTACTTTAAAATTTGAAGGGATTTACCAGGCCTTAGCTCGGAACTATGAGGGATTAGGCGATTATAAAAGCGCAAGCAAATATTTTGGACTATTAGCCGCTGCCAAGGATAGCGTATACCACAATGCCACCTCTAAAGCAATAGTAGAAATGCAGACTAAGTATGAAAGTGAAAAAAAGGAGCATGCTATTAAAACCTTGGAAGCCGAAGCTCAAACCAGGCAGTTACAAATAGTTGGTCTACTGGTTTTTTCACTAATGGTTTCAATCGCGATCTATTTATTCTTTAGCCGGAGAACGCTTACACTGAAAACACAACTGGCAGAAGAAAGGCAACAAATTCAAAAGGAGCGGTTCCGTTTGGTGATTGATGGAGAGGAAAAAGAAAAGAAGCGGATGGCCCGCGAACTGCATGACGGCCTGGGCCAAATGCTCTCCACTGTGCGCCTAATGGTTTCTGATATGGATGAATCGAATGCCGAACCTAAAGTAGTGCGCACGCTAGGCGCCTTGGATAAAACCATTGCCGAAGTTCGTAATCTTTCACACAGTATGATGCCCATTCAATTAATACACTCGGGATTGGCGGCTGCCGTATTGGAGATGAATGATGCTATCAATGCTACAGGCAAAATAGCTATGACTTTGACTATACCACTGGATTTAGTTTTGGATGATGCTGTTTCGATAGCAGTTTACCGTGCTATTCAGGAGATTGTAAATAATTCAATCAAGTATTCGAAAGCAAGCAAGATCAACGTTTCACTCAATCATCAAGAAAATGTTTTGACTATCACAATTACCGATAACGGAATAGGGTTTGACACTGCAAAGATTGCGGAAAGCAAGGGAATAGGTTGGGCGAATGTTTATGCGCGCATGGAAATTATTGGCGGTCACGTCAATATTTATTCAAAACCAACTGAGGGTACAAAGGTGCAGTTGGATGTTCCCGTAAAGCAAGGTTAAGGGAATTTTACAAACCGCATGATTTTTTGTGTTGGCCGTGAATTGATACTGGGCTAACATCAAACCTTATTAAAATTACTGGAAAGTAACCAATTCATTTCGGATCGCATATTTCAACAATCCTATTAATGTCGTTGAATTGGTTTTAGCTAACATATTCTTTCGGTGTGTTTCAACTGTACGAGAGGAAATGAAAAGTTTATCGGCAATTTTTTCACTGGTAAGTTCTTGCCCAATGAGTTTTAAAATTTCCAGTTCACGTGTGGTTAGAGAATGCTTTGCTTCATCCTGTTTAATTCGTTTTTGATATTTTGAAAGCATGATATTCATAATCTCATTGCTATAATAGGTGCCTCCTTGATACACAGCGTTAATAGCCTTTATCAAATCAGCTTTATTAGAGTCTTTTAGGATAAAGCCCTCCGCTTCTACCTCCATAATATTGCTCACTGTTTCCTTGTCTTTCATCATGGAAAGTACCAATATTTTTATTTCCGGAAACTTTGCTTTTACTCGCCTGACTAGTTCTAGGCCATCCATTTCTGGCATGTTTAAATCCGTAAGAACAACATCGGGTTTATGCTCCTCTATCTCAATTAAACCTTGCCAGCCATCTCTCGCGGTTGCTACAATCTGAAATGCTGTTTGAGAAGAAAGAATTAATTCAAGGCCATCCAGAAACATCTGATGATCATCGATCAGGACAAGCCTGCACTTTTTTTCAGCTTCTGGTTGGAATTCCATGGTTTCTCGCTCCATAATGTTAAGCAATTTTGGTGATTTCGAAGCAGGAGAATTGTTTCAGTACTCAAACGGTCACAATCCTCCATCAAACCATTCTTTAAATTCGCTCACTTTCTCCCGGCTTACGATGATCTCACTTTCCCATTTAATAGTGGGCATTACTTTGAGTCTGCTGTTGGAATAAACAGTTACATCTTGGATGGAGCTGATCTGTAGAATGTAGCTGCGGTTGCAGCGGTGAAAAAGTTTGGGATCAAGAATATCCTCCAGACTTTCGAGTGTGTAGTCAATGATGAACTTGCGAAGTTGATTGGTGATCAGGTAGACATCTCTCCCGTCCGCAAAGAAGAAACTAATTTGGTCAGTAGTAATCGAGCGAATATGATCGCCCAATTTTACCATAAATCTATTCTTATAACTTTTGTTAGGTAAATTGGAAAGAACTCCTTTTATTCTTTCAGTTTCTAGCTCACCCCACTTTAATTGCGATTTCAGGTTTTCTAATTTTTGTAAGCTAGCACTCAAATCAGAAAAGGTAATTGGCTTTAGCAGATAGTCAATACCATTTACTTTGAAAGCATCCAGAGCATATTCATTAAAAGCTGTAATGAAGATAACAGGCTTTTCTACTTTAACCTGCTCAAATATTTTGAAACTAAGACCATCTGTCAGCTGAATGTCCATGAAGATGAGGTCGATTTCATTCTGATGATGGGTAAGCCACTCCACAGAACTGCTAACGCTTCCAGCTTTTGAAATGACTTTAATTGAAGGGCTGTATTTCTGAAGGTAACGCTCCAGCTTTTCCACTGCAGGGGCTTCATCTTCTATGATCAGCACACTCAACGATAAAGAGGATAAACTCATGTTTCCGATGGTCTTGATTTTTCTTCGCTGACGTTAATAAGCGGAAATTTAATATAATTCTCTTGGTCTGCTTTTACTTGAACAAAGGGACGTTCACTAAAGAATAGATAGGCCCTTTGCAGGTGAGCAAAGGAGAGCAGGCTATTCTGATGGGAAATCAGTCGATCATTTCTTTTATGCTGAAGCACCAGATAGCCATCTTCTTCAGTATAAAGTCTCAGTGTCAACGGGTTCTTATCTCCAATAAGCGTGTTTCGTATAATGGTGTCCACACTAACTAATAGAGAACCTGGAATCAAATGCAAGCCGGTATCGTTATCAATATCTTTATATAGTTGAATAAGGTTGTGATGTTGGTGGTTGAGCAGCTGTAACAATAAATCAAGGGTATGAAGTTCTTCTTTTAACGTTACTAGTTCCTGATTGCGGTGCATCAGCTGGTACCGGTAAATGCCAGCGAGAAAGTCTATTTGTTCTTCTGCATCATCGAGGTTATGATGCAGCGTTTGAATAAGTGTTTCTAAGCTCTCATACAACAGATCAGGATTGATTTCATTCTTGAATGCAGCAAAGTTGGCTTCTAGCTTTTCACGAAGCAGGTTTTCCTGTTCCACTTTGATTGTGTTTTCTCTTAACAAAGTATCGTTGCTAAAATAAAGAATGTTGTAGAGCAAGGCAGTGAATCCGAATATCCAAAGAAAAATAGTTAGTTCACCCATGCCAACTGTGAACCCCACTACCCAAAAAAAATACGAAGCTACTCCTCCGGCAACCATAAAGATAGTTATGATGACACTTGTGATGGTTTGGATGATAATTCTTCTTTGGTAAGAAACTCCTCCCAACCACTTTAATAGCAGGACGATGGTAAGCCTGAGCGTTTCAAGTGACACATAGCTTAGTCCGATGCAGACATACAATTCTCCGTTATTGAATAACTTTCCGATTTCGTTCAAATCATTATTTACTAAAAGGATCAACAGGTAAACCAGCACGCCAAATACAAGGGGAGCACAGATTCGGAAGAAGGGATTATGAATAAAGATCTTCTTCATACAGATGCTTTACTCTCTTTTAGTACCGGAAGTTGCACCGTGTATTTACCATTATTTCGAATCTCAATGGGTTGGTTCGTAAAAAATGAATATCGTTTGCGAATGTTTTCCAAACCTACTTTTGTGCTGACAGGGTTGGCAGATGCAGTGGTTTTTGTGTTGGTGATTAACAAGTGAGTATTGTCTTTGGCGGACAGATACACCATTAAATGATTTTCTCTATCGACCTGGTTATGCTTCACTGCGTTTTCAATTAGCATTTGTAGTGTCAATGGTGGAATGGGGGAGTTTAGTAAGTTTTTAGGAATGTTGATTTCAAGTTTTAAATTATTCTCAAAGCGGACTTGCAACAAATAGTAATAGGATTTAACAAACTCTAATTCCTCACGAAGGCTCACAAAGGTTCTCTTTTGGTTAGTAAGCACATATTGAAATGTCTCAGCCATCCTACGGATAAATTCTTCCGCTAGTTTGCTGTCTTTATAGACAAGAGAGGAGATAGTGTTTAAGCAATTGAATAGGAAATGAGGACTGATTTGGCTTTTGAGCGACTCAAACTGCAATTCTAGTTGCCATCGTTCTGATCGCAACCACTCAACTTGTGTATGCGCAAAGTGTCGGTAAGAGTAAAACCAACCATAGAAAATTTCATACAGGAAGAGCACGATGGTCATGAGAATGCCAATCTTCCAAATTTCGGCTGAGGATGACTTTAATCCATAGAGTAAAAGGCCAATCGCTAGTGAAAGTCCTACAGCCATATTGACAAGAATTCCTGAAATAAATCTGGTTAGAAAAGACTCTTTCCAAGAGATCCTTTTATCTAATGTTTTATCAATTTGGTAGACCAATAAGCCCGCGGCATTTGCCAGTAGAATGCTTAAAAGATAATGTTCGAAATTTTCAATAGGTGATGGCAATTTGCCGATGTTACTAAAGTGCAGGAACAGAAGAAACAAGACTCCAACTGGTGTACAGATCGCAAACAGAAGCCAATATTTTCGCATGATAAAATGGGAGAATTTTTATGGCAGAAGCATCCCCGAAACTAAGGAGAATTTCTGGTTTAATAGTGTGCTTAGTAGTTCGGTTAAAGCTTCTATAAAGTTTTTTTCTTGAACCTGTTAAGGAGTTTAGTCGATAGCCTTCATTGCACGACCATAGTATGTTTCTGATTCAATTCTCTTAGCCGCCAAACGGTAGGCGTCCTTCACGGCTGCACTTCCTGTTTTTACTTTTGGGGCGGCATCCATTAAAACTTCTGTGATGTAGTGATCAGAGTTAATGTTTCCGACTGCCAAAATCACACTTACAACTTTGGTCTCGCTAAGATTTGGCATTTGCAGGGCTTTTTGCAATACGATAGATGCATAATGATCACTTTCACTTGCACCAGCTGTTTCTACCAATTTTTTAAATGCGTCATCGCTCAGGTTTTGTTGTTCCAATACGGCATTCAACACCTCAGATTTGTAGTGATCTGAATCAATTGTTGAAACAAGTTCAATCACTGTCAAATCCATTTCATTGCTTAATTTGTTTTTGAGCAAATCTTCTAATACCTCAGTTTTATAGTGATCTGACTCTATATCTTGAATGGATTCTAACACCCTTTGAAAACTTGTGGATGACAACCCTGGTTTGCTCAATGCATTTTTCAACACAACTGATTTGTAGTGATCAGATTCAATTTTTTTGCTCGTGCTGATCATTTCGCTGATGGTCGCATCTGGTAAATTTTGTTGCCTCATTAAAGCATTCAATACTTCTGTGATGTAATGATCTGAATCCATGTTCCCGGCAGTTTGCAATAGTGACTTCATCGCTTCAGTTGATGGTGTTTGATTTTGAAGTGCAGCTTTGATAACCTGAGTTTTGTAGTGGTCAGATTCCATTTTTCCGCACGCCTCAAATAAGGCGTCACTTGCTTCTTTGCTTTGTAGGAACTTAGTCATATTCATTTCAAGAAATTCTGTCAAGTAATGATCAGAATCCATTCCTTCAGAGATCTTTGCAATTAAATATGAATAATCCTTTACAGGCACATTTAATTTCATCAGCAAATTGGCGTAGTGGGATTTCGTATAACTTCCATCTAAGCGACCGATTTCGCTCAACACTCCATTTACTCCTCCTTGTTTGTAGTATCGGTTCACTCGACTTTCAGCAGCAATAGTTGTGCTTCGAACTAATTCCGGAAGAATTTCTCCCAGCCACTTTTTTCCTTCCGGAATAAACTCCAATTTTTTTCTGCCTTCGTAATATTCACGTTTGATGCCGCTTCCTTCTGGAGTTACTACAATGGATCGCTTAGTGCCAAAAGTTACTTTGCTGATTTCCAGATATCCGTCCGCGGAGATGCTTTTGATGTCTTTGTCGTCATCGGTGACGTCAATTTTACCACGCATTTCTACGTTGAAACTTGAAACTCCATTGGATCTGTTAAAACTTACTTTCGTGCTTTTATTCGAAGAAGTAATTGTTTCGGATGAACTTGTTGCTTCCTGTTGTGCAAGTGACGAGGAAACAATCAATAAAGAGAAGACCAATAAAGTAGATGCGGATTTCATGGTGCCTGAGTTTTTTAAGGAGCAACGAGGCAAAGGTGGTTGAAGGTTAGGGCAAACTCAAGTCCTTTGTAATGAGTTGCAGGAATGGTGTAGTGAAACGAATGGGGCTTGGGTTTGGGGAGCCAAGCCTAGGTAGGATGGCCTTTGGTGAGGGATACCTTATTTTTTGGTCGGAAATTTCTTTAAGATTAGATGAATTCCTTTGGAAATATTCTTTTCTGAGAGGTCTGGGTTAGTTTCCATATAGCGGCTGGCAAATGATTCCCAAACCACTCTGCTTTCCTTGTTGTCTGCAATTCCAATGACCATGGTTCCCTCCAAATAGTTAACTACTCTTTCCTCATTATCAAGTGGACGAAACGGTTCATCAGCATCTTTTCTGGGATATATGATGGTTTGCTGGTTCTCAAGGGTGACGTTAAAGCTGACCAAAAGATCAGGGTTGTTACTGTCTAGCGTGAGGCCTTTCTCGTTTAATTCTGAGATGATTGAATTTTTAATATTTTCTCTTAAAAGAGAGTCGTTTAAATACGTTGGACCTGAAATGGCAAAATCACATCCATTGATCCAGCAGAATGTCTTATAACTACTAAAATCAGCTTTCGGATCTTGTAACGTTTTAATTCGTGTTGAGCAACCACTTAGAAGTGCACACGAGATAAGGAATGGGATGACCTGTTTAAGCATAAAATTCATTTGTTGAAATTAGATAAATAGTAGTTTTTGATTGTGATAAAAGTCATCTATCCAGAAGATTTAAATCAGCAGATGAATATTATTTGGTGGATTGTTATTTCGGAAAACTGAATTTAAAATAGATAAGTACCAGACTTAACGATCCTACAACACAATTGGCAATGATCACCGGCCAAAGCATAAGTGAGATGGCGTAAAAAAGCCAAATGATAGTACTGGTTAACACAATCAACACCATGGCAAGGCTTAGATCTCCAACGCTTTTGGTTTTCCAGGCTTTGTATACCTGCGGAATAAAGGTGACACCACTAAGAAATGCTCCCGTGTGGCCTGCAATTTCGATCCAATTCATATCTTATTTTTTTTGGTGGAGCGGTGATGTTGCCCGATTGGCTATAAAATTAAAAGGTTAATCCAAAGTCAAATAAATCCTCGCTGACGCTTAGCTTCAAAGACAACAACGGCAGCCGCAGTAGAAACGTTCATAGAATCAATCTTTCCACCCATAGGGATAATAATATTTGCTGTTGAATTCTTTACCCATACATCAGATAGGCCAGTTGCCTCTGTTCCCATGACAATGGCGGAAGGCTGAGTAAAATCAGTTTCATGATACGGCTTGGAAGCTTTGAGATAGGTGCAAAATGTACTGATGTTTTCTTTCTTCAGCCAGGCAATTGTTTCTTCCGAAGTAGCAGATGCAATTTGTTTAGTAAATACGCATCCTACACTAGAACGAATAACATTTGGATTGTAGAAATCAGTTTGTGGATCGCAGATAATTACAGCATCGACTGCCGCGGCATCTGCTGTCCTTAAGATCGCTCCCAGGTTGCCAGGTTTCTCCACCGATTCAAGAATGAGGACCAACGGGTTATTGCTAAGTATAATATCATCTAACCGGTGGGTTTTTTGCTGAGCAACTGCAAGCATTCCTCCTGAACTTTCGCGCACTGCTATTTTTTCAAATACATCTCTGGATACAGGGATAAGCAATTTATCCTGTGCGTATATAAAATCTGATTCCTCTTTGTTTATGATCTCCTCGCAAAAAAATAGGTTGCCGATTTTGTATCCAGCTTCAATGGCCAGTTTTATTTCCTTGGAGCCTTCTACCAGAAAAAGTTGCTGCTTCCTTCGCTCTCGTGGCTTCTCTAGAGCCAAGAGACTTTTGATTTTAGGATTTTGAATGCTGGTGATGAGGAAGTGCATAAGCTTCAAAGTTCAATGTTTAAAGTTCAAAATCATAGGTTCTTACTATTTTTACCTGAAACTTTAAACCTTGGATCTGAAACTACTACACCCTTCTTCCTGGCAAGACTACGAACTAATCGACTCCGGCAACTTTGAAAAGTTGGAACGCTTTGGAAAGTTCACATTGATTCGCCCCGAACCACAAGCAATTTGGGAACGCGCGTTGCCGGATGAGGAATGGAATAAGTTGGCGCATGCAAGGTTTGATAGGGAACAGAAAGAGATGTATCGTTCTACAGAAGATGTAAAAGGAGGATGGGGCAAAAAGGCAAATGTTCCTGAGAGCTGGAATGTTAACTATAAGTATAATGATCTCTCCTTAGTCCTGCGTCTTGCCTTAACTGGCTTTGGTCATGTTGGAGTATTTCCAGAACAAGGAACCAACTGGAATTTTATTTACGACACGATCAAAAGTTGGCAAGCGGAAAAGCCAAAAGTCCTAAATTTATTTGCTTATACTGGTGCAGCCTCCATTGTGGCTAAGTCTGCTGGAGCGGATGTTACACACGTAGATGCCTCACGACCCGGAATAAATTGGGCTAACGAAAACATGAGACTAAATAATTTGAATGATATTCGTTGGGTATATGAAGATGCTTTAAAGTTTGTGAAGCGAGAAGTAAAGCGTGGAAACAAATACAATGGTATTATCATGGATCCTCCACCTTACGGTCGTGGCCCCGATGGTGAAAAATGGACACTGCAGGAGAAGTTGAATGAATTGATCCAACTCAGCAGTCAATTACTAGAAAAGGAGAACAACTTCTTTATTTTGAATATGTATGCGGTTGGCCTTTCGGCTTTAGTGGGCCTTAACGTAGCCCAAACTCATTTCAAAATTGCCAATCCAGAATATGGGGAGTTTTATCTTAAGTCAAAAAATGGAAATGATTTGCCAATGGGCACTTTTCTCAGATTTACGAATTAACCGCTTTTAAATTAACACTAACATCATAAGCCATATTTGCGGTGGCGTACCTACTAATCGATAATTAGCTTATCTTTGCGGCCTCAAATTCAAGAGTAGAGTATTATGGAGGTTGAAAAGATCAGAAATATCGCGATTATCGCACACGTTGACCACGGTAAAACTACCCTGGTAGACAAGCTTTTACATGCAGGTCACCTGTTTAAAGACCACGAACACCCAGGTGAATTGATCATGGATAGCAACGACCTGGAGCGCGAGCGAGGTATCACGATTTTGGCTAAAAACGTAGCCGTTCGTTACAAAGACTATAAAATCAATATTATCGATACCCCAGGCCACAGTGATTTTGGTGGAGAAGTGGAGCGCGTACTTAACATGGCTGATGGTTGTTTGCTTTTAGTGGACGCTTTTGAAGGCCCAATGCCTCAGACCCGCTTTGTATTACAGAAAGCATTGCAATTGGGTCTTAAACCAATTGTTGTAATTAATAAAGTAGACAAGAAGAACTGTACGCCAGACGAAGTACACGAAGCGGTTTTTGAATTGATGTATTCGTTGGATGCAACAGAAGAGCAATTGAATTTTCCTTCGTTCTACGGTTCAGCCAAACAAGGCTGGATGAGTTCAGATTGGAAAGTGCCAACTACCGATATCACAACCCTAATTGAAGGTGTGATTGAGCACATACCGGTACCTAAAGTAGATGTGGGTCTTACTCAAATGATGATTACTTCTTTGGAGTACTCTTCCTACATAGGTCGTGTTGCAATTGGTCGTGTTCAGCGTGGTACGGTTAAGGCTGGCCAGTTTATAGTATTAGTGAAGCGCGATGGTAAAATTGTAAAGACCCGTATTAAAGAGGTTTACATATTTGAAGGATTTGATAAAAAGAAAGTAGAAGAAGTAAGAGCGGGAGAGATTTGTGCCTTGGTAGGATTAGAAGGCTTTGAAATTGGTGATACAGTTTCGGATCCTGAGAAGCCAGAAGCGTTAACTCCTATTTCAATTGATGAGCCTACGATGAGTATGCTTTTCACTATTAACAACTCTCCCTTCTATGCGAAGGAAGGAAAGTTTGTTACCTCACGTCACATTAAAGATCGTTTAGAAAAAGAGTTAGAGAAAAACCTTGCACTTAAGTTAGGCGATACAGGTTCAGCAGATAGTTTCATGGTCTATGGCCGTGGCGTTCTTCACTTGTCTGTATTGATAGAAACCATGCGCAGAGAAGGATATGAGCTTCAGATTGGTCAGCCACAGGTGATCTTCCGTGAAATCAATGGAATTAAGTCTGAGCCAATGGAAGAACTTACCATCGACTTGCCAGAAGTAGTTGCAGGGAAGGCCATCGAGACTGTTTCTATGCGTAAGGGTGAAATGTTGAACATGGAACCTAAAGGTGATCGTATGATTTTGAAATTCATGATTCCTTCAAGAGGTATTATGGGCTTACGTAATTATTTATTGAACGTTACCGCTGGTGAGGCTGTAGTAACACACCGCTTTAAAGAATATCAACCCTATAAAGGTGAAATACCAGGACGCATAAATGGGTCGTTGATTGTTATGGAAATGGGAGAAGCCATTCCGTATAGCTTACACAATCTTCAAGATCGCGGAAAATTCTTTATCAATCCGGGAGAATCAGTTTACGAGGGTCAGGTAATTGGCGAACATAGCCGCAGTGGAGATTTGGTGATCAACGTTACTAAAACGAAGAAACTTACCAACATGCGAGCTTCGGGCTCGGATGAAAAAATGAAAATTGCTCCTCCTTTGAAGCACACGCTTGAAGAGGCTTTGGAATACATCCAGGCAGATGAATATGTTGAGGTTACTCCGAAGTCAATCCGTTTAAGAAAAATTTACTTAAACGAAGGTGAACGGAAGCGCTACAGTAAATAAAGTCTGCGCTGTTTTCAAATTCAGCAAATCTGTGTTTTGATGCGGTTTTTATTTCTTGGTATCACGTTAATCATTTGTTCAACAAATATTGTGTTGGCGCAAAGTCCAAAGTTAAAGGCTTTGGAAATTGAGGCCGATACTTTGATGAACAGGCAAGACTATCAAGGAGCTTTAAAGCTCTACACAAAAGTCATTAACGGAAATAAACCAAAAAATCAACCACTTGAGACGCTATATAAAAGGGCAATTTGCTATTACAGTTTAGGTGAGTTTCAGAACGCTTTAAATGACCTAAACATATTTATTCCAGCTTTCCCTGGCTCATCTCAAGCACATTTGTTGCGTGCCTTTGTCCATCGTGAATTGGGCGACTCGGAGAATCAGCTTATTGATTTAAACGAGGCGATTAATAGCAGATCTTTGGATCTCGACCTTTTGAAGTGGAGGGCCACATTATATATTGATAAGGGTGAATATCTTTTGGGCAAGCGCGATATCCTTGAGGTAATAAAAATACGGCCTGATCCCGAAGCGCAAACTTATCTTGGCCTAGCCTACTATAATCTCGATCATCCAGACAGTGCACTGATTTCCTTGAATAAAGCCATTGAACTTGATGTTAATTATTTGCCCGCCTACTTTTATGCTGGCTCTTTCTGTTTGCAGGAAGATGAATATGATCTGGCATTGAAATACATCAACCTTGTGCTAAGGCTTGACCCGAAAAATCCAACGGCACAGTTTTATAAAGGCGTGGCCTTAGTTGAGAAGGAAAGAATAGACGAGGCCTGTAAATGCCTGAACAAAGCTTTTTATCTTGGTGTGGATGACGCGGGGGATTATTTGAAAGAATACTGCTACAAGGTGGAGAATTAAGAACGATATTCAGTAGCTGGTTGTCAGTTCCACCCTTCAAGGGCCAGTGCTTTTGCCCATCACTAATCACGTAATTTAAGGTCAATATTACCTTCTCCTGACTTGTTCTATGGCTGGATCGCGTTATTTTTGTACATGCCTGCGTGCCTAAAATGCCGCACTATGGCATTCAGGCATGGCAGAACAAATTCTAATTCTTGATTTCGGATCTCAATACACGCAGTTGATCGCCCGTAGGGTGCGAGAGCTAAATGTGTATTGTGAAATCCACCCGTTTAACAAAATTCCATCATTATCTGGGTTTAAGGGAGTTATCCTTTCAGGAAGCCCTTGTTCTGTTCGGGATTCAGGTTCCCCTGATGTCGACTTGGCTGGTTTTGGAAAAATTCCTGTCTTGGGCGTTTGCTATGGAGCCCAATTGATTGCCCATAAAAGTGGAGGGTCAGTTTTACCATCACAAATGAGAGAATACGGAAGGGCAAAATTAACTTCTGTTGATCACCATAATGAATTATTAAAGGAGGTATCACTCGATTCTCAAGTGTGGATGTCACATGCTGATACCATTGCGTCTATTCCTGAGAAATTTGAAATTATAGCGAGTACTTCATCTGTCAAGATTGCCGCTTTTAAATTAAAGGGTGAAGCACTATATGGAATTCAATTCCATCCAGAAGTGACGCATACAACTGAAGGAAAGAATTTATTGAGAAATTTTGTGGTTCATATTTGCGGATGTGCCCAAGACTGGACCCCTGATCAGTTTGTAGAAACTACAATTGATATCCTAAAGAAAAAACTGGGCAACGATAAAGTAGTTATGGCATTATCGGGTGGTGTTGATTCAACAGTTGCCGCTATGCTCATCCACAATGCCATTGGAAAAAATTTGTACTGCATTTTTGTGGATAACGGATTATTACGGAAAGGTGAATTTGAACAAGTCCTAACTTCCTACAAAGGAATGGGCTTGAATATTAAAGGAGTAGATTCGAAAAATAAATTTTATGCTTCTCTCAATGGGCTTTCAGAACCAGAAGCAAAGCGCAAGGCTATTGGGAAAACCTTTATCGAGGTATTCGATGAAGAATCACATTTACTTAGTGATGTGAAATGGTTGGGTCAAGGCACGATTTATCCGGATGTTATAGAGTCTGTTTCAGTGAAGGGCCCATCAGCAACAATAAAATCCCATCACAATGTTGGTGGGTTGCCAGAAAAGATGAAGCTGAAAGTAGTGGAGCCTCTTAATACGCTCTTTAAGGATGAAGTGAGGTTAGTAGGCAAGACGTTAGGAATAGATCCTGTTATTTTGGGAAGGCATCCATTCCCAGGCCCTGGATTAGGAATTCGTATTTTAGGGGAGATCACTCCGGAAAAGGTACGGATATTGCAGGAGGTGGATAGTATTTTTATAGGTGGATTGAGAAAACATAATTTATATGAAAAAGTTTGGCAGGCAGGGGCAATGCTATTGCCAGTCTATTCTGTTGGAGTGATGGGGGACGAACGTACTTATGAACAAGTAGCTGCTCTTCGGGCAGTTGTAAGCATTGATGGAATGACCGCGGATTGGGCACATCTACCTCATGAATTCTTGAGTGAAGTTTCTTCTGATATTATCAATAAAGTAAAAGGAATAAATAGAGTAGTGTACGATATTAGCTCTAAGCCTCCGGCAACTATTGAGTGGGAATAAAGATCACAAGTTTCAAGGTCAAATTTTCAAGGTCTAAATGCGAACCCCTAAGTCCTAATGCCCAATACATAATACTAGTTTGAAAAAGTATCTATATATATTGACTCTATTTTTTATTCCGGTGCTGGTCAATGCACAGGATTTTAAGCGTCAGTATGCTCATGCCAAGGATTTATTTGATGCAGGAAGTTACAATCTTGCCATGGAGGCCTTTAAAGCCTTGATCCCCTATGATAAGAACAATCCCTATACGGAGTACGCGTCTTTTTATTATGCAATCTCTGCCGAGAAGCAAGGATATCCTGCGGTAGCAAAGGAAATGCTATTGGTGGTTAGAAGGCTCTATCCTGACTGGGATAAGCAAGATGAAATTAACTATTGGCTGGCAAAAATTTACTTTGACCAGCGAGAGTATTTTCAAGCTATGAGATTTCTGGATGAAATCATAAGTGCATCTTTTGAGCTAGATATGAATTCGATGAAGGCATATTACCTCCGCGCAATAACTGACGTAGAGATATTGCGAATGATGCTGGAAGAACATCCCCAAGATGAAGAAGTGGGCTATGCGTTAGCGTCAGCCATCACTCTTCAACCATTTTTAGAACAGGATCAGCAGTTATTAGATCAAGTGGTTACCCGATTTCAATTTTCTCGTGAAGAATTCAGCTCAAGTTTAGCTCCCGTCTCGGTCAAGAAAGACCGCTATCGGGTTTCGTTACTTTTTCCGTTCTTGGCAAACACTCTGGAGCCCACTCCTAAAAAGAAGAGAAGCCAATTTACATTGGACTTGTATGAGGGTATGAAGCTAGCGCTGGACACCTTAACTGCACAGGGAATAAATATTGACTTGTTAGCATATGACACCGAACGGAATTTGGATGTTTTAAGCAAGCTATTGCAAACGGATGAATTGAAATCAAGTGACCTGATTGTTGGTCCGCTTTCGCTTGATGAATCAAAGCAAGTTCATGAATTTTCAATCAACAATAAGATCAACGTCATCAACCCCGTTTCAAACAATTCAGATTTTATAGCTGAAAATCCTTTTGCCTTATTATTTCAACCTAGTTACCAAACCATTGGAATTAAGTCAGCAGAAATAGCCTCTTCGAGAATTAGAAATAAAAACTGTATTGTTTATTTTGGTGAAAATGTGAAAGATTCAGTTGTGGCATTTCAATTCATGAAGCGTGCCACAGAATTAGGCATGAAGATAGTTTTGGCCCAAGAATTGAATAGAGAGACTTCCTCCAGAATACTGAGCACACTCGCAACAGCCACCGAACGAGACGAATTTAAGAATCCTGTACAGTTTACTTTGAAAAAGGATAGTATAGGAAGCATTTTTGTTGCCTCTGATAACCCGCTTATTTATACCAAAGTAATCAGCAGCGTAGAAACCAGAAACGATTCTACTATAATTATTGGTTCTGAAAATTGGCTTAGCGGAGATGTAAGTTTTGAGAAATTTGAACGACTACACATTTTACTGGCAGCGCCAAATTATACTGCATCAGATAATCCCAACTACCTTGATTTTAGACGAAAATTCATTCATAAACATGGGGCATTTTCATCCGACTACTTCAGCTATGCTAAGGTTGGCTTTGAATTTATGATGTTTGTAGGACACTCCCTTAATAGAAGTGGCATCTACTTTCAGCAAGAATTGAGTAAGCAAGGTAAGATTGACGGCTACTTTACTTCAGGATTTGATTTTCACGCGGCCCGCGACAACCAATATGTACCCTTTGTTTATTTTAAGGATGGCCTAATGAAAACGGTAGCTGATTCAAATTGAATTTGTTCTCAATTCATTTCTTCTCCGATCACAAATGCACAAGAAGTTGAAAATTCTTACGTGGTATGAATTCATCCAAAAGCTTTTCTTAATTTTCTACTCTGGCTGACATCCGCAGATAAGTTTGGGCGGCTCATGGTCGGGTAAATATGTTACTTTTTGTTACCTTTAAAGCTTGCTGATGGCAGCGCTAGTGAAATGGTTACTATGAAAGCAAGATTCTTTTTAGCACTCTTTGTAATTCTGGGAGTTCGCATATCATCCGCCCAGGATAGAAGTGATAAAGTTGCCGTCACGTATGAGGTGCTTTATGATGAGCCTTCTAACGTTAATAAATTGTTTATTGGGTTTCAGCCTTTATATGGTGAACTTTTTGCAACCAATGTTAATGCGGGTTTTGGTGTAGAAGCTAGTTATTATCTGAAGCAGAAATTTGATTTTAAAGCCCACTTTCGAAAAACCTATAGCAGTAGTTTTTACGATTATAACCGGGAGCTTTCGAAATCAAACAGCAGTGTTGATAATAAGCCTGAAATATTTAATTACTATGAGTTTGGGGGGACCTACCACATAAAAGATGTTGAAACCACTTCAACTACCAAGATGGTCTTGTATAAAAAAAGTTATGAAGGTAGTAAATGGGCATCGCGAGTTCCTTTGAATGCCGTAGTGCCAAGTAAAGTAAGGAAAATATACGGGGCCCGGCTTGGATCAATAATTTGGAACAGCACGGCCGATATTAGTCGGGCTTTAACCAATCAGGGTTTAACAAATGCTGATCTCCGGACAAGTGAAGATCTTGGTTTGCCACTAACCATAACAAACCCAACTACGTCAAAGACGAGGGACTTTAAAGTTTTTAGCAATGTGTATTCTGCTAATGTATATATCGGAGGTTCGATGACATGGATAAGAAACATGGCAGCTAGTTTTGACCAATATGAAGAAGGACTTGATGATGGCATGCTAACACTTTTTTTTGATGTGTTGATTGCACCAAGCCTTAAGGTAGATGATGTATTGTATAATAATGATATTTACTCGGTTGATGTAATAAAGAAAAATCCACTTGGATTCAGATTGGGCATTGATGGGAAATTTAATCGCCAGTTAAGTTGGGCGTATGGAGGGGAAATTGGATATCGTCCAAGTATTAAAGGTCAATCTGTTTTTGCACTTTTTAAAATTAGTTTCCCGGTTTTCGGAACTAACCTCGATTACAAAGTAGAATCGTTCGGTAAGTAATTCCTTTGTATGGGGCATGATATTCTTATCACCAATATCAAGGGTCTGGTTCAAGTTCGTGATTTCACCCCATCTTTTATTGCGGGTCGTGCTATGGCGGATTTACCAATCATGCGAGATGCGTATCTCTTGATTGAAAATGGAATGATCAAAGACTATGGTCCAATGCATGCTTTGGCTTCAGGTGTAAGCGCCACTCATAAAATTGATGCCTCCGGTCGATTTGTGTTCCCCAGCTTTGTAGATTCTCATACCCATATTGTTTTTGCTGCCAGCCGCGAAGAGGAGTTTGTGATGAAAATAAAGGGTGCCACATATGAGGATATAGCTTCTAGTGGTGGCGGTATTCTTAATTCAGCAAAAAAATTGCAAGCAACTGACGTAGATGAGCTTTTTGAAAAAGCGTTGTTGAGGGCCAATGAAATTATTCAAGGAGGTACAGGGGCCGTGGAAATCAAAAGTGGTTATGGTCTCACTGTTAAAGATGAAGTAAAGATGCTCCGTGTGGCAAGAAGAATAGGGCGAGAGACATCTCTTACGGTCAAAACCACCTTCTTGGGTGCACATGCTGTGCCTGGCACCATGAACAAGGAAGAATACGTGCGATTAGTTGTAGAAGAAATGATTCCGGCAATTGCCGAAGAGGGGTTGGCCGATTACATTGATGTCTTTTGCGAGCAAGGCTTTTTTTCCATTGATGACACTGAGATCATTGTAGAGCGCGGAAAAAAATTTGGAATGAAACCCCGTATTCATGCTAATCAGCTATACAGGTCAGGTGGCGTTCAGGTGGGTGTTAAGACGGGTGCTATTAGTGTTGATCATCTTGAAAATATTGGCGATGAGGAAATAGAGTTGCTTAAGGGTACTTTAACAATGCCAACAACTTTGCCTGGAGCGGCATTTTTTCTGAACCTTCCTTTTCCTCCAGCACGAAAGATGATTGATTCAGGGTTGCCTTTGGCTATCGCATCGGATTATAATCCTGGAAGTGCACCGAGCGGAAATATGTCATTGATGATTTCGTTGGCTTGCATAAAAATGAAAATGACACCAGAGGAAGCCATCAATGCTGCGACAATCAACACGGCATATGCGCTTGAACTTCTTACCGATCACGGTAGTATAACAAAGGGTAAACGGGCAAATGTATTCATTACTAAACCGATGTCATCACTTGCCTTCCTTCCATACAGCTTTGGTGCAAGCCTGGTAGGGCAGATTATTCTAAACGGGAAAATCATTTCAGCTAATCGTGAAGGCAGATCATTATTATAATTTGATATGGTTGGCTACTTTGACATGTATATATTGCATCATGACATTTGAAAAGACAATTCAATCCTTGTTGAGGGATGTTCCGGACTTTCCAAAACCAGGTATTCTTTTTAAGGACATATCGCCATTGCTCGCAGCACCTATTGTTCGGCAACAAGTAGTGAAAGCAATCGGCCACCACTATAAGTCAATAGGTGTCGAAGCAATAGCGGCTATAGAAGCGCGGGGATTTATTTTTGGGATGCTCATTGCTCAGGAGTTAGGCGTGCCATTTATTCCCGTTCGAAAATCGGGTAAGCTTCCTTGTAAGAAAATCTCTGAAGAGTATTCATTAGAGTATGGAACAGCCTCGCTTGAAATGCATGAAGACGCTATTTCTCCGGGTTGTAAAGTACTTGTGCACGATGACTTATTGGCTACAGGTGGAACTGCCTCGGCTACAGGCAACCTAATTAGGAGGTTGAAAGGTGACGTGATTGGATTTTCTTTTATAATTAATCTTGCCTTTCTTTCGGGCGAAAACAAGCTCGTCCAAAAGTTTGGGGTAAACCCGCATTATTTAGTGAGCTATTAATAAATAACATTAATTACTCTTTTGTGTTATACACCTGTGGCTGATCTGATTAAAATTCCCATGTTTCCGTTGACCATCTTCCCGCTTCCGGGAGAAATGGTGCCTCTCCATATTTTCGAGCCGCGTTATAAGCAATTGCTAGAGGACGCGGAAATTCGGGATATCTCTTTCGGTATCTACTTTAATCATACCTCTAACACATCCCAAATGGGAGCTTTAGTGAAATTAGAAAGCGTGATTAAACGATACCCAGGCGGTGAATCTGATATAATTGTGAAGTGTATTGATCTTTTTGAGTTGACTACCTTATTCCGCACGTATCGTGACAAGCTATATCCTGGAGCAGATGTTCAATTTTGGAATGTTGATGTGAAAGCTCCTGTTAGTAAGACCCTTCATGAAGAGTTTATTGCTTATCTGGGCCTCCTTAAAATCAATAGACATGGTCAAGAATCATCTGTCTTTGGAATTGCCAACGAACTAAATCTTGATTTTGAGGACCGCCTTAAGTTAGTACAAGCCGATGCTGATAGACGCGAAACTTTTTTGCTATCACGCTTACGCTTTCAAAAACACGTTATGCTTGAGGCAGAAAAGCTAAAAGACGTCTTTCATTTGAATTAAGTTACAACAGGGCTTGTATTTCTTTTTTCTTTCTATTCTTTCTCCATTCAGGAATCTTTTTTCAATCGACACACGTTCACACGCATTTTTATAAAATTGTTAATACATGATTTATTAATCATCAATTAACAAATTAGATGCAACATAAAATGAGTGACAGTCGTCTTATTAACAAACAAATAAAATATATGAAAAAGATTTTTGCTTTATCACTGAGTGTACTTTTATGTACAGTAGTGTTCGCTGGTGGGACGGATTTTTCGTCTGGTGCTTCGGGTATAGCGGTTGTTAAGAGAGATGCGAATACCTTCAAACTTATTTACAAAGCTGAAAAAGCAGGTTATGTAAAAGTTTCCATTCGTGATTCAAGACACAGGACAGTGTTTTATGAGTCTATAAAAACTGTTGAAGGATTTACCCGTCCATATAACTTTCAAAGTTTACAAGAAGGTGATTACACGCTGGAGATCATAGACAATGCTGGTTTGCACATAGAGAAAATTCACAATTATGCAGACCAAGGTGAAAAACTCTTTAATGTTAGGAAACTTGAAGGGGAAGACAAGTTAATATTGACTGTTTCGGGAAAAGGAACAGAAACTTTTCATGTTAAGATTTATGATGGATCTGATGTATTAGTATACAATGAAGACAAAACGGTTACTGGAGATTTTGCAAGAATTTATAATTTGAAAAACCTAGAAGGTGGAATTAGATTTGAAGTGACAGGTGCAAATGGAAAATCAAAAGTCATTCGTTATTAACCTTATTTAGTTGTAAAAGTAGAAACGCCTCTTATTGTAGAGGCGTTTCTATTTTATTTGACATGGGAGTGCAATCGTTAGCGAATTTTGATGCATGCCTTGTGAATAGAATGAGGAAGTAAGTGATATGATTTTAACTGATATCTCGCTAAAATTTACGCAATCGTTTTTTTAGGTAAGAAATAAGGTTTTCTTACAGCGCGTGATCCAGTACCTGTCTGCCCCCGTTATTTGCATCTTAAACAAACGACAAAAACAGACTATGAAAACAAAATCATTTCTTTCTGCAGTGTTGATGGTAATCGGTGTTGCAGGTGCAAGTGCACAAACAGTAGCAGTTGAAAAGAAAAGCTCAACTGTATTTAAGATTGCTTACCAGGACGAAACTCCTGGAAAGGTAAAAGTGAACATCTACAATGAAAATG
>JANNAQ010000051.1:0-2218 GCA_031384515.1 Bacteroidia bacterium
CCACACCATGCCATGGCAAAAGGATTAAATTATTTTGCGGACGCTGCATCGAAATTTACATTCACCGGAATAAAGACAAGTTTCAATGTTGGCAGAACCGGAGGCGGTACATCCGTTAATTCAATCCCTTTTGAATCTTGGGCTGAGATCGATATGCGGTCTGAAGGCCACATACAATTAATGAAGATTGACTCGATCTTCAAAGCATGCCTGAAGAAAGGGCTTGTTGAATACAATGAAGATTTGAAAAATACTCCTTCCTTAACAATTTCCTTTAAGCAAATTGGAAATCGACCAACTGGGGTAACCCAAGAAAGCGCTCCTTTAGTGCAACGATCGTTGGCAGCAGCAAGCTACTTTGTTGCAAAACCTTCTCTCAGCATAGGGTCTACCAATTCAGGTGCTCCAACCAGCAAAGGTATACCCGCCATAACAATAGGAGCCGGAGGGAAAAGTAACAATGAACATTCTCTCGATGAATGGTGGCTAAATGAAAAAGGAGCTGATGGGATCAAGTTTATTTTACTTACACTCCTTCTAGAAGCAGGGCTTGAGAAGAAATAAGGCTACTCCCATCTACTTATGTCGTGATCATGATTCTACTTTAAGAGAGAAGCAGCATAAGTATTATTGCCGATAAATTTCCTTTACTAATGATAAACACTACAGAACCAGAAGAGCGGGAATATCTGGAGGAGATCAAAGAAAAATTATTGCTTGCTATTAGGCGCGCGGATGATCGGGTAAAAGAATATTCTACTGAGCTGCGACAAAACAAAGAGTATATCCATGAGCATCAGTCTGGGATGGATGAAGCCGACATGGTCGCAGCTGGCCAATCCATTAACCGAATGGCCTTTACTGGAGAATCGGCTGTTGCGCGTAAAAGGAAATTATTAAAGCTCGGTGAATCTCCTTATTTCGGTAGAATTGACTTCAAGCCCAATCAAGATGTAGCAGGCTCTCCTATCTATATTGGCATTTATACCTTTTCAGATGAGACCCAACAGGTAAATTTAATCTATGACTGGCGGGCTCCTATTTCGTCCATGTTTTACGATTTTGAACTAGGTGACGCCTGGTACAAAACACCATCAGGTAACATAGAGGGAGTGATTCAATTGAAACGCCAATACAAGATTCGAGATGGTATAATGGAGTTAATGATCGAAAACGAAGTGAACATCCATGACGACATTTTACAAAAGGAATTGAGCAAGTCCAGTGACGACAAGATGAAAAATATTGTTGCCACTATACAGCGTGATCAGAACTCTGTGATCCGCAATGAGACAGCCTCGGTAATGATTATCCAGGGTGTGGCAGGCTCTGGTAAAACATCAATTGCTTTACATCGTATCGCTTTCTTATTATATCGCTTTCGCGAGAGCATTACCGCCAAAGACATTCTTATCATATCGCCAAATAAAGTATTTGCGGATTACATTTCTAATGTACTACCAGAACTGGGTGAAGAACAAATCCCTGAAATGGGGATGGAAGAATTGGCCACAGATCTACTGGAAAGCAAATACAAGTTTCAGAGCTTCTTTGAACAAGTTTCTTCTATACTAGATCAACCGAATGCTGGTTTTATCGAACGAATTCAATTCAAATCAACATTTGATTTTTTAAGTAAGCTTAACCAATACATCATCCACCTCGAAAACAATTACTTCACCTTTACTGAATTAAAAATTGGGAACACCACAGTCCCATTTCCATTTATTCTGGAGAAATTCAAAGCGTATCACCGAATCCCATTGCTGAAACGCTATCCAGAAGTGGCCAAGGACATACAGCACTATGTTAGAACCAACACACAAAGAAAGTTAACCGGACAAGAAAAGTCTCAGATATGGGAAGCTGGTGGGATAATGTATAAAGTCAATAACGCGTTCGAGCTTTATAAAGGCTTTTACAATTGGATTGGCAAACCAGAGTTATTCAAAATGAGCAACGACACCTTAGAATATTCTGATGTGTTTCCATTGATCTATTGCAAGATCCGACTAGAAGGTATCAAAGCATTTGATCACGTTAAGCATTTACTAGTCGATGAAATGCAAGACTACACACCCGTACAATACTCTGTTTTGTCACGACTATTTGCTTGCAAAAAAACAATACTAGGCGATGTCAATCAAAGGGTCAACCCCTTCAGTGCTTCTACTGAGGAAAGCATTGAACAAATTTTTCCGCAAGGAGATGTGATCAT
>JANNAQ010000015.1:0-17559 GCA_031384515.1 Bacteroidia bacterium
GAGTAAGGATCAAGATTTGTTAACAGGCATGTGGATAATTGCCACCTATCAATATCCGGATATTGAACTTGAAAAGCTGAAACTGGAACTTGATCAGATTTATTACGATGCCTGGCTTGAATTTCGTCCGGACCTTTATCCCTATGATCAAGTCAAAGTGATAAACAGTGTTTTGTTCAATAAGCTGAAGTTCGGAGCCAATTCAAAAAACTTTCACTCACCTGGAAATTCCATGATCAATGTGGTTCTGGAGATGCGTAAAGGAAACCCAATTACCCTTTGCGTGATCTATTTATTGGTAGCGCAGAAGTTAAAGTTGCCCATCTATGGGGTTAACCTCCCAAATCTGTTTATTCTTAGCTACAAAGATGAAAACAACCAGTTTTACATAAACGCATTTAATCGCGGGTTAATTTTTACTAAGAAAGACATTGAGAACTACATCACTGAATTACACTTGGTTCCACAAAACTCATTCTTTGAGCCATGTGATAATTTGGAAATCATTCGAAGAACGTTGCGCAACCTCGTGATGTCTTTTGAAAAAATGAGTGAACATGCAAAGGCAGATGAGGTGAAAACACTATTAGTGGAAATTTCGAATGGTGGGGATTTAGGTGTTTAGCTTGTTAACGCTCTTTCCCGGAGTAAGCCATATTACATTTTGTTTTGATTTGTGATCTTGCCCAATAATATCTCGGTATAATTCTGGGCGTCTTGCATTGATATAACGATTACCACCAGCCTGTGTAAGTTTTTCTGGAGTGATGGTTGTGGTAACAAAGCTATCCTCAAAAGAGCGACATTCAGCTAGAACATCCCCAAAAGGGTCAATGATCATGGAGCATCCGTTTTTCAGTTGATCGTCATCCATGCCAATTGGGTTTGAAAAAACAACATAAATACCATTATCATATGCCCTTGAAGGTAACCACTTCATTAACCAGTCTCGCCCTTTCATTCCATCAAACTCCAGGCGAAGTGAGGTCGGATCTTTCTCCTTATTTGTCCAAAGAGTAGGGTCTACAAAGCCTGCACCTGGTCGGGTGGAGGGTGTGCACATAGTTACATGCGGCATAAAAATGATAGTGGCACCTAGCAGTGTAGTTGCTCTTACATTCTCAATAATATTGTTGTCATAACAGATTAAGATTCCGCATTTCCAGCCATAAAGATCAAAAACACAATAACTATTTCCTGGGGTGAGATAGGGATTAATGAAAGGATGTAATTTTCTAAACTTAGCAACTACTCCATTTTTATCAACACAAACATAAGCCTTGAATAAGTTATCATGTTCATCCTTTTCGAAGAGCCCGGCCAACACAGAAATGTTACATTTCTTTGCAATCGCTATTAGTTTCAGAATACTAGGCCCATCGGGGATTACCTCAGCTAATTCCAGCATCTGTATTTTCGTCAGACTTCTTGCAAACGTATAACCTGTAATTGAACATTCGTGGAAGGATATCACATGAGATCCTTCCTCAGCAGCCTTTTGAGCAAGTTTCTCAATCACAGAAAGATTATAATTTTTATCACCGCTATGATTTTCAAATTGAGCGGTTGATATTTTTAAATTATTCATATGTGATTTCCCAATTTAAAAGCCTGTATTGCCACGATTATTTTCTCCTTATAGAGCACCCTACCGCCCGATTGGTGGTTACTTCAATCTTCTGGCCATTAAGCAATTTGTCAATAGCATCTTTTAAAAAGTTTTCACTTACATCCTTCGGCACCTGTGGATTATCATCTATTGCGCCACTATAGATGTTTATGAATTTATTAGCAGAATTTTTTAAAAGAAAAACCTCAGGGCTTTTTTTGGCTCCAAGTATATTCAAAGCTACCTGATCCTTGTCGGCAAGATAGGGTACTCCAATATCTGAGTAATGAATACGCATTTTCTCGCTCGACTCTTCTGGCGCGAGATATGAGTTTACCAATAAGAACTGAACCTTTCCGTTATAGCTGCGAATCATTTCTTTGACTCGTTCCTTGTAATAATTGTCAAACGGGCATTCGTTGCTGGCGAACATCACTACGACACCACTGAATGAATAGAATTGATCAAGTGAAACCATTTTTCCGTCCACCACATTAGGCAGTGTAATATTTTGTACTGGCGTTTGCGCTTTAAGACCTGCGCTTACGATAAAAAGAAGAATAAATAGAGCTGATTTCATAATGAATTAGTATAAACGAGTACAAACTCGGGATGAACAGAATAACAAAGGTCGACTTTTATTTCGTTTCCATCTGCTTCAATTCGTCCCTTCAAATTCCCAAAAGGTTGAAGCATGAAGGGCTCAATGTTAAGGTGATTGGAAAAGATAAGACCTCGTCTCCCATACACTTTATACAGTGCTTCTTTCGCACACCAGTAAACACAATGCTTGACAATATCTTTTCCAGCATCAACCAATTCATAGCTGGCCATGACGCGGGGAGCAATTCTTAATAATTTTTCCTTCGGTTGTTCCAAATCAATGCCAACGGATTTTTGTATGTCGATTTGTGCTGCAACGTAGGGAAAAGAATGTGTGAGTGAAATCTGATTCGGTAGTTTTAATAAGAATGGTTTCCCGAATTCATCCTTATAGATGCCCTCATAGGTTAGTTCGCAATTTTCGACCAATGATTTAATGATAGTTCTTCCAGCCAGCCACTCAAGTTGCTTCTGTTCACTGATAATTTCCAAAGGGCTACGTTCAGATGTAAGTGATTCCAGCTCAGCTTTCGTTTCACCAATAAACCAAATGGCCCACCCGCATTGTTTGGCTGTCATCTCCATTTTTAGTAATGGCATAGGTTTATCCGGGTTTATGATACAATTTTGTCAAAATAATTGGATTAATATCAACGTGCAAAAATATGATGTTAACTGATGATTGTTTTGCATTTTTTAGTTGGTTCTAATAGCTGGTAGGCAAATGTTACAGGTTCAAAAAGTTCATACGTTAACTGGCCATCGTGATTGTGTTTATTCTTTAACAGAGGGTGAGCGAAATAATGAATTTTTTTCTGGAGCTGGTGATGGGATGATCGTGCTCTGGGATCTTCAGAATCCTGATGAGGGTGATTTGATCGCCAAACTTCCAAACTCAGTTTATGCACTTTGTTATTTGAGAGATCAAAACTTGCTTGTGGCTGGCCATAATTATGATGGTATTCATGTGTTGAATTGGAAGGAAAGGAAGGAATTGACTTCCCTTCAGCTTAGCAAGACAGCCATATTCGACATTCAATCTTTTGGTAACAACTTGTTCGTAGCCTCTGGTGACGGTACAGTAACTGTGGTAGATTGTCGGAACTGGTCTGTCATAAAAAGGATCTCAAATTCTGAGAAGAGCGCGAGAACGTTGGCTATTAATAATGTTCAAGGTGAATTGGCTGTCGGTTACAGCGATAACTACATCCGAGTATTTGATCTGTCAAATTACCAATTAGTGCGCGAATGGGAAGGTCATGCAAACTCGGTTTTCTGTCTGGCGTATTCAAGCGATTCAAAAACTCTGATTAGTGGCTCCCGCGATGCCCGGCTAAAAGTGTGGGATCCGCTGGCAAATTATATACTGATTACGGAGGTGGCAGCGCACCTCTATGCCATCAATCACCTGGCATTTAGTCCGAATGGCAAACATTTTGTAACTTGTAGCCTTGATAAGTCAATTAAAGTGTGGGACTCAGATAACCTTACGCTATTGAAAGTGATTGATAAGGCCCGTCATGCGGGTCATGGTACTTCTGTCAACAAATTGCTATGGACTTCATTTGAGAATCAAATGATCAGTGCCAGCGATGATCGCTCAATTTCTGTGTGGAACATTATTTTTTGAACATATTTTTTAAACTAATTCTACAATCATGAAAATCACACCACTTGAAATCCGTCAAAAGGCATTTGAAAAAGCCCTGCGAGGATATGACAAAGACGAAGTAAATGCTTTTTTACTTTCACTCTCTCAGGAGTGGGAGCGGGCGCTTGATGAAGCCAAAGAATTGCGAATTAAATATGAAACCTCTGAACGAGAAGTGAGTAAACTTCGAGAGGTTGAGAACTCGCTCTATAAAACATTAAAGACAGCAGAAGATACTGGGGCTAACGTTATCGGGCAGGCAAACAAAGCAGCCGAGCTTCATATGCGGGAAACCCAATTGAAGGCTGAGGGTATGTTAAATGAGGCTAAAGTAAAAGCAAAAGATACCATTGAATTAGCGGAAGGAACTTCAAAGCAGATGCTGGAGGAAATGGAAGATCGACTTAAGGCCCTGGTTCAGCAGTACAAGGGATTGGAAACGTATCGTGACAATCTTCTTTCAGACTTGAAAAGAATGGCAGGAGAGACGATTGATCGAGTTGACCGGATGAGAACGGTGGCACGTGAGTTTGACCCCGAGCAACATCTGAATATGGCAAAGCGTGAAGCGAAAAAAGCTCTTTATCCAAATGCTGATTTTGAAAATGGGATTAAGAATACGGCATCGGCACAACAAGTGTTGGTAGAGTCAGCAGCAGCTGTTTTAATTGAAGAGAAGAAAGCACAAAAATCTTTCTTTGACGATATCCAATGACAGGCAAAGTAGCGCTGGAAGGGTTAGAATTCCATGCCTATCATGGGGTTTATCCGCACGAACGCTCTTCCGGAAATAAGTTTGAGGTGGATATTATTGTTGATACGGAGTTTTTAGACTCTGCCTTTCGAGATGATCTTTCAGGCACCATCAATTATGAAACTCTTTATGCGATTGTAAAAGAGGAGATGTCAAAACCTTCCAAACTTTTGGAAACAGTCGGACATTCTATTGCTCAGCATACCTTGAAAACATTTTCCGATGCCAAAGAAGTCGAAGTAAGAATTTCAAAGTTTAATCCTCCAATTGGAGGCGTTTGTAAGAAGGCCACAGTGACTGTAAATGAGATACGATAATCAATCCTCGCGGTTGGCAGTCGAATGTTCACGGTCGGGTGCTAGCTGATCAGTAAACATAAAGCCTCTGGCATCTGCGCCTTCGTAGAAATCAACTTCCTTTCCAATTAAGTACATAGTGTGTTTCTTGTCAACATAGACGGGAATATCGCCAATGGTATAGGAGTGGTCTGACTCTTTTCGCTTGTCAAACCCTATGATTAGCGCAACTCCCCCGCACCCACCACCTTTTATGCCTACTCGCAATCCGTAATCAGATGGAATATTTTTTGTTTCCATGATCTTGCGAACTTCAATCGCTGCTTTCTGGCTAAGACTAACTGGTTTAAGATTGTCGAACATGCTTTAGAATGAGTTGGATGGTAACTTTTTCGAATTAACAGCCATTTGAACTTCAAAATTACCTAATTTTCAAACGCGAATGAGACTTAAATAATTCCTATGGAAGCATTAATTGAATTTGGAAAAATACTATTGCCAGCCTCTGTTGTACTATATGCCGTTTATTTGATCGTGCGGTCGTTTATTATTAAGGAAATAGAAATCAAGAAATTGGACGTTCGCTCCAGAAGTATTGAAATTACCCTGCCTGTTCGCCTGCAAGCATACGAAAGGATCACTTTATTTTTAGAGAGGATCTCCCCACAAAATCTTTTGATACGGCTTAGCGATCCGGGGTATCCTGCGCGCGACTTTCAAAAAATATTGCTTGACGAAATAAGGAATGAGTATAACCACAATGTTTCGCAACAAGTATATATGAGTGAAGAAGTGTGGAGTCAAGTTCGGAATGCGCGGGAAGATTTGATCATGCTAATAAATGACGCGGCCAGCAAGATGACCCCCGAATCAAATGCAGTTGATCTTTCCAAGAAGATTTTCGAAATGACACTCGAAAAGAAAGTAGACCCAATTGGGCATGCACTTTCTGAACTAAAAAAGGAAATCCAACAAACTTTTTAATTTTTTCATGAACAAAATTGCTTTGGTTGCTGGTGCTACGGGTTTAATTGGAAGCCAGTTATTAGAACTACTTCTGAAAGATAATCGATACAAGAAGGTGATTGCATTAAGCAGAAAGCCATTGAGTAGTAATCATTCAAAGCTGGAGAATGTGGTGATAGATTTTGACAAGCTTTCAGAGCATCCTGATGTACTAAGAGCAGATGATGTTTTTTGTTGCCTGGGCACAACGATGAAACAAGCTGGTTCACAAAAAGCGTTTTATAAAGTTGATTTCGAATACCCATTACAGATTGCAAAAATTACTCGAGCATTAGGCGCAAGACAGTATCTCTTAGTAACGGCCTTAGGCGCAAATAAAAAATCTTCAATTTATTATAATCGCGTCAAAGGTGAGATTGAGGAAGCTGTAGGCAATCAGGATTTTGAATCCTATCATATTTTTCGGCCTTCCTTTCTTCAAGGACCCCGTATTGAAAACAGACCTGGAGAACAAGCAACTAATATTTTTTTTAAGATGTTTGGATTTCTAGTTCCCCGAAAATTTAAAGCGATTGATTCGATAAAAGTGGCGCGGGCCATGTTATTCAACGCTAAAGAGGAAAAGTCAGGCAGATTCATTTATGAATCCGGTGCTTTGCAAGATTTCTGATAAGATCCTTATTCTATGATCATCGTCATCCAACGTGTTTTGGAAGCTTCTGTAAAGATTGATGGCTTGGTCAAATCCAAAATTGAAAAAGGATTAGTGATTTTATTGGGAATTGAAGAGGCAGATGAAATGGAAGATATTGATTGGCTTTGCGCAAAAATTGTAAACCTTCGAATATTTAATGACACAGCTGGTGTGATGAATATTAGTATTAAAGAGGATGGCGGGGATATTATTCTGGTTAGCCAGTTTACCCTCCACGCAAGTACCAAAAAAGGAAATCGTCCCTCCTATATAAAAGCGGCAAAGCCTGACAATGCGATTCCTTTATATCAAAAATTCATCAAGGTCTTGCAAATCGCATTGGGGAAGCCAATTCAAACAGGTGAGTTTGGTGCCGATATGGAGGTAAGTTTAGTCAATGATGGCCCTGTTACCATCATTATTGATTCTAAGAATAGGGTGTAATGATAAAACTCAGCACCACGTTAATCAACTGACAAGTTGATTAACAGCACAATCGAAGTAACTCTTCTTTTCAAATTATATAATTGCCAGCCAGATGAACAGAATATTGGCAAGAATGTACAGCGTGATTACAATCCTTGATCCGATTTTGTTTACTCTTATGCAGGCTTCTTGTCTACCTGTATCATAGAGTTTTAAACAAATAGCAGAAACTACCAATATCGCAAAGATTCCTAAGAAGGTAAGCGTATGTAATGTGTCAACCAACGTAAAGGTGGAGGTCTCCGGCAAAACTGTATCGATGATATACTTGTTACCGACTGCAGCAAAAAGACCACCTACTGGTAAGCCAAAACGCGGATCAAGTTCCCATGGTTTGGGAATAAAGCTAATGGCAGCAATAAGAAACGCAATGTACATTCCTAAAAAGATTTTCATAAAAAGTCCAAGCGCTTGCCGATCAATATCCATCTCTAAAATAAACGTTGAAAAAGTTTGGCGGTCCCGACCAGGTGTTGCATCACCAAATCCTGTTTCATATAAGTGGGTTCCATCTGCCACATTGAAATCAGAAATAGTCCATCCATCTAACACATCCTCTTTATCAAATTTGCTCCCTAACACATCAGGAACAAAGACCAAACTATTGTTATCGAAAAGCGTATTCTCAATCTGAACTCTTAAATGTTGCTTGTCAAATGGAAAATCGTTTACCAGCCACTTTTCTTTCATGGTGCACTTCATTTTCATAATCACCCATGCTTTACCATCTACGCTGTCCATGATGATTTCAGGGGGTTCTATCGTTTTTGCATTTGGAATATCCAACTGTTTTGTGAAATCAAAATCGGGATTATCGTAAACGAACCAAAGCCAAAATCGCATGGTATATTCCTTATCACGAAAATTGATGTCGTGGAGGCTAATTACATACGCTCCAACTTTAACGGTGTCGGGTTGAGCTTGTATCTGACTTACAAATAGACAGAAGAAAATTACCAGAGAGGATTTTAATTTTATCATCTGAAACGGTTACTCGAATATAAAGACAAAAGACATAGAGAAACTAATTTATCTCTGTACTCAGGAAGCAATTTTTAGTTAGTATTTCCTGTTCAACTTAGTTTCATTAGGAGCTTCTTTTTCTCCTTTCACATATTTCTCCAGCCAGTTATCCATTTCCCATAACATGTGTTGCACTGATTCTTTTCCTCTATACCCATGGCTTTCATAAGGCAATAGAACAAATCGTGCTGTGCCTCCATGCCCCTTGATAGCATTGTACATTCTTTCACTTTGTATGGGAAACGTTCCTGTGTTGTTATCGGCTTCACCATGAATCATCAGTATGGGTTCCTTGATTTTATTGGCATAAGAAAATGGAGACATTTCATAATACACGTTTGGTGCCTGCCAGTAAGTACGTTCTTCCGCTTGAAATCCAAATGGCGTAAGTGTTCTGTTGTAAGCACCGCTTCGCGCAATGCCTGCTTTAAATAAGTCTGAGTGCGCGAGTAAGTTACCTGTCATAAACGCTCCATAGCTATGACCTCCAGCTGCTACTCTTGTTGGATCAACTACACCCAATGACGAAGCATAATCTATGGCAGCTTTAGCGCTTGCAACAAGTTGTGGTACATAGCTATCATTTGATTCTTTGTCGCCTTCACCAACAATTGGAATGGAGGCGTTATCAAGAATGGCATAACCTCTAACAACCCAATAGATCGGACTTCCCCAACTTATACGGGTAAATTCGTAAGGAGAACCTTTTATTTGTCCTGCATTGCTTTTGGATTTAAATTCTTCGGGATATGCCCAGAAGAAAGTTGGCAATGGGCCATCTTCTTTTTTATACCCGGGTGGCAGATAGAGATCAGCAGTCAAGTCAACTCCATCATCTCTTTTGTATTTTAACACTTGTTTTTTTACATCTTTAATTTGGGGATAAGGATGAGGAAATGAAGTTAATGGGGCGAGACTTTTTGAGTTGGTCGTTCGTAAATAGTAGTTCGGGTTTTCTGACAAGGATTCGCGAGAAGTAACAAAAGCCCCTTTCTTTATATCTGTGAAAGCCACCACATACTCATAATAAGGCGCTTCACTCCTCCACATGCGTGCGGTCTTTCCCGTGCTCAAATCAATTTTATCAAGGAAAGGACGATCTCCTTCTGGGGAAGCTCCGTTTCCGGTAAGAAAGGCTGTGTTATTTTGAATAGACATGACCTGTCTTCCAAAGCTATTGGTCACCATCATGACATCACCCGGATCGGCATAGACATCCTCGGAAGAAAAATCAAAAACGATTTTTTTGGTCAATGGGGTACTGGGATCGATTTGATATACCCGTTGTTTCCTATCACTCCACCAGCTTTCATATACCCATGCTACTTTTTCATTACCCCAACTAATACCACCATAGCGCAGTGGAAGAGTTGCCAATTCAGTAGCCTTAGAAGTGAATGGTGAAGCGAGTTGAAAAACTTTATCACGTATATCTGCTTTTAATTTTGGATCGCCACCATCTTGTGCTTCTACCCAATACAAAATGGCCGGTTGATCGTTTCGCCAGGCATGGCTTCGTGGGCCGGGCAAAGTAGAGCTAAACCCGAGTGGAATATTATCAGCGAGTGGAATCTCGGCCACTTGTTTTACAGGGCTTCCATTAAAGTCAATGATCCCAACTGTTTGAGGAAATAGTGTTGCGGGAACCAGATAAGAATAAGGTCGATGAATCGTTTTTATTAAAATGTACTTGCCGTCTGGTGAGGAATTTTGCGATGAATAAATAGATGGATTTCCTATTGTCCTATCCACACCATCTAGTGTTATCTCAATGAGCTGCGACAGGCAATGGTAATCAAACAAAGATTCGTCATAGGGATTTTTAAGAAGGTCCTGATAAGTCCTGTTTGGGGCCGTTTTTCCGAGATTCTCCTCTATTACTGGCCCAACAGGTACACGTGATTTTACAGGTGCTGCTTTTCCGTCTGAAGCTGCCGCTAGAAATAAAAGTGAAGTTGAATTTGAAAGCCATGTATAAGGGATACTCAAGGTGTTGTTTATCTTTTTATTGCCAAGTCTTTTGGCTGAGAATATAGTTAGATCTATTACCCAGAGCTCTATGTGGTCAGGATACGTTTGTAAAAAAGCTGATTTCTTACTGTCTGGGGAAAAAGAAAAATTACTAACCTGAAGTGGTGATGGGAGATTTGATATTGAATATTCTTTCTGGTCTTTAAGACTCTTTATCTTAATTCCGATAAAAAAATTATTACGGCTTTGGCCAAAATTATTGGGGTTAATTCGAAGTCCGGCAATTCTTAGTTCTGGGCGAGAAAGTTCTTCAATACTAGGATAATCGGATCGATCCAAAAAAATCATCATTGACTTGTCAGGTGAAAATAAGACAGTGGGCGTCAGTGGGGCGTCCATTAATTTTGTTATTTCTTCTGGTGGTTTTTGATAGGAGAGATTGTCTTGAGCAACCGAAGAGATGGTTGCGCCTATCAGAAATATAAATAGTGATTTTTTCATATGTGTTGCATTTGGGTTAAAATGTACTGAATTGAAATCAGGGCTGCTAAAAGTATTGAATGTTTTATAAGTTAAATGGGTATAAAAATCTGTGATTTAGGTTCTGCTGTAAAGAAAAGTCAAATTCTTCGCTTAATTTCGGGCTTAAATCTTATTTGATATGTATTCTCTCATCCACCTTTTCCATTCAACGGTTCGTTATTTTGTATTAATTTTTCTGGTAGTCATAATTGTTCGATCATTGATGGCGTGGATGAACAAAAAGGAATATTCCAAGATGGATGATAAAGTCAGCTTATGGCTATTCATGCTTACTCACACTCAACTTTTGATTGGTCTTATTCTTTTCTTCGTAAGCCCGTTGGTGATTTTTAGCGGAGCCTCTATGAAGGATTCAGTGGCTCGCTACTGGCTTGTAGAGCATAATACAATGATGATTATTGCCATTGTTTTAATTTCAGTTGGAAGGATTTCTATAAAGAAAATGACGGACAGCGTTGCGAAACACAGACGACTATTCATTTTGAACACTATTGCTTTACTTATTATTGTTATGGCAATCGCAATGAGCGGCCGTGGATTCTTCAGTCTGCCTGCTTAACTGGAAGGCATGTTTCGATGGCCTTTAAATGGTGTTGAGTGTGATAGATTGTAAAGTATAGCATCTCTCTTATATAAAGCTTTCCAAGGAGTGGATGTGGTAATAGGTACCGGTCCAGTTCTTCTTCCTTCCACTTAGCAAGACTGTTTATAAATCCGTTGTTCATTTGGTTAAAATTGGAGAGCAACAAATTCTTGTCTTGAAAGTTGGATGTTGGAGTAAAAGCTGGGGTAGCTCGTCCGCCTGAACTTAATTTTTCCAGATATTTTGTTACCAACTCATCATAGGTTCGAATAGGCCGATTTGGTTTACCGAAATAGAGAAAGATAAATTTCGGTAGTCGAAAGGCAAGCTTAAGCGGTTTTACGGACAGGATTAGGTGCTCAATGTTATTGGCTGCCGACCATTTCAAATCCTGTTTTCTAAAAAAAGTGAAGTCAGTAGCCACCTGCGCGCTTCCAGTCACTTCTTCAAACCCCTTTTGAAGTTCTTTTATGATTCTCTCTTTCGTCATGGTGGCTAAATTTTGCTTTACTATTCTCACCTGAAACTACTAACTTTACTTAAATTTTTTTTGAATGAAATACATTTACACTATTCTATTTTGTCTTACTGGCTTTTTTGTAACCGCTCAGCAATTTGCGCTTCGCTATGAGTTGGTAAAATTGGATAAAACTGTGAATACGTTTTATCACGAGGCAGCACCGGTTATTTCACCTGATGGAAAGGATCTTTATTTTTTTATTCAAAATCATCCTGAGAATACCTTTGGAAAAGAAGGTAGTCAGGATATTTGGGTTACTCATAAAGAAGACAATGGTGTTTGGTCTCCACCCAAGCGATTAAGTTCGCCTTTGAATAATAACCGTTCGAATCAAGTTTTCAACGTGCTGCCTGATGGATCCATCTTTGTTCGTGGAGGAAGAGGAAAAAATGATAAAGGTTTTTCCCTGGTGTCGAAAGGTGGGGCGTGGACGGAATTGAAAGTGAAAGATTTTGGCGAAATGGAGAAGGGACGATTTTATGGAGCTACCATTTCAACAGATGGCAAACACATGATCTTATACTTTTCTGAATTTGAAGGTAGTACTCGTAGCGATTTATACATAAGCCACGCCCAATCAGATGGCAATTGGACCAAGGCCGTGAAAATGAAGATCACCGATAAGTCGGATGAGTTCGGGCCTTTCATTGCCCCTGATAACAAAACTCTTTACTACGCAAGTGACCGCCCAGGTGCTGGCAAGCAAGGTGGTACCGACATATATAAATCTGAGCGATTAGATGAAACGTGGGAAAATTGGTCGGAGCCAGTGAATCTGGGCCGTCCAATAAATACCGCAGCTGGTGACTCTTATTTTTCGATGGATGCTTCTGGGAATGTTTTTACTTCCCGCGCAAATAGCCGTGTAGACGGTGGCAACTTGGATTTATTTGTCTTGGTGCCTCATGACATTAAAGTGATGCTGGCTGGAACAGTTTTCAATGAGAAAACAAAACAGCCCATTCCTGCATCAGTTAGTTTACGAATCAAAGATCAGAAACCAGTTGAGATGAAAGCTGTTGCAAGCGGCAAGTTTGGAACTCGCCTCCCCGAAACAAATGAATATGTTATTGCATACAATTCAGAAGGTTATCTTCCTACCGAGGAAACATATACTATTCCTAAAATAGGAAGTGATACAACCTTATCAATTGAAGTTTACCTTACTCCAATAGCGAAGAAGCTTGTCCTGTCGGGTACGGTTTTTGACAAGAAAACAGAACAACCACTGACCTCTAAAATAGAAGTCACCATTAAGCCTGATAAAAAGTCGAGCCAATCTATTGAGGCTCTTGGCAATTACAGTCAGGAAATTTCGAGAAAGGGATGGTATGTGATGATTGCTTCAGCGTCCGGCTATATGAATTCAACGGATAGCATTCTGGTCAATACTGATGAAGAAGCATCTCTCAGTAAAGATTTTTATCTTCAGCCAATCGAGGTGGGTCTTACGGTGCGTCTTAAAAATATTTATTTTGATTTTGACCGAACGACCTTGAAATCAGAATCATTTGTGGAATTAAATAAAGTGGTTGATTTTCTAAAACAGAATGAAACGGTTGAAATTGAAATATCCGGACATACCGATAGTAAGGGTGCGGATGTCTACAATGAAACACTGTCTCAAGGTAGGTCGCAGTCTGTTGTTGACTATCTGGCTAGTCAGGGAATTGAAAATGCTAGGTTGACTGCTCGTGGTTACGGTGAGGCGAAGCCCATTGACAGTAATGATACCGAAGCCGGCAGAGCTAACAATAGAAGGGTAGAGTTTACTGTGTTGAAAAAATAGGATGTGGTGCTGGCGCTGGATTTGATTGATGACGACAAGGCCAATCAATTTTCTTCTTTCAGAATGTCATTAGCCCGCTCAACGTCATTCTCAAAAACATGGATCCGTGCTTGCATAGAGGTCATGTTAGGTAGTGGGTATAGGCCTGCTAAATTTTCGTCAGTCAGAAAGCAAGGTATACCATATGCATCCAATTTGGTTTTAGCAATGTTTGCATCGATAGCCGTTTCAAATTGTCTCAACACAATAATCTTTTCATTCTCCATAGAATCAAAGCTATTAAAACTAATTGAATTACACTTTACATAATGACAGATCAAACTTCAAATCATCGCAGTAGAGTAATTATTGACATGGACGATGTACTTGCCGATGCCACAGGTCAGTTCATCAATTATTATGAAAAGGAGTTTGGCGTAAGGGTCACTAAAGAGTCCATGTTCTTTAAAGATGAAATGACGCGGTTTCCCGATCACCATGATGAGGTGTATCAGTTTACTTTTCGGAAGAACTTCTTTCGAATGATGGAAGTGAATGAAATGAGTCAGGAAGTTGTGAAAAGATTGAATCAAAAGTACCAGGTATTTATTGTATCCTCGGCTATGGAATTCCCCAATTCGTTACCTGAAAAATTAGACTGGCTGGCGGAGCACTTCCCGTTCTTGCATTGGAAGCAATTTGTCTTTTGTGGAAGCAAAGAGATCGTTCATGGTGACTATATGATTGACGATTTGCCACATAATCTGGAGACCTTCAAAGGTGAAAAACTGTTATTCACTGCACCGCACAACATGCAGTTCAATCATCTCAAAAGATTGAATAATTGGCGGGAAATTGGAGAGTTACTTCTCTAGCCCTTACCCCTAAAATGCCACTAAATAGGTATTGTTGCAGAACTGGAATATAAGGATATTTAGTGCTTACATATCCTATGAAGAATTCGCTTATTCTGTTGTACGTTTCCGGATTCATTTTTCAGGCCAATGCACAAGCTTCTTTTTCTAAGAAATGCTTAAGCGTTACCGAATCAAGTATTCAAAGTTGGTCCCCCGGCAATGCTCAGGCTGGTGAAAAGGGGGGTGGAGTTATTTATCAAATAAGAGTCGTTCTTAAAAAGTCTGGCAATCTCACTTTTGATTCGCTCTTTGTTGATGGTAAAAGCTTTGCCATTGAAGTTGTAAAGGGCTCGGAGCGAGCATACATCGGCTCGTTCAAAAAAGGAGATTCAGTAACGCTTTTGTCTAGACAGAATAAAGGAACGCGCTATTTAAAATCCTCAGCAGATGTTAAGCAAGTAATTTCCTCAAAAAAAATGTTTGCTGCTTTTATAAGTATTTGGGTAGGCGGTAGACGCTACTTGCATCCTGTTACAGAATTCAAAAAACAGTCACGCCATGATGTTAACCAGTAAAAATCTAATGGCCAAAAAGATAGTTGGTGTCATCGCTGGAGTGGTTATACTTTTTGGTGGTTATCTATTTTTTTCTCACGCACAGAAAAACTCACGAGAAGCATATGAAGATTTTTTAAACCAACATCCGTTTCAAAGTTATTTGAGAGGCACAGGAGAAAATCAGGAATCGACAGGTGAAACAGATAGACCGGATTTGGCGATGCGGCAGAATTACTTGCAAACTATGGATCCCGCTTTGAAGCGACCAACTCCAGAATCGCTTACACCTTATAACAAGCCAACTGCCAGGGCCCGAGACAGTCAAAGGAGTTCAGGTACAGCCAGATCCTTGTCAACATCAATTGGAACAGGTACCCAGTGGGTGGAGCGCGGACCGAAGTCAGTTGGTGGACGGACACGCACCCTCATCTTTGATCCAAATGATGTGACAAATAAAAAAGTTTGGGCAGGTGGTGTTTCGGGTGGCTTATGGTTTAACAATGACATTACAGATGCAACTTTTGGGTGGAATAAAGTGAATGATTTTTGGGATAATCTTGCAATTACATGCATGACAACAGATCTCATCGATCCTAAGATTTTTTACGTAGGCACAGGTGAGGGGTGGTTTAATAATGATCAGGTAATTGGTGCTGGTATTTGGAAAAGCAGTGATAAGGGTGTTACGTGGAATCAACTACCATCAACAGCTGGCTTCTATTTTGTTAATGATGTAGTAGTTCGCAAAGAGGGGAGTGTAGCAGTAGTATATGCGGCTATTAAAGGAACAGGATATAATGGATTTGATGCTGCGGCCAATAACGGTTTATTTCGTTCGGATAATGGTGGAGCGACCTGGACACAGGTATTACCAGCCGCTGCGATTAACAATACCTATCCGACAGATATTGAAATTGGCAAAGACAATAAACTCTATGTGGGATCTTCTGCAAAATTTGACGGTGGTAAGTCAGCACTCTACACTTCCACTACTGGCTTAGCAAACAGCTGGACTACAAAAGAATTCAACATTGGTGGCAATGATCTAAATGGTCGAATTGAGTTGGCTTGCGCGCCATCCGATGAGAACATCGTGTATGCAGCGATTGCTTCCGACAATAAAATTGGTGCGATAGTTAAGTCTGTGGATAAAGGTGTTACGTTCACAACGCTAACTCTTCCGATTGATAAAGATACAGGCATTCCTGCGGATGATTTCTCAAGAGGGCAGGCATGGTATGACTTAATAATGGCAGTTGATCCTAATAATGCCAACAAGATTTTTGTAGGCGCAATAGATTTGTTTCAAAGTATAGACGGTGGGGCAAACTGGATACAGATGTCAAAGTGGTCGAATAACCCAAACCTTAATACATTGACGTGTTCACTAGTTCATGCCGATCAACACATGATTGTCTTTCGTCCTGGGAATGTTAACAAGGTGGCAGTTTCAAATGATGGAGGAGTATACTATTCCGATGACATCTCCAATGCCCCCACACAACAGGTATTCCAAGCTAGAAATCTAAACTATAATGTTACCCAGTTTTATTCAGGCGCCATTCACCCTGATAAGACTACTGGAACTAATTACATGTTGGCTGGCGCACAAGACAACGGCACCCAGAAATTCTCTTCCGCAGGATTTGGAAATACAATTGAAGCGGATGGTGGCGATGGGGCCTTTTGTTTTATTGATCAGAAAGACCCTTCGCTTCAAATACTTTCTTATGTCTATAATACCTACAAGCTTTCAACAAATGGTGGAGTTAGTTTTAACGTGCAACTTTTGGATGATGAGGACAATGGAAATTTTATTAACCAAGGCGACTATGATTCTAATTTGAAAATTCTTTTTTCTGCCAGAAGTACAACAGCCATTTATCGGGTTAGCAATGTCTCCACCACAAGAGACATTGACAGTTTGAAAATTACCGGACTGGGTACTATTGCAACAGCTTTTAGGGTTTCTCCATATACGACAGCCTCCACTCTATTGTATGTAGGCACGCAAGCCGGAAAATTGTTTAAAGTCGTCAATGCCAATTTGGCGTCACCCATCATTACACAAGTCACCACTCCATTTCCTAACGGAACAATAAGTTCAATTGCATTTGGTGCATCAGATAATCAGTTAGGAGTAACCTTTTCAAATTATGGCATAACCAGTGTTTGGGAGACTCGCAATGCTGGAGCCACCTGGACCAATAGAGAAGGTAACTTGCCCAATATGCCCGTGCGTTGGGTCGAGTATCACCCACAAAATTTTGATCAGCTTTACATCGCCACAGAACTAGGGGTTTGGTCAACCGATAATATCAACGTAGCCTCTCCCGTATGGAACTCCACAAACGGAGGCCTGGCCAATGTTCGTACAGATATGTTACGTATTCGAAAAAGTGATAATACAATCATGGCTGCAACACACGGCCGCGGTGTATTTACTGCTCTTATTCCATCTGAACTTGATCAAAGCATTAGTTTTAAGACGTTCACTTCAAAAACATTTGGAGATACATCTTTCAAGATTTGGGCACAATCTACTTCCGGATTACCCATCACCTTTACTAGTACTAACACCTTAGTCGCTACCGTGGTTGATAGCACAGTAACGATCGTGGGAGGCGGAACAGCAACATTAGTGGCGTCACAATCTGGTAATCTTGTGTACAAGCCAG
>JANNAQ010000024.1:0-56036 GCA_031384515.1 Bacteroidia bacterium
TGTTTCGGAAATGTTCTGTGTAGAAAAGCTCCTTCTTAGAGCGTCCGCCATACCAATAAGAAACTTTGCGATTCGATTTTTCGGTGTGGAATAAGTGAAAAATTTGTGCACGGAGGGGAGCCATTCCAGCGCCACCACCAATGTAAATCATTTCACGTTGAGTCTTATTGATGTGGAATTCACCGTAAGGGCCGGAGATGGTTACCTTATCTCCAGGTTTGCGCGAAAACACATAGGATGAACAAATACCAGGATTGACTTCCATCCATTTATTACTAGCTCTATCCCAAGGGGGAGTAGCAATACGTATATTTAACATGACAATATTTCCTTCAGCAGGATGATTAGCCATGGAGTAAGCCCTAAAGATTGGCTCCTCATTTTTCATTTTTAGGTCCCATAACTTAAACTTATCCCAATCGCTTTGAAAAACACCTGGCTTATGACCTAGCTCTGGATGGGGAGCAATATCCATTGTTTTAAAATCGACATTAATAGCGGGTACATCAATCTGAATATATCCGCCAGCTTCGAACTTCAATGTTTCACCTGGAGGTAGTTTTACAACAAACTCTTTAATAAAAGTAGATACGTTATAGTTGGAAACGACTTCGCACTCCCATTTCTTAATCCCAAAAATTTCATCCGGAATACGAATGGTTAGATCTTGCTTTACTTTTACCTGACACCCCAAGCGCACATTTTCTTTTTTCTCTTGACGGGAAAGGTGGCCTACCTCAGTTGGCAATACATCGCCACCACCGGCTTCAACCACACACTTACACATGGCGCAAGTACCGCCCCCGCCACAAGCGGAAGGAAGGAATATTTTTTCATTTGCAAGAGTTGTTAGAAGAGAACTGCCTGCAGAAACCGTAATGGTTTTTTCCCCATTGATTACAATTTTTACGGGTCCCGATTGGACTAAGCTCTTTTGAGCGAACAACAATACAGCCACCAGCATCAAAATGATGATGGTAAACGCCACGATTGAGGTAGTAACTAGCATTGAAAGGTTATTTTAACAGGTTACAAATATATCTAGAGAAGGCAGAAACTTATAGAATCAACCCTTTTTTTGTACTAAAACAGGCCGTATTTATTATTGTTTTTGGATACAGCAGATCCGTGCGGTTTGAGCTAAGTTTTTAGAAATAAAAAAAGCCCCGAGAAATCGAGGCTATTTAACTTTTGGCAATTCCTGCCAACTAGGCAAGTTGTAGTTTTTCCTGTTGACTGGAGACAGAAACAAATTTGGCATTGGGAGCCAAAATAACCCCCACTCCTGGAGTTTGACTCCATTCTTTCAATTTTGGCAGCTTAACCAACCCAACCATATACTGCTTACCGTTGGCTGAATAGCCTGATTCAAACTGGTCAAAATCCTGCATCTTAATGGAGTTGCCTTGATCGAAACTAACAAAGACTTCAACTAATAGGTCATTTGAGAAGGCTAAATTTCCGAGCTGGTTTCGCTTCTTATATTCATAGGCATAATCATAAGAGAGGGCCGAAATGTCTGATAAGACAGCTGATCCTGTGGGATAACTCCCAGCCCCCTTACCAATAAATAATTGCTTTTCTGCAAAGGCACCCTGGACCTGCACAGCATTGAATTCATTTCTTACTGAAGCTAATGGGTTGGTTGACTCAATGAATTGCGGAGCTACAAACCCAAAAACTTTTCCACCCTTCTTAAAGGCACGCGCAATTAACTTAATGGTGTAGTTGTTTTCCCTGGCAAACTTTAGATCTAAATCGGAGATGTTATCAATCCCAATGTTGATCACTTCTTCAGGCCGAACGAATACACCGAACGTATGCGCAATTGCAATGACCAATTTATACTTGGGATCGAAGCCTTTTACATCCAGACTGGGATCAGATTCAGCAAACCCAAGATCTTGCGCTTGTTTTAGGGCATCGGAATAATTCTTTTTTTCTTCAAATACTTTGGTGAGGATGAAGTTGGTAGAACCATTGAATATTCCCTCAATGCTGTTGAGTAAATCATTATCATAGTATTCTTCCAGGTTTCGCAAAATGGGTATGCTTCCACAGACGGATCCTTCGTAAAGCACCGCTTTATTGTACTTTTTTTGTAACTGATAAATTTCTTCAAGGTGTTCAGCCAACATTTTTTTATTGGCTGTTACCACGGCCTTTCCATTTTGAAGCGCAGTTTTAATAATTTCGAAAGCTGCATCTGCATCGTCTATTAATTCTACCACAACATCGATTTCAGGATTGTTTAAGATATCTTCTTTTTTAAAAGTAAAGATATCTTCTGCCAGCGGTCGTTGTTTGTTTTTAGTCTTTACACAAATTTTTTTTATTTGAGCCTTTACTCCTTGCGTTTCTTGCAAGACATGATACAGGCCTTGACCCACACACCCAAATCCAAACACACCTAATCTTAATAATGAATGTCGATTATTGTGTTCGTGATTTGTAGGATGTTCGTTGGTTTTTGCTGACGCCATATAATTTTTTTTTAGAATTTCAATTATTCTCTGATGCTGATAAAAATTTTCTTACGATTTGATTAAACTGATCGAATTCAACTAAAAAGCCATCATGGCCATACAGTGAGGATATTACTTGAAGTTGGGCATGAGGGATTTGGTCAGCCAGCAGTTTTTGTTCTTGAAGTGGAAACAAAATATCACTATCGATTCCAATCACTAAAGTTTTGCTTTTAATCTTGGCAAGGGCTGTTGCAATACTTTCATGGCCACGTCCAACATTGTGATTGTCCATTGCTTTTGTCAACGCCCAATAGCTAAACGCGTTGAATCGATTAGATAACTTTTCTCCCTGATATTGCTGATACGTGGAAGCTCGAAAGTCATCCAATTTATCATTGGTTTTCTCTGATTGGGTTTGGTCATAGGTGTTGTACGTACGAAAAGAAATCATTCCCATAGCACGGGCAGCTTTTATTCCCTCATGTCCAGCTCTGGCATCATTTTCTTTCCAGGTAGGATCTGCAGCAATGGCCATCCGCTGGGCTTCGTTGATGGCAATTCCCCATGGTGAATGTTTTGCGTTACAAGCAATAGGGATAACATATTGAAAGACAGTTGGACATATATTAGCCCATTCCAATACTTGTTGTCCACCGAGAGAGCCACCAACTAGCGTATGAATTTTTTCTAATCCTAGCTGTTGACGTAGGAAATCGAACGCTTTGACAATGTCACGGTTTGTTACAGATGGAAATGTATGATAATAAGGTTTGCCGGAATCTGGATTTATTGCTAATGGGCCAGTAGAACCATAGCACCCACCTAAGGCATTTGCGCAAATGATGAAATAGTTCTTGGGATCAAACACACTGCCTTCTCGGAAGGCTCCATCCCACCAACTTGTAAAATCAGAGTTGCCGGTCAGGGCGTGACATACCCAAATCACGTTGCTTCGTTCTTTGTTTAACTGGCCAAGTGTTGTGTATTTGAGTTGGAATCCGGTTAGCTTGCCACCGGTTTCCAACTCAAATTCATTTGGGTAATGAAATATTTGATCTGATTTTGACATAACCTCACCCCCTGCCCCTCTCCAAAAGGAGAGGGGAGGAGAAATATTTAAGTTTTAATAAATATATTTCCCATTGCATAACTCACCTTCCTTTAGTGAGGCTTTAAACAATTCACTTTTCAAACACCTGAGCGAATGCCTGCTGTAAATCGGCCTTGATATCATCAATATGTTCGGTACCTACAGAAATGCGAAGCAAGTTTGGTAATACACCACTGGCCAATTTTTCTTCTTCTGACAATTGCTGATGTGTTGTGGCAGAAGGTTGAATGATAAGTGTTTTCGAATCACCCACATTAGCAAGATGGCTTATCAGTTTAAGACTGTCCACCAGTTTGGTTGTATTCTCCTGGGTTCCTTTTACCGTGAAGGAAAGCACCGCGCCAAAGCCATTGCGTAAATATTTTTTTGCTAGCTTATGGTAGTTGCTGCTTTGAAGTCCCGGATAGTTGACACGCTCAACCGATGGATTTTGTTCTAACCATTGGGCTAATGCTAAGGCATTATCCACTGCGCGTTGTACGCGAAGTGATAGCGTTTCTAATCCCTGAAGAAGTAAAAATGAATTGAATGGACTTTGAGCTGGGCCAAAGTCGCGAAGGCCCTCAACACGAGCGCGGATTATAAATGCTATGTTGGGAAGTCCAATAGGATTTCCTTCGCCAAATATTTCCCAAAATTTCAAGCCATGGTATCCTTCTGATGGCTCCGTAAATTGAGGAAATTTTCCGTTGCCCCAATTGAAATTTCCTCCATCTACTATAACACCACCAATCGTTGTGCCGTGGCCTCCAATCCATTTTGTGGCAGATTCTACCACCACATTGGCTCCATGTTTTATTGGCTGAAAAAGATAACCAGCTGCTCCAAAAGTATTATCAACAATCAGAGGTAGGTCATGTTTTTTAGCTAATGATGCGATCGCTTCAAAATCTGGAATGTTGAATCCGGGATTACCGATGGTTTCCAGATAGATCGCTTTTGTCTTTTTGTCAATCAGTTTTTCAAATGCTTCTGGCTTATCACCCTCTGCAAAGCGAGCATCAATTCCTAGCCTTTTAAAAGCAACTTTGAATTGATTGTACGTGCCTCCATACAAAAATGACGTAGACACAAAATTGTCGCCCAACTGCAAAATGTTATTGAGGGCTATGAACTGTGCCGCCTGGCCGGAGCCAACGGCTAATGCAGCTACTCCTCCTTCTAAAGCAGCAACGCGCTTTTCAAAAACATCAGAAGTAGGATTCATGATGCGAGTGTAAATGTTGCCAAATTCCTTTAGCGCAAAGAGATTGGCACCGTGTTGAGAATTTTTGAATACATAAGAAGTGGTTTGATAAATAGGCACTGCGCGTGAACCTGTTGTTGGATCAACTTCTTGCCCGGCATGAAGTTGTAAAGTTTCAAAACGTAAGTCAGACATAAATAGAAATGTTATAGTGTTTAGATAAGATTTATTAAGGTTTAATTTATCCTGGAATCAGGAGACCAAATTGCCCGTCACTCGGCAAGGTCACAGCCTGACTGTGTTGCGGAAGAGATTAGAAATCTCTTAACTACAACAGCATGTACAACACATGCAACAAATAGAAGCGCGATAAAATCGAAAGGATAATTGCAAGTCCTTGAGACTTGATGTAAAAGAATTGAAAACAAAATTCATTTTCTTACCTGTTTATAGTTCCTCGAGACCTTCTCGGGGCAGGATTTAGCACCTTTTCCATTTGGAGGGGTTGCTAGCGTTTCATTGAGCCTGTCTCTCCGCGCTTCTTTATAAATCAGTTAGCGATGTGCTTACCGACTATGATATCACAAACGTATACCAGTTTAGTAGAGTTTCCAAATCATCTCTGAAAATTTGTTTAAATATTTTTACTGACGAGTGTTAGTCGGTATGATAATTATTTTCCCGTCTGTAAAATGAGGGAGATATCGACAAGAATTTTTTCAAAGGTGTCATGAAGTAAGCCGTCAATCTTTTTTGAACTTCAGTTTTCATTCATTAGGTAAGCATCCCACCATCAACCTGAATCACTTGTCCTGTTATGTAGGTCGACATATCTGAAGCTAAGAAGACACATGCATCGGCTACATCTTCAGGTTTGCCACCACGCTTAAGCGGAATAGCGTCTCGCCAGCTTTGAACAGTTTTTTCATCAAGTTTTCCAGTCATTTCAGTTTCAATGAAACCCGGAGCAATAGCGTTAGATCTGATTCCACGTGAACCTAACTCCAAAGCAATTGATTTGGTAAATCCAATGATACCAGCTTTTGAAGCCGCATAGTTAGCCTGGCCTGCATTGCCCTTCAGCCCGACTACCGAAGTCATATTGATAATTGAACCCCCTCTTTGCTTCATCATAGTTTTGGTTACAGCCTTCACTGTGTTAAAGCAAGATTTCAAATTCACGTTGATGATTTTATCCCACATTTCTTCCGTCATACGGAGTATCAAGTTGTCCATGGTAATGCCGGCATTGTTCACCAAAATATCTAAGGATCCAAAATCAGCAACAACATCGTTGATCAGCTTATCCGCTTGTGCAAAATCAGATGCATCAGAGCGATAGCCTTTTGCCTTAACTCCCTTTGAAGCCAGTTCACTCTCTAAGGCCTGACCTTGTTCTATACTGGATAGGTAGGTGAACGCCACATTAGCCCCTTGCTCAGCAAACTTTAAAGCAATTGATTTTCCAATTCCTTTGGAGGCCCCAGTAACAAGGGCAGTTTTATTTTGTAATAATTTCATAGTAGAAGTGATTAGTGCCTTATCAATTCAGTTAAGGATACTTCCAAAAATAACTAAAATATCAGCGTATTTAGATCAGTTACAAAATTTAAGGAGCTTACTCCTCAAATAATCCACTAAGACTTTTTAAAAGAAGTTCAGGGGTCTATCTTTGGCAACAAATTATAAAATCTCATTCTATGGCAAGTTATGATCTAATCGTTATTGGCTCTGGCCCTGGTGGATATGTGGCTGCAATCCGTGCTTCTCAATTGGGTATGAAAGTGGCCGTTGTAGAAAAAGCAGAACTGGGTGGCATCTGCCTTAATTGGGGATGCATTCCCACCAAAGCTTTATTAAAAAGTGCCAATGTATTTGAATATATACAGCATGCAGCTGATTATGGTATTAATGTGAAAGAGGCCTCGCCAGATATGACGGGAATGGTGAAGCGCAGCCGCGATGTTGCAGCTGGGATGAGCAAGGGCGTTCAATTCTTATTCAAGAAAAATAAGATTGAACAAATTTCCGGGCATGGTAAGTTAAAGAAAGGTGGTAAAGTAGAAGTAACTGATACTGCAGGTAAGAAAACGGATTACGAAGCAAAGAGTATCATTCTTGCAACGGGCGGCCGTTCTCGCGAACTACCGGCTATGCCAATGGACGGCAAGAAGATTATTGGTTATCGTGAGGCAATGGTGCTTCCCGAAAGACCGCATCGCATGTTAATTGTTGGTTCTGGCGCTATCGGTTCTGAGTTTGCATACTTCTATAACACAATAGGTACTGAAGTTACATTAGTTGAGTTTCTACCACGCTTGGTTCCGGTGGAGGATGAAGAGATATCCAAAGCCTTGGAGAAGTCTTTCAAGAAGGCCGGGATGACTGTTTACACAAGTTCTGAAGTAACCAAGGTTGATACCAAAGGCAAAGGATGCGTTGCCACTGTGAAAACCCCAACAGGTGAAATAAAAATTGAAACAGATATTGTATTGTCAGCAGTTGGTGTTGCTACCAATCTTGAAAATCTTGGATTAGAAGAAGTAGGAGTGAAGACCGACAAAGGCAAAGTATTAGTAGATGATTTTTACAAAACAAATGTTCCTGGTGTTTATGCTATTGGAGATATTACCAAAGGGCAGGCACTGGCACACGTTGCTTCTGCAGAAGGAATAATTTGTGTTGAAAAAATTGCAGGGCAGAATCCACATCCACTAGATTATAATAATATCCCTGGATGCACGTATTGTTCACCTGAAATTGCATCAGTGGGTTTCACAGAAGAGGCGGCCAAGAAGGCCGGTTATCAACTTAAGGTTGGCAAGTTTCCTTTCACGGCTTCGGGTAAAGCGAAGGCGGCAGGTGCAAGCGATGGTTTTGTGAAACTCATTTTTGATGCAAAGTACGGTGAGCTATTAGGCGCGCATATGATTGGTGCCAATGTCACAGAAATGATTGCAGAGATAGTTGCCATACGTAAACTTGAGACAACGGGGCATGAAATAATAAAAACAGTGCATCCACATCCGACCATGAGTGAAGCCATCATGGAGGCCGCGGCAGCTGCTTATGGAGAAGTGATTCATTTATAACTTCATAGTTTTGAAATAATTGTCTACAGTATTTCAAAAAGACCTCCCTATCGGAGGTTTTTTTATGAACAGAGATTTTTCTGCTGGTCATACTGCTAAATGCACGATGGCTTGCATTAGCATTAGTGATTCCTTAAAGATTAAATTGATTTATTACAGAATAGACTAAACCAGTGATAGTCAATTTCTGGCGGTTTAACCGTGTTTTACCTTCATTTAACTTTTTCGCATTAGATTGATATATAATCCTATTAAAATCACGTAGTTATGAAAAGGATTTTATTTAGGGTTATCCATTGTCGGCTGCTTGATTTAGTGGGTTCAATGGCCTTTAGTTTGGTCGCTTACGTAGTGGCAAGAGTACTTTTTAATCTAAATTAATAACGATGGCAAAGAATAAGGGCCTTTCTCCGGTAAGGGGATATTTTGAGAGGGCTAAGGTTTTTGGGTACATAGTGTTGGCCATTGTGATTTTTGCAATTCTATACTATAGCTATCATGCCTTTGCCGGGTAACTACTTATCGCTCCGAATTAGAATTTACTTGTTAAACTGTTTGCTAAGTCGAAATAGTAGCCTTTAAAAAATATAGTTAGAAATCCTTCGTTTAATCTCAGCTATGCAAACTAATCAGTTGAGATTTTTTTATGTTTTGATCGTTGTTCCGGTTTTGTCTTTTGGGCAAAACAAAGAACAAGGTTCGATGCCCACATCACTTGCTCCTGCTTCTTCAAAAAAGGAAAATTCTGCGCATCGGATTAAAGAAACAAAGTTTAGAAAGCCAAAAGTACAACATACGTCTCGGTATGAATACTATGAGCGCATCGAAAAAGCGGCAAAACAAAAGCAAAAGATGTTAAGAAAAATGGCCAAGCCGCAATATTCGAATCCCGCCCATTTTGGTCATAAATGTTTGCCGAAGAAAAGACCTTATTGGCGAATGAGGTACTGCAAGGAATGCGGAATCCGGCATTAAGTATTCTAGAATTTCCTATCGTCAAGAGTGATACAACCCCTCAATGGAAAAATGCAAGCGTAATCTTTTAGCTTTGTACAATGGTTAGCAGGAAATTGTTATTGATAATTCTGTTTTGTGCGTTTTCCATTTTGGCCGCTGGTCAGGAGAAGAGTGCGGATCAACCAACTTCAATGGAGCCTGTGTTTCCAAAAACGGATTTTGCTCCAAAAGCAAAAAAGAAATCCAAAAAACCTGGCCCCACCTACAATGCGAAAAATGATTTTTACGATCGGCAGGAATCCAAAGAAAAAGATCGTATTAAACGAGAAAGAAAAGGTAGTAACCCACAATATGCCGACCCTGAATATTTCGGCCACAAACGACCACCGAGAAAGCGTGCGGCCAATAAAATGGAATACTGTAAGGTGTGTGGGATTCGTCATTAGCAAATGCCACAGCACAGCGATTCTATTTAGATCAGGCGCAACCGCTCCATCAATAACTTGCGGTAGGTAAAACTAATGGGCAAGCTTTTGTTACCAATCTCAATTGCCTCTCCATTAATCCCTTTTATGTGATTAAGGTTAACCACATAGGAGCGATGGACACGAATGAAATTATGTTCTGCAATTTTTGTAGATAGTTTATTGAGATTGCAAGAAATGGTGAACTCCCTGTCGGTAGAATATAATTTACAATAGCTGCCGGTTGCTTCCAGATACAAAATCTCTTTCAGGGGCACTTTTATAAAGTGGTTGCCGTCCTTTACAAAAATTGAATCGCGCAAAAAATAACCTTGGTCGGTGGCAGGCGTCTCAATTTCCTGATCCTCGTTAGTGTACGTGAAGAGTGCCAACTCAATGGCCATCTTTAATTCTTTTTCATTAAAAGGTTTTACGATATACGCGTGAGGCTTCGTAAGTTTTGCCGCACCAAAAGTGGTGTCGTCTGAATAAGCAGAGAGATAAATAAAGGGAAGTGAGTATTTCTCGTTAATAATTTGGGCTACCTCAATTCCGGTAATGTCACCTTTTAAATGAATGTCTAACAAGGCCATGTCGGGATCATGCTCTTGAATGCTGTTAAGAGCATCGTGGCCATTATCTTCCACTGCCACTACATGGTAGCCGTACCCCGTAAGAATTTGTGAAAGATCCTCAGCCACCACAGCATTATCTTCTACTACCACAATTTTTACTTTTACTTTTTCCATAGGAGTAATTCCTGCCAAGGTGATCTATATACGCAACGTCAAATTACATTAAACTCAAGGCATAAAAAATACTACTAAAGTGGTATTGCGGTAGGCGGGGCATCAAATCATGACCTGTTTTCTGCGGTTTGTATGGCAAGGACTACCTCACCCACAAAGAAAACCACCCCTTCTGCAAAGTATTTGACCCCATTCACAAAGTTGATCGGTTTGGCTGTTTTCGAGTGTGTAGGTTGGGTATAGTATTTCATCATTTAAAACATAGAACTATGAAAAAATTATTTACACAGATTTTTTTCCTCGTTGCCACAGGTTTATTCGCAGTTAATACGTTTGCCCAGCCTGTCATTACTTCATTTTCTCCTGCGAGTGGAGCTATTGGCAGCAGTGTAACCATAATGGGTACTGGATTTAATACAACAGCCGGACAGAATATAGTATTCTTTGGGGCAACTAAAGCTACTGTGACTATGGCAAGTGCCACTAGCTTAACGGCAACAGTTCCTATTGGTGCAACCTATCAATATATTTCAGTCACTAACCTGACCGGTAATTTAACGGCTTACTCCTCAAAACCTTTTATAGTAACATTAGCAGGTAATATTGCATTTGCTGCATCGATTGGCTTTTTAACAGGAAGTACTCCAACATCAATAAGTGTTGGAGATATTGATGGCGATGGAAAAGCCGATTTGGCTCTAGCTAATTATAGTAGCAATACGGTTTCGATATTGCGCAACACCTCCTCTTTAGGCACGGTTAGTTTTGCAACCAAAGTTGATTTCTCCATACCTGCTTCAACATGGTATCAAGTAATTATTGGGGATCTGGATGGTGATGGGAAACAAGATTTAACAATAAATACGGGAGGCACAGTCTCAGTTTTCCTCAATACATCCACTCCAGGAACTATTAATTTTAATGCAAGGGTTGAGTTTGCAGTCGGGTCAATTGGAAGTAATTATTCGGTAAGTATGGGAGATATAGATGGCGATGGTAAACCCGATTTGGCAGTTGCTAATTGGGGAAACAACTCGATATCAGTATTGCGCAATACCTCCACTTTAGGAACAATAAGTTTTGCTGCCAAAGTTGATTTCACAACAGGTACAAGTCCTCGCTCTGTAAGCATTGGCGATATAGATACAGATGGAAAACCCGATGTAGTGGTGGCTAATGAAAACAGCAACACAGCATCAGTATTTCGCAGCACCTCCACCTTAGGAAATATTAGTTTTGCCGCCAAAGTTGATTTTACAACAAGTACTACTCCCTATTACCTTGCTGTTGGGGATATTGATGGTGATGGAAAAAATGATTTAGCTTTAGCGTGTCCAGGTCCAAGCAACTCTAAGGTATCTGTACTTCGCAATACATCCACTGCAGGAAGTGTAAGTTTTGAAACAAAGGTTGATTACGTACCAGGTAGTGACCCAGCGTCATTAAGTATTGGTGATATAGATGGCGATGGCAAACCCGATTTGGCTGTGGGTAATAATGCTAGCGGCAGTGTGTCAGTATTTCGTAGTACTTCCACATCGGGGACTATAAGTTTTGCCGCCAAAGTAGATCTTATAGGAGTAGCTAGCAACATGTGGTCACTCGCTATTGGTGATATTGATGGTGATGGCAGACCCGATATATCTGCGGCAGGCTCACAGGCAGTAGTCGTTAGACAACTAAATGCACCCACTATCACTTCCTTTACTCCGTCAAGTGGTTGTTCCAGTACATCATCTGTTATAATTACAGGCACTGACTTTACTGGAGCTACTAGCGTTACATTCGGAGGTAGCAATGCGCTTAATTTTGTTGTTAACTCGCCAACTCAAATAACAGCAATAATTGGAACCGGAACCACGGGCACAATAGCTGTTACTACAGGTTTCGGTACAGGTATTAGCGGAGGTACTTTTACAGTAAACAATACTCCTGCACAGCCAGGAGCCATCACTGGATCTACCACAATATGTTCAGGAACATCAAACACGTATAGCATAACGGCAGTAGGCGGTGCAACAAGTTATACATGGACATTACCTGGAGGTTGGACTGGGACATCAACCACAACCTCCATCAATGCTACAGCAAGCACAACAAGCGGAAGCATTTCAGTAAAAGCAAATATTGGTTCCTGCTTATCGTTGTCGCAAACGGTGGCCGTCACGGTAAACAGTACGCCAGCCCAGCCCGGAGTCATCACGGGGTCTGCCACGATATGTTCAGGAACTTTGAACACCTATAGCATAACGACAGTAGGTGGTGCTACAAGTTATACATGGACATTACTTGGAGGTTGGACTGGAACATCAACCACTAACTCTATTAATGCTACGGCAAGCACAATGAGTGGAAACGTTTCTGTAACTGCAAACAATGGTTCTTGCTCATCTTTGGCGCAAACGATGTCCGTAACGGTAAACAGTACACCAGCCCAGCCAGGAGCCATCACAGGATCTGCCACGATATGTGCAGAAACACTAAACACCTATAGTATAACAGCAGTGGGTGGTGCAACAAGTTATGCATGGACATTACCTGGAGGTTGGACAGGAACATCCACAACAAATTCTATCAATGCAACGGCAACCACAATTGGTGGCAACGTTTCAGTAACAGCAAACAATGGTTCTTGTTCATCATTGTCGCAAACATTGGCCGTAGCGATAACGAGCGTACCCCAGCCTGGAGCCATTACTGGACCCTCCACGATATGTTCAGGAGCTTTGAACACCTATAGCATAACAGCTGTTGGTGGCGCTACAAGTTATACATGGACATTGCCTGGAGGTTGGACAGGAACATCCACAACAACCTCTATCAATGCTACGGCAGATGCCGCGGGTGGAAACGTTTCTGTAAAAACAAATATTGGTTCGTGCTCATCGCTGGCTCGAACAGTGGCTGTAACTATCGCCACCATACCTGTCCAGCCAGGAACAATTACTGGGCCTGCCACAATATGTTCAGGAACATTAAACACCTATAGCATTGCATCGGTAGCAGGTGCAACGAGTTATACATGGACGTTACCTGGAGGTTGGACGGGCACATCCACGACAAACTCTATGGGTGCTACTGCAAGTACCACTGGTGGGAACGTTTCTGTAACATCGAACAATACATGTGGTTCGTCCACTGCGCAAACTCTAAGTATTTCTGTAAATACCTTTCCCACTCAACCAGATGCAATTAGTGGAAGCGCTGCTGCTTGCTCGCAAATTTCAAGTACTTATAGCATAGCAGCCGTGGTGGGTGCCACAAGTTATGTATGGACATTGCCAAGTGGTTGGAGTGGAGCCTCTATAACCAATTCGATTGCGGCAACACCTAACTTAAATGGTGGTACTATTTCAGTAACAGCCAATAACTCGTGTGGTCCCTCTTCAACAAGAACCTTGGCAGTTACAGTGAGCACTTTGCCATTTGCAGTATTAACATCTCCTTCGGCTGCAATTTGTGAAGGTCAAAATGCCACATTTGGAATAATTGCAACTGGAATTTCCTTAACCTATCAATGGCAAGAAAATAAAGGCACTTCCTTTGTGAATGTGACCAACGGAGGTATTTATTCTGGAGCAACTGCTGCCAATCTTATTCTCACAGGAATTACCGCTGCAATGAATAGTTATAAATATCAATGTATTGTTACTAATTCCTGTGGTGTTGAAACCTCGTCTTCGGCAACCCTTACTGTTGCACCACCACCTCCAAAACCTACCATAACAGTTAGTTTGACTAACCCAGAGGCGCCAGTACTCACCTCAAGTGCAGGCGCTACCTATCAATGGTTTAAAGATGGCGCTTCTTTTGGAGGCAATACTCAGACGGTCACGGCTACACTTGTAGGTATTTACACAGTAAAGATTACTAACAGCGGCTGTACCAGTGTGCTCTCCGATCCAGTAGCCATCATTGTTACCGGTGATGTTGATGCCAGCATAATGAGTTCTGTTAATGTGTATCCAAATCCCGGATCAGATCATGTGACACTATCACTCGGTGGTTTTGAGAAAGATAAACCTGTTTCTATTTATATTGTAGATATGCTAGGCCGTGTGATGGAAAAAACCTCCGGACTTGGTCAACGGGAAATCTCTATTGACATACGAAATTATGCCGGAGGAAAATATATCGCCTGGCTACAGCAACGCACTACAAAAGTGGCGAGGCAGTTTATTAAAACCGATAAATAAAAACCATAAACACGACAGATATGAAACTCACTTATAATTTTCCCGCAATCATTCGCTCTGTTATTGCGATTACCTGCTTAGTTGCATGCTCACAATTTATGAGTTGTGGTTCGGGTGGAGGCGATGACCCTGCACCAGAAAAGACAGCGGCAGAACTTACAACAGCTAAACTCACGGCCAGTCAATGGAAAGTTGGCTCGGTCACCGTTGACGGTGTAGATCAATCCGCTCTATTCAAAAGCTTTAATATAACTTTTACCGCCACTAGTTTCTCAACTACAAATGGGGGAGTGGTGTGGCCTTCCAGCAGCACTTGGTCGTTCACGGACGCTAACGCCACTGGCTTTTCGCGAAGTGATGGCATAACAGTGCAATTGCAAGAGATAACAGATACTTCCTTAAAAATGTCTATGGCCTGGAGCAAAAATACGCTTGGTCCCGGAAGAATAGAATCGGTGAAGGGTCAACATGTTTTTACGATGGGTAAGTAACTTACTCATAGCTTTTAGTCTATAGTGATTGTATCCCAATTTTTTGCAGCAGGTAGTAGCGGTCAATTGGACTAATCTTGTTTAAGTAATTATTCCTAATTGAACCAGGGAATAGTATACTGTAAATAGTAATATTCAGCTTAATAAATTATTTTGGCCGACCAGCAATTTATAATCAAGGATGAGGGAGGTTCCAAAAAAATTCAAACGACTAATTATCTTCCTTCTGATTCACCTATCGGTAATGGAATCCATTGCTCAATCCTATAGCCTTGCCATAATTCAAGACATTGATAAAACGGAGGAATTGATGGAAATAGATTTTCCAAAAGCCAAGTCCGCCATTGCGGAATTAAACAGAGTTTCGGCTAGCTCAACGTGCCAATCATGTAAAGGACGAGCGCTGATCATTTTAGCCAAAATACAATGGTACGATGGCGAGTATGACAAAGCGGTGATGTACCTGAAGCAAGGAATAAAATTTTCACAGCAAGCAAATGATTCTGCCAGTTGGGCTAAAGCAGCCAACTTGATTGGCAATTGCTTTTATTACCAGGCGTATTACGATTCAGCCATTTTCTATTTTCAACAATCCTTTTCGGTTTATCAAAAGTCAAACAACAAAGAAGGAGCAAGGTGGAACTTACGGGATATTTCCTTGATGTATCATCGAAAAGGCGATTATGGGAAAACGGTTGAGTACATTTTAAAGTTAGAAGAAATGAACGAAGGGCTGCAGACGGAAACAGAGTTGGCAGATTTTCCTGGGATGGGAAGTTTTTTTTCTGACAGCTTATACTACCGAGAAAAAATTTCTGATAACCTTAAGGCACTCACAAGACAATTGAAGGAGGATAAACAGATTGCTGCCTCTGAGACCTACCTTAACCTGGCCTTGGCAAGCAACCAGTTAAAGGAGTATTTGGCGGCCGCCCGATATTATGTGAAGTCATACACACTTAAAGAAAAATTGGGCCTACGCCCACAGTGGGATTTTGCTGGAGTGAACTATAAAGAGGCCAATATGAAGGACTCCAGCCTTTATTATCACCATAAGTCAAAACTTGGATTTAAGAAGGACACTCAATTAAATATTTTATATACGTATGAGCTATTGGGAGATGCGCATTCCCATTTTGACCAGATGGATTCTGCATTGCACAACTATAACATTGCCATGAAAATGAATATCAAGTGTAATAATCGGATTACAGTGGCAGGGTTGCACCGAAGATTGGCCGATACCTATATAGAGATGGGAAGGTTTGCAGAAGCAGAAGGCCAAATTCAAACTGGGATTGCATTGGCCAATGAGGTGTCGATGGCAAATCGAAGAAATTTATACAAAAGTGCAACCAAACTTTATTCACTCACAGGGGATTATAAAAAAGCTTTTTCCTTTCAAAATCAATATACAAACCTGGCGGATAGCCTGGCACGTCTGGAAACAGCTCTTAACCTCACCCGGCTATTGGCTCAATACAAAACTTCTAAGAAAGAGCGAGAGCTTGAATTGATGAAGGCGGAAAATGAAAAAAGAGAGTTAGTAATGGAAAACAAAAATGTCACCATCCAGTCGTTGGTTATAGTCACGCTGGCATCCATTGCGTTTATTGCTGTCTTTGCTAGCCAACGTAACAGAATCAAAAAGAAAAATCTGGCATTGGACAGCGCAAACAAAGAACAGTTAGTGTTGATGCAAGAGGTTCATCATCGTGTCAAAAACAATCTTCAACTGATTGCAAGCCTGATTAATTTGCAGTCCAACCAGGTAGCAAGTGCTGAGGTTGCTATCGAACTAGAGAAAACGCGGTCCAGGATAATGTCGATAGCACTCATTCATCAAAAATTGTATCAACAGGAAAACATGAGTTCAGTTGACCTTAAAAGTTTTTTGGTGAGCTTGATTGATAATATACTTTCGACACTTCCACCAGAAATGAGAATCGAAAAGCACATAGACATTGCCGCGGTTAAGGTGGAAATTGAAACAGCTATTTCCATTGGCCTAATCGTGAATGAACTGGCTGCCAATTCGATTAAGCATGGGTTAGCAGGGATCATTTCCCCAAGACTAACTGTAGAGCTTACCAACACTCCAGAAAAAATCATTCTCATCGTGGAAGACAATGGTTCTGGAAGGGCTGGATATAATTCGGATGAAACGGCACACGGCTTTGGACTTCACCTCATTGAAATTCTTTTAAGACGACTTTCAGGTACAATACAAACAGACTTTCAAAACGGAAGCCGCACCAGAATTGAGATTGCCCATCAGAAGTGATACTAGTACTCCTATTAATTGCCAAATAGAAAAGTTAATTTCGTTTCTTGCATAGAAACTATTCATGGATCTTTCTCGCTTTATTGAGCATACCAACTTAAGTCCAACGCTTACCATCAAAGACATTGATCAGTTAGTGGTAGAAGCAAAACAGTATAATTTTTTAGGAGTATGCGTGCCACCGTTTTGGGTGAAGCGCGCCAAGCGTGAGATAGGCTCTGAAAATATTATTCTGGTTACCGTTGCCGGGTTTCCATTGGGCTATAATATGACGGAGACAAAGTTGGATGAAATGAAGCGAGCTATTGATAACGGAGCAGATGAACTCGATGTAGTCTGGAATAGTAGTTCATTTAAAACTGGAATCCCCTGGACTAAAATTGAAATTGCAAAATGCAGCAAGCTAACCCATGACCATCAAAAAATTGTTAAAGTCATTATTGAGACAGCGTATTTAACTTCTGATGAAATCGTGACCGCAACTAAAATCTGCTGTGATGCCGGTGTTGACTTTATTAAAACATCAACGGGCTTTGCCCCTTCAGGCGCCACAGTGGAACACATACGATTAATAAAATCTTCTATTGTTCCCGGTGTTGGCATTAAAGCATCTGGCGGGATAAAAACCAAAGCGCAAGCGATTGAAATGATCAAAGCTGGCGCATTGCGTATCGGCACTTCATCAGGTGTTAAGATGATGAATGATTAAAATCTAACCATGCGTTCATATTTGTGTTAAACACATGAAAGATTACTAATTTCAACCTTTAATTTTTTTAACCAATCATTCATGAGTGATTTCTTAACAAACGTGTTTCCAGCGGAATCAGGTATTCCACAACAGTTTAATGTTGGTCCTTATCTTGAGCAACGTGAATACCTTATCAATGGAAAACTGCGGACATGGGCAGGTACATTAAATTCGGTTAGCAGCCCCGTATTTACGAAGGTGGGAGAAAACTATAAGCAGAAAATTATTGGTAGTACTCCATTACTCACTAAGCATGAGGCCCTAGATGCATTGGACTCAGCAGTTGCTGCTTACAACCTTGGCCAAGGGGAGTGGCCAACTATGAGTGTGATGGATCGCATAAGTCATGTAGAGGTTTTCTTAGGTAAGATGAAAGAGAAGCGTTCTGAGGTTGTCAAGTTACTGATGTGGGAGATTGGCAAGCCTTTGAAGGACTCAGAAAAAGAGTTTGACAGAACATGCGATTATATTGTTGACACGATACGTGCCTTGAAAGAATTAGATCGAAGCGCAGCAAAGTTATCAGAAGATCAGGGCTTCATGGCTCAGATCAGACGAGTGCCGTTGGGAGTTGCTTTATGTATGGGCCCTTTCAATTATCCGCTCAATGAAACGTTTACAACGTTAATACCCGCTCTTATAATGGGCAATACGGTTATATTCAAACCAGCTAAGTATGGTGTGTTGTTGATTCGTCCATTGCTCGAAGCATTTCGCGATAGCTTTCCAGCTGGAGTGATCAATATTATTTATGGTCGTGGCCGAGATACAGTTGGCTCGCTAATGGAAACCGGTAAGATTGATGTCTTTGCTTTTATTGGTACCAACAAAGGTGCTAATGATTTAAAAAAACTTCATCCCAAACCACATCGCCTAAAAGCTATTTTAGGCTTGGATGCTAAGAACCCTGGTATTGTGTTGGCCGATGCTGACCTTGATAATGCAGTAACTGAGTGTGTGTTGGGTTCCCTCTCGTTTAACGGACAACGGTGCACTGCTTTAAAGATTTTATTTGTTCACAGAAGTTTGGTTGATGAATTTCTTAAACGGTTTACTGTTGAGATTTCAAAACTAAAGTTAGGAATGCCTTGGGATACTGGAGTAAATATCACACCATTGCCGGAGCCGGGTAAGACAGATTTTCTAAATCATCTCGTACAAGACGCCAAACAAAAAGGAGCTAAAGTGATCAATGAAAATGGCGGTGCTCATATGAATTCATTTTTTTATCCTGCCTTGTTGTATCCAGTCAATTCTTCGATGAATGTATATCACGAAGAGCAGTTTGGTCCCATTGTTCCGGTTGTACCATTCGATGATCCAGAAGAAGCAATTCAGTATGTGGTGAACTCCAACTTTGGTCAACAGGTAAGTATTTTTGGTAATGATTCAAAGCAAATTTCACGCATGATTGACGCTTTCTCTAATCAAGTTGGAAGAATTAATCTCAACGCACAAAGCCAACGTGGCCCCGATTCATTTCCTTTCAATGGAAGAAAGGATTCTGCTGAGGGCACCTTGTCGGTATCTGATGCACTTCGGGTATTTTCAATACGCACGTTGGTGGCGGCAAAAGCAACAGATACGAATAAAAAAATTATTGGCAATATTATCACCAATCGTGAGTCCGTGTTCTTAAGTACCGATTATATTATGTAACTGAAAGAGCCACTAGCTTCAGGCTACTTGCCTCAAGCTTACGGCTCGTAGTTTGAACGCTATTCTCTAACATGGCACTACACATCTCCATTATCGTCTCAGGAAAAGTACAAGGTGTGTCCTATCGAATGGCGACCAAAGCGAAAGCCAACGAGCTAGGTATTAAGGGATTTGTTAGAAATGAACAGAATGGAAATGTGTACATCGAAGCCGAAGCTTCTCAAGATGTGCTAAATGAATTTGTGAAATGGTGTGCCATAGGTCCACCGCGCGCTAGTGTTCAGCATGTTGATGTTACCCCGCAAGAAGTAAAGGACTTCAACAATTTTACAATTGTGAAATAAAGAGATTGCAAATTAACTCCACAGTTTTGCTGGATAATCGCCTTTCTTTACTAATGCACTTATTTTAGAAGAGACTTCCTCTTTATCTTCCTTGTAAGTAACGCCAAACCAGATGTTACCCCCTGGAATTACTTTTACCTTCCCCTCGTTGCGATTGATCATTTCGTTAACAATGATGGGTATGTAAAATTCTGATTTCAGATTTTCATGATTCGCTTTTAGGAACTCGTCAAAAAACTTTTGCGCCAGGTTAAATACATTGGGATGAAAACCCCAGAAATTCATAGACGTTGGTGTTTCGGGCGATAGCAGAAGGTCGCCCTCCTTTTCTTTTGCGATAATTTTTCCGTTCTCTTTTACAATAGTGGTTCGTTCCACCACCGTTTTCAAAAACCCGTTTTCATCTCTTTCGCCACATCCACGCGATACACTTCCATGTTCAGACAATACATTTTTTAAAGTAAATCCCACCATGCAGTGAGCGCCATTGGTTTCAGTGGAGAAAAAACTTGCAAGTGATTGAAAGGCATCTTGCCCATAAAAATCATCTGCATTAATTACAGCAAAGGGCTCATTAATAACCTCCCTCGCGCATAGCGTAGCATGACCAGTCCCCCAAGGCTTTTTCCGCTCAGGATTAAAATATTCTTTAGGGATAAGTTTATCTAAAGACTGAACAACAAATTCTACTTCAACTTTTCCCTTCAGTTTAGGCAGAAACTTTTCTTTAACAATTTCCAAGATTTCCTCTCGCACAATGAAAACCACTTTGGTGAATCCGGACCGAACAGCATCAAATAAGGAATAGTCCATGATGGTTTCGCCATTTGGACCAAAACCATCAATCTGTTTAATGCCACCATATCGGCTGCCGATGCCTGCTGCTAATACTAAAAGAGTGAGTTTTTTCTGACCGGTCATTGAACTTCAGTTTATTTCGCCTATTATCGAATTGTGAAACTCAAAATTAACCTTTATGTTGGTTAGTGTGTAAATCGTACGCTAACTTCTTTTAATTTTATACATGACTAATCCCCAATTAAATTTCAAAGCCCATGAGTAACCAAAAGAATTATATTATCCCTATGATCATCATAGGGGCGCTATTTTTTGTTTTCGGGTTTCTGACCTGGGTGAATGGTACGCTCATTCCTTACCTTAAAATCGCTTGCCAGTTGGAGACTGACTTTCAGTCGTATCTAGTAGCAACTGCATTTTTTATTGCATACACAGTAATGGCAGTTCCTTCATCATTTGTCTTGCGTAAAACTGGGTACAAAAAAGGAATGGCGTTAGGTCTTCTGATCATGGCAGTTGGCGCTATCCTATTTGTTCCAGCAGCAAATGCACGTGATTATAATATGTTTCTTGTAGGATTATTTATTATCGGTACTGGTATGGCATTGTTGCAAACTGCTTCCAACCCATATGTGTCTATTATTGGTCCAATCGAAAGTGCCGCCATGCGAATTAGTATCATGGGTATTAGTAATAAATTCGCTGGTATCCTCGCGGGATTAATTTTTGGGTATATCGCACTAAATGATGCAGGTGTATTGGAGGCCAGCCTTTTGACAATGGACACTGCAACCAAAGAAGCTACTTTAAATGAATTGGCAAGACGTGTGATTGTGCCGTACATGATTATTGCAGGTGCGCTCGTAGCCCTTGCGATTGCTATACTTTTCTCAGGCCTTCCCGATATTCGCGAGGATGAAGAAGATGAATCGATTAAATCAACAAGTGCGCGAAAGACAAGTGTATTTCAATATCCTCATTTGGTACTTGGAATGGTAGCCATATTTCTATATGTTGGAGTTGAAGTAATCGCAGGAGATACTATCATTAGTTACGGTAAATCCCTAGGCATCGAACTTTCAACTGCGCGGTTTTTCACACAGGTTACCTTGGGCTTTATGTTGGTTGGTTATATAATTGGAATCATTACCATTCCTAAATTCATGGCTCAAGCTACAGCTCTTCGAATTTGTTCTATTTTAGGAGTTGTGTTTACCATCGCAGCAGTTCTTACAACTGGATATACTTCTGTTGCCTTCATTGCCATGCTAGGATTGGCAAATTCATTGATGTGGCCTGCTATTTTTCCATTGGCAATAGATGGACTTGGGAAATTTACCAAGATTGGATCTGCCTTATTAATCATGTCTATCGCAGGTGGTGCAATTATGCCTTTGTTGTATGGAAAACTATCTGAATCATGGGGTTCTCAAAATGCTTACCTGCTGATGGTCCCTTGCTTTCTTTTTACTCTTTATTATTCAATCAAAGGTCATCGTGCAGGAAAGAATATTGCCTAGATAGCGCAAACTCTTCAACATGAAAACGATAAAAAATATAGTAGTAATCATTGGCTCCCTGGCCGCATTACATTCTTATGGTCAATATTATCAAGCCCAAGACCTTACCGCTGAAAATCTTTTCACCCGTAATATAGAAGGCCCGAACGTTGACAAAAAAGGGAATCTCTTTGTTGTCAATTTTCAAAAAGACGGAACCATTGGTCTGGTAAATAAGAAAGGAAAAGTAAAATTGTTTGTTACGCTGCCGGAAGGAAGCACTGCAAACGCGATCATGTTTGACGCGAACGGAAATTTACTGTTGGCTGATTTTACAGGTCACAACGTATTAAAAGTAGACAAGAAGACTAAGTTAGTTTCAGTGTACTGCCATAGTGATAAGTTTAATCAACCGAATGACTTATGTATAAATAGAAAGGGTCAACTCTTTGCATCTGATCCCAATTGGAAGGAAGGCACGGGAAATTTGTGGCGCATAGATACGAATGGTGTGGAAGTTCTTTTAGCTGGAAACATGGGAACAACAAATGGCATTGAGCTAAGTCCGGATGAGAAAATCCTGTATGTGAATGAAAGTGTGCAACGAAAGATATGGGCCTTTGATGTAGATGATAATGGTAACATCAGCAACAAGCGACTCTTTAAAGAATTTTCAGACTTCGGATTTGATGGCATGAAATGCGATTTGGAAGGCAACCTCTATATCACTCGCTATGGAAAGGGCACTATTTTAATTATCACACCTGACGGTGAGATTGTCCGTGAGGTTGAATTAAAAGGAAAAAGTGCGAGCAATATAACCTTTGGGGGAAAAGATGGTCGAACGTGTTACGTTACTCTGCAAGACCGAAAGTGTGTAGAGACATTTCACGCTGAGATTCCTGGACGGAATTGGAGGTGAGCACTTGTTAAAAAAAATATTCATAGGTAGTGTCCTGTTTTCAAGAAGACATTCGTCATAGGACCAAATGTTTAACCAAAAAAATTAACTACAAATGGAAAAATTCATGCTAATTTTTCATGGTGGCAGTGATGTTGCCCCTGAAATGCAATCCCCAGAAGCGATGCAAAAACATATGCAAAAGTGGTTTGCCTGGATTGAAAAACTAAGAAAGGAAGGACGCTATGAAGGAGGTGAACCTCTGGAACCCCGAGGAAAATTTGTAAGCGGACCTAAGCAAATTGTTACCGATGGTCCTTTTGCAGAGAGTAAGGAATTAGTGGGTGGCTATTTTATCGTCAATGCCAAAGACTTAGACGAAGCCGTAGCCCTGACAAAAGATTACCCCGATTTCATCTTTAACGGTAAAGTACAGGTGAGACCTGTTCAAAAAGTGGACATGTAATTTGTGAATCAGGAAGAACAAGCACAACAACTGGCAGGCCATCTTTTCCGTCATGAGGCAGGAAGGATGGCCGCGGTGTTAACTCGCTTGCTCGGATTTCAAAATATTGAACTGGCAGAGGACATTGTACAAGATGCCTTGCTGAAAGCTTTGAATACCTGGAAGTACCAGGGTATTCCTGATAATCCATCTGCATGGCTTTATCGTACGGCCAAAAACAGAGCCATTGATCTTTTGCGCAGGCAGCACTTGCATAAGAAGATTGAAGGTGATCTTGCACGCGAACTAAAATCTGAATGGACACTCTCTCCAACAGTTAATAATTTGTTTCTTGAGAATGAAATTGAGGACAGTCAGTTGCGAATGATCTTTGCTTGCTGCCACCCGGCCATTCCATATGAGTCTCAGATTGCCTTAACTCTAAAAACACTTTGCGGATTAAGTGTGAGTGAGATAGCACGTGGTTTTCTTACCAGTGAAGAAACCATTGCGAAACGTTTGCATCGAGCAAAAGAAAGGATCAGATCTGAGAAGATTGCGATAGAAGAACCATCACAAGAACTGCTTTCACAACGACTGGATGCTGTGTTGTATACACTTTATTTGCTATTTAATGAAGGGTATAATTCTTCACATCCTGAACTCTTATTGCGCCAAGACCTTTGCGCGGAGGCAATCAGGTTATGTATGCTGCTTACCCAACAAGCAAATACGAATTTGCCTAAGGTGAAAGCTTTGCTGGCGCTTATGTGTTTTCAAGCTTCGCGCCTCGATGCACGCCTGGCCGATGACGGTAGCATTGTATTACTGAAGTATCAAAACCGGGAGCTATGGAACAAAGAATTAATTTCACGTGGACAGGATTATCTAACATCAGCGGCCGATGGTGAAGAGTTAACCGAGTATCACCTGGAAGCTGCCATTGCCGCCTGTCATGCTTTTGCGGAAACGTTTGAACAAACGGACTGGCCACGAATTTTAATTCTATATCAAGCACTTTCAAAAATCAAACCTGGACCCATTGTCAATCTTAATAGAGCAATTGTAATTGGATACGTTGAATCACCTCAACGCGGCATTGAAGAGTTAAGGAAGATCAATGGATTGGGAACCCATTATTTGTATCAGACTGCTCTTGGAGATTTTTATTTACAACTTGGAGATAAACTACGCGCAAGATCCTGCTACGAGTTAGCCTTTACGCTCACCACTTCTAACCTGGAGAAAAAATTAATTGAACAGAAGATAACTTCTTCTGTATAATAACTATGGTTAGTTTAAAAGTTTATCGACTTCATTTGTTATTAACTTTTCCCTTTCTTCCCAATCTCCCCTAACAGCGAGATAATTAATGCTTCTTTTGTCCAACGCCATCTTAAATATGCCAAGCATTTCTTTTCTTTTATCGCTCTCGCCAAGGTCGCGCATGCCATCGGCAACCCAAGGCACATCGGGTTCAAATAGAAAATAACGATCGAAATTAATCTGTTTCTCCAGTTCGAATAGAATGGGGGGCACTACTTTTAAATAATGCCGGCAATAAATTTGAGTAGTGATTAAATCGGTATCACAGAAGAGAATCTTGTTGGCTGTTTTTGTTTTTTCAAGAATTCGGTTTATTTGAGCATGACCAATTTTTATGATGTCGTCAATTGTAAAATCATTGGTCGCCACAAACTCTCGAGATACTTCAGGCACCCATTCGGTTTTGTAAAGTTCGGCCAAGTGCTCAGCCATGGTTGATTTGCCAGTACTTTCAGGACCGTAGAAGCAAACTTTTTTTATTGCTTCCATTGCCATTTAACAAAAAGCAATCCGATCAGGCAACCGGCCGCATCAGCTGCAATATCTCCTATATCAAACGACCGATTTGAAACAAAAAAATGCTGTATGAATTCCATAGCGATTCCGTAACAAAAAAAAGCAATAGCAATCCCCAGAAATAGTTTAGTCAGTGATAAATTTATGTGAGGTCGATGGAATACTGGCAAGCACCAAAGGAAAATCATCACGGAAAAAAGTCCAACGTGTATCCATTTGTCAAATTGTACAACGGCAAACCAATCGTTTTTTGGTAGTGCCGATCCTGGAAGGCAAAAGGCAATTGTGGAGAGCAACAACCAAATAACGGCAGGCCAAAAAGATTTTATCTTTATTTTCATAAAGAGCTAGATGTTTTGGTAGAATTGTATTCTCTCATCCAATTCCACAGTCCATAGGCAGCAATAAAACAAAAGATCAGATATTCTAACCCTAAAAATTTAATTCCCTTTGTAAAATAAATTCCAGTGGCTATCACATCAATTATTATCCACAGGATCCAGCACTCTACTTTTTTTTGAATCATAAGGAATGTAACGAACACACTCATAACTGTAACAAATGAATCGAGGTATGGAAAAGCACTCGGTTTACTAAATACAGACGGTGCCCATTCGTTCAGGTTGCTAGCTAGCATTCCCAATAAAGCAGTACCCACCACTCCGCCTAAGCATACGATTAGGAGTTGTTTTCCTTGCATGTAACTTACTCGTAATTCTTTGTTGTTGTCTTCTTCCTCTTTTTTAGGATGGCTCCACCGCCACCAGCCAATAGCATTAGTGATAAAAAAGAAAATCTGCAGGAACATATCTGGATATAATTGTACCTGATAGAAAAGAAAAAAGAGTAGTGCTACGCTGATCATGCCTATTGGCCAACTCCAGATGTTGGCTTTTGCGGAAAGCCAAACGGCAATACCCCCAGCAATGGTGCCGAAGAATTCGAGCGAGCTCATAGGATAGCCAAGGGCAGTGAACAGAATATTATCAATGTCAAAGAAGCCCATAGTAAAATCAATCGGGATGACAATTGGGTAGTGGCCAGATCGAAACTTTCAATTTATAGTTTAATGCAAACATTTTTCGCCTCCGTAAAAAAACGAATGGCTTCCCAACCACCTTCTCTTCCTACTCCGGATTGTTTCATTCCACCGAATGGAGTGCGAAGGTCTCTCAACAGCCAGCAATTTATCCAGATGATGCCACTCTTTAATTGATGCGCCACACGATGAGCTCGTTTTAGATTCTCCGTCCATATCGTGGCACTAAGTCCGTAAGTGGTTGCATTTGCATAGAGTATTGCTTCTTCTTCCAGATCGAACGGCATGATCGTTACGACAGGTCCAAAAATTTCTTCTTGATTAGTCCGACAATTTTGATTCAATCCTGTAATGACTGTTGGTTCAACGAAATATCCATTTTCACATCGCCCGGAAATTCTAATTTGTTTTCCACCACAAAGAATTTTTCCGCCTTCTTGTTTGGCAAGTTCAATATACGAAAGCACTTTGTTCATGTGTGCTTCGGATACCAATGCACCAATTTTAGTTTTTTCTTCCAAGGGATCACCAACTATTAGTGATTGGGTCCGTTTTACAAACTCTTCTACAAATAGACTATATATGCTTCTCTCCACAAGAATCCTTGAACCACATAAACAAATCTCACCCTGATTGGAAAAAGAAGATCGTATAGACGTATCAACGGCTTGCTCAAAATCGCAATCTGAAAATATGATGTTTGGATTTTTTCCACCCAATTCAAGTGATAGCTTCTTAAATAGGGGGGCAGCAGTCGCAGCAATTTTTCTTCCAGTCAAAGTCCCGCCAGTAAAAGAGATAACCTGAATATCGGGATGTTCGACAATAGCCTGGCCAACTTTACCTCCCAATCCATGCACAATATTTAATACTCCTTTGGGTAGACCTGCTTCAATGCAAAGTTGAGAAAAAAGAAAGGCAGTCATTGGCGTTAGCTCAGACGGTTTTGCTACAACGGTACAACCAGCTGCCAATGCTGGCGCTATTTTCCACGTAAATAAATACAAAGGAAGATTCCAGGGAGAGATGCAACCTGCTACTCCAATAGGGGATCTCGTAGTATAGTTTAACGCTTCACCTTCCATTAGGTGCGATTCAGATGCAAAATGCATTGCTGCAGTAGCGTAGAATTTAATATTTGCTGAAGCACGTGAAATATCCATCGACTTGGCAAGTGTAACAGGCTTTCCATTATCGATGGATTCGGCAAGAGCAAGTTTCTCGAAATCACGATCAATAAGAGCTGCGAGTTTTAGAAGGATGGCAGACCGTTTATCCAGTGGCATTAATGACCATTCCTGAAAGGCAGCTTTAGCAGCACCCGTTGCTATTGCAACATCTTGTTCGTTGGAATCCGGAATGAGGCTATAGACTTTTCCTTCTGCAGGATTGTAATTGTCCAAATATTGATTGGATGCTGGATTGACTAATTCGCCATTGATGTAGTTTAGTATTTTTAACATGCTCTTACAGCTGGTTAATCAGGTTATTGTAGTCTTCATGAGAACCAATCCAAAACCAAATCAAAGTATCTTCTTCTTTCAATCCCAAAGCGCGATAAGACAATCCTATGCGTACTGAATAAATTTGTTTCCCCGAATAGACCTGTTTAAAATTTAGCGATGGATGATAGGGATCGGTTTGCCAAAGTGAGTAAGAGCGTTTCGCTTTATATTTTATTGTCAAAGGCAGTCGATCAAATGCTTTTCTAAATCGATCTGTAGTAACCGAGATCACAAAACTAGATTTGAAAGGGCTTTGTTTTTCCCTTCTTGTATTCATTCAAGGCTTCTTGTGCCATCGATGAAAGTTGTTTCTCCGAATCCTTTAAAGTTTGATCCCAGCTAATCTCATTCACGATAAGCTGAGCTATCACTTGCTGTTCTTTATCAGAAAGTTTTTCCGCTTTTTCAATCGCTTTTTTGAGTTCGGCAACCATACTTCAAAGTTAGTAATAGTTTATAAACTTCCTGTCCGTCCACCATCCACAGGCACATTGATGCCATTGATATAGCCTGCTGCAGGTGTAGCCAGAAAAGCTACGGCAGCGGCAACTTCTGAAGCTTCTGCAATTCTTCCCGCAGGAATTTCTGAAATCATTTCCTGTTTAGCTTCTTCGAATGTTTTTTTGGATTTATCTGCCTTGGTTTTAATGATGGATTCTAGTCTGCCTGTCATAGCAGTGCCTGGTAGAACATTATTTACAGTTATCCCAAAAGGACCCAACTCTGTTGCCAGCGTTTTTGCCCAACTGGCCACCGCGCCCCGAATGGTATTGGAAACACCGAGTCCTCTTATAGGTATTTTGACAGAAGTAGAAATGACATTAATAATTCTTCCGTAGCCTGCCTTTTTCATTCCCGAAGCCAATGCTTGTACTAAAATCTGATTGCAAAGCAGATGATTTGAAAATGCTTTTATGAATTCATCGGTAGTGGCATCAATAGCAAGGCCGGCTGGCGGACCACCTGTGTTGTTAATAAGTATATGCACAGTTTCCTTTTCTGCGTATTTCTCGACAGCTGCTTTCAGTATCTCAGGTAAATTAAAATCAGCAACTAAGAAAGTATGAGTTTGTTTGTGGTTCGCGGGTAATTCCTTCAAAACAGATTTGAGTTTTTCTTTGTCGCGGGCCACCAGGGTAATGGCAGCGCCCAACGATGCGAGTTCAATGGCGGATGCTTTTCCAATTCCTTGCGTGCTTCCGCAGACGATTGCCCTTTTGCCAGTTAAATCAAGATTCATAATTTCAATTTACGACAAATATAAAAAGAACATCTTCTTTATTAACTTTAGCATTTCAACCATTCTGAACTTTAACACGAGAATAATGGCTATACGCAGACCCTTTAACCTGAAACAATGGATCACCGATAATCGTGAGCTGCTGAAACCTCCCGTTGGCAATAAGAACCTGTATGCCGATGCAGGTGATTATATTGTGATGATTGTGGCAGGCCCGAATGCCCGTAAGGATTATCATTATAATGAAACAGAAGAATTATACTATCAGATGGAAGGTGATATTACCGTAAAAATTCAAGAGGATGGTAAAGCAGTAGCTATTCCATTGAAAGAAGGAGATATGTTTTTATTGCCTGCACGTGTACCTCATTCGCCCATACGACCTGCCAACTCAATTGGATTGGTTATAGAATGCAAGCGAACAGCCATTGAAGACGATGGCCTCCTGTGGTTCTGCGAAAATTGTAATCATAAATTGCACGAATACAAGTTTCACTTGAACAATATTGAAAAAGATTTTATCCCGCGCTTCCGCGATTTTTATGGATCACAGGAATTTCGCACATGTAAAAACTGTGGTACAGTGATGGAAGCTGATCCGAGGTTTATTTAAAAAAATAATTATGAATACAATTACAGTAAAAATATCATCAGTTGATAAAAAAAGACTGAACATAAAAGACAAGGAAATTGATTATGTCGATTTCGAGCGACTGATAAAACTGTCAATTGCGCGTGAGCGATTGAAGGAGGTAGTATCTATTGCCCGTAAAACAGGTCTTTCAAAAATGACAGCAAAAGAAATTGAAACTGAGATTAAAGCCTATCGCGAAAGTGCAAAAGCTAGTAGTTGATACAAACATATTAGTTTCTGCTATTTTAGGCAGGAGTTATCCTCATAGAATCATTTTTGATTTGGTTTTTGCAAATCGTGTCTTACTATTCGCCTCCCCAGAAATTTTGACTGAGTATCAAGGTGTTTTGTCGAGGGTAAAATTCCGACAAAAGACCGGTTTCGCGACTGCTGCTGAAAGATTGCTTGAGTCCATTTCCGAAACATGCATTACAGTTGTTCCGGGATTCTCATTAAAACTCCTTCAGGATGAATCTGATAATAAATTTCTAGACCTTGCTTTGTCGTGTCAAGTCGATTTTGTGATCACAGGGAATTCTAAACATTTCCCAATGGGCAAATTGGAAAACACGGAGATCATCGCCCCCGAGAAATACTGGAATACTTATTGGAAATAATTTATGGCAGATTTTCAAAACTCTTTTGACTACGCCTGTTCACTTGATAATATTGATCCCTTAAAATCTTTTCGAGCTAAGTTTCATCAACCCAAATTAAAAGGCAAGGATGTTATTTACTTCACGGGCAACTCTCTTGGCTTGCAACCTAAGTCAACAAAAAAATTCATAACTGAAGAATTAGAAGACTGGGCATTGCTTGGCGTGGAAGGTCATTTTGAATCAAAAAGACCATGGCTTCATTACCATAAGTTTAGTAAGAAATCGCTGGCTGAAGTTGTTGGAGCAAAACCTTCAGAAGTGGTGGCCATGAATCAGCTCACGGTCAATTTGCATTTAATGATGACTTCTTTTTATCGACCAACCGGAGAACGTTTCAAGATTATTACTGAGGCTGGAGCTTTTTCCTCCGATCAGTATGCACTTGAATCGCAACTTAAATTTCACAAGCTCAATCCGGATGAGGCATTAATTGAATTAGCACCGCGAGATGGCGAGTATACTCTTCGAACAGAAGATATTCTCGAAAAAATTAACGAGCATTCCGATCAATTGGCTCTTGTTATTTTTGGAGCGATACAGTACTATAGCGGACAATTTTTTGATATCCCGATGATAACAGCGACTGGCCATAAGGCTGGGGCTTATGTAGGTTTTGATCTGGCGCATGCTGCCGGTAACGTTCCGCTCAATTTACATAACGACAAGGTTGATTTTGCAGTGTGGTGTGGTTATAAATATTTAAACTCTGGACCGGGTGGAGTGGCAGGAGCCTTTGTGCATGAGAAGCATGCTACCAATTTTGACCTCCCTCGTTTGGCAGGTTGGTGGGGGCACAATGATCAGGAGCGGTTCCAAATGAAAAAAGGATTCAAGCCAATGCCTGGTGTAGATGGCTGGCAACTTTCAAACTTTCCAGTGTTATCGGGTGCTGCTCAGTTAGCTTCATTAGAAATATTTCATCAGGCAGGGATAAAAAATTTAAGAAGGAAAAGCATTCTGCTCACGGGCTTTATGGAATATTTATTAAAGCAGATTAACACTGATGGAAAATACTTTTCAATTATCACGCCCTCCGATCCAGAAGATAGAGGTTGTCAGTTATCAATTCTAATGAAGCAGAGCGGCCGTAAAGTATTTGATAAAATTATGAAAGCTGGTGTGTTAGCAGATTGGAGAGACCCAGATGTGATTAGATTAGCACCAGTGCCGCTGTATAATACTTTCGTGGAAGTCTTTCGATTCTGTGAGATTTTTAAGAAAGCGTTAGCCTAAAGAAATGAACTCAAAAGACCAGACCATAGCCATTGTTGGAGCCGGATTAGTTGGCTCATTACTTTCTATTTATTTAGCAAAGCGAAGTTATAAGATTTCCGTTTTTGAAAGAAGACATGACATGCGGAAACAGGTGATGGAACGAGGAAGATCAATCAATCTTGCGCTTAGCAATCGTGGCATAAGATCGTTAGAAGAAATTGGATTGGCCGATGTCATCAAGCAAACTGCCGTTCCTATGCATGGTCGCATAATGCACGATCTACAAGGAAAGCTTACGTATCAACCGTATGGAAAGCAAGGGCAGTTTATCAATTCTGTTTCGCGTGGCGGATTAAATAAAGCCTTGATGACAGAAGCAGAGAAATCAGGAGTTGAGTTTTTCTTTGATCATCGGATTGAGAAGGTGAACCACGTTAATACGATACTGACAACAGTCGACAGTCAACAGTCAACAGTCGAAAAAAAGTTTGACATTATCATTGGTAGTGATGGCGCATTCTCGGCAGTAAGAAGTGTGCTTCAGTTCAGTGACAGATTTGATTACTCACAGGATTATATTGATCATGGTTATAAGGAGCTTCACATTCCTGCAGGAGCATCAGGAGCTTTTCAATTAGAGAAAAATGCGTTGCACATTTGGCCGCGCGAAAGTTTTATGATGATAGCTCTTCCTAATCCTGATGGAAGTTTTACCTGTACTTTATTTTTTCCGTTTAATGGCCGGGTTTCGTTCGAGAGTCTAAAGACTAACAACGACATCTCAACTTTTTTTGAGAACGTATTTCCTGATGCCAAAGCCCTGATGCCGGATTTACTAACTGACTTTCTACAAAATTCAACATCATCATTGGTAACTGTAAAATGTTTTCCATGGGTACGAAACAAAACGTTGTTGATTGGAGACGCTGCCCATGCCATCGTACCTTTTTTTGGACAAGGCATGAATGCTGGCTTTGAGGATTGTAGAATTTTAAATCAACTATTGGAAAAGTATAGTGATGATTGGGATAAGGTCTTGGCGGAGTTTCAACAGGTACGTAAGCCAGATGCTGATGCCATAGCCCAACTTGCATTGGATAATTTTATAGAGATGCGCGATTTAGTGGCGGATGCCGATTTCCTTCTACGCAAAAAGATAGAAGCAAAGCTTCATGAATTATTTCCAGATAAATGGGTTCCTCTGTATTCGATGGTAACATTTCACGATCATATCCGGTATTCGGATGCTTACGCAATCGGGCAAAAGCAAAAAAAGATTATGGATGATGTGATGAAAATCAAAGGAATAGAATCTAATTGGCAAAATCTGGCTTTTGAAAAAATTGTAGAAAAATTATCCCAATGATGCCCAGGTTACAATATTGATGCATCGGAGGAGACGCAATATTTTGCGTCTCTATTCAATATGGATTTTATATTCTTCAAAACGATATAATACTTCCTTCACATATTTCACCGGGCCTTCACATCTGCAAAATCCGGCAACGGCTACAGCATCGCGATAATATTTCGGATTTGATTTTTGAAGTAGATAGTACTCAACATTATCATCCCACAGCGTTGGGTTCTTTCCATATTTTCTAGTGAGGTTGCGTGCATCCAGCACGTGCGAGAGCCCTACATTGTAGGAAGCCAACACAAATTTCAATCTTTCGTCTTGGTCGTTGATTGATTTTGCCCATTGATTATCGAGGTACTTCAGAAATTTAACTCCTGCCTTTATATTTTGCAACGGATCATAAACATTGCTGACTCCAAATTGCTCGGCAGTTGCTGGCATTAATTGCATCAACCCGATTGCGCCAGCCCACGATACTACATTCGGATTGAAATTAGATTCCTGATACATAACAGAAGCAACTAATCGCCAATCCCACTCCAGTAATTTTGCGCCTTCCTTAATCTGTTCATCATAGGGAGAAAGTTTATTTCCGCCAAGGGAGGAGAAATCACTGTTGGCTCTTTTTAAAGAAGTTCGTGGACTATTGAAATACTTATCGAAGATCACTTTAAAGGTGCCTTCTTTTTTTATTTTAGCCAGCCATTTGTCAAGTGAGGCAAGCATAGTCGGAGAATTATTCCGTACTGCCCAGGCAATTTGCTGAGGCAAACTTAAAACAGTCTTTATATCAATCTCAGGATAGTAGGTAGCATTAACCATGGCGATGGTTTGATCATTAACGGTCAAGGGGATTTCACCATTTGCTACTTTAGCAATCAATGATTCTGTTTCGCTGTCTGCAGAATCTTCTCGAATGATTATTTCGCCACCTATTTCATCTGATAGATTTTCGAGTCTATCCTTAAAGGAAGATCCTTTCTTGACATAAATTTCTTTTCCAATCAACTCTGCCGGATTGCGGATCAATTGCTTTTCCGCCAAATAAGGATTTGCTCTCCAGTTGTCTGGTTTCCTTTGGATTAATACCTGGCTGGTATTGAAATGGGTTTGGGAAAAAGCGATGTAGTTTGTCCGTTCTTTAGTAATGGTCAAAGGAAAGGCAATCAAATCTCCCTCTCCTTTGTTCAATAGATCAATGGCTTCTTCTATGCTGGCAATCACTTTGATCCTTAACTCTACTTTTAAATAGTTCGCAAATCGCTCAAGCAATTCATATTCATAACCCATGGGTGTGCCGCGGTAGATAAAGTAACTAGTTGAGTTGTTGTCCACCAGCGCATTTATATAACCACGCTTGACGATTTGATCAAGATCAAGTTTTATAAGTGGCTCCTTTGCGAAAGTTTCTTTTTCAAGACTGTTGCAACGGGGTAGGATAAGCAGGCAAAACAGAATACAACTTGCAACGATGTGCTTGGCCATAAGTTGAAAGTAATCAAACTCTTTGTAAATGAAAAGAGGCCCAATTAGGGCCTCTTTTGTATCAGAAAGAAGATATTCAAGTCAATTGCTTCTTAAGACACCATTAATTCGATGATCTATTCCTGAGTTAGTAAGAATATTGGCAGATGTAATAGTCGGATCATTAACTCCTGTATTTGCATCGGTTAATGTATAAGTTGCCCCATTGATATTAACTGTAATTGTCTTGCCGGTGAGCAACGTTGTCAATTGTTGGCCAGAAGTAAAATCTGTGGTAAGTTTTCTACCCGAGACCACATGGTATTTAAGAATATCCGCGAGTGAAGCTGTGCTTAGTGCTTTAACTTTTTGAATGGCTGCATTTTCCGAAGCTGCGGTGGGTGGGGTTGAAGTATCACCGAGATAGCCTCTGAAAGCATCATCGGTAGGAGCAAAAATTGTGAAATCGGGCAATGGAGTGGTGTTGGGTAGTAGTGTGGGAACCAATCCGGATACACGCAGTGCATAAGCCAAGATATTATAATCAGTACCCGTTGCATTGCCGCCTGTTTCAGAACCACCACCAATAGTAGGGGGGTTAGTAGAATAATTAATGGTAACTCCAAAAGGTGTCAATACGGTTGCACTTGATACAGCAGTCATAACGCGGTCTATCGTATGTACCACGCCATTAGAGGCTGCAGCATCAACAGCCGTAATCGTTGCTCCATTAACTGCGACATTGGCATTAAGTACGACTGTCGACCCTTTAGAGATAGACAAACGTGCACCGTTCAAGGTTGCAAATACTTGATTACCTGTAATTAGATCGGAAGTGAGCTTAGAACTAACCATGTGATAAGTCAAAACAGAATTGAGCGTAGCGATGGACGGTGATGTTGTTGTCGTCATACCATTGACAAATGCAAGTACATCTGCTTCCGTAGCGAATGTGTTACCAGCTACTGCGGCCTTAAAATAGGTATAGAAAGCGGCATCATCCGGAGCAAAAACAGTAGTTAAGCCGGAGTTGTTATTATTTAATGAATTTACTTGCCCGGTTTTATTGAGTGCAGCGGTAAGAATATTGAAATTATCGCTGGCTGCGGCAATGGCAGAGATAGGTGTACCTTCAGGGGAATCAGGAGCGGTGAAATCATCGCTGCAGTTACTTAGCATCAATGCACATGTGCTTATCACCAAGATCTTTCGAAGTGTATTTATATTTTTCATATTTATAAATCTTTAATGGTGAATGATTAATTGTGAGTGATAATTCCGTGGCTTATTTTTTTGCTGCCTGTTTTACCAACCAATCCTCTCACGAATACAGTATAATTCTTGCCTGGCGCGAAGCTTATAGAAGAACTGTAAGCAATAGTAGCATACGTGCTAACTGTACTAACTTCCAGTGTGTAGTTGATTGGAACTCCTGCGGCTGCAATTGTCTGCAATGTAAAGTTTGCGGCAGCAACAGCTGGCGGAGTTGTGGTTACCGTGCGCGATCCGACAGATGGATTGAGTGAAGCTGAGTTTGAAACATGCGTTGTTCCACTAGATATGGAAATAGTGGCACCAGCAGCTGGCTTTAAGCGCGCAAACAAAGAAGGTCCACTTGGGGTACCGTTGGCATTTGACACAGCATTCACAAATCGAATACCAGCTTGTGTTGCAGGAGTTGCGATAACTGGGAACGCATCTTGCACTATATAAAATCTTGGCCCACCTGGGTCACTGCTACCAAGAGGCACAACTCCAATGGTCACTAAATTGGCTTTTTCAGGATCGCTCAATGCTGCTCTTTCAACAACGGAAAGTTGCTTGCCATTCGCAGGATTGTAATACGTGATATCACCAAAATTGCCACTATTCAATGTGCGAAGCGGAGCAGGACGATTGATACTATCAATTGCAAATACGGAGTAGCTGTTTCCATTAATAGCTACGAAGTTATTTGTATTGTTATTACCTTCCCGATATGTTAAATCACTAGTTGCGAGAATTCCTCCGATTGCACCTGTCGCTGCCTTTGCTCTAATATTTGTATTTGCAGTAACAGTTCCCGCTAATCCAGATGAGGTTATTGAGATAGGGGTATATGCTGCTTGTGCATAATTGGCATCAGAACCAGCATCTGTTCCAACTTTGGTATTGTTAATAAAAAAGCTTAGCGCTGGCGCGTCCGGAGATGCATTTGCAAATATAAAATTCGCAGAGAAGGCGGTGGTAGTATTTCCAAGACTTGGCTCTGGAAGCTCAGGATCACTGCAACCAAAGAAGCCACCCATGAGGGCAACAGTTGCGATAATTTTATTAATAAGTTTCATATGTTTCGTTTTCATAGTAAGCGATTTCATTAATTAAAAAATATAACGTAATCCTAATTGTACTTGCCAGCGGCCACCTACAGTGGTGTCATTTATGAAGGATGAGCCAAGTGGCGTGTTATCCGCATTCAAATCAAATGCGTAAACGGGACGACCAGTGGTGGCAGCCCATGGAAGGCCTACGTTAGGCCCAACAGTTGCTGTGGGGGAGGCTAAACTTCCAGCGGTGTGCGGCTGCTCGTATCCCAGAAAGCGAATTATGTTTGTTCTTGCAGGGTTGCGAATAAGACCTGCCTTAGAGCTAAACATGTTGAGCACGTTATCTATGTTTAATGAAAACTGTAAGGTATTTCTCTTGCCTTTTACATCCATGTAAACGTCTTGCAGTAAACTAAAATTCAGTCGATTCACCCAAGGATTAAAGGTAGCGTTACGCGCTGCATAGGTTCCTCTATGAGCATTTAGATATTTATCCTGAGCAATGTAATTATCGAGCTGTGTCCAGATTTCATCTGTGGTTCGTGTGTCCAATGCACTACTTGTGCTCAGGGCGATTTCATTTTTAGCATTCGGTATATAAATCAAATCGTTATTACCTGTACCATCACTATTTGGATCTCCGCCATAAGCATATGAGAAGTTACTGCCTGTGCGTCCTTCATAAGTAAAGCCAACTGTGGTTGCAAGGTGCTGCATGTACTCTTTGCGATAAGAGCCGTATGCTATCACACGATGTGGTGTCAAAAAATTTCCATACGACATCCCCGAACTGTTGGGGCCAAGAATGTTTGTTTGAGAACTAAAAATTCCACCTGCTGTTGATCCGCTTTGAGGATTGATCTCGCGAGAATCAGTGTAGGTGTAGGCTGCTGAAACCTGGAAATTTCGGTTGAAGTCTTTTCTGAATTGGGTGGTTATACTCCACTGATAACCTTTGTTAGTATTCTCAAGTACCAGCGCCTGTCCAACATCTCCATTTATTCTACGATCATTAGATACAATCTGCCTATCGGCACCGGCTGCACCATAAAGTGGGCGTCCATCACCTGCTAATGTTCCTGTGGGCTCTGCTAAGTTGGCATCGCGTATAAGCACAGCATTGATATCTTTTGTATAGATAAATTCAAGTGTTCCTACAACACCGCCTGGTAATTTTTGATCAACAGCAAGATTACTTCTCCAAACTTGTGGGAAGCGGAAATTCTTTGATACTGTATTTACAGAAGGCACAATTGCAGAACGTCCATAGTTTCTATTCAACGGATCAGTGATTAAAGTAGGTGTTCCGGTATCAAGATTGGAGTAATCCTTTTCAGGTGCCACATAAGGAGTTTGGTTAAAATTGTACGGATAACCGTCTCCTGTTACATCAAACGGAACATTGGTAGATGTGAATTGCCCAAAATATAAACCGTTGTTACTAACGGTATTTGAAAGCCAAACAAATGGAACGCGCCCTGTTAAAACGCCTGTGCCACCTCGTAGCTGAGTTGTACGATCCCCTTTAACATCCCAATTGAATCCAACCCGTGGCGACCAAAGCGGTTTTACAGTTGGCCAACCACCAACTCTTAATTTTTCTCCATTAAAGTCAATAGAGTTTACATAATTGTTTTGAGGAAGATCAGTTAAATACAAAGGCACATCCACCCTTAAACCACCTGTGAGTGTGACGTTCTCAATTCCCTTGTACTCATCCTGCACAAAAGCTCCAAGTTGAAGGGCCGACCATTTTGCAGCTGTTTGCGAAGGGCCACCACCTACTGCAACATATTGAATGTTATAGTTAGCCGGGCGTCCGGTTGCTGTGGTTGCTGGATCTGCATCAGCATAGAAATCGGCAAGGCTGGTGTAGCGATAGTTGCCGTTAACTACTTGCGTGAAAACGTTGTTAAAGCTGTAGAATTCATTAGCGGTTCCAATTGTTACCGTATGATTCTTCAGGTACATACTGAAGTTGTCATTCAACTGAATAACATTTTGATCCAGCTTGTTATTTTTTGTGAAAGGGTCTGGTCCAAATGAAGTTAAATTTTGGCCATTGGGGCCAAGAATATCTACGGTTGCAATACTAGGTACTTCTAAGCCTCCAGCGTTCTCTCGGAAATCGCGGAAAGCGCTGAATCCAGCAACCAAGTTGTTTGAATATTTACCATCACCGAAAGTTGAACTTAATTCAGCTGTGCTTGAAAACTGATTGTTGTTAATTCTATAGAAGGAAGATGAGTAAGAAAGAACGTTGTTGCTATTCCCGCGCCCACCAGCAGGGCCACCTGTAAATCCGCCAGATCCGCTAGGAAACTGATCTTGGAAGGCGTTGGTAATATTGCCCCTTACGGTTAGTTTGTGATTTTGATTGATGTTATAATCAAACCGCAATACATACCGCTTATTCTCAGTTGCGCGGCTAAAGTCTTTGTATACGCCCGGATCGTAATTGTAATTCTTAATTAAAAAATCCGATAAGCCTGCCAGACCTGTTTCAGGATCATTGTCATCTGTTGCTTGCGTTGCACCCACAATTGATTCGGTTTTATTAGCTCTTACCGGGAAGGTATAAAAGGGATCGGAACGCTGCTCGAATTCAACATTGGCAAAATAGAAAAGTTTGTTTTTGATGATAGCACCACCTACACGGAACCCATAGTTTTTAAAGTTGAAATCAGGGATTGGGATTTCCCGTCCATCCACTTTTTTGCCAGCAAAGTTTTGAGAACGGAAGAAATAATAAGCCGATCCACTTACATCATTTGTCCCGCTTCTTGTAACGGCACTTACACCCGCGCCTGTGAAGCCGCCTTGGCGAACGTCATAAGGGGAAAGAGAAACTGTAATTTCCTGAATGGCATCCATGCTAAAAGGTGTTGCTGCCGACTGCCCGCCTGGTAGGGGATTCAAACCGAATACGTTGTTGGCTGTTGCTCCATCGATGGTCAGGTTGTTATATAAGTTACTCCTTCCGCCAAACGAAAACTGACTTCCACCCGCTTGAGGTGTCATACGAGTGATATCTCGGAAGTCTCGGCCAATGGTGGGAAGCCGCTGTAGTTGATTTACGCCAAAATTGGATGACGTACCGATCTTGTCAGAATTTAGAACGGGATCCTGGACTCCCGAAACCACAATCTCTTCCAATTGAGTTGCCTCATCTACCATCTCTACGTTTACAATGAGCGTTTGACCAAGTTCAAGATAGATGTCTGACTGGGTTTGCTCTCTGTATCCTACAAATGATACTTTAATACTATAAGGACCGCCAACGCGCATGGCTGGAAAATTATAGTGTCCATCAACACGTGAAGCTGTGCCATAAGTCGTCCCTGATGGAGTGTGAGTAGCAATAATGTTAGCACCGGGAATAACCTCACCCTTCTTATCTTTAACCGTGCCAGATAGACTGGCCGTAGTCACACCCTGTGCCAACAAACCACTTAAGGCCGTAAGTACAAATGCAACCGTTACTAGTAGATTTTTCCTCATAGGTATAGATTGTTTAGTAGTTGAAATATGGGCGCAAAAGTATTCTTTTAACGGTAGCTATGGATTAAGTAGATTTTAATTCTTTTGAACAAAGAATTAACAATTTCATAACTACTTGAGCCGCTTATAATTTCTGGCTTGCTGTTAACGCAAAAAATTAATTACTTTCCAAAACCAATAAAAAATCAACTATTCTAGTATGAATAAACGACACATTTTTCTTTGCTTTCTTTTTCTATCGATTGCACCTTCATTTGGCCAGGTTGACCTGTCTTATTATCTACCAGACGGGGTTGCTTACGACCCTAAAATTCCAACGCCAAAATCGATCATCGGCCACGAAATAGGCGAATGGCATATAAGTCATGACAGGCTGGTAAATTATATGTATGCTCTGGATAAGGCTTCTGATCGGATTACTCTGGAGCAAACAGGACTTACGTATGAAGATCGACCGTTATTGTTACTGACAATTACTTCGCCAAAGAACCATCAAAACATCGAATCCATACGCGTGCAACATTTGCAACTGAGCGATCCACAAAAATCGGGCTCGCTGGATGTTAAAAATATGCCGGTTGTTTTTTATTTGGGATGCAGCATTCATGGTAATGAACCTAGCGGTGCTAATGCTGGATTGGCAATGGCTTATCACTTAGCAGCAGCACAAGGACCAGAAATTGAAAAGTATCTGGAAAATACTATCGTTTTATTTGACCCCAGTTTTAATCCAGACGGATTACACCGGTTTTCAAGTTGGGCAAATTCGCGAAAGAGCAAACTTATTTCGCCTGACCCAAATGACATGGAACACAACGAACCTTGGCCTGGGGGCAGAACCAATCACTATTGGTTTGACTTAAACCGCGATTGGCTGGTTGCTCAGTTGCCGGAATCACAAGCGCGCATCAAGAAATTTCAGCAATGGAAGCCGAATTATCTTTCTGATCATCATGAGCAAGGAACCAATGCCACTTTCTTTTTTATGCCTGGTGAGCCAGCGCGGGTTCATCCGTTAACACCGGATAAGAATCAAGACCTCACCCGTAGAATGGGAGAGTATCATGCAAAAGCCCTCGATCAAATAGGTTCTTTGTATTTTACACAAGAAGGATATGACGATTTTTATTATGGAAAAGGTTCTACTTATCCAGATATTCAAGGAGCCGTTGGCGTTTTGTTTGAGCAAGCTAGCTCACGCGGCCACGCTCAGGAAAGTGTGAATGGCATTCTCCGGTTTCCGTTTACGATACGCAATCAATTCACGACTATGCTAAGTTCTTTGAAGGCTGTGAATGAAATGCGAGAAGACTTCCTTAACTATCAACGCGATTTTTATAAAACTAATATTGCCGAAGCGGCTAAAGATCCTATTAAAGCATATCTTTTTGGTTCTTCAAAAGACAAGGCAAAGGCTTTTCATTTGGCGGAGTTAATTCAACGGCAAAGTATAGATATCTATAAGCCTACGTCTAATCAAACTATCGCTGGAAAAACATATGAGGTGGAGTCAAGCTATATCGTGCCGTTGAATCAACCACAGTACCGCACCATCAAGGCCATGTTTGAAAAGCGCTCCCAGTTTAAGGACAGTTTATTTTATGACATCTCAAGTTGGACACTTCCATTAGCATTCGGTCTAGAATACGAAGAGTTAAAATCTCCTCCTGCTCTTGGTGAGAAAGTATCGAATTTAAAAATGCCAATAGGTAAAGTAATTGGTGATAAGGCCACGTATGCGTATGTTTTTGAATCATATGGGTATTACGCTCCACGCGCCATTTATCGATTGTTGAGCCATGGTATCCGCACGAAAGTTTCGACTGAGCCATTTTATCATCCAACTGGAAGAAAATTTGAAAGTGGTGCCATCCTCATTTCGTTGGATAATCAGGATAAGAACCCAGATCAGATAGAAGTATACATACGAGAGATTGCCGAACGAGATGGCATAGATGTATATGGATTTAATACGGGCCTTGATTATAGAGGTGTGAGTTTAGGTAGCAGTTCATTTCAAGTATTGAAAAAGCCTGAAATTGCAATGCTCGTAGAAGGTGGTGTATCGGCAAATGATGCCGGTGAGATGTGGCACATGTTTGACCAACGTTTCAATATACCTGTTACACTTATGCCAATATCTGTTTTTAATACTGCTTCTCTCAGTCGATACAATACCTTGATATTGCCTCCTGGCACCTACACCCATATCAGCGAAAGCGCGAAAGAGAAATTGAAAGCGTGGGCACAAAACGGTGGCTTAATCATTGGTTTCGAAAATGCAATGAGTTGGCTGCAGTCTGCAGGACTTGGGAAGTTTGATTTGAAAAAAGATGACGATCCGTCAGGGGTGCAAGTGATCAAAAGGGAAGTAGCATCCAAGCCATATGCTGACATAGATGAAAACAAAGGAGCTGAGCAAACCAGCGGTGCTTTGTTCGAAACCACGGTGGACTTAACTAATCCATTGTTGTATGGTTATTATGATTCGAAGTTGCCGCTCTTTAAATCCAATAATATTTTTATGGAAAAAGCAAAAGGTATGTATGCTAATCCAATGGTATATGGAAGTGCTCCTTTATTAAGCGGTTATATCCGCAAACCAAATTATGAGAGGTTAAAAAACACTTCAGCATTAGGTGTGTCAGTTGTAGGCAAAGGAAGAGTGATTGGATTTACAGAAGGTGTAACATTCCGGGCATTTTGGTATGGCACTAACAAACTATTAATGAACGCCATTTTCTATGGGCCGTTTATTAGTGCTGAGGCGGGTAGGTGATTTTTTTGCATTGTAGAGACTCAAGATTTTGCGTCTCTACAATGCAAAAAATTATTACTTTTGTAAATCCTTCTTTACCAGCGTGATCCGAAAATTTTTTCCTCTGGACAAGAATTACCTACTCGAGGAAGCGCAACTCGCTCTTCAAGATGATCTGCTGACTCGTTTAATTGAGAGAGTCAAGCAGGAATATGAACTCCGTCACAATCCGTTAGGGATTATTGATTCTTACACGGAGCGCATTCAAAAGTATACTCCTGGCAGTATTCAACCGTTGCATAATTTTTACCAAAATCTTGCTGGTGTCTATCGCTATAAATTTGGTAACAGCCAATTAGAATTTGTCTGGGATGGGCGCGATCACTTTGAGAAATACAAAATCGATTGGACTGAAACCTTTGAAAGGTGGACTAAAGAATTTTGTCAGCAGGAATTGTTTCTTTCGGCAGTGCTTGATTTATCAGTCTTTTTACCGGACAACCAACAGATCCACCTTGCTGAAAACAGAATGAACTACTTTATTTTACGCCAATTTGAATTGAAAATCCACAAAAGCAGAGGCATTGTAGAGATGAAAGTTGCCTGAATCAGGTAATCCGGCATTAGGGCTTTGGCCTTTGTGAACAAAATTGTTTATCTACAAAATGTCCTAGTTCCAAGTTCCAATGCCAAATACCTAAGCCCCAATTCCTAATGCCTAAAATTCGTTTGCTTTCTGAAGCGAAATCACTAATTTGATCAACATATCTAATATCTCTTTTATGAATGCACGTCAGATGTTTATTGGGTTTGCCATTGGTTCAACAGTCCTGCTTCTGTTATGGGCCTATTTTTGGATCGATGCACTTTTTGGATTTATTATCATTGGTCCCCTGATTTATATGGGAGTGGTTGATATGTTTCAAACGCGACAATCATTGAAGCGTAATTTTCCGTTAGCTGGTCGATTACGATATGTGTTTGAAGATTTGCGACCAAAAATTCAACAGTACTTTGTTGAATCTGATACTGATGGTGCGCCTATCAATAGAAATGAGCGTTCTGTTATTTATCAGCGATCGAAAAAGCAAGTGGACACCATTCCTTTTGGAACTCAACTTAATGTTTACGCGGAAGGATATGAGTGGATGACGCATTCTATCTCACCCATTGATTTCCATAAACTGGATCACAACCCTCGCGTAAAATTTGGAGGCACTGAATGTAAGCAACCATACGCCATGAGCGTGTTAAACGTATCGGCTATGAGTTTTGGATCGCTAAGTAAAAACGCAATTGAAGCATTAAACGCGGGTGCAAAAATAGGAGGCTTCGCTCACAACACGGGCGAAGGTGGGTTGAGTCCTTATCACTTGAAACATGGAGGTGATGTGATCTGGCAAATAGGTACAGGATATTTTGGGGCGCGCACAGCGGATGGAGTGTTTTCTGATGAAGCGTTTAAAACAAATGCTTCTCAGCCAAGCGTAAAAATGATTGAGATAAAACTTTCACAAGGAGCAAAACCCGGGCACGGAGGTATTTTACCTGCTGCAAAAAACACACCTGAGATTGCTGCCATTCGATTAGTTGAACCAGGCACTACCGTATTCTCACCTCCCTTTCATAGCGCATTTAGCACTCCCATTCAGCTAATTCAATTTGTTAAACGCTTGCGATCACTATCAGATGGTAAGCCTATTGGTTTTAAACTTTGTGTAGGCCGCAAGAGTGAGTTCTTGTCCATTTGCAAAGCAATGGTTCAGCTTAATGTCTATCCTGATTTTATTACGGTGGACGGTGGTGAAGGTGGAACAGGTGCAGCGCCACCTGAATTTTCTAACTCCGTAGGAATGCCGCTATTGGATGCGCTTGCTTTTGTAGACGATGCGTTGCGTGGCTTTGGCATCCGTAATGAAATGAAATTGATTGCTTCAGGAAAAATTTTAACCGGTTTTAATATTGTAAGAGCCATGGCTCTTGGTGCCGATACCTGCAACAGTGCACGTGCCATGATGATGGCGCTTGGTTGTATACAAGCACTGGAGTGTAACAAGAATACTTGTCCAACTGGTGTTGCCACACAAAATCCATATTTCATGAATGGCCTTGTGGTAGAAGATAAAAAAGTGCGTGTAGCCAACTATCACAAAAACACGGTTGAGAGTTTCGTAGAACTAATGGCTGCTTCCGGTATTAACCACCCGGATAAAATCAACCGCACGCACGTTTACCGCAGAGTGTTTATGAATTTGGTGAAGACCTATGAAGAAATATATCCGAGCATACCCGAAGGCTGCTTGCTGGATGGTGGCGATGTACCATTTGATTTAGAAGGGTATATGAGCCGGGCTTCTTCTGAGAGTTTTGAAGTGTTGGCGTAACGTAGAGGTGGGACTTACTCGAACAGTAGGGCTCAATTACAACCTTACTTCGTTTATCTTTCTTCCATGAGCCATGAAATAGAACTCCTGCTTTATATGGCAGTTGCTGTAGGTGTGTTTACCGGAGCCTTTTTGATGTGGGCTTTTCCATTTGCCATACCAACTTTACTCAAAGTAAGGCAAAGGAGAATAGAAGAAAGCCACCTGAATGTAGAGAAAGCACGGGCTGCTCTCAATGAAGAGCTGAGGACTTTTAAATTGGTTAAATCACAATTAGAGGAAGCTAAAAATGAAGAGCCAGATCTTGACCCAACACCAGAAAGTGAATTGGCAATCAATAATGAGCGGCAACGGATTGCATTTGAATTGCACGATGACACGGTACAGCGCATGGCATCGGTGCGCCTGAGAATGGAAGAATTTTCGTACAGAATAAATAAACCTGAGCAGTTAGAGGTGTTGCAAGCATTGGGTGAGGAGATGAACCAGATCATGAAATCTTTACGCTATGTGATCAACGATCTTGCCGCCCCTGCTTTTGAAACAGATTCATTTTCTTCGCTGATGAAAAGGTTAATTACGGGATTAAATCGGGTTACTAAGACGGTAGAGTTTACGCTTGAAAATGAACAGCTCGAATTCGGTTTACCTCCTAATGTAAAGAAGCAATTGTATCGATTGGTGCAGGAAGCAGTTCAAAATTCAATGAAACATGCTTTTGGATTTAAGTTGCAGGTTAGCGTGTTGTGGAGTACTGAGCTGAAGATTGAAATTGAAGATAGCGGGCAGGGGTACTTATCAAAAACCGGGGGCTTGGGACTAGCTTCAATGAAAAAGCGCGCCAGAGCAATTGGCGCCACACTTACCTACCAAAGGTTGCAGGGCGTTTTAATAAAAATTACAATGCCCAATCGGGTTTCAAACTAAGCCGTTGCGATGTGCAAAGGCCACAAGTTCGGCCACATTTTTTGTGTTTGTTTTGCGTAGCATCTCTTTGCGATAGTCCTCAACCGTGGCAGTACTTAGACCTAATTGCAGAGCAATTCCTTTGGCTGCAATTCCCTCGCATGTCAGGCGCAAAACCTCCATCTCACGGGGAGTGAACTTGCTTCTGGAAGGTTCAGTTAGTCGGTTGATGTTGTGATCAATCAACTCCCTTATTTCTGAGTTAAAATAATTGCGCCCTGCCATCACTTCGGCAATTGCCAAACTTACTTCTGCCATGGTTGCGCTGCGCTTCAACAAAATACCATGTACGCCCACATGTAGCATATCCAGCAAAGTAGTTTCCTCTTCAAAGCTGGTCATACCTATAATTTTAGTGGCGGGATAATCCTTTAAAATTACTTCTGCCGCCTCCAGGCCATCCATCAAGGGCATGCGCACATCCAGTAAAGCCACGTCTACATGATATGAGCGAAACAAAGCAAGAGCCTCCTTGCCATTGTTCGCTTTGTAAACGTGATGAATGCTGGGTAATTTCTCCAGCAAGGCAGCAAAAGATTCGCAAAACATCTTGCTGTCATCAGCCACCACTACATTCATCTTCCGTTCTTGCATAAAATATTTATGAGCAAGTTCCCCGAAAATGGGGGGATAAACAATACCCTGTTTATGGGGGGGTACTTGATTTTACGCTTTGTGAAAGGTATGTTTAATTCAAGGTCTTCGGCCGGGGGCTGAAAATGAAGTTTTCACAAAAAAATTGCACTATGAAAAATTTAAAGGAAATGAATCTAATTGAATTAGGTCCCCAAGAATTACGGAGTTTTCAAGGTGGTGATTACACGATCACTTATAAAGACGATAAAGGGTATACCTGGACTTACAATTATGATAATAATGACAATTTAACAGTGGTTTGCGTGAGTCACTCTATGATAATTTTGTAGTTCGAAAATTTGTCGCGATTACCTAGATGATTTATATTTTATTTTGATTGGTTACCAGTCCTGATTCTTTAAACAAACTTTACACTAAAATAATTACTATATGAAAAATTTAGCGCAGGTAAATCAAATAAATTTGACTGAGTTGTCCTTTTTAGAACAGCAGGAAATTCAAGGCGGTGACATGACGATCAAATTTGATGACGATAAAGGATACACCTGGTATTACACTTATAATGATAAAGGCGATCTTACAGGAATTCAGGTAGTTGGGGCAAATTGCATTTACTAGAGTTCAATGCATAGAATTAAGTGTATATAGTTTACAGCTAAGATTACCTGCTTGGCTTGCTTTTGGCACTTTGCGCAGGTTCGTTGATTTTCCATCTAATATTAATTGATGTGATTTAGCCATGAGTGTTTTGAGCCGTTTTGAAAAGACCAGGAAATTTTTGGTTTGTGCATTATTTTGCCTGCTTTCAAGCAGTGGATTCAGTCAAAAGTTTGAGGTGCTATATGTTCAGTTTGACGGAGGCATAGATACAACTAAGTTTCTTCCATCTCCATTCTATCCAAATCCGGACACTCTGGCAAAATCGATTTTTCTATATGCAGATGGCAAAAGTCTGATAAAACAAACCGAAGATACACCTTACGAAAGGAAGCGTTATTTGGTAGAAAAGACTACTGGTAAATTTCACGATCTTATAAGTTACAACATGTCAAAAAACAATGTGTATTATAATGATTATTTTAAGGGAGAGACAAGAGAGGTCTCCTTTTTTTTTGATATCAGATACATTATTGAAGATAAATTACCGCATTTTGAATGGAAGTCGCTCGAAGGGGAAAAGACTATTCTTAATTATCATTGCAAGCATGCTAGTGCGAGGTATCCTGTGGATAAAAATCTCCTTTTTGAAGTGTGGTATACAGAGGATATTCCTGCGGTAGGCGGCCCGATGGATCTTAATGGTTTGCCCGGACTAATTTTAGAAGTATCCAGGAACAGGCAACCATTTTATGAAGTCTTAGCTATAAAACGCCTTCCTGATGATGCTAAGGTTCTCATTGAGAAACCACTTCCGGGCGAAAAAGCAATGACCTTTGGAGAGTATCAAAAGCTTCGATATGGTGTTCCTTTCGTTAACCATAATACGAAACCGCCAGGTAAAGATTCGATAAAGAAAAAGTAGCACCATAATCTGCGTTGGTGTTCTGCACTTCACCAACATGTAAGTCGATACATTGACGGGAAGAGTTGAAGTAAGATAAATAGAAACCCGAAAAATTATGCAACCCACCAAGGGTATATCATACGAAATAGGTTACTCAATAGGCTACTTCATTGCAGTTTCTTGGCCATTTTTGCTGTTTGGGTTGGTAACATTTATTGCTTTTAAGTATTGGAATAAAAGAAGGAAGAAAGCAACTTCTTAAATCAACTTGTGACACCGATTCAATTTCCTAAGTACTCCTTTCAGTTTGTCACGGAAGGCTATGCCTCTAAGATTTCGCGCATCAGCCAGGTAATTTATGTTGTGTTTGTCTTAGCCATTCTGATCATAGGGTGTTGCCTCCCTTTGTTCACAATTAGTATTAGTGTAAAATCCCCTGCACTTATCCGCCCTACTTCTGAAATCAGTGCTATTCGTTCGTTGGTAAACGGCAGAATTAAGCAATCTTTTATTATTGAAAATAAAGCTGTTAAGAAAGACGAAACACTTTATATGATTGAATCGGAAGTAATGACCGAGCGAGAAACGCTCTTGTTCTCAAAAATTGACGACATAAAGTTGTTTGTATCAGATTTTAAAAATCTCTTAAGCAAAGACCCAAATCCTAAGGTGATATACTCGCCTATGCTAAGGCAGTCTTTTTTCAGTTTTCAACAACGTGTTCAGGAGTCTACTACTCGTTACAATAAAGTACTAAATGATTATAACCGCAACGTAAAATTGCACGATGAGGCTGTAATTGCTGATTCGGAGTTTGAAAACTTTACCTTTGAACTGGACAAGGCAAAAAACGATTTGGAACTTGTCAGGCAAAATCAACTGGGTCAATGGCAAACTGAATTGCGCACTCTTGAGCGCGAATTGCTTGACTTGCAAGGTCAGCTTAGCCAACTTCAAAAGGAAAAAGAAAACCTTACCATCAAAGCACCAGTATCGGGCAACATACAAAACATAGCAGGCATCTATGCGGGCAGCATGGTGTTCGCTAATCAAGACCTGGCACAAATCTCCCCTGATACTAGTTTAATTGTAGAGTCATTTGTGAATCCCAATGACATTGGCTTGTTGCAAAAAAATATGCCAGTACGTTTTCAGGTGGATGCCTTCAACTACAACCAATGGGGCCTGGCCACTGGTAAAGTATTAGAAATTTCAAATGATGTGCACATTGTAAATGAAAGACCTGTATTTAAAGTGAAGTGTCTGTTAGACAAGGAATACCTTCAACTTAAAAATGGTTACAAAGGCTATCTCAAAAAAGGCATGACCCTGCAAGCGCGGTTTATGGTAACCGAACGCACATTGTGGCAGTTGCTCTACGATAAAGTAGATGATTGGATTAATCCCAATACTTTTGTCGCCACCGAGTAATAGAATTGCGATGAAAGGTTCGGTAAAAATAAAGCAAAGGGATATTACAGACTGTGGCGCAGCCTGCCTGGCTTCAATAGCTGCATTTCACAATCTCAAGCTAGCAGTTTCAAGAATACGCCAATTGGCATCTACAGATAAGAAAGGCACAAATATTTTGGGGCTTATCGAAGCCGCCAATAAACTTGGCTTTGATGCAAAGGGCGTGCGTGGAGAGTTTGATAGCCTATTTAAAATACCAAAGCCAGCCATTGCACATGTTATTATCAAAGAAGTGTTGCATCATTATGTAGTCATCTACAATGCTACACCAAAGTATATTGAAGCGATGGACCCAGCAGATGGTGCCATGCATCAGTACACGCACGAAGAATTTAAAAAGTTATGGACAGGAGTGCTGGTTATCCTTTGGCCAAATCAGAGTTTTGAAGTAGGCGATACCAAAGTTTCAGTTGGCTCCCGATTCTGGTCTTTGATCAGTCCGCATAAGTCAATAATGACGCAAGCCCTGTTTGGTGCTTTTGTTTACACCATTATTGGGTTGTCCACCTCCATATACGTTCAAAAAATCATCGATTATGTTTTAGTAGATGGCAATCGAAACTTACTCAACCTGATGAGTATTGTCATGATCGGGTTGTTGCTGGTTCAGCTATTTATAGGGGCAACAAAAAGCATTTTCACCTTGCGCACAGGCCAGATGATAGATGCGCAGCTTATTCTTGGCTATTATAAGCATTTGCTTAAGCTACCACAGCAGTTTTTCGATACCATGCGTGTTGGTGAAATTATTTCAAGGATTAATGATGCGGTAAAGATCAGAGCATTTGTCAACGATGTACTTATTAACCTGGCCGTTAATATTTTTATTGTCGTACTGGCCTTTGCCCTTATGTTTACCTACTACTGGAAACTGGCGTTGGTCATTTTACTGATTGTACCGTTTTATGCGCTTATTTATTACATCACTAACCGTGTAAATAAAAAAGTAGAGAGGAAGTTGATGGAGAACGCAGCCGAACTGGAGTCACAATTAGTGGAATCCTTAAATTCTGTGAGTACGATAAAAAGCTTTGGCCTCGAAAGTTTTACAAACCTTAAAACGGAAGTTCGTTTTATCACCCTTTTGAAGACGGTTTATAAGTCAGGGCTCAGTAGTATCTTCACGGGCAATTCGTCCGAGTTTTTCTCAAGATTATTTACTATAATTCTACTTTGGGTGGGAGCAGGCTTTGTGCTGGATAACCAAATAACGCCTGGTGAACTTCTTTCCTTCTATGCACTAATAGGTTACTTCACAGGGCCAATGAGTGGTTTAATTGGTATGAACAAAGTGATTCAAAATGCTGTGATCGCAGCCGACAGGCTATTTGAAATCATGGACCTTGAGCGCGAACAAGATGAGAACAAGGTAAAGCTAACGACCGAAATGATAGGTGAGATTTCATTTAAAAATGTCCATTTCCGTTATGGACCGCGTTACGGTATTTAAGGAATTAAATCTCATCATCCCGAAAGGCAAGGTCACTGCTATTGTTGGCGAGAGCGGCTCTGGTAAGTCTACTTTAATTTCTATTCTTCAAAATCTATACCCTATACAGAGTGGCAGCGTTGCCATTGGGCAGTATGATCTCAAATACATTGAGAATGAATCGTTGCGAAATAAAGTTAGCGTTGTTCCCCAAAAAATTGACCTGTTTGCTGGTAATGTGATAGAAAACATTGCGGTTGGCGATGTAGAACCAGACATGAAAAAAATTATCGGTTTGTGCACAAGTCTTGGCATCATGGATTTTATAGAAAAACTGCCGAATAATTTTAACACCTACCTGGGCGAAAATGGAGCAACATTATCGGGTGGTCAGAAACAAAGGTTGGCAATAGCTAGGGCGTTGTATAAAGACCCTGAGATACTTGTACTTGATGAGGCCACATCTTCGCTCGACTCTGCTTCGGAAAAGTATGTTCAGAGGATGATTGACATTTTAAAAGAGAATAAGAAGACCGTGATTATCATCGCACACAGGCTAAGTACAGTTTTCAATGCCGATAAAATTGTGGTGTTAGAAAAGGGGAATGTTGTTGAGGAAGGAAGACATGACGAGCTCATGGAAGGCAGAAAAAATTATTATGAACTGTGGAAGCAGCAATTTCCGATGCTTCAGGACATGGTGTGATTTATGTTATCACATCGCCACATTCACATGCCTCTCAGCATGATAGGAAGAACGCACCAACGGCCCTGACTCAACGTATTTTAATCCTCGCTTAAGACTTCTTTTTACAATAGCACCTGACATGGACAAATGTATGTGCATGAAAATTGTTATTTTTATAGTATAAAATAATAGGATTATGGGAGCGGCACAAATCAGGGAAGAATTGCATCAGTTTATCGACAGGGCTGATGAACGGGTTTTGAATCAAATCCATGGCATGATGAAGTCGGCAGGAGAGTCTACTATTTTAACCGAACTGCAGCAAAAAGATTTAGACGGGAGAGTAGCTCACCATAAAAGAGGCGAATCAAAATCCTATACGTGGTCAGAGGCCAGGGCCCAAATAGAAAAGAGTAAATGAATTATAGGCTTATAGTAAAGGACGAAGCCATTCAAGACATGACAGAAGGCTTTGTTTGGTATGAAGATAAAAGAGTTGGATTAGGTGTAGAATTTTTAGACGAAGTAGATGAGTATTTTAATAAGATTGCCCAATACCCCGAGCAATACCAATCCCACCAAAGTCAACGGATAGCAATTACTTTTAGGTTCCCTTATAAAATTGTATTTGAGATCGAGAAGGAAATCATTGTAGTATACGCAGTGTATCACGATAAACTTGACCCTGAAAAGTTTATCGACAGAAAGTAGCCTAGCCGTATTACTTTTCTTGCGAGTCAAGCTCTACATCGCCACATTCACATGCCTCTCCGCATGGTAGGAAGAACGCACCAGTGGTCCGGATTCAACATATTTTAACCCGCGCTTAAGTCCTTCCTCCTTGTACATCGCAAAAGTATCAGGATGAACAAACTCAGCTACTTCAAGGTGCATTTTGGTCGGCTGAAGATATTGACCGAGTGTTAAAATCATTAAACCATTTTCTGAAAGGTCGTCCATCGCTTTAAAAACTTCCTCTTTTGTTTCGCCTATCCCCAGCATAATGCCAGACTTGGTACGCTTACCCGCTTCGCGTATGCGTTTGATTTGCTCAAGGCTTCTTTCGTATTTTGCCTGAGGTCGCACAATTCGATAAAGTCGTCCAACCGTTTCCATGTTGTGTGATACAACTTCTTGTCCGCCTTCAATCATTCTGTAGAGAGCCTCCCAGTTTCCTTTTGTATCTGGTATTAATGTTTCAATTGTTGTGTCTGGACTTAGAGCTTTTGTTTGCACTACTGTTTGATACCAAACTTCTGCACCTCGGTCTTTCAGTTCATCTCTATTGACTGAAGTGATCACAGCATGTTTGACGCCCATCAATTTGATTGCTTCAGCCACTCGTTTCGGTTCATCCAGATCATATTCAGTTGGCCGACCAGTAGCTACGGCACAGAAGGTGCAACTGCGAGTACAAATATTTCCTAAGATCATGAACGTGGCTGTGCCAGCACCCCAACACTCGCCCATATTCGGGCAATTACCACTTTCGCATATGGTGTGAAGCTTATGGTCATCCACCAACCTTCGCACCTTCGCATACTCAGGCCCAATAGGCAACTTAACGCGGAGCCAATCCGGTTTCCTTCTCTTGGTTTCTTCTTTGGATATGACGGGAAGTTCTATCATTCGTGGATCGCAATTAGTTGTTCGTTAACATCAAAGGTGGTAGTGCCACTAACTATCAACCGACCAACAACGATTAATGTTTACCAATAAGTTCCTTATACTGATCGGCTGTTAGAAGCCCTGAAGTAGTACCTTTTATTTCAACTTTTACCATCCAGCCATCTCCGTAAGGGTCAGCATTTACTTTTTCAGGGCTGGAATCCAGCATTGAATTGACCTCCAATACTTTCCCTGTGATGGGCATAAACAGATCAGAAACGGTCTTCACTGCCTCTACGGTTCCGAAAACGTCATGTTCAGCTATCTCTTTGCCAACTGTATTTACATCGATATAGACAATGTCACCTAGTTCGCCTTGCGCGAAGTCAGTGATTCCAATGGTAGCAGTAGTGCCGTCAATTTTGATCCACTCGTGATCTTTGGTGTAGAGGAGTCCGGTTGGGATATTCATAGTGGTTAATTAAAGAATTAGAGTTCAAAAGTAAGAGAAAATCCTGATTGTTTAATTTCAAGTTCCAAGTTTAAAGTCCCATGTTTTTAGTTGGTTTGAACTTAAACCTAAGAACTTGAAAACTGAAACTATTGCGCCAGATTAAATTGGACTTTCGTTCCAAAACGTGTGGTTGACCTTTTGTAGGAGTTGGTTACGAGGGGCTCGTTTACGTTGCGTTCAAAGTATAATTGAATGTTAAGTTTTTGATTGACTACATAGCTAACGTTGGGGCGAAGTTGGAAATTAATGTTTCCATTAGTCACGGTGTTCACTTCTTCAATTTTGCGCTGGATGGTGCGATTATTAGTGACGCTCATATTCATTCGAAAGGTTACATCGTTCTTTAGGGTGATAACCCGACCCTGATCCTTTATAGGAAGTTTTAAATTGTTCTTTGTGTACCCCACTTCAAACGACCAGTCTTTACCAATAAGTTCCGTCACTTGCGAATTTGAAATATTAAGAGAAAGATCTCGTTTGGTTTTATAGTCAAAGCGCATGGTCATTTTATTTTTTGTACGAATATTCACCCCAATGAGCGGAGCAAATTGTTCTGAGATCATCACCTGACTCACGACATACACAGGTATTAATTGTCCCTTCGTATTAGTCCTAGATGCAAACACTCCATTATTGTAATCTTCTAACGGAATATTAATGCCCACATCTGTGTACTCAAGTGAATTACTAAAATTAGTAACTCCATACGATGAGCTATACGCATGATTTAGTGTGATAGATTGAAATACATCTTTAAGAGCTCCGATTTTATTTAGCCCTGAATAATCAACACGCCAATTTGGAATAGGTAGACTAGGGAATGGTGAAAGGTTCACTTTTTCAGCGCTCGTTCCAGAATAAGCAGCTATAAAAGCGGGTATCAAAACATCCTGTGATTGCGATTCATAGCCCGAACCTGAAAACGTATTAAATCTACTTTGAATAGTTGAAATGTTTTTTTCAAATTCCTGAAATACAGTTGACGTAGTGCTGGTGTTGTTTTTAAAAGCCGTATTGATTGTTGACATAGATATTTTGTAACTACCTGTCTGACTTGGGCTGAGTGATTGGTACCCGTTACTGGCATCATCATATCTGAAAATTTCCTGAAACGTACTGCTGGATGTCTTTTTTACATCCACTTGTATTTTAAAATCATTAGTGGGTTCAATATTGGCTTTTAAACTTATGTCTTTAGTCTCTAGCTGACTAAATGGTGTTGTAAGCTTACGGCTGGTGCTCAGCCAACCATTTTCTGCCGCTTTAAATCTGATAGTGGGGTCTTGGCCACCTAAAATAAAATCCCATCCGGGTGCGCTCCATGTTTTGTCGTTTCCAAACAAATAGGGGGAAGGTGTAAAGCCGGGTAAAATTGTGCCTCGGCTTAAGTTATAGTTTCCACTTATGTTTCGAATAGACATAATCAAACGCATAATTCCTTTCAAGGCGAATAGATCTGGTGGCGTTTTCACTGTATCCGGTTTAGCTTTTACCTGCTTGGCCTTTTCAACAGGAGTTGGCTTTCGTTTTGGTGTGTTAATGTCTTTCAGGAATTTTACCTTATTATACAATTTCACAAAGTCAAGCCGACCAGTAAGCGCTTGCTCCTGCGTATTTTGAATGATGTTACCCAGCTTAAGACTGTCGATTTTTTCAAGCGGACCTGCTCTCCACGAGTACCCAACATTGTAACGATAGTCGGCACCCATCCAACTCGTAAGTGGGAGTTTATCTAGTGGCACTGTATAATTTGCAGAAATTGTTTGTTCAAAATTTTTGGGTCTTCCGAAGCTCTTCAGGTTATCAACAACTATCTTAACGGAGTCTTCATTGTCCAAATCTCCATCAGGCTCATCAATGATAGCGTTCATTCTGGCGTTGTAGTCAATGCTTAACGATTTAGCTAAACTCCACTTGGCGCTATAGAACCGATTGAAGACAAAAAACTTTTGGTA
>JANNAQ010000022.1:0-17893 GCA_031384515.1 Bacteroidia bacterium
GTACGATGTAATCACACCCAAAATCTTCCAACCACTTTGCTCCTTCCACCATATCGGGGCAACCGAGGTTATCGCCCATTACTTTGATGTTGTAATCTTTTCCAGCTTTTACTACACACTTTATTGTTTCTTCATGAGCCCGAGCCATGACCACCACATGAGTGGCGCCAGCTTTAGCCATCATCTCAGCCTCGAGATAACCGCCATCCATTGTTTTAAGATCTGCAACTATTGGTGTATTGGGAAATGCCTCCCGAAGTTTTTTAACTCCATGTAATCCTTCAGCAAGGATAAACGGTGTGCCCGCTTCAAGCCAATCAACACCAGCGCGTATGGCCATAGCGGCTGTTTCAAGTGCTTCATCTAAATCAGTCAAATCAAGTGATATCTGAACAATGGGTTTCATATTTGAGCGATAAGATCAGTGTTCGTGTGCGCAACCATTTCCAGTTTTAGCTTTCTCAAAACACTCTTGTCCTTCTTTAAAGGAAAACCAGGAAAGGCCTAAGGTTCCAATGGCATCCGCGTAAGCGAATCCGGTGATTTCGTAAATGGCGCTTGATGCCAGCAACACGCACGACATGTAAATACATACTTTGGTGCAGTTGGCATCGGCCAAGATTGCATCCGAATGAAGCTCTTTGCCCGTTTTTATTTTTCCATAAATCAAACCCAACATCACTACAATAGAAATTAGAGAAATGATAACTCCCCAAAATGTTGTAGTAGGTTTATGACCAAGAAAGATGACAAGCAACGCGGAAGAGGTTAGCGCAAGAACTAAAAAATAAAATGAGAAGCCGGTAACCCGTAAAGCTGTCTTTTCAAAGCCACTTCTAAGGCTACCTGGATTTTTACGGATGCGCATGATCATGTACACGATACCCATGCCCGGAAATCATTTCAATAAAACTGTCGATACCAAATCCAAATAAAGTTAACGTTTCATCTTCGTATCCAAGAAGGGTGGCTACAACTCCTTCTGCCAGGTTATATAGGATAGTAAAAAGGGCAAGCCAAAAGGCAAGAGCATAGAGTCGTTTTTCTGATTCCGAATGCAACGTACTTTCCTCCATAGCCTTCGATGCCTTCTTTTAGCATTAATACACTAAAGACCTTTCACAGACATTCCTCCGTCTACCATAATGTTTTGACCCGTGATATAGCTTGCATTATCCATTGACAAAAATGCAGCAAGGCTTGCCACTTCTTCCGGTTGACCTACGCGACCCAGGGGCGTTCTTTCAATTATCTTTTTCATGCGTTCAACATTCGTCATTATAGGAGCTGTCAAAGGAGTATCAATATACCAGGGTGAAATAGAGTTGACACGAATATTGAAGGGTGCCCATTCGACCGCAAGATGGTGGGTGAGTTGAATGATAGCTGCTTTTGTCATTCCGTAAGGAGGACCGCTGAGAACATCGAAAGTTCCTGCGACAGAGGCCATGTTAACCACACTTGCTTTACCAGAGTTCTTTAAAAGTGGGAAGGCAAGCTTCGTAATTTCTGTAAGACTAAATAAGTTGGTTTCAAAAAGCTGGCGATATTCTGCTTCCGTGTATTCAACAAATTTCTTTCGAACATTTGTTCCTACATTATTTACCAGGATATCTAGTTTGCCCCAATTATCTGTTGTCTTTTCAATTAACTGAAGTCGAAAAGTAGGATCGGTTACATCCCCATTAAGCACAAACAAATGTGCTGAATTCTTTAGTTTACCTTGAATAGATTTGGTGTCACGCGCCACGGCTAGCACATCGGCACCTAATTCCAAAAACTCTTGTACAATGGCAAGCCCAATTCCTTTGGTGCCACCCGTTACTACTGCTTTTTTTCCTTTTAAAGACCAGTTGTTCATTTATTGACTTCTTATTAGAGTTTTATGTGCCCCCAATTCTCTCCTGTCTTAATCCGATGAATCTGCATATCAGAAACACCATATTTTTCAGCAATGGTCTTTAATGAGCTCTTTTTTTTCAGGAGTATTTCCTTGATTTTTTTTACCTGAGAAACGGTAAGTTTTAATGTAGCTCGTCTTTTAGCACTAGGATTATTTCTGACATGGATATTCATTTCCTCTCTATCTACCCACTTCAAATTTTTGTAATGATTATTATCGTTGTTGTAGTCCAAATGAATTACAAAGCGCTGATCCTTTTTATTCTTTTTTACAAATTGCGAAGCTACAAGTCGTTGTACTAAGTAGGTTTGTCTTCCTAAGGAAACTCCTCGATAAATCCTGATTTTCCCTTGCTTCAGAAAAGTGCCTTCGACTGGCGAGGTGGTATAGCTGATTACTCTTCCATGATTGGTAATGGCATACTTATTTCCTTTCGGTGTTTTACGAACAGGAAGGACAACAACTTTTTCATTGGCTAAGAGCTTAAGCTTTTTGATATTCATGTTTTTCATTTTGTTATAATGTTTCTTTTTTTACTACTAATAAAAACCAGTTTTTGTCTACTTGCAAGTATCCTTGTTCATAACAATAGTGATAGGCAGATCCTTCTTTCGTTATATAGGTACTTGTAAATATGTTGAAGTCAAATCCTTTCTCATTAAGCTTATCGCGCGACACCCTCGATTTTCCTGTCGTATTTAAGTCGATCAAAACTCTTCGGTTTTTACGTAAAACATTGTTCACATTTCGCATGAAATTAGTCTCATCGCTATTGAGGCGATTGTTGTGGGTAACCCGGCATTGATCTGAACAAAACTTTTTGTCGGCCCGGCCAATAATTTTAGATCCACACTCCAGACAGCTTTTTTGTGCGATTTCAGCCTTTTTTACTGGTTTTGATTCCATCTACAAACGTTTACAAACGAATATAACCGAAAGTAACTGATTAATAAACGACTAAGGCATCTTTCACCCAACACCTTTGTATCACCAATCGCAACGAAGCGGTTGGAAAACAAAAACAATTTAAACCTTATTATTATGAAAAGCTTAAGAAACAGCGTGAACCTGATCGGTAGACTAGGTAAAGATCCAGAAGTAAAAACCTTTGGCAGCAGCCAAAAGGCCTCCTTTTCAATCGCCACTACGGACTCCTACAAAAATCAGAAAGGTGAGAAAGTAGAAGATACGCAATGGCACAACATTGTGATCTGGGGTAAGCTTGCAGATGTAGCGGGCAAGTACCTGAAGAAGGGTGCTGAAGTTGCCGTAGAAGGTAAACTCATCCACCGAGCATATGAAACAGACAAAGGAGAGAAGAAATTCGTGACTGAAATAAATGTTAACGACTTCTTAATGCTTGGAGCTAAGCAAAGTTAATTTTCCAAATTCTTTTTGGTTAAGAGAGGCTGCCGGAAGGTGGCCTTTTTTTATTTAAGCATCGCTAAACTGCTGGTTTGCCTTTTAGGTTCGGAATATCTATAGCACCCCGCTCCATTCATCAAAAAATTGTAAACGGCTCAAGTATTAATCCCAGATTATGCAATAGAAATTCTATTGTATAATTGACGAATGAAAATCAACGAATTAGCCCCAAAGTAAGAAAACCAAGTTGGTGATTTTCATTGTCAGGGTTTAACCTTGACAAAACATTGGTTTCCAATGTTTTCGTCAACCCGCTGGGCAAACTATGCATTCCTAATGCATAGTTTGGGTTAATCCGTTAAACCGGATTAGCTTTGTACAGATGAATTTTATTTTCCCTCAATTTTTTTGGGCTCTTTCAGCGCTCGCGATCCCCATCATCATTCATCTCTTTAATTTTAGAAAAACCACGCGTGTTTATTTTTCGAACACCCGATTCCTTAAACAGGTAAAGGAAGAGACTACTCAGAAAAGAAAACTCAAGCAATATTTAATTTTAGCCTCGCGTCTTTTATTTCTTCTTTTTTTAGTGTTCGCCTTTGCCCAGCCTTTTCTGCCTGCGCGTGAACAGATGACGACAGGAAAGAACATGGTTATCTATCTGGATAATTCGTATAGTATGTCCGCGCAAGTGGAAGGAAAACTACGTGCCCTGGATGTGGGTATTGGTTTTGCAAAGGAAATTGTAAATCTCTTCCCGGGAGATACTCGCTACAAGCTTATCACAAATGATTTTGCTCCCTTTTCTAACTCGTTTAAATCCAAAACCGAAATAGAAGATTTGTTGTCACAAACAAGAATGTCTCCGATAAGCCGATCATTTGATGAAGTTAAAAACAGAATTGGTGATCTTAGAGGTAGCGACATCTTCTGGATTTCAGATTTTCAGAGATCCACTTTCAATCATGGCAGCCAACCGTTGGATTCGGCTAACCAATGGCATATGATTCCATTAACATTCAATCAATCGGCCAATGTTTTTGTGGATACCGTTTATTTAGAAAATCCTTTTTCAATTGGTGGGGAGAAAAACTCGATCACACTTAAATTGAAGAATACGGGTACTGTAAAAAAGGAAGGCTTAATCACAAAATTATCCATCAATGGAATACAGTCAGCAACTGCTGCCGTAGATATTGAGCCCAACAGTATTGTTGAAACCCACTTTGATTTATCATCAGGTTTGGTAGGGTTAAATGAAGCAGCCATTTCATTCAGTGATTTTCCTATAAGTTTCGACAATGAATTTTTTCTGACCCTTAATTTTTCAACCAAAATAAATGTCGTTGAGATAAAAACTAAGACTACCTCAAATTTTGTTCAGCGGGTATACGGCAATAACAATCTTTTTACTTTCAAAAGTATTGACAAGGACAATGTAGATTACAGTTTGCTTTCTCAAGCTGATCTGGTTGTTTTAAATGGATTGAATAAGATTGATGAAAGCCTTAGTGCTGCTCTTGCGAACAGAGGAGAACGTGTACAGGTGTTGCTTATTTCCAGTGCAGATCCAGATATTTCTTCTTACCAAAAAATAGTAAGGGTGCCTTTGGTTAAAAGTGAGGTGGGTAAGGAACAAATTGAACTGGACAAACCTGATTTTCAGAATCCTTTCTTTGCTAATGTGTTTGAAGAGAAGTCGGTTACATTAGCTATGCCGAAAGCCTCGCGTATTTTAGACTGGGGCAATGATCGATCAGCTATCTTAAAATTTAAAAGCGGACTTCCTTTCCTTTCCAGAAATAACAATATTTTCATCATGTCATGCCCACTCGAAAAGGAGTTCACTGATTTATATAATCAAGCGTTGTTTGTTCCAATAATGTATCGAATTGCCGCAAGCGGCAAGCGTAGAGAGAATAGGGCTTACTATCAAACTAGTGAAAGTCTGATCAGTTTGCGTGCCGATAGCCTTATAGGTGAAGAGCCTGTGAAATTGATTGGCCATCACGAGATTATCCCTGCACAGAGGAAGTTAAACGATCAGTTGATTATGGAAGTACCAAAATTTGCCATCACTCCGGGATTTTACAACGCCATTTTTAAACGAGATACCTTGGATCTATTAGCCTTTAATCTGGATAAGGCTGAATCTATTCTTGATCAGCACAAGGGAGAAGAGGTAAAGCAGCTGTTGGGGGGTGGAAATAACATTTCTCTTTTTCAAGCTTCTTCCACGGAAGCTTTTGGTAACGCCATAAAAGAGAGATATTTGGGCACTCCTTTATGGAAATATGCAATTGTATTGGCTTTGTTCTTTCTGTTAGTAGAAGTTCTTTTGATTCGATTTTTAAAGTAATTTTGTGGTATGTCAATTAAAGAAGCCTTGGCTGAAGAGATCAAGAGTTCTCCTGCGAATCTCTTAAAAGAAATTTATGACTATCTACTGTTCTTAAAGAGTAGGAAGACAGGAGAGGATAACATCAAGACGCACCTCGCCTCAGAAAAAGTATTGTCCCGGGATTGGGATTCACCTGAAGAAGATGAAGCATGGAAGAATTTGTGAAAGGCGATGTAATTGTCATCCCTTTTCCATTTTCGGACTTATCATCTATTAAATTTAGGCCTGACCTTATAATTGTTGAATTGCCGAATGGAGATGTAATGCTGTGTCAGATTACGAGCAAACAAAAGACAGATGGGTTCTCCATTAGCTTAGATAAAAATGATTTTATTTTGGGAGGACTTGACCAATTGAGTTTTATTAGACCCAATAGGATTTTTACAGCTGAAAAATCCAATATTAAATATAAGGCTGGATCAATTCGATTGGAAAAACAGCAAGAGGTTAGGAATAGAATTGTTGCATTACTCGATCAATCACTATGAAAATTCTCATCCAGTCAGCTACTATCATCGATAAGGGAAACCCTTTTCATAGCAAGAAAAAAAATGTACTAATCAGTAATGGTCGAATAGCAGAAATTGCAGATAAAAATTATTCCGCTGATAAAGTGATTGACGCAGATGGAATGTTCCTATCTATCGGTTGGTTTGATATGGGTGCTTATGTGGGTGATCCTGGTCTAGAACACAAGGAAGATCTAGCCTCGCTAGCAAAAGCGGCAGCTGCAGGTGGATTTACCGATGTGGCTGTTCTTCCAAATACCTATCCAACTGTTCAGACTAAGAACGAAGTAAGTTACATTAAACAGGGTAATGATAATCGACTGGTTCAAATTCATGCATTAGCTTCCGTTACCAAGAATAATAAGGGTGAGGAGTTGACGGAGATGATAGACTTATTCGAATCAGGTGCTGTTGGCTTTACTGATGGACTTAAGCCGGTTTGGCACACTGACATTTTCCTGAAGTCATTACAATATCTTCAAAAGTTTGATGGTCTGTTGATTGATCATCCAGAAGACAACTGGTTAAGCATGTTTGGCCAGATGCATGAAGGAATCAATAGCACAATGTTGGGACTAAAGGGAATGCCACGAATTGCAGAAGAAGTGGCTGTCAATAGAAATTTGGAATTACTCAGTTATGCAGGTGGGCGGTTACATTTTGCCAAAGTATCGACTGCTAAATCGGTTGACTTGATTAGAGCGGCAAAGAAAAAGGGATTGAATGTAAGTTGTGATATTACTGGCTATCAAGCTTTGCTGGATGATAGTGTGCTTATGGATTTTGACACCAATTATAAAGTGAATCCACCTTTGCGTGAAAAGTCGGACAGTGACGCTTTGATCAAAGCACTTAAGGATGGCACGATCGAAGTGTTGATCACCGGCCATGTTCCTCAAGACGATGAAAGTAAGTTTTTGGAATTTGACTTGGCTGATTTTGGCATGATCAACTTGCAAACTTTTGCTTCCCAACTTTCAGCCTTATCTAAATTGGTGGAAATGGAAGACTTACTTGAAAAGGTGACGAGTGCGCCAAGAAGATTACTGAAGTTAGAGGTGCCAAAAATTGAAGTGGATGAAAAGGCATGTCTGACATTATTCGATCCAACTGCAGAATGGACTTTTGATAAAGATACCAATTATTCTAAGTCAAAGAATTCACCCTGGCTTGGCAAGACTATAAAGGGAAAGGCAGTAGCTGTTTTTAATAATGGCAAGGCTAAAATTGAAGACTAACTAGCACTGGATTTAACTTTCACGATTGAATGTTTAAGAACCCACTCTTTCGCATCGTTATCCGCTACGGTCTGGTTGCTGGTGTATTGGGCTTTGCTTTACTCGTTATTTTATATTATGCGGGTCGTCATCCATTTGTAATACCTGTATTCTTTGACTTCCGGATCTTACTTTTTGCGTTGGTATTAGTGTTTAGCTTACGCGATTACAGGGAGTTTCACAACGAAGGTCTTTTGTCTTTTGCGCAAGGAATGGTGGGAAGTTTTGTTCTAACGTTTGCCTATGCGTTAGTGTCTTCTATTTTGCTCTTTGCGTTTGTTTCATGGAATGCAGAATTTTTATCTTCCTTTATTGAATTGACACTGGAACAAGCCAAGTCTTATCCCGTAGAGGACATTGAACGGATGGGGAAAGAGACATTTGAGCAGGGACTGAAGGCCATACGAGAGGCAGATGCAGCTTATTTGGCTAAACGGTACTTCTTTCAGAGCTTTATTATCAGCTTTTTTATTAGCATAATTATATCAGTAATTTTAAGACGACAACCACTAACCACATAAAATCATGGAAGCACAAAATGCAGAATCCCCTAAGGTTACAACTATGTCAGTTGGTATTCGATATGGGCTAATTCAAGGCTTAGTTTCAATTGCTTATTTCGTTGGACTGAATGTAGCAGGAGTTGATATGACACAGGGGGTTGGTCGTTGGGCCAGCCTGATCTTCAGCATAGCCATTATCTTTCTTGCTCATAAGTATTACAAAGAAAATGGAGATGGCTACATGTCAATTGGCCAGGGTACGGGCATTGGCTTTTGGTTGTCTGTAGTTGCTTCGGTTATTTCCAGCATTTTTACATTTGTCTATATAAAGTTTATTGACACAAGCTACATAGAACAGTTACTTGATAAGACACGTGAAAACATGGCTGCGCAAGATGGCATGACAGATGATCAGATTGACGCAGCGATGGAGATGACAGCCAAATTTATGACGCCCACCATGTTGCTTATTTTTGGAATTGTATTCGGAATTATCATTCTGGTTATTTGTGCACTTATTGTTAGTTTGTTTACTAAGAAGAACAACCCTGATCTTGAGGTATAATTTTTAATGACTACCTATAATATCTCAGTCGTAATTCCTGCTAAGGACGAAGAAGAATCGATACCCGAACTCAGTCAGTCGATAAGCCGTGTGATGCAAGAGCATGGTTTTTCTTATGAAGTGATTTTTGTGGACGATGGCAGCACGGACAATACGTGGGAGGAAATCCGAAAGGTCGGCTTGATCAACTCTTCTTTTAAAGGAATTAAATTCAATCGTAACTTCGGGAAGTCGGCAGCACTTCATACAGCTTTTAAAGTAACTCAAGGTGAAGTGGTGATCACCATGGATGCTGATTTGCAGGACAGTCCTGATGAAATTCCAGAGCTATATAGATTAATCAAAGAAGAGAAGTATCAATTGGTCAGTGGCTGGAAGAAGAAACGCCATGACCCAATTTCAAAAACGTTGCCTTCGAAATTTTTCAATTACGTTACCCGAAAAATTTCAGGTATCAATCTCCATGATTTCAATTGTGGATTGAAAGCGTATCATTATCAAGTGGTGAAGAACATTTCGGTATATGGTGAAATGCACCGCTACATCCCGGTGATGGCGAAATGGGCGGGGTTCACAAAGATTACAGAGAAAGTTGTAGAGCACCGTGAACGAAAATATGGAGTAAGTAAATTTGGTTGGGAACGTTTTGTGCGTGGCTTTCTGGATTTACTTACCATTACCTTTATTGGCAGATTTGCTAAGCGGCCTATGCATTTTTTCGGAGCCTGGGGAATGATTTCATTTCTAGCAGGATTTGCTTTTACTATAAAGATGGGTTGGGATAAAATTGATTCTGTTTTCATTTCTAAAATTCCACTTAAACGAGAGATCACTGAGCAACCCATTTTTTACCTGGCTTTGGTGGCCGTGGTTTTAGGTGTTCAGCTTTTCCTTACGGGATTTATTGCAGAGTTACTGGCCCGCCAATCTATTTCTAAGAAAGATTATTTAGTGATTGAAGAAATTGGAATTGAGCTCAAAGCTCAAAGCTCAAAGCTTAAAGCTTAAAGTCGAAAGCATAAAGCTAAAAGCCTGGACTCTTTAGCTTTAAGCTTTTTACTTTTTGCTTTGAGCTTCTAGGAACTTATTTTCCCGTACTTTTGTCTCTCTTCTGATTTTAAATCGAGAGGATGTTCTTTGAAGTTGGTTGTATGCGGCAGGGATAGAAGCGAAAAGCCTCCCTCGCTTCGCTCGGGATAAACTCCGTGTGCAGGTGAGAGGGAGCTTGTAGCGGATAGCCCGGCAGCCGCCCAAAATACCAACAACGATTAACGATCAAGGATTTCTTCCTCCTTTGCCAACCACCTTCGCCAAGGCTACGGTGGTTAAAAGGCTTCGGAGGATAAAGGGGCCGTCCGGTATTGACAGGATGTGTGATGTCGTATGCCAGCATGCAAGCTCATGAGGGTAGAGCTTTGAACACTGCTCTCAAACCAATAAGTGGCGAGAATACTTACGCCATGGCTGCTTAATCTGACCTAAGGTTAGATTAGCTTATTCTGCTTAAGAAGTGGAAGGCCATCATTGCCCAAGCCTTTGTTCCGCGGGCTTGGATCAGCGATGTCGAAAGCATGAACTGGGCCGTTGCGTGGTTACGCGCAGCTGTCGAGAAAACAGTAACTACGGAGGAGTTTAGGCTGTTGCCTGCCTTGCGCCTCCCGACAATCAAAGTCAACTAAGCATGTAGAACGTACGGTTTTATCTTCTCTGGACCAGGGTTCGATTCCCTGCGGCTCCACAAGGCCGCCATAACTCTAGCTATGGCGGCCTTTTTATTTTAATTTACACTAAACTAAGTGTATGAAACGAAGACTCTTTTTGGCAGTACTACTACTTACTGCATGCATTCAGCTGCTTATTGCTCAGGAAGTGAATTCAACTCTCCTTTTGTATAATGTCAATATCATCAATGTTGTGGATGGATCGATTAGCCAGAACTCAGCACTTGTAATGATGGGAGGAAATATTTTAACAATCGGGAAAAATGAAACGCTGCGTAAAAAATACAAGGACTCAAAAAAAATAAACGGTGAAAGGAGATATGTGATTCCAGGACTATGGGACATGCATATTCATTTGGAAGGCGCGGACTTAGTGCCCGACAATAAAGCACTCTTACCAGTATTCCTCGCTTATGGCATTACGACAGTGCGCGATTGTGCCAGCGATTTGGGAGAGCAAGTTTTGAAATGGCGTGATCAGATCAATCACGATTCACTTGTTGGGCCAACTATTTTTACGGCTGGAAAAAAATTGGAAGGAAAGAATTCCATCTGGAAAGGAGATCTGGAGATCGCCACAGAAGTGGAATTAAACCAAATGCTTGACTTGTTGGATAAGTATCAAATTGATTTTGTTAAGATTACCGAAAATAGGTTGTCAGGAGATTTATTTCTCAAGGGTGTTATCTCTGCAAAGGCCAGAGGGTACAAGGTATCCGGGCATGTACCCTTTGATCTTACTATTTCTGAATTAGTAGATGCGGGATTCACCAGTATTGAACACGCCAGTTACATGCTGCGGTTAGGCGGAGATGAAGAAGAAGTGAAACAAAGTGTGTTATCAGGAAAATTAACTAAAGGTGATGCAGGACAAAAGTATGCGAAGAGTTTTGATCAGGCTCGAGCAATTGTTGCTTATGAAAAGCTTGGGCAAAAAGGATTATTCGTTTGTCCCACATTGATTGGGAGCAGACAGCTAGCTTTTCTCGATCAGAATGATCATCAAAAAGATGATTTTTTAAAATACCTCACGCAACGATTTACTTCCAACTATGCCTGGCGCATTAACCGAATGGCGAGTGATACAGATGAGCAAAAGCAACAAAGAAAAGATAGCTACGAGTTGGTAAAAAAGCAGCTTCCTTATCTTCAGAAAGCTGGAATTAAAATTATCGCTGGCAGCGATGCAGCAGCATTAAATACATATGTCTATCCTGCCGAATCGTTGATTGAAGAACTCATGATTTTTAACGAAGCTGGATTAACCCCGCTTGAAATTTTGCAAGCGGCCACCATTAATGGGGCTCAATACTTTGGGAAGTTTAATACGATGGCATCTGTAGAGGAAGAAAAAGTTGCCGATCTTGTTTTACTCGATAAAAATCCGTTAGAGGATATTACCGCTATAAGAAACATTTATGGGGTTATAAAAAAAGGCCGCTACTATGATAGGGTTGCCTTAGATGGGATGCTGAAGCAGGCGATCAGTGCTAAGAGTAGTCTGGATTTGGAACGGAAATAAATCGAAAAACCATTCGGAGTTGCCTCCAAACAGTTTTTTTGGTTAACTATTAAGACAGGTTAGACTACATGAATGTCAAAATCAACGAAGCTACAAGCAACATCATAAAATGGTAGCCTGTATTAATACCAAAAAGTTTCCATGATTTCTTTTCCCACGTAACAACTCCGATATCTACGGGCAGATAAAAACCTAGCCATGTAAATATGGCAGAGCTCATTACATTTGATATAGGAGACATTTCGTTCATCCCCGGTACGAAACTCCAGGCGGCCATATTGTGGGCTAGCACATACGCCAGAAAGAAATTACCAATTACCATGATGATCATACCTCTTGCCATTTCTCCGGTTGTAGGCTTCACCGAGGTATCTAGCCCTGCTTCTTTTGCCCAAGCTTTTCCAAATAGAGGCGTGTACCAAATGAATCCTAGAATAAAGTTGGCGACAACGGCCACCAAAATTGCGATATAATTAATGTTCATTTCCATAAGAGTTGGGTTTAGGGTGAATTGAATATGAATTTAAGAATAATTTTAGAGTTATTGTTTTAGTAAACAGACACAGGTCAATACAATCTCTTATCTATCTGAGATGTTCAGTATTAGATGTTAACTTAAATCCAGTATATCCCTCAAGGCAGGAACAATTTTTTTTTCAAACCAGGGATTTTTCTTTTGCCAGATTCGGTTGCGTGGCGAAGGATGAACGAGTGGTAAATAGGCGGGCAAAAATTTTTGGAAATTCCTCACATTATCGGTTATGCTTTCGCTAAACGCTTTTCCTAAATAGTATTTCTGCGCGTATTGGCCAATAAGCAATGTGAGTTTTACATTTTTCATCTGCGATAACATTTTTAGATGCCACAACGGAGCGCACTCGGGCCTTGGTGGCAAATCACCGGAAGTGCCCTTGCCGGGATAGCAAAAACCCATTGGCATTAATGCAAATAGTTTGGGATCATAGAATTGGTCTTTAGTTACATTTAACCATCGTCTCAATTCATCGCCACTTTTATCGTCCCACGGAATGCCGCTGTCCTGCACTTTTTGGCCTGGGGCCTGGCCGATAATCAAAATTTTCGATTGGCCAGATGCTTGAATGATTGGTCGAGGCGCGTTTGGTAAAAACTCTTTGCAGACTTTACAATCTCTAATTTCCGATAACAGTTTCTTCATGGCTCATTTAACAGTAAGTGGCGGCACGTAATTTAGTTTTATATTAGGTAGTTAACTGTCGTGCAGAAGACGTGGTGACAAATTACATTTGCCCAGTATCTTTGTCGCGATGATCAATTACCTACAGCAATGGCCTTCACCAATTTAGTCCTCAGTCAAATAGTTTATTACCTTAGAGTTACTGAAAACCTCCCCTAAACCCTTTTGCTATGAAAAGCGCACTGATTTTCATTTCATTACTTCTGGTGTTCACAACATGTGTTGACAAGAAGCCAACCTTCGAAGCTCCGATACTCAAGAACATTGGCGACTATCAAGTGAATGTCTCCACGCCATCCAAGTATGCAAAACTCTTTTTTAATCAGGGCGTCATCATGGCCAATGGATTTAACCATGCGGAAGCAGAGCGTTCGTTTCGCGAATCCATCCGTCAGGACTCCACCTTTGCCATGGGCTATTGGGGAATCGCCTATGTACTGGGGCCCAACTACAATTCGGGCGGCCAAAATATGGGAGCAGTCAACGACATCAAGCAGGCCGTGCAAAAAGCAGTGAGGTTTAGTCAAAGCACTTCCTCGTGGGAGCAGGCTATCATCAAAGCAATTGAAGTTAAGTTTCCTGCTGATTCAATCACTACCAATAGCGAAGGATATTCTGCTTCTATGAAAGCAGCCTATTCTCAATTTCCCGAAAATGATTTTGTGGCCACACTGTATGCGGAATCCATCATGAATTTGCATGCATGGAATTTTTTCGAGCGAAAGGGAGGCGCACCTCAACCGTGGACACCAGAATTACTACAAGTACTAGAACGCGCGATGGTCATCAACCCAAACAATCCGCTGTCTAATCATCTTTATCTCCATGCTACAGAAGCGGGGCCCGATCTTGAAAAAGCACTGATCAGTGCAGAACGATTGAAAACGTTGGTGCCATCAGCAGGGCATTTGGTGCACATGCCCTCGCATATTTATATCAATACCGGAGACTATCACGAAGGATCGATAGCCAATGAAAAAGCCGTGGTAGCCGACAGCATTTATATTGCTGAATGCAAGTCGCAAGGCGTTTATCCGCAGTATTACTACCCCCACAACTACCATTTCCTGGCCGCCACAGCCACGTTTGAAGGCAGAGGTGCAAAAGCAATTGAAGCCGCTTACAAGACCGTGAGTATTTTGGACAAAAAATATTTTCGTGAGCCGGGATACGAAACCGTTTTGCATTACACGACTATTCCTCTTCACGTGCTAGTAAAATTTGAACAATGGGAAAAAATAGTAGCAACCACCAAACCCGATGAAGACTTAGCTTACCCAAAAGCTATTTGGCATTACGCCCGGGGAATGGCTTTTGCAAATCTCAACAAACTGGCTGAAGCGCAGACTGAATTGGACTCGCTGGATAGATTGACCGACTCGGAGGGAGTGAAGAAAATTATTATTTGGGCCATCAATCCGGCAGACCAGGTTTGTAAAATTGCATCGAAGGTTTTGAAGGCAGAGTTGATGACGAAAAAAGGCGACTACAAGACTGCAACGGAACTTCTGAAGCAAGCCATTGTACTGGAAGACAATTTGAATTACAACGAACCACCCGATTGGTTTTTCTCGGTTCGACACCTGTTGGGCAACGTGTTGATGTTGGCAGGTGACTATGCTGGTGCTGAAAAAATCTATAGTGATGACTTGACCACTTGGCCAAAAAATGGTTTTGCGCTGATGGGGCTTTATGAAAGCCTCAAGGCACAAAGTAAATTAAAAGAAGCGGACGATGTGAAAAAGCAATTGGAGGTGGCGTGGCAGTATGCTGACTCAGATTTGAAATACTCGCGCATGGACGAAAGCAAAAGAAAAAACCTGACATTGAAAGTTGATGCGAATTCTCCAGAAGAAGTGATTTACCTCGCAAGTTCCCTTTGCATCGCGAAGGTGAAGCAAAATTAAGTTAAGGTTTTCTTCAACGTATTCTAAATTTGAAAAAGTCCATTTGCCTTGGGCAATAAATCCAATAACCTGACAAGCCCTGTTCACTGCATAGCAATTTTTAGCCTACTTTCGTGAATATTATATAAGGTATGAATTTGTTAAGTTATATTATCTGGGATGTTAATCCCGACATGTTTGTCATTCCATTTATTAATCATCCCGTGAGATGGTATGGAGTATCCTGGGCACTCGGTTTTATTATAAGCAACCAGATTATGGAGTTCATTTATAAAAAAGAGGGACGATCTAAATTGGAAATTGATTCCTTGACGATGTATATGGTGATCTCCACTATTATCGGAGCTCGTTTGGGCCATTGCCTCTTTTATGATCCAGTACATTATTTTCAGAATCCGTTGCAATTTCTTGCTATTTGGGAAGGCGGCCTTGCTAGCCATGGGGCAGCAATTGGAATTTTTATCGGCACTTATCTATTTGCGCGCAAAACCAAGGTGGAATACCTGTGGATACTAGATCGCTTAACAATAGTAGTAGCCTTGACCGGATGTTGCATACGATTGGGAAACTTAATGAACTCCGAGATGATTGGACTGCCAACCGATTTGCCGTGGGCATTTATTTTTACACGTATGGATGATGTTCCTCGGCATCCGGCTCAGCTTTACGAGGCAATCTATTGTTTCATATTGTTCATAGCTCTTTTTTGGATTTGGAATAAATATAGAAGTCACCTTAAGAATGGATCTATGTTTGCCTGGTTTTTGATTATTTTGTTTAGCCTACGTTTCATTGACGAATTTTTTAAGGTTAGTCAGGAAGCTTTTGAAGATGACATGATAGTAAACATGGGACAAATTTTGAGTATTCCACTTATACTGACAGGAATTACTATTTTAGTGATCAATAGCAGAAAAGGGAATCATCCAAAAACGGCTAGCCAACTTGAATTATAATGGCATAAAAAAATTTGATGATCTGAACTTGAGAATCCATTTCTTTTTGGTATTCAAATCATCATAGCGGTATATTTGAAAACAACAAGTAACTCATGTCAATAGCCTATAACACAAGCTTTCCAAGTGTGGATGATCTAAGGGATAAGGCAAAAAGGAGAATTCCCCGCTTTGCTTTTGAATACCTGGATGGCGGTTGCAATGAAGATGTAAATCTGTACAAGAACACTTCCGAAATAAGAGAGGTAGAATTAAAACCCTTCTACCTGAGCCAGCATACACCGGCAGACATGAAAACGGAATTATTCGGACATGTTTACGATGCGCCATTTGGAATAGCACCGGTAGGACTACAAGGATTGATGTGGCCGAACGCTCCTGAGATTCTGGCAAAGGCTGCACGTAAGCATAACATACCGTTTATTTTAAGTACAGTAACAACGTCTAGTATAGAAAAGATAAGTGAAATCACAGAAGGTAAGGCTTGGTTTCAATTGTACCATCCTGCTGAAGAAGCAATTAAAAAAGATATTATTAAAAGAGCGGAAGCAGCAGGTTGTCCGGTGCTGGTGATACTTTGTGATGTGCCTACATTCGGTTACAGGCCTCGCGATATTCGCAATGGTTTAGCAATGCCACCTCGCATGACGTTAAGAAATGTACTTCAGATTATGGGCAAACCGGAGTGGGCTTTACGAACTCTATTTCATGGTCAACCCGCTTTTGAAACCATGAAGCCCTATATGCCAAAAGGGATGAATATGAAAAAGCTGGGTGCCTATATGAACCAAACATTTTCTGGGCGATTGAATGAAGAACGAATTGCATCCATCCGCGATCAATGGAAAGGCAAGTTGGTTCTAAAAGGAGTTGCCACTGAAGAAGACACAGCGTTAGCTATTAAATTAGGCCTGGATGGAATTATCGTTTCTAATCATGGCGGTAGACAACTTGATGCTGGGCAGTCTACAGTAAAATCGTTACATCCGATTATTGAAAATTATAAGGGGAAGTTAAAAATAATGATCGATAGTGGTATGCGCTCCGGACCTGATGTAGCCAGGACGTTAGCATGTGGAGCCGATTTTACATTTATGGGCCGGTCCTTTATGTATGGAGTGGCTGCTCTCGGAAGTGAAGGAGGCGATCACACCATTTCAATTTTAAAAACTCAGTTGCTGCAAGTGATGGAGCAAATCGGCTGCAAGACAATATCAGATTTTCCTAAGCATCTGATTTCTTAGAACTAACCCGTCTTCTTTCCAGTATCCAAAACTTTTTGCGTTTCACGTACCGCAATTTTTGGAAGGCTTTCTTGGTTTACTTTCAGGTAATCAACAACTTCTTTGCGATGATGTTTGATCATATTTCGCAATAGCCACGAAATAGCTTTTGTAATCAGTATTTCTTTTTCGTTTTTTAGTCTATCCATGTTGACCAATGCAGCTGCTGCAAGTCTTTCATCGGCAGCTTTTCGAAGAGGCGAGCATAACAACACCAGCGAAGCGCGTCTCTTGTTGATATTTTTGCTTTTTGAAAATTTAATCAATAAACTATTCCATACTTTCCAGTTGGATGGAATTTCACTGGCGGCATAGGCACCCGTACACACAGAATCAATTTCTGCCCAGCCGATTAACTGGTCAAGCCATATGTCAAAACATGTTGGATCAAACTTCCTTTGTTCTTTAGTAGAGTTATCCAGCAGAATTCCAGCCATGTTCTTCTCTGTAGATGACTTGCCATGGATCAGGCTGTCAATTACTTTTTGAAATTCCTTAGCCCTTATATGTCGATTCGATTTAGACCACTCTTTAGCAATCAGTCTAAGGGTTGGAACATTAATCGGATATCGTGGGTGGTTGTTTCCAAGATAGGAATCCAGAAACGTATGCTGGGTAGGAGTGCCTGAGTTTTCTTTGATGAGATTAAGAATATCCAGATGAAATTTATTCATAATCTGCAATTGGATTCCGAGTCAAATTTGATCAATTAATTGGCTAATATAAAACGATTAATAAGTCATAAGCGGATTAGATTTCTCGAAA